>CANQOP010000037.1 GCA_947625485.1 uncultured Clostridia bacterium | reverse complement strand
GGATTTGAAGCCGACCGTTAAAAAAATCGTCCTGTGGACGATTTTTAGGGAGGAGCGTTTATGAACGCCTTAATTCCTTAACACGCCCCAACAGGCGAGATGTTGTTTTATCATAATACTAACATACTTGTCCTCCGCCCTAACAATTCGCAATTCTTAATTCGCAATGCGCAATTATAAATTAGCAAGAATTGTTTACGGTTGACGTATAGCTGCATACTTGAAAGCAAATACAAATTTAAACAGACACAACTGAAAGATTGTTATGCGAAAAAACTCAGAAACTTATTGTTACTGAGTTTTTTCGTATTATCACCCATTATTGATTGCAAATTGCGCATTGTCAAGGTATATACCAATATGACCTGTTTCCGTTCATATAGCAGAGACTACCCTTAGGCATTTGTGTTATTGCGTTGAACACGTTTATATAGTCTCCTACTCCTGCGCTTATGCACAGAGCGCCCCATATTCCGAGCCAAAACTGTGACGGAAAGATAAAAAACAGTATGTACGGTATAAAGCCAAACACAATATTCGGAAACATTGACATAAATATAAATCTGGCTTTGCTCATCGATTCCGTACCGACTACGAACATTAAACCTTTTCTGAGATATGTGTAGAACTCAACCTCTTCCTTAAAGCATAGCGCGTGGAGCACCTCGTGTATCGGCATAGACACAACTGTCGGAATACAACCTATAATAAAATGAACAAATAAGCGAGGATTTTCGAGTATGCATAGCAAACCTCACGCCATAATAATCACAGGAACCAGAGCAACTATTCCCACCACAAAACCTAATACATTTGCTATCAAACTTAGCTTTTCTATACTCTCAGGCTCTCTGAATACAGTAGAGCCTTTAACCTCCCTCGTTGGAAGCTTTGACAAGTCCCCGTCAAAGCCCTTCTTAAATTTAAGCTTCATATTCGCCCCTCCTATTATAAAAAATGTTATTCATAAATACTCATTTCTTCCCTGAGCCTTTTCACCTTGCTTTTAACTCGGCGTTTAATTTTAAGTATCACACCTAACATTAACAAACATATAATCACTAATACGGCATATATTACGGCAAATGTCGTGTATTCAGCTGAAGGAACAATATTATATCTGAAGCAGTATATAAGGTGGAAGTTATAATAACAATACCAGTAGCCCATCGCAAAAACTGCGAACAAAGCCGTTAATACTGCAAACGCTAACGTAAAAATTCTATACTTGTTAAGCATAATTTTACTTACTGTAAGCTTCGACTCATTATCTGTTACAAAATCGTCAGAGACCTCTCTCTTTTTACCGGTTAGATACATAATGTCACCCACACCGTCCATAGTATGGGGAATATTTTCATATCCGCACTGAGCCGCAAACGCCGCAACACGCGCAAGGTTTTCCTTCTTATCAGCGTGTAAAATTGTAGTGTACTCGTCAGGCTGAGTCCTCACAAAGGTATAAAAAATACCTGCCTTTATGTATACGAGCTTCCAGCCCTCTTTGTTCATTTTATTAATATAATTAATTTCCTTGTCAAAATCAAAATAACTTCTACATTTAGTAATTTTATCTTTCATTTTTGACCTCCAGTATTTTTTCTCCGTTTGCGACCAACTCCCTGAGACGCCCCATTTCGTTTTTGAGCGCCTCTCTACCCTTTTCGGTGATAATGTAGTCCTTTTTTGCAGGGTCTGCCCTACTTTCAATTATAAATCCTTTTGAAAGCAGCGTATTGATTGCTCCGTATAAAGTACCTGCACCGAGACTGACTCTGCCGTTCGTAAGTGATTTCACATTCTGCATAATTCCGTATCCGTGCAGCGGGGTTTGCAACGAAAGCAGAATGTAGAATACCGACTCTGTAAGCGGCTGAATTTTTGCGTTCCCCATAGTAACACCTCCTAAATAATTACGTTTTTTGATATATCGTTCAGTGATATATCGGATAATGTAACTATATCACACGCCGATATAATTGTCAATACATTCCATAAAACAATTTTAAAATATCATATAATTACCATTGACAATCATTTGACAATATGATACAATCATATAAACTTAAAAAAGGACGGTGTCCCAAAGTTGAACGGTCTTGCCCCGGGAACAAATATGTCATACAATTCAAACACTCTCACGGCGCTTTCTCAATTAATTGCGGCTTCCAACGGACTGACCCTTGGTCAGATATGTAATTTTACGGACCTTGAGCCGTCCACCATACAAAACTGGGTAAGGCGGCGCTTTGTACCGCGTCCCGTAGGTAAAAAATATCGGGAGAGACACATCGCGCGAATACTTCTCATCTCCTCCCTGCGCGACTGTATGAAACTCGATAATATCGGCAAACTAATGACCTATGTAAACGGCGATACCGACGACGAAAGCGATGATATAATTTCCGAGCAGAAATTGTACGGCTATTTGTGCGAAGCTATTTCGAGGACCGATAACGCCGCTCCAACCATTGACAGCGTTTCTGTGCTCGTTAAGTCTGTTACAGAAAGCTATGACGCTCCCGAAGAGCATAAGAGACGCCTTGAAAACGCGCTTGCCGTTATGGTTTGCGCATACACGGCGGGCAAATACAAAAGACAAGCAGAAAAAATATTTAACCAAATAAAGGAGTAACAAAACTATGGAAACAAACAATTTAAACAAAATTAAATGGAAAAGAATTATTATACCTATTGTAGTAGTGATTGCCGCCGCAATTATAGGCTCTCAAAGCTTTACCATCGTACAGCCGGGTCACACGGGCGTTGTGGTAACGCTTGGTAAGGTTCAGAACGGTGTTTTGCAGGAGGGTCTTCACTTAAAGGCTCCGTTCATACAGACGGTCGAGAAAATTGATAACCGTATTCAAAAGCTCGAAGTAAATACAGAAGCATTCTCAAAAGACTTGCAGAGCGTTAAGACCGTACTCGCAATCAACTATCGCGTTGATTCCAATAAAAGCTACAGCATTTACAAGAATATCGGCGCAGACTATGAGAACGTGCTGGTTGTGCCTGCCGTAAACGAAGTTCTCAAGGCGATTACCGCTGAATACACAGCCGAGCAGAGCGTAACTAACCGTAAACTTATTTCCGACGGTCTTGTAAAAGGCTTGAATGACAAGCTTAACGAAATCGGACTTTACATCACCGACGTCAATATCATTGACTTCGATTTTTCCGAGGCGTTCATTACCGCGATTGAGGAAAAGCAGGTTGCACAGCAGAAACTTCTAAAGGCTGAAACCGAGAAGAAAACCGCAATTACCAACGCAGAGGCTGAGGCTGAAGCGGTGAAAATCAAGGCTGACGCCGAGGCAAAGGCAAACGAAACCATAAGCAAGTCGCTCACTGATAAAATTATCGAAAACAAGAAAATTGAGAAGTGGAACGGCAAAATGCCTCAGGTTACGGGAAATGGCGGCTCTATTATTGACATCGGAAACGTAACGGAGAACTAAAAGTTTATAAAAACTGTATTAACAGTTATCGTTGAGATAAAATTTATAATAAAACTGCATTTTATACTATCTCCTCTTTCATAAAAATAGCACCTCGGGTAAAAGCTCGAGGTGCTTTTACATCTTGACAAAAGGGACGGCATATTATAAAATATACAAGGTCATAAGCGCCAATAGCTCAGCAGGATAGAGCGTGCGCCTCCTAAGAATATGTTATAACGACCGCCTTTCGGGCAAAGGCGATTGACATTGAGTAAGTTTAAGACTAAAATTGAATAGATTTTAAAGATGTTTCCGTAGCTCAGCTGGATAGAGCGACCGCCTCCTAAGCGGTAGGTCGGGTGTTCGAATCACCTCGGGAACGCCAAAAACTCCGCCGGAAAACCCAGTAAAATCAAGGGTTTCCGGCGTTTTTTCATTTTTACGGAAAAAGTGAAAAATCGTAAAAGTCACAGATTTTCATTAGCAAAATCTCCGTCAGCTAATGGAAATTAGGACTAATGTCGTCCGCCTTTCAGGTGGACGGCTTGCTAATAAAAATTAGCAGGATTTTCGCTATTTTGCTAATGAAAATGCCCTCTCTGCTAATTGAAGAAAAAAACGGAAAAAATTTTTGCTAATGGACAAGGCGGTTGTTACCCTGTTAATTCGTTCATTTAGGGGTGGTCAAGCGACAATCGCACACTACCTCTATGTCCTTTATTATTATATAATTGCGGTAAAGTGTTGCAATCACTTATCCGTTTGAAGAACAGCCTGATAGCACAAGGCAGATACACGGACGCAGTAGATGATATTCTTTGCAAGGTGCTTTCAGCCAAGAAAAGAAAGTTCAAAATCAAATATATCTGAACACGAATAAAGACCGCCTACACTTTTGTAAGCGGTCTTTGCTAATTTTAGAGTAAATCCGACAAACTGAAATTTGAGTCTCTGTAAAACTGGAATTAACCCATACAATTATTTTAATTTAGATATTCACAATTTTACTTGCCACAGTATCTCGAAAAACACTGTCATGTTCTACCAGGAGCATGGTCGGGG
>CANQOP010000036.1 GCA_947625485.1 uncultured Clostridia bacterium | reverse complement strand
AGTTCGCCGCAAGGCGGCGACGAGCGATGGCTGAATTTTCATTTACGCCTTATCCGCCCACACTAAGGCTGTAAATATCTTTATCTCCATTAATTTGTGGGCGGAAAGGCTATGAAAAAGTGTGTTTCACACTTTTTCCCCTTTCAATTTATATTGCCCGCTCAGTTCGCCGCAAGGCGGCGACGAGCGATGGCTGAATTTTCATTTACGCCTTATCCGCCCACACTAAGGCTGTAAATACTTTTATCTCCATTAATTTGTGGGCGGAAAGGCTATGAAAATTGGTGTTGAATACAGATTATAAGAACGGAATACTTACGGTGTATCTCAACGGTGAGATCGACCACAACCGTGCCGCCAACCTACGCACCTCTATTGACGGACAGGTCAACGCGCTAAGACCTAGCACGCTTGAACTTGATTTTTCAAAGGTCAGTTTTATGGACAGCTCCGGCATAGGGCTTATTATGGGGCGATATCGAAGTGTGGGTTTAATTGGCGGAGAGCTGAAAATCACCAACGTACCGCAAAATTTGTCGCGGATAATAGAGCTTAGCGGAGTTGGAACTCTGGGGGTGTTAAAATGAATGTGATAAATGAGATGCACCTGAAATTTCTCAGCAAAAGCACCAATGAAGGCTTTGCGAGAAGTGTTGTGTCCGCTTTTATTCTCGAGCTCGACCCTACCATAAACGAGCTTGCGGATATTAAAACTGCTGTAAGCGAGGCGGTAACTAATTCAATAGTCCACGGTTACCGCCGTTCGAGCGGAATGATTTACATAGACGCAAAAATTACAGATACGAAAAATGTAATAATTAAGATTCGTGACAAGGGCGTCGGTATTCCCGACATTGAGCAGGCTATGCAGCCGCTCTTTACAACCGCTCAGGAGGAGGAGCGCGCGGGTCTTGGCTTTGCGGTTATGCAGAGCTTTATGGACAGCGTAAAAGTCACGTCAAAGCCCGAAAAAGGTACGACCGTCACGCTAACTAAGCAGATAGTCGCGCAGAGATGACCGACTACGATAAACTTGTAGAGGATAACCTCGCTCTGGTGCATTCTTGCTGTAAGCGGTTTCGCGGCAGAGGGATTGAATACGACGACTTATACTCGGCGGGTTGTCTCGGACTTGTTAAAGCGGTCAGAAAATTTAATCCTGACCTCGGTTTACAGCTCTCAACATATGCCGTTCCCGTAATTCTCGGAGAGATAAAGCAGCTTTTTCGCGACGGCGGAACGGTTAAGGTCAGCAGAAGTCTAAAGGAGCTAAGCCTCAAAATCAACAGAATTACCAAAGATTTTGACCACGAGCCGACCGTAGGGGAGCTTGCGAAGTGTCTCGACACAACGCCCGAAAAAATAACCGAGGCGCTCGGAGCCGCCAGGATACCTATTTCACTCACTGCTGAAAGCGATGAGGAAACCCGAACAATCGACTTGCCATGTGAGGATATGACCGAAAAACTTACCGAAAAGCTCGCTTTGCGTGATGTGATAGAGCGGCTCGACACGAGTGACCAAAAAATCATAGAGTTGCGCTATTATAAGTATCTTACCCAGACGCAGACCGCCGAAAAACTAAATATGACGCAGGTACAGGTCAGCCGCAGAGAGAAGAAAATTCTTATGTATATGCGTGAAAAGCTGACTGTCTGAATTTAAATTTAAATTACAATCTGCCTTTTATATAACCACAGAAAGATGTCACCGCCTCTAAGACGGCGGTGAACATCTTTGGTTTAGCTGGGGTCAATCCCCGATAAACCCGTTGCGCTGTGCACGTTCTCTGCTTGTTAAAAGCAGAGCTTTAAAAATCTCCAAAGAAAAATCACCGCCTTTTCAGACGGTGATTTTTCTTATCTTAATTATCCGAGTTTTCGTCATACATATTCTTTAGCTCTTCGAGGTCGTAAGGAGTTTTCTGGTAAACATAGTAGTTAAGCCAGTTTGAGAACAGCAGAGAAGCGTAGCTGCGCCACACCATTCTCGGTTTTTTTGTCGGGTCGTCATCAGGGAAGTAGTTTTCGGGAATTTTGATATTTATACCCTTGTTTAAGTCACGGAAGTATTCGTTTGCCAGCGTTTCCCGGTCATACTCCGCGTGTCCGAGTATGTAGAACTCTCTGCCGCTGCGCTTGCAGACGATAGATACGCCTGCTTTTTCGCCTGCCGCGAGTATTTCAAGCTTGGGCTGTTTATTAATATCCTCACTGCGGACGCCCGTAAAGCGCGAGTGCGGTATCATAAACGTGTCGTCAAAGCCTCTCAAAAGCGGATGCAGGGGATTAAGTATTCTATGTTCAAAAATACCCGAAAGTTTTTCCTTAAATTCAAATTTCTTTATTCCGTAGCGGTAATAAAGCCCTGCCTGGGCGCCCCAGCAGATGTGGAACGTTGAGTAAACATTGTGCTTAGCCCATCCCATAATTTTGCACAGCTCGTCCCAGTAGTCAACCTCCTCAAAATCCATATGCTCTACGGGAGCTCCGGTTATAATCATTCCGTCAAAGCGCTGATCCTTAATTTCGTCAAATGTCTTATAGAAGGTCGTCAGATGGCGTTTTGAAGTATTTTTCGACTTGTGAGTCGCCATTTGAAGCAATTCAATGTCTACCTGGAGAGGCGTGTTTCCGAGAAGCCGGAGAAGCTGAGTTTCTGTAACAATTTTTGTGGGCATAAGGTTAAGTATAACTATTTTAAGCGGACGAATATCCTGAGCCATTGCCCTGTCCTCGGGCATTACGAATATATTCTCGTTTTCGAGTATTTTTATAGCGGGCAAATTGCTTTGCACCTTAATAGGCATAAAATCATCTCCAAAGATAGTTATACTATCAGTTACAACTGTTTAATACTGCTTGCCCCAGTATACCATATGCTTGGCGGTCTTGCCGCAACATACGCAGGTGTCCGAAAGGTGCTCTTCCTTAAACGGTATACAACGGCTCTTAACACCGCCCGTTTCTTCCTTGAGCTTATCCTCGCACGCGCTGTCTCCGCACCACATAGCCTTGATAAATCCGCCCGTTTTTTTGCCGAGAGTAATAAATTCATCGTGGGTGAGAGCGACGTTTGTTTTTTCTTCCATATTTTTGAGCGCTCTTTCGTACATAGCGTTGTGAATGTCCTGAAGCGTATCAGCTACTGCGTCCTCGAGGTTTTCGAGAGCGACAAATGTTTTCTCTCGGGTATCGCGGCGAACGATTACGCACTGACCGTTTTCTATGTCCTTAGGACCTATTTCAACTCGCACGGGAACACCCTTCATCTCGTACTCGGAAAACTTCCAGCCGGGGGCGTGGTCGCTGTCGTCAAGTTTAACGCGGAACTTAGACTGAAGTCTGTCTTTAAGCTCGTTTGCCTTTTCAAGCACGCCCTCTTTATGCATAGCAATCGGAATAATCGCAACCTGAACAGGGCTGACCTTCGGCGGGAGGATAAGTCCGTCGTCGTCGCCGTGAACCATTATAATCGCTCCAATCATTCGGGTTGAGACACCCCAGGAGGTCTGGTGCGGATAATGAAGCTTGTTGTCGCGGCCCTGGAACTTAATTTCAAAGCTCCTTGCAAAGCCGTCTCCGAAGTAGTGGGAGGTGCCGCCCTGAAGCGCAACGCCGTTGTGCATCATAGGTTCAATCGTGTACGTCGCCTCAGCGCCCGCGAACTTTTCTTTCTCGGTTTTCCTGCCTACAACGGCGGGAATAGCGAGAGTATCTCGGTAGAAGTCCTCGTATACCTTGAGCATACGAAGGGTCTCTTCCTTCGCTTCCTCGGCTGTTTCGTGCATCGTATGACCTTCCTGCCACAAGAACTCCGAATTTCTCAAAAACGGTCTGGTGGTCTTTTCCCAGCGGACAACCGAGCACCACTGATTATATAACTTAGGCAGGTCTCTGTAGGTTTCGATAACCTTCTTGTAATGCTCGCAGAAAAGCGTTTCGGAGGTAGGACGAACGCAGAGGTGCTCCGTGAGCTTTTCCTGTCCGCCTATAGTAACCCACGCGCACTCGGGAGCGAAGCCCTCGACATGGTCCTTTTCCTTTTGCAGAAGGCTCTCGGGTATGAACATAGGCATATATACGTTCTCAACGCCTGTTTCCTTAAAACGCCTGTCCATATCAGCCTGTATATTTTCCCATATAGCGTAGCCGTACGGACGGAAAACCATACAACCCTTAACGCTTGAATAGTCAACAAGCTCAGCTTTTTTAACAATATCAGTATACCATTTTGCAAAATCCTCGTCGCGGCTGGTGATAGCCTCGACCATTTTCTTATTATTTGCCATTGTCTGCCTCCGTATGTCCTATAATTTGACTAGCCTCGCCGTGTCCCGATTTCCAAAAAACAGCTTGAATTTTTTTAGTTTTGTCGGACGCTGATTTTTGGATACGACATCTTAGCTTTTCTTAATATAACATTTCTATTATACACAAATAAAAAGGGTTTTTCAAGTCGCGCTTTAAAAAGAAAAAGGCAGAGGTGTAGGATTACAATAGATGTGTTACAGTAAAGGAAAAAAGAGTAGCGAATAGAAAACCTCTGTGTTACAGTTAAGTT
>CANQOP010000035.1 GCA_947625485.1 uncultured Clostridia bacterium | reverse complement strand
TATGTTGCTTAATATTTTTATAATATCTACCACACAGGTCTTTTTTGTGCTGTCCGTACAATTTGGGGCAGTTCAACATTAGGTACTCTTTTGTCATAATTTGCTTTCTTATTGTAAAAAGATGTAACACTTTGGGAGCAAAAGTCAAAGCAAAAACGGTTCAATATTTTTACCTCCTTTCAAAGTTAAGCGTAGTGAAAAGGAAAAGACGGGCAAAATCATTTATCTGATTTTTAAAAAGATTACACACTTTTCTTTATATATTCTTTACTTTTGTAAAATTGAATTTTCTGATCGTGGTATAGATATTTGCATCCTTCTATTATGCAATTTTCGATAAAATTCAGTTATAAATTACCATATATATTTTTAAATTTGCGACACACAATATTAAGGCAACATTAAGTTGCTTAATTTATAAATTATGAACAAAAATCAAAGGAGAAAATTATCATGTCTAAGAACAGCATTGTAGTTCCCGAGGCTAAGGAAGCCCTCGAGCGTTTCAAGATGGAAGCTGCAAGCGAAGTAGGCGTTAACCTCAAGCAGGGTTACAACGGCGACCTCACATCTCGTCAGGCAGGTTCTGTAGGCGGTCAGATGGTTAAGAAAATGATCGAGTCCTACGAAAAGGGCTTAAAGTAAGAACCCATCAGAAGCTAATACTAAACACTGATTAAAAAATAATAGCAATCGGCATTTAGTAAATAAACTTCCGTAAAAACGGATTGTAACAGAGAAAAGACCGGCAGTGTGAATAAATCACTGTCGGTCTGTTATTTTAAATATCAGGCTACATAGGTATTTGACATTGCAAACTCTGCGCCGAGTTTCGTAAGCGTCTTATATGCGTTGTGGTTCGGAGTAGTGTACATACCGAATTTAATTCCGCGTTTTTTCAGGTAATTTGCATATTTTTTCTCGCTTCCGAGAAGTTTTAATTGCTTCATACCGGGAGCGCATATCATTTTCACACCGTTATTTTTGCACCACTTTATCTCTTTCTTAAAAGCCTTTTCATCTTTTGACATAACGATGAGGGCAACCTTAACACCTGATTTTATGAAACCGCTTATGGCTTGTTTCCCGCTCATAATAATGGTTCTTTTCTTCATTTTGTAGCGGTTAATAAACCGTACTATCTTCTTTACACCCTTAGAAGTCATTTTGTACCCTTCCGTACTCTTCAGGTGAAGAATAAGATAACCCTTGTATTTTGACATAACCTCCAAAGTTTCAGTCAGAGTAGGGATAAGTACTGAATTTTTCTTAAATTTTTTTATATTCGTACCGTTTATTATAGGATATTTTTCCCTCTTGCTGAGTTTCAAATCCCAAATATACCCGTTTTTACCTGTCATTCGCTTAATTGTGGAGTCGTGGTGAACAAACATCACGCCTGCTTTATTCTCCCACACATCGCACTCTATTCCGTCAAATCCGTTCTTCATAGCGCCTTTAAAAGCCTGAAGTGTGTTCTCCGGATACTTCCCTGAGTAGCCTCTGTGTGCCATTGTAAGCGGTTTTTTCTGAGCGCCAGCCTTTCCCTGCACTGCGCCGGTAAAGCATGCGCCCGACGCGAGAACGGAAATAACAATCAGTACAACTATAATATTAGATAATTTTTTTAAAAATAAATTGTTCATATTTGCTCCTAATATTATGTATCTTTAAAATTTGGACTCTTATCCGAGTATGCACAAAATCGGTCATAAATAAATTCTATACGAAAACCCAATTATCTCACAATTTAGAAATATAACTCCGACAGACTTTCCGAAAAAGCATTGTCCTCAGAGCATAGCATAATTTTGTAATCAACAAGCATATACTCCTTAAAGAAGTAGGTTCTTCCTTTATAAAGCACCTTATCGGAATATTTAGTGAGGTCAATGGTGCTCGGAGGAAAATGAAACCCCTCTCCTATGCACTTCATAAAAGCCTCTTTTTTTGTCCAGAGTTCAAAAAACAAACTCTGCTTATCCTCCGCACTGCTCAGTATTTTGCGCTCATTTTCGTGAAAAACAATTTTTGCTGTTTTTTCATAATCGAGAGCTTTTACACGCTCGATATCACAGCCTACCTCTGCAAAATCGGACACGGCGAGAATCACGAAATCGCCGCTGTGCGCAAGGTTAAAATGCTTTCCTTCAATGTACGGTTTACCGTACTTCCCCATTTTAATCTCGGCGTTTGAAAAAATTTCGGATAGCATAAGCCCCGCCGTGAGAGACTGACGCTTTGCGCTTTCGCTTACAATACGCTCAATTTTTTTCCGTCGGTACGGCGCTGTCCTATTAATATTTAATTCCGATAAGGAAATATTTTTTGAATTGCTTACATATATTTTTATCATTTCAATTCCCGTTTACAAAGGAAATTTTAAGCTTGCTCTATGCAAAACCGACAGCAGTGAGACAATCAATATCCTTCCTGACCGCTGAGAGAGTCGTCGTCAACAACCCAATCCTCAACGTAAATAGCCGTAAACTTATTCTTTGTATTGCGCACTACTATTCTCTGAATACCTGCGTTGATAATCATACGCTTGCACATAGCGCAGGAATTGGCATTTTCGACATATTCACCCGAACCGTACTCCTTGCCGACAAGGTACATAGTAGCGCCTATCATCTGCTCGCGGGGAGCGTGGATAATCGCGTTCGCCTCGGCGTGCACACTGCGGCACAGCTCATAGCGTGTTCCGCGCTGAACGTTCATCTTATCGCGTATACAGGTGCCGAGGTCAATGCAGTTGCGCCTGCCGCGCGGTGCGCCGACATATCCTGTCGAAACAATTTGGTCGTTTTTAACGATAATCGCGCCGTAATTTCGGCGCAAACAGGTGCCGCGCTCAAGCACGGTCTCAGCTATATCGAGATAGTAATTTTCCTTATCAATTCGAGACATAGTATCAACCCCTTATAGTCTCAATGCCGCCGTGCAGAATTAAACTTCGGGTCATAAAATGTCCGCAAGCGGTAAATGTTCTCCTATAATAATGTACTATTTCTCGAAAGTTGTCAAGTATTATTTAGTGATTTTATACAATCTTCACATATCGTCTTACCCATAAAGCTTTTAAGTCCGCTAATTTTACTGCAAAAAACACAGGTGTGCTCCGCCTTGGTTATTATAATACTGTCATTCTTAACGTCAATTTTTATCATATCGTTTAACCTCAGCCCAATCTTTTCCCGTATATCTTTCGGCAAAACCACTCTCCCTACTTCATCAATTTTTTTAAAACTGGTGTAAATCACAGCACACCCTCCGTTTCTTTATTAATAACAAATAGTATTCTACCAAAAAACGACAAATTAGTCAACATTTCTCACAGAAATAATAAAATACGAAAATATTCGAGGAATTTTTATGATGAACTACATTTTCGGCGCGATAATAATTATATCGGTCATATGCGGAATTTTAACAGGTAACGGCACCGCTCTCGCCGACGGAGTTATAAGCGGAGCTAAGGATAGTATGGAGCTGCTTATGACGATGGCTGGAATGATGATGCTGTGGTCTGGAATAATGGAAATAGCCTCTCAGGGCGGTTTTACTAAGGTAGTAAGCCGCGCTCTTGCTCCTGTACTCAGAAAGCTGTTCAAAAATGTACCTAAGGACAGCAAGGCACTCCACTACATAAGCATGAACGTGAGCGCAAACCTTTTAGGACTCGGAAACGCGGCGACGCCGTTCGGGCTGTCGGCTATGGGCGAGCTTAACAAGCTGAGCACAGAAGGCGGCAAGGCGACCGACGATATGGTCACGTTTGTGGTGATGAACACCGCCTCAATTCAGCTTATGCCGACAATGATAGGTACTCTGAGGCAGACCTACGGAAGCGCAGAACCGTTTGACATTCTCCCGTGCGTGTGGATAAGCTCGGCGTGCGCGCTGGCTGTGGGACTTATACTGTCAAAGCTGTTGAGAAGGTGAATTGATGGAACTGTTTATGCCTGTTTTTATTGCGGTAGTACTCGTGTTCGGACTTATTAAGCGCGTGCCGCTTTTCGACGCGTTTGTAGTCGGAGCAACGGACGGAATGAGAACGCTCGCGAAAATCGCGCCCACCCTCGTCGGGCTTATCGTAGCTGTAGATATGCTCAAGGCCAGCGGAGCAATGGAGCTTTTGTGCAATGCCGTCACACCGCTCGCGGATACGCTCGGGTTTCCCAAGGAGATAGTCCCTATGGTGCTGTTGCGCCCCGTTTCGGGCGGAGGTTCGACCGCGCTTCTCACGGGCATATACAAGGACTACGGTCCCGACAGCTTTGCGGGTCAGGTCGCCTCCGTACTCGCAGGCTCGACGGAAACGACATTCTACGCGATTGCGGTCTACTACGGCAGCGTTAAGGTCAAAAAAATCCGCCACACGCTCATATCCGCACTATCCGCTGATTTTACGGCAGCGGTTATGGCAGTTTTGACGGTAAAATTGATGCTAAGCTAAAAAGCCGACCTGTGGTTTTAAGGTCGGCTCTCACATATCTGCGTTGTATTAATCTGTATCGAGTTTAAGGACAGCCATAAACGCCTCCTGCGGCACTTCAACCGTACCCAGCTGACGCATACGCTTTTTACCTTCCTTTTGCTTTTCAAGCAGTTTTTTCTTACGGGATATATCTCCGCCGTAGCACTTTGCAAGCACGTCCTTGCGCATTGCCTTTACGGTCTCTCTGGCAATAATCTTTCCTCCGATACACGCCTGAATAGGCACTTCGAAGAGCTGACGGGGAATTTTCTCTTTCAGCTTTTCAGCCATTTTGCGCGCTCTTGCATACGCCTTATCCTTGTGGATTATAAAGCTGAGGGCGTCTACAATCTCGCCGTTCAGCATAATATCGAGCTTAACAAGCTCACTTTGCACATAGCTGCTCAGTTCATAGTCAAACGACGCGTAGCCGCGAGTGCGGGATTTAAGCGTGTCGAAAAAGTCATAAATTATTTCCGCGAGCGGAAGCTGATAGTGAATATCCACACGATCTGAGTCAATATAATCCATACCGACAAAAATTCCGCGTCTGTCCTGACACAGTTCCATAATGTTGCCGACGTATTCAGAAGGAGAATATATATGCGCGTCTGTCATAGGCTCCTCTGCCGATGCGATAAGCGCAGGGTCGGGGTAGTTGGTCGGATTGTCTATGTTCTCAACCGTACCGTCGGTCTTTGTTATTTTATAAATAACGCTCGGAGCGGTAGTTATAATATCAAGATTATACTCGCGCTCAAGGCGTTCCTGAATGATTTCCATATGAAGAAGTCCGAGAAAACCGCAGCGGTAGCCGAATCCCAGCGCAACAGAGGTCTCAGGCTCAAAGGAAAGCGCCGCGTCGTTTAGCTTGAGCTTTTCGAGAGCGTCCTTCAGGTCTCCGTATCTCGCGCCGTCAACGGGATATATTCCGCAGAAAACCATTGACTGCGCCTCGCGGTAGCCCGGAAGCGGCTCAGCGGCAGGGTTTGAGGCGAGCGTAATTGTATCTCCTACCTGAGCGTCCGAAAGCGACTTTATAGAAGCCGCAATGTATCCGACCTCGCCTGCGCACAGCACGCCTGTCTGTTCCATAGAGGTAGCGTGCATAAGTCCGCATTCCACGACATTAAAAGCAGAACCCGTTGCCATAAGCTTAAACTCGTCGCCTACTTTTATCTGTCCCTCTTTCAGACGTACATATATAATTACACCCTTGTAGGAATCGTAGTAGCTGTCGAAGATAAGTCCCCTGAGAGGAGCGTTCACATCGCCCGTCGGGGCAGGAATATCGGTGACAATTTTTTCAAGAACATCGTGGATATTAATTCCCTGCTTAGCCGAAATTCGCGGGGCGTCGTCGGCAGGAATGCCTATAACATCCTCTATCTCCCTCTCTACCCTGTCGGGGTCTGCCGAGGGCAAATCTATTTTGTTTATAACAGGTACAATCTCAAGACCGCTGTCAACGGCGAGATATGTGTTTGCAAGAGTCTGCGCCTCAATACCCTGCGACGCGTCCACAATGAGCACAGCCCCCTCGCACGCGGCAAGACTGCGGCTCACCTCATAGTTAAAGTCGACGTGTCCAGGGGTGTCGATAAGGTTGAGAAGATAATCGTTGCCGTCGTCGGCGTGATAAACGGTAGTTACAGCGCGCGCCTTGATAGTAATCCCGCGCTCGCGCTCAAGCTCCATATCGTCCAGAATCTGAGCCTCCATATCCCTTACGGCGACGCTTTTTGTCAGCTCAAGGATACGGTCGGCAAGCGTACTTTTTCCGTGGTCTATGTGAGCGATTATAGAAAAGTTACGAATTTTGTCTTGTTCAAATTTCAAGTTAATCACCTTTATACAGATTTTCTGCAATTACGGTAATTATATCATATCTTTTTGATATTGCCAATAGATATTTTTTGTGATAATATAACCACAGAGAAAAGTTCACCGCCTCTAACGAGGCGCTCAACTTTTTCGTACATAGGGGCTATCCCCCTATGTACGCGTCGTGCTGCGCACGTACCCTGCTTGTTGAAAGCACAGCTTTGAACCACAGAGAAAAGTTCACCGCCTCTAACGAGGCGCTCAACTTTTTCCTACATAGGGGCTATCCCCCTATGTACGCGTCGTGCTGCGCACGTACCCTGCTTGTTGAAAGCACAGCTTTGAACCAC
>CANQOP010000034.1 GCA_947625485.1 uncultured Clostridia bacterium | reverse complement strand
CTTTTTTGTGCTGTCTACACAATTTGGGGCGGTTCATTTTGTTGTGTGTGCCTTGTTCCTTAAATTAATGATATTGTCCAGAAGGAGAGCTTTTTAATAAAATCTTACGCCCAGTTAAGTGTATCGTTATAAACGTTAATATAATCCTGCGCGGAGCGTTCCCAGCTGTTGTCGCTCATCATAGCGCGCCACATAAGCTGGTGCCAGCCCTCATTATCCTGAATACCCCAGAGCGCGCGTCTTACTGCGCCCACAAGGTCGGCGGTGTAATAATTAGCGAAGGTAAAACCGTTGCCGTAGCCGTCGGCGCTGTCGAATACAGAATCCTTGAGGCCGCCTGTTTCGCGTACTACGGGGATTGTGCCGTAGCGTAGAGCAATCATCTGGGACAGACCGCAGGGCTCCATTTTTGACGGCATAAGGAAGATGTCCGCTCCCGAATAAATCTTGCGTGCAAGCTCAGGCACAAAGCCCTGGCAGAAGCAAAGCCTGCCCGGATACTTCCACTGCATATCCCTGAAGAACTGCTCATATTCCTCGTCTCCCGAACCGAGAATTACAAACTGCATATTCTCGGTATTCATAAGCTCCTCTAGTCCCATTCTCACAAGGTCTAGACCCTTGTGGTCAACAAGACGCGTAACCATAGCAACAATAGGCACGTCCCATCTCTGCTCTAAGCAGAGACGCTCCTGCAATTTCTGTTTGCAGACGCCCTTGCCGCTCATATCCTCCTTGGAGTAGTTGCAGTAGAGCTGGTAGTCTGTTTCGGGATTGTAGCTCGCGAGGTCGATACCGTTCTTTATACCGCAAAGCTTATAGTGGCGGAGATTGAGTTCGTTATAAAGTCCGTAGCTGTACCACGGGTCGCGGATTTCGAGGGCGTATGTCGGTGATACTGTTGTAACGCGCACGGCTGTCTCGATAGCGCCCTTAACCATATTGAGCTTGCCGTCCATTTCAAGGAGCTTAGTTTCTGAGGCAGGGATTCCCACGCACTCGGTATTAACCTCCCAGCCGTACATACCCTGATACTGAATATTATGGATAGTAAAAATATTTTTAATGTTGGCATACCAGGGATTTTTGGAGTAGAAAAGATAGTAGTATGTCGGGACTAAGGCGGTCTGCCAGTCGTTTGTGTGAATGATGTCCGGATGGAAGTCAATGTACGGGAGCATTTCGAGGATAGCGCGAGAGAAGAAAGCAAATCTCTCTGCGTCGTCATAGGAGCCGTAGAGCGCGTCGCGCTTGAAATAGTATTCGTTATCGAGGAAATAATAGGTACAGTCGTTCCATCTTGCCCAGAAAAGTCCGCAGTACTGATGTCTCCATGCCACGGGAACAGTAAAGTTTGCTATAAAGTTCATCTGGTTTTTTAAATCCTGCGGAATAGTACCGTACAGCGGCATTACAATACGGCAATCCTGCCCTTTACGGCACAGAGCGTGCGGAAGCGAGCCTGCCACGTCGGCGAGACCGCCCGATCCTGCAAAGGGATTGGCCTCCGAAGCGCAATAAAGAATTTTCATTTTATGACCTCCTTAGTTTATAAGCGATTTCTTAGCAATATAAATCGGGAATGAATCAGTTCCCATAAGCGACTTATCGTTGTTTATCTGAACGTCCTTGTCGATAATCAGGTGGTTAAGGTTGCAGTTCTCGCCGATTACGGTATCCTGCATAATTATACAGTTCGAGACCCTTGCACCTTTCTTAATGTGAACGCCCTTTGAAATAACACAGTTCTCTACGTCGCCCTCGATAAAACAGCCCTGAGATACGAGGGAGTTCTTTACAGAGCTTGTAAGGCCGTACTTGCACGGAGCGTCGTCACGAACCTTTGTGTATATCGGGCGGTCGGTCTGGAATAGTTCTTTTCTCAGCCCGCCGTCCATCAGCTTCATATTAAAGCGGAAGTATTCCTCCATACAGCTTATGACCGCGCAGCTTCCGGGACACTCGTAAGCGAACACGTTATAATTCTCCGCCCATTTCTGAATAAGGCGGTAGAAGTCGAGCTCGTTCTCGCTGAGCGCTCTGGCAATAAGATTTAAGAACAAATCCTTTTTAACAAGCAGCGAACCTAAAAGCATATTGCATTCGCCCTGAATTTCCTGCTGCAAAAGTATTTTATTTACCTTTCCGATGTCGTTGTGTTCAACCGTGAGTATCGGGCTGAGCTTATTCGGAGCGGTCATTTTTTTGTATACAAGAGTAATGTCGGCATTGTTCACGTCGTGCAGATAAAAAAGCTCTGTGTAGTCAATATTAAAAATCACGTTGCTCTCCGAGAGGAGAACATACTCCTCCTTTGCGTCCTCAAAGTAACCGCGCAGCTGGTAAAGCGTTTCAACTTTATTTGCAAAGTTAATGCCCGCGTACGGCGGAAGGATAGTCACGCCGCTGCGCTTTTTGGAGAGGTCCCACGCGCTGCCTGAGCCTATGTGGTCCATAAGCGACATAAAGCCGCTTTTTGCTATAATACCGACATTGTTAATGTTGGAGTTCGCCATATTTGAAAGCACAAAATCAATCATTCTGTACTTCCCGCCGATAGGCACGCTGGCGGTGGTGCGGTGAGCGGTCAGCTCGGTGAGAGTTGACGAGCAGGAATTGGAGAAAATTACTCCGAGTACGTTATTACTTCTCATTATTCGCTTACCTCCAAATCCTTGTCAATCATAGCCTTGGGCAGTACAACAATATTATCGCCTATCCTGAGGTTATCGCCTATAACGGTGATGCCCCACTCGTCGCGGTCCTTTACGTTCTCTGGGTCCGCTCCGACAACTGAATTTTTGCCGATAACGGTGTTCTCCGCAACGATTGCGTACTCAACCCTTGCGCCTTCCTCAATCACGGCGCCAGGCATAATGATCGACGAATTGATAACCGCTCCCTTGCCTACGTTTACGCCCGAAAACAGGATAGAAAACTCTAGGTCACCCTGAACGTTACAGCCGTCCGCGATAAGAGAGTTCTGGATTTTTACGCCGTCAGCTATGTAGTGCGGCGGCATCATCGGGTTGCGTGAATACACGTCGTTAAGGTCAAGACCTACGTTCGGGTCGAGAAGATCCATATTCGCTTCCCAGAGGCTGTCGATAGTACCCACGTCCTTCCAGTAGCCCTCGAACGGATAAGCAAACATTCTCTCGCCTGCGTTAAGCATAGCGGGGAGGACGTTCTTTCCGAAGTCATTAGAGGAATTGGGGTCTTTCGCGTCGTCAATGAGGTACTTCTTGAGCTTTTTCCAGCTGAAGATATAAATACCCATAGACGCGTTCGTACTCTTAGGCTTTTTCGGTTTCTCGTCGAACTCGTAGATTGAGCCGTCAGGATTTGTGTTTAGTATACCGAAGCGCGACGCCTCCTCCTTGGGCACGTCGATAGCGGCAATCGTACACGCCGCTTCATTCTCCTTGTGAAACTCGAGCATTTCGTTGTAATCCATTTTGTATATGTGGTCGCCTGAAAGCACAAGAACATAGTCGGGGTTATATCTGTCGATATAATTGATGTTCTGATAAATTGCGTTAGCGGTACCCGAATACCAGTCAGCTCCGCTGACTGCCTCGTAAGGGCTGAGACAGTTAACGCCCGAATGCATACCGTCGAGATCCCACGGCTGACCGTTTCCGATGTATTCATTCAGAACAAGCGGTTGGTACTGCGTGAGAATACCGACTGCCTCGATACCCGAGTTTACGCAGTTCGACAGAGGAAAGTCTATAATTCTGTACTTGCCTCCGAAGGGAACGGCAGGCTTAGCGAGCTTTTTTGTAAGCACTCCAAGTCTCGAACCCTGTCCTCCGGCGAGCACCATTGCTACGACCTTCTGTTTAGGTATCATTTTGTATTACCTCCTGTATACCCTTTATATGAATAAGTTTTTATTATAATAAGCAACATTCGCGTACAGGCAGACTATGTTTCTCATACGCCGGTTGCCGGTATAGGTTATTTTTTAAGAATAGGCTTCAAAATCTTTCTCGCCGGGACTTTCTTGGCGGGAGTTTTTTTCTTCCCGGTTTTTTCTTTTACGGGGCGCTCTCTCTTCTCCGAAAGCTTTATAAAGCTCACGCTGAGCGGCGGTATCTTAATCTTTATCGCCTGATTGTAACCGTGAATTGCGATGTCAACGGTCTCAATACCCTTTCCGTTGCTCACCCCGCTGCCGCCGTAGCGCGGGTCGTCGGTATTAAACACCTCGTCATACACGCCGTATTCGGGCACGCCGATATAGTAGTCCTCGTGGGTCATTGGCTGGAAGTTGCACAGCACGATAACCTCGTCGCCGTCCTTGCCGATTCTGCGGAACGCGATTATGCTCTTGGTGTAGTCATCGTGGTGAATCCAGTTAAAGCCCTTCCAGTTAAAGTCAATCTGATAGAGAGCGGGGGTGTTTTTGTAAAAATGGTTAATATCGCGGAAAAACTCGTGGAGCATACGGTGGTTCTCGTCTGAAAGAAGTCCCCAGTCCAGCTCCGATTTGAAATCCCATTCCTCTTCCTGCCCGAGCTCATTGCCCATAAAATTGAGCTTTTTGCCCGGGTGCGCAATCATATACGCAATGAAAACGCGCACAGAAGCAAACTTCTGCGGAAGCTCTCCCGGCATTTTATAAAGCAGGGAATTTTTTCCGTAAACAACCTCGTCGTGCGACACGGGAAGCATAAACTTCTCTGAGAACGCATAGAAAAAGCTGAACGTCAGACTGTCGTGGTTGAACGGTCTCCAAAGCGGGTCGAGCGACATATAGTGAAGCATATCGTTCATCCAGCCCATATTCCATTTATAGTCAAAGCCGAGTCCGCCCTTGTCAACATCTGCGGAAACCAAGGGCCACGACGTGCTTTCTTCGGCAATCATCATCACGTCGGGGTGATACATATGAACAGCGGTGTTCATTCTCCTTATAAATTCTACCGCCTCGAGGTTTTCTTTTCCGCCGAATTCGTTCGGGTCCCACTCGCCTTTAGGTCTGTTGTAATCGAGATAAAGCATAGAAGCGACCGCGTCAACGCGGATACCGTCAAAATGGTACTCCTCTATCCAGAACATTGCGCTCGAGACGAGGAAACTGATAACCTCATAGCGCGCGTAGTTAAATATATATGTTCCCCACTCCTTATGCTCTCCTCGGCGCTCACCCTCGTACTCATAGCAACAGGTGCCGTCGAATCGAGCGAGAGCATAGCTGTCCTTAGGGAAGTGCGCGGGAACCCAGTCAAGGATAACTCCTATTCCGTTTTGGTGACACAGGTCAATTAAATATTTCAAATCGTCAGGCGCGCCGTAGCGCGAGGTCGGAGCGAAATATCCCGTGACCTGATAACCCCAACTGTCGTCGAGGGGATATTCGGTAATCGGCATAAACTCTATATGTGTGTAACCCATATTCTTAACATAGGGAATCAATTCATCCGCAAGCTTTTTATAGCTGAAAAAATTGCCGTCCTCGTACCTTCTCCACGAGCCGAGATGGACTTCATAGACGTTTACGGGCTGTTCCTTGTGCGGATTTTGCTTCTTATACAGAAACCAGTCCGAATCCTGCCACTGATAGCCGGATAAATCGTAAACTATAGATGTGCTATCGGGGCGCGTCTCGGTATGAAATGCAAAAGGATCGGATCTGATGACCTTCTCAAACCACGGCGTTTCTATACAGAATTTGTAGCGCGTAAACTTGCCGAGGCCTTCGATAAAAAGCTCCCAAACTCCCTTATCGCCGACCTTATACATATAGTTACTCATATTGTTCCAATCGTTAAAAGGTCCGATTACGGAAACCGTCACAGCGTTAGGCGCCCACACTCGAAACACAACTCCGTCGCGCCCGTCCCAATTTACGATATGCGCGCCAAGAATATCATATGCGCGCACAGCGTCGCCGTCGTGGAACAGCTCAAGCGCCGTCCTCGGATCGTCAAAATTGTAGCTCATCAGTTCATCTCCCTTCTCAGTACTAATTAAAGTTAGTAAAAATACCCATTTAACCATCTATTCCCATATATAATATCAAATATTATTAACAAATTCAAGTAAAAATATAAAATAAAAAGCAATTTTTTTTGCTTTTTTTATTAATTATTAATAAATTTTGGCTTTTTATTTGGTTGTTTAATTTTAAGACATCCAAAGTTAAACGATATTTTAGCACTGCGGCAAATAATATTTGACTAAAATCAACATAAAGTATATAATACTATGGTAAAATGTAATAATAAGAGGTGTATTATGAAGGGCATTATTCTTGCAGGCGGTTCGGGCACACGCCTTTATCCGCTGACAACAGTTACAAGTAAACAGCTCCTGCCTGTGTACGATAAGCCGATGATTTACTATCCTATGTCGGTGCTTATGAATGCAGGCATAAGAGAAATTCTTATCATCTCGACCCCCGACGATACTCCTCGGTTTGAGACGCTTTTCGGCGACGGAAGTATGTTCGGATTATCTTTATCATACGCTGTTCAGCCAAGTCCCGACGGTCTCGCTCAGGCGTTTATTATCGGAGCGGACTTTATCGGAAGCGACAGCGTAGCTATGATTCTCGGCGATAATATTTTCGCGGGTCACGGGCTTAAAAAACGTCTCAGGAAAGCCGCGTCTCAAGAAAACGGAGCGACTGTTTTCGGCTATTATGTAGATGATCCCGAGCGTTTCGGAATCGTTGAGTTTGATAAAAACGGAAAGGCCGTCTCTATAGAGGAAAAGCCTGAGCATCCCAAGACAAATTACTGTGTAACGGGATTGTATTTTTACGATAATAAGGTCGTTGAGTACGCAAAAAGTCTGAAGCCTTCAGCACGCGGTGAGCTCGAGATTACCGACCTCAACCGCATTTATCTTGAAAACGGCGAGCTCAATGTTGAGCTTCTCGGTCAGGGCTTCACATGGCTTGATACAGGTACGCACGATTCGCTTGTGGACGCGACAAATTTTGTTTACACAATGGAAAAGCACCAGCACAGAAAGATAGCGTGCCTTGAGGAAATCGCTTATCTCAACGGATGGATTGATAAGAAACAGATTATGAAGTCCTACGAGGTACTTAAGAAAAACCAATACGGTGAATACATAAAGGACGTAATTGACGGAAAGTTTATAGACAAGACGGAGGTATAAAATGACAATTATAGTTACGGGAGGAGCAGGCTTTATCGGCTCCAACTTTATATTCCATATGCTGAAAAAATATCCTGACTACAGAATTATATGCCTGGATTGTCTGACCTACGCGGGCAACCTCTCCACTCTTGCGCCCGTAATGGATAACACTAATTTCCGCTTTGTAAAGGAGAGCATTACCGACAGAGAAGCGGTATACAGGCTTTTTGAAGAAGAGCACCCGGATATAGTTGTCAACTTCGCGGCAGAAAGCCACGTTGACCGCTCTATCGAAAATCCCGAAATCTTCCTCACAACAAATATTCTTGGCACGCAGGTGCTTATGGACGCATGCAGAAAATATGGAATTAAGCGTTACCATCAGGTAAGTACCGACGAGGTTTACGGCGATTTGCCGCTAGACAGACCGGATTTATTTTTTACCGAGGAAACGCCGATTCATACAAGCTCGCCCTACAGTTCGTCAAAGGCAGGAGCCGACCTGCTCGTACTCGCTTATCACCGCACCTATGGCTTGCCCGTGACAATAAGCCGCTGTTCCAACAACTACGGTCCGTATCACTTCCCGGAGAAGCTGATTCCGCTTATGATAGCAAATGCTCTCGCGGACAAGCCTCTCCCTGTTTACGGCAAAGGAGAAAACGTGCGCGACTGGCTCTATGTTGAGGACCACTGTAAAGCCATTGACCTTATTATACATAACGGCAGAGTCGGCGAGGTTTATAATGTTGGCGGTCACAATGAGATGGCTAATATCGACATCGTAAAGCTTATTTGCAGGGAGCTCGGCAAGCCCGAGAGCCTTATTACATACGTCGCCGACCGCAAGGGTCACGATCTGCGCTACGCGATTGACCCAACCAAGATTCACAAAGAGCTCGGTTGGCTGCCCGAAACTAAGTTCGAGGACGGCATTAAAAAGACAATACGCTGGTATCTCGACAACAAATCCTGGTGGCAGGAAATTATCAGCGGCGAGTATCAGAATTATTATCAGAAAATGTATGGTAACAGAGGAACAGAATAATGAGAGTACTGGTGACAGGCTGCAAGGGTCAGCTTGGATATGACGTAGTAAAAGAGCTTCAAAAACGCGGTGATACACCCATTGCCGCCGATATCGAAGAGATGGATATAACCGACGCGAAAGCTGTTAATAAATTTATCATGGAATCCAATGTTGATGCGGTAATCCACTGTGCGGCATATACTGCTGTTGATAATGCCGAGGACAACATTGAGCTTTGCAGAAAAATTAACAGAGACGGCACTCAAAATATTGCCGACACCTGCAAAAAACTCGGTATAAAAATGATATATATAAGCACAGATTATGTTTTTAACGGTGAAGGTACAGAACCCTGGAAACCTGATGAAAAGCGGGAACCATTAAATATTTACGGACAGACCAAATATGAAGGGGAGCTTGCCGTTGAAAATACACTTGACAAGTACTTTATTGTCCGCATTTCGTGGGTATTCGGTCTTAACGGCAAAAACTTTGTCCGCACAATGCTTAATCTGGGGAAAAATCATAATAAGCTGACTGTAGTAGATGATCAGATCGGTACGCCCACCTATACACCCGATCTTGCCTGCCTTTTGATTGATATGATAAAATCCGACAAATACGGTTATTACCACGCTACAAACGAAGGCGGTTATATAAGCTGGTACGATTTTGCCTGCGAGATTATTAATCAGGCGGCTGAGTACGACGATACCTACAAAAACGTCAAAGTTTCTCCCGTAAGCAGCGATAATTTCCCCACAAAAGCAAAACGTCCGTCAAACAGCCGTATGAGCAAGGACAAGCTCGGGAAAAGCGGCTTTAAAAGACTTCCCGACTGGCAGGACGCACTTTACAGATACATTAAGGAGCTTAGAATAAATGAGCAATTTTAATTTTTTAAAGACTGAAATTGACGGTGTAATTATTGTTGAGACAAAAGTTTTTGGCGACAATCGCGGATATTTTATGGAAACATATCACGAAGATAAATTTTGCGAGGGCGGTATCACCGCTAAATTCATACAGGACAATCAATCTAAGTCGACCAAAGGTGTGCTCCGCGGACTCCATTTTCAGAAAACCCACCCGCAGGCTAAGCTCGTCCGCGTTATAAAGGGTAAGGTTTATGATGTTGCAGTCGATTTGAGAAAAGAAAGCCCGACCTACGGTAAGTACGTCGGCGTTGTGCTCTCCGAGGAAAACAAAAAGCAATTTTTTATTCCCCGTGGTTTTGCTCACGGCTTCCTTGTGCTTTCCGACGAGGCTGAGTTTGTCTACAAGTGCGACGATTTCTACCACCCGGAGGACGAGGGCGGTCTTATGTGGAACGATCCTGCAATCGGTATAGACTGGCCCCTTGAAAATGTTGAGGAGATTAAGCTCTCCGAAAAAGATACAAAAAATCCCAAGTTCGGAAGTTTTTCGTTCTAAGTAATTCATTAAATTATTTTCTATTTCTTTTACTTTTAAAATTAAAATCAGCGCACATTTCAAAATGTGTGCTTTTTTTTATTTTTTTCTTTCAAAAAACTTCCATAACATTATTTGCATTATGCGTTTTAGTTTGTGCACAATAATAGAGCGATAAATTTATAATTAAGGGAGATTAGATATATGAAAGCCACAGGAATTGTGCGTAGGATTGACGACCTCGGCAGAGTTGTCATTCCCAAAGAGATACGTCGCACCTTGCGCATTCGCGAGGGCGATCCGCTGGAAATTTACACCGCGACGGACGGAGAGGTAATATTCAAAAAATACTCGCCCGTAGGTGAAATGTCTGTATTCGCAAGTCAGTACGCGGACGTTCTGTCGCGTATAAGCAACCTGCCCACTATAATCTGCGACCGCGACCACGTTATTGCGGCGGCAGGTGTGTCAAAACGGGAGTTTCTCGAGCGCCGCATCACGAGCGTTCTCGAAAACTATATGGAAAACCGCAGAACATACACTGCGAGTGCAGAGGACGTTTCAGAGGTTATGCCGATTGAAGGCATTGAGCGCAGTGCTGCGGTAATTTACCCGATTATCGCTGCGGGTGACGTTACCGGTGCAGTCGTAATGCTCAAGAACGAGCAGAACAAACTGCCGAGCGACACTGAAGTAAAGCTTGCACAGAGCGCGGCGGCATTTCTCGGAAAACAAATGGAAGAGTAAATAACCTTTTTCAGGGATACTGCTCAGTATTTATAAGCAAAAGGCGTACACTGCACTATCATTCTTTTATATTCCCGCTGCGTGTATTTGCCAAACACACAGCAGCAAAGTGAATATAAAGTTAAAAGGCTCCCCTTACGGGCAATATCATTAAGATAATTTGCCAAGGGAGAAGAAAGAAACACACATGCGATAAGCAGGTGTGTTTTTTCGTATAAA
>CANQOP010000033.1 GCA_947625485.1 uncultured Clostridia bacterium | reverse complement strand
CCCTTTTGTTTTGGAGCTGGTGAACTACATTCAGTTTAGAGATAACTTACACCTCGCTTGTTATGGCGTGTGGGTGAAGAGAACATTCATAAACGCTACGGGCTAAAAACAGTCCGCAGGACTGTTTTCTTAACGCCCTTTCAAGTCCGTCACGCCCAAAACAAAAAAGAGACGTTAACACGTCCCTTTTGTTTTGGAGCTGGTGAACGGACTTGAACCCCCGACCTACGCATTACGAATGCGTTGCTCTACCAACTGAGCTACACCAGCAATTAAATAATTATAACTACGTTATTATAACTCTTTATTTTAATTTTTGCAATAGTTAATAGTAAAAAATTTCACAGGAAATCTTCCTTCTGCACCTAAAAATGCAAGTAAAATAATATACAGTGACAAATTTCGACTTATGTTGATTTGACTATTTTTATATTTTATACTATTTATTAGTTTAAGTTTTGAGTTTCATACAGGAAAGGAGACAAGAAAATGTCTAAAGGGTTTGGCAGACATCTAAGAGAATTGAGAAAACAGAACTCGAAATATTCTCAACAGGAAATGGCGGAAATGCTCAATATCTCACGGTCAACATACACCTACTATGAAACAGGCAAATCCGAGCCGGGTCAGGATAAGCTAAAGAAGCTTTGCAGTATTCTTAATGTTGATTTTAATACCCTGCTTAACTATTCCGACTCTTATGAACTCGGTGCTAAGGTTGCTTCGGGTGAAGCAGGCTCAGAGATGTATAAATCTCTTTCTCCGAGCGAAGAGCAAATTATTTTAGCCTACAGGAATATGAACAGTGAAGAGAAAGAGTATATCGGCAAGCAGATTACCAAAATTGTTAAAGGTGACAAGTAAAAGCTTCGGTTAATTCCGAAGCTTTATTTGTTTGAAGGAAAATTTTTCTTTACTTTTTGCAAACACTATGTTATAATACCAAAAGTTAAGCCGTTACACGGATTTTGGATTAAGCCGCAACGCGGAATTTCACAGCCTTGACCTGTGTGCGTGCAAATTTTTAAAAAAGGTGGAATAATAATGTTACCCGAAGAGAAAAAGGCAATAATCGCCGAGTATGCAACCCACGAGGGAGATACAGGCTCCCCTGAGGTTCAGATTGCATTACTTACAAAGAGAATTAACGACCTTACCGAGCACCTCAAGGAGCATAAGAAGGATCACCACTCAAGACGCGGTCTTCTTAAAATGGTTGGTCAGAGACGTTCTCTTTTAAAGTACCTTACAAAGGTAGACATTGAGAGATACCGTTCAATCATCAAGAGATTGGGTATCCGTAAGTAAGTAAATGTTAGGGCAGGCGGCGACGTTTGCCCTATATTGCGTTTATTACAGGATTTTGACTCTACTCTTTAGCGGTAAAACGAATGCTGTATAAAGGTACAGCACTGGTTTTATTGCTAAGATGTAGTAAAAATCCTGTAAAATATAAATGTGAGCAAGTGCTCAGAAAGGATTTTTATGAACAAGAAAATGGAATTTCCGAACTACAAAGTTTTTGAAACGGAGTTTGCCGGAAGACCTCTTAAAATCGAAACAGGTAAAATGACTCAGCTCGCAAACGGTGCGTGCCTAGTAAGCTACGGAGATACGGTTGTACACGTTGCCGTGACAGCATCCGCAAAGCCGCGCGACGGAATCGACTTCTTCCCGCTTTCAGTTGATTACGAGGAGAAACAGTATGCCGCAGGCCGTATCCCCGGCTCTTTCCTGAAGCGCGAGGGCCGTCCTTCCGAGAAGGCAATCCTCACCAGCCGTGTAATTGACCGCCCGATACGTCCGCTCTTCCCAAAGGATATGCGCAATGACTGCTCCGTTGTTTGTACGGTAATGTCTGTTGATCCCGACTGCTCGCCCGAAATCGCCGCTATGATTGGTACTTCTATTGCTATTTCAATTTCCGACGTTCCGTGGAACGGTCCGATAAGCGGCTGTTCCGTAGGTCTCGTTGACGGCGAAATTGTTATCAACCCGAACGCAGAGCAGAGAGCAGTATCCGATATGGCTACGACTGTAGCATCGACAAGCGAGCGCATCGCTATGATTGAGGCTGGCGCTAATTGCGTTGATGACGAAACAATGTATAACGCTATTATGGCAGGTCATGAGGCTAACCAGAAGATTATCGAGTTTATTAACGGAATTGTTGCAGAAATTGGTAAGGAAAAATTTACCTATCCTTCAAACGATCCGGATCAGGAAATGTTCGAAGCTATCTATAACTTCGCCGAGGCTGACGTTAAGGAAGCTCTTGACACTGACGACAAGACAGTACGTGACGAAAGGCTCAAGCCTATTTACGAGGCTGTTCATGAGAAGTTTGACGAGGTGTATCCTGAGTCAGAGGAAAAGATTGACGAATGCCTTTATAAAACGCAGAAGACCATTGTGCGCCGCTGGCTCCTCGACGAGCAGAAGCGCGTAGACGGACGCGGTATGGACGACATACGCCCTCTCGCATCCGAGGTAGGTATTCTTCCGCGCGTTCACGGCTCAGGTATGTTCACAAGAGGTCAGACTCAGGTTCTCACTATCGCTACTCTCGGTTCTGTTGCCGAAAAACAGCTTCTCGACGGTCTTGACGGCGAGACAGAAAAGAGATATATACATCACTACAACTTCCCGTCCTATTCTGTAGGCGAGACAAAGCCGAGCCGCGGTCCCGGACGCCGTGAAATCGGTCACGGCGCTCTTGCGGAGCGTGCTCTTCTTCCCGTAATTCCTTCTGTTGAGGAGTTCCCGTATGCGCTTCGTCTCGTTTCCGAGGTTCTTTCCTCAAACGGCTCTACCTCTCAAGGCTCTGTATGCGGTTCCACACTTGCTCTTATGGATGCAGGCGTCCCGATTAAGGCTCCCGTAGCAGGTATCTCCTGCGGCCTTATTACTGAAGGGGACAGATGGATGACAATGGTTGATATTCAGGGCCTCGAGGACTTCTTCGGTGATATGGACTTCAAGGTTGCAGGTACTAAGGAAGGTATCACGGCTATACAGATGGACCTCAAAATCAGCGGACTTCTTCCCGAGATGGTTAAGGAGGCTCTCGAGAAAACCCACAAGGCGCGTAACTATATACTTGATGAGGTTATGCTCAAGACTATTGCTGAGCCGCGTCCTGAGCTATCCAAATACGCTCCTAAAATGTTCACAACAACTATTCCTGTCGACAAGATTTCCGAGGTTATCGGCAAGAGCGGAAAGGTTATCAAGGAAATTCAGGCTCAGTGCGACTGTAAGGTTGACATTGAGGAGGATGACGATAAGGGTAACGTATTTGTTTCCGGTCTCGACACAGAAATGTGTAAGCGCGCTCTCAGTATGATTGAGACAATTGCTAACGACCCCGAACCGGGCGCAATGTTCCTCGGCAAGGTAACGAGAATTATGGATTTCGGCGCATTTGTTGAGATTGCGCCGGGCAAGGAAGGCCTTTGCCATATCAGCCAGCTCGATGTTAAGCGCACAAAGAATGTAACAGACGTTGTAAATGTAGGCGATGTTATCCGCGTAAAGGTGCTTGAAATCGACGATAAGGGCAGACTTAACCTCAGCCGCCGCGCGGTGCTCATTGAGGTTGACGGCTTAGAGCCCGAGAACGACCCTGATGAGGAGCGCCAGTCACGTCCGCGCAGACCTCGCGGCGACAGACGTCCCCGCAGAGACAAAGATAAATAATTAAATTATTAATGGGTTGTCTTTTAGGGACAACCCATTACCTTATTCAATGTTTAAAAGGGAGCTGTTTTAATGGCGCGATTTCGCAAAATGTTGACTGACGACGAAAAAACCGTCGTAGATATGATGAGAACATTTTACAGTTCACAGGCAGTATCAACTAACGGCTCTGACGAAATTTTTCGCAGAGATTTTAACGCGTGTGTTTCTGATAATCCATTTATTGAGGGATATATTATACTAAGTAATTGCGAAACGGCAGGATATTCAATGCTTTCTAAGAGCTTTAGCACTGAATTTGGGAAACCGTGCATATGGATTGAGGACATATATATTCTGCCGGAGTTCAGAGGCAAAGGACTTGCAAGCGAATTTATTAATTCTGTAAAGGAAAAATACCCCGACTTTGTAATAAGGCTCGAGGTCGAAGACGATAATATTAACGCGTTGTCGGTATATAAAAAATGCGGGTTTACCCGATTACCCTACAGCGAAATGATATTTATAGGAGGAAAAAATAATGAGTGATTTGATGAAAGCTGTAAGAGAAAGAAGAAGTATCCGAAAGTTCAAGTCTGACGCTGTCCCCAAGGAGCTTATCGACAAAATTATCGAGGCGGGTGTTTTTGCCGCTTCGGGCAGGGGAAAGCAGGCCCCGATTGTAATTGCCGTTACAAATAAGGCTTTCCGCGACAAGATTTCCGATGAAAACCGTAAAATCGGCGGCTGGGACGAGGGTTTCGACCCGTTTTACGGCGCGCCTGTAATCCTTGTTGTGGCTGCTCCCGTGGAAATACCCACGGCGGTATATGACGGAAGCTTAACGCTCGGAAATATGATGTTAGAGGCGCACGACCTCGGTCTCGGAACGTGCTGGATTCACCGCGCGCGAGAAGAATTTGAGAACGGTTTCGGCGCCGAAATCCTAAAAAAAGCAGGTATAAGCGGAGATTATATAGGCGTAGGACACCTTGCTCTGGGATATATCGACGGAGAAGATCCTGCGGTAATTCCGCGCAGGGAGAGAAGAATATTTTATATTGATTAATTGAAAATCGAGAATTGTAAATTGTGCAATGTTTTGGCTGATCCAGCACATTTGTCAACCCATCTTATTTTACTTTTATATCCGATAGGCGATTTGTTTACATACAGTTTTAATCCGATCCGAAAAATGTGGTTTCTTCAAAGCAGCTCGCCGTGCCTCTTTCATGTACTGAGAGATATCAAACGCTGCGATCAACCTGTCCTCCTGCCGCTGCGACGGATGCCGCCGGAAATAATCACGCGCCATTTCATAACTGGACAGAGTAAACGCCTCCTCCAGCAGCTTTTTGGCACTCTGTTCATCCTGATACCGAATGCTTTGCTTCACATACCAAAACAGCCAGCTTGAGAGCTGCGACACACATCCACCCCATATCGGTTGATCCTCCGACCCGCCCCACTGCTTCAGAAACTGTCGCTGTACTGCTTTACGGTAATTCATATCGCGTATGCGCGTCGGCAGAAATTTGTTGGTGTTGCCGGCGAACACACGATATACATATAGAGGCGTGTCTATAAACAACGCCCTGCCGCAATGCTGCAACATGTACAGATTGAGAATGGTGTCTTCTCCCCATATTACGCGCGGCACCGTATTCGACGGCGGCAACCCGCATAAAAGCGTCCGGCGATAGAGCTTTCTCCACATCCACATAGAAAGTGGCGAGGATGCGTAGCCGTTACAGAACAATGCGGGATAGTGCATCGCCGCAAACGTCTGCGTGTCCGCGGTCATGCTATCATCGGAAGCGTTGCCAGAAATTATCAAATGATTATATCTCTTTTTATATCCAAACTGAATTAAATCGTACTCATTATCCTGTGCCTTTTCATATAACACCGCAAATGCACCCTTGACATAATAATCATCTGCATCACATTGCAGGATATATTCACCCTGTGCGTGCTCCATACCGAATATCCGCGTCTGCAAACTCCCCTCGTTTTCTTTATGAAACACACGCACGCGTCCGTCCTTTTCGGCAAAATTCCGTGCAATCGCAAGCGAGCCGTCTGTCGAGCCGTCGTCTACCACGATCACTTCAAAGTCCCGAAACGACTGTTTCAGGACTGATTTCAAGCAGCCCTCCAGGTATTTTTCTCCATTATAGACAGGGATGATTACAGAAAGCCACTGTCTGTCAGTCATAATGCATGCCCCCCTTTTGTATTAAAATTATTACAAAATAAAAAAGTGCGTACAACCGAAGTTATACGCACATAAAACACATCGCTCCGATTGTCGCCAAACAAATTACAGTATAAATCTCTTGCATATCAGATAATGAAGGGATAGCCGTATAGAGCATAGTGTTTTTACCGTAAACAAAAACACTATCCCCATAAACTTATCTGAATATGCATAAATAGTATAAATATTAAACTGTAATTTGTTGGCAACATTATTGTACCACACGAGACTAAATTTATCAATATGAATTTATAGATATTAATTTTTTATTAATGCTCAACATCAACGCTCCTCGCTATATATAAAACCAGACAGGACAGGGTATTGGGGAACAGTAATTCTAAAAATGCAAAATAAATTTACCCGCCGGTTGAGGCAGGCATTTACAAGCGTAAAGAATCAGCAATTCTTGTTGAAATATTCACGATTTTGTGATATGATAATTTTGAATTATTGTCGGAGGTGAAGTTGGTGGCTGTTAAATATGATAAGCTCTTTCACTTGTTGATTGATCGAAAAATTACGAACGCCCAGCTTGCTCAAAAAGCCGGGGTCAGTGCAAATATTATTACTCGTTTGAAACGAGACCAGTATATCTCCATGGAAAGCATTGAACGCCTTTGTGTTGCTTTGAATTGCGGAGTGGATGATATTCTTGAATTTACAAAATAATTTTTTACCACATAACTTCCGATAATTTTTTATTATCGGAAACAAAACTGTATTGGAGGTCAGTTTATGACACCCGAAGAAAAGGCAAGAGTTAAAATAGATAAGAAATTGAAAAACGCCGGATGGGATATTGTTTCTCGTGATGAGTATATTCCATCTAACGCATTGGCGGTTAAAGAAGCTTTAATGCGGGGAAACAAAGAAAGTGACTATCTGCTTTTTGTAGATGATAAAGCTATTGCTGTCGTTGAAGCAAAAAAAGAGGAAAACAGTCTGGGCGATATCGTTGCAGCACAAGCAGAAGCGTATTCTAAAAATCCGCAAAGCTGGTATCCTTTATGGTTTTCCGGACAGATTCCGCTGGTTTATCTTGCGAATGGCAATAAAATATATTTCAAAAATATGCTTACCGAGCCTGACGGAGATTATGTTGAGTTAACCGAAATGCACTCTCCTAAAAAGATGTTGCAGATAATCGGCAAAAAGTCTGAATATGGTGCATTGCCAAGAATTGAAAAACGCGGTTTACGTGATTGCCAGTACAATGCGGAGGTTGCTCTTGAAAAGGCACTTAAAGCAGGTCAGAAAAAAGCGCTTGCTGTTCTTGCAACCGGTTCTGGCAAAACATATTTGGCATGCCTTGCAGCTTATCGATTGCTAAACTACACATCTACAAAACGAGTGTTATTTCTTGTTGACCGAAACAATCTTGCAAGACAGACTGAAACAGAATTCAGCCTTTTTGATCGTACTGAAAAACAACAACCCATGAGCTCACTTTATCAAATCAATCGCTTGAAAAAAGTTGATGATATTAGTGGGGATATTGTTATTTCTACAATCCAAAAACTCTTTGCGTTCTTAACAGGGCAATCTATTTCGGAAGAAAACGAAGATCAAGAAGATGAAAATCAATTCAGCTTTTTCGATAACTATAAAAGGGAACCTGAAATTGAATTAGGAGATGATTTAAAGCTACCGCCTGATTATTTTCAATTTATTATTATTGATGAGTGCCATCGTTCGATTTATGGTAAGTGGCAATCTGTACTTAACTACTTTAAAGACGCGAAAATTTTAGGATTAACTGCTACGCCTACACCCGAAGCTGAGGCATTCTTTAACAAAAATAGAATCGAAGAATATACTTATGATGACTCTGTTGTCGACGGGGTCAATGTCCCTGCAAGGGTTTACAGAATAAAAACTAATGTTACGGAACACGGCGGTACTATTAATGCCGGTGATATTGTTAGAGATATATCAAAGGGCGGAGTTGAACTGCCGTCTTATGTGGCTGAAAAAAGAGTGGATTACGACACAAAACAGCTAAACCGCTCTGTTATCAATCCAAGCCAAATTAGAGAAGTTGTTACAGCATATATGGACTCTGTTTACACCGATCTATATCCTGACAGAGAAGAAAACTGGAAGTTCATTCCTAAAACTCTCATTTTTGCAAAAAATGATAACCATGCAACACAAATTGTAAATGTGATTAAAGAGGTGTTTAAGGAAAAATTTGAAGGCGGAAAAGTACCTGTAAAATTTGTGCAGAAGATTACCTATTCTGCCGGAGACTCGAATGCCCTGATTCGAGATTTGAGAACCGAAAAGGACTTTCGCATTGCGGTAACAGTTACTCTTGTAGCAACCGGAACCGATGTAAAGCCTTTGGAAGTTGTATTCTTTATGAATGATGTACAATCAGAGGTACTGTATACACAGATGAAAGGCAGAGGCTGCCGAGTTATCAATGATGATAAATTAAAAGAAGTTACGCCTAATGCCATGACGAAGGAGTGTTTTTATATTGTAGATGCCGTAGGAGTAACTGAGCATGACAAAACCATACCAAAACCTACCGGCACAGCAAATGGCAACGGCGGGCATAAAGTCCTTAAACTCGATCAGCTGCTTGAGCATCTTGCGCACGGAGAAGTTAATGATGATAATCTTGCGTTGCTAAGGGATTACTGCGCAACAATAAACAATCGGTATGAGGACAATCCTTTGTTCGGCAGACATTTAAACATCTTTATTTCGGATTTTGGCTTTGCGCCGAAAACATTGGCGAACACAATAAACAAAGCGCTCTCAAACGGAAGTCTCCCCGAATACATTAGCATTTCTGCACCTAACGCAGAAAGAAAAAGTTTGATTCATTGCCTGGTTTCAAATGTTGGGGCGAGAAAAAAGCTTCTGGAAATGCATAGGGGATATTTTGCCGTTGCACCGGATAAAGATGAAATCATATACAAAGGATTTTCAAAAGAAACGGCAAGATCTTTTATAGAATCTTTTGAAAAATATCTGAACGAAAATGCTGATGAAATTGAGGCTTTGCGCATCATATATAATTCAGAAGATACTGTTATTACAAATTCCATGCTTGTAGAATTGCAGGATAAGCTGCTTTCAGAAAATAGCTTGTTTAAACCGTATACTATATGGAGCAATTATAAATGGCTGGATGTTGACGGTAATGTGGAAGAACTCGATAAGAAGCAAAATATGAATGCGCTTACCCATCTGATCCAGCTTGTTCGATTTGCTTACAGGAAAAGCAACAACCTCAGGAGTTTGCTTAAAGGTTATTCCCAAAAATTTACTCTCTATTGCGGACAAAACCAGCGCAGCCTTACTCTCGAACAACAGGAAATTATGAGGCAGATTGCAGATTATATCATAAACGATGGTTATATTGACGCAAAGGAACTTAACGCCGTTGATACAGATCTTTGGCGAAAAGCAATTAAAAGTTTCGACGCTTCAGCTTTGACGGCGGAAATGATTGAACTATCAAAATTCATTTTAAAGGCGGCTTAATATTATGGCAAATATACGGACAAAAAGCGAAGCAACCTTGCTTAAAAAGGTATGGGATATTGCGAATGTGCTTGCAGCAGCAGGCGTAGGATTTACTGACTATATCACTCAGCTAACCTATATTCTCTTTCTCAAAATGGATGATGAAAAAGAAGAGCTCGGTCTCGGCAGTTCTTTGCCCGAAGGATGTAAATGGAAAGACCTTGTTGACCTGAATGGCTCTGATTTGGTTGAAAAATATGAGGAAATCCTCAAAGAGCTTGCAGATGATACAGGTCTGATCGGCACAATATTCACTAAAGCTTCCAACAAAATTGACAGTCCTGTTCATCTTGCAAAAGTTATCCAGATGGTGGCGAGCGAGAACTGGTATATGATGGAGGGCGATTTCAAGGGAGCTATTTATGAATCCATCCTTGAAAAAAACGGACAGGATAAAAAGAGTGGCGCCGGTCAATACTTTACCCCTCGTGCTTTGATTCGGGCAATGGTGGATGTGATCAATCCTAAAATTGATGAAACCGTTGCTGATCCGGCTTGCGGAACAGGCGGATTTCTTCTTGCCGCTTATGAACATATGAAATCACAGAGCAAAGAAATTGCCAAGCAGAGTTTTTTAAAAAACAATGCTTTGTTCGGTGCAGATAACACACCGCTTGTTGTTACTCTTGCTTCAATGAATCTTTATTTACACGATATTGGCACCAAAAAAAGCCCTATCGTTTGTCGGGATTCTCTGCTGGATACTTCGGATAAAATATATGATGTCATTCTTGCGAATCCTCCTTTTGGGACAAGACCTCAGGGAAGCGTTGAAGTTGCGGCAAACAGACCGGAGTTTATTAAAACATCAGATAATCAGGTCAATTTCTTACAGCATATTATGTCCATTGTTAAAACAGGCGGCAGAGTGGCAGTTGTTTTGCCTGACAATGTACTGACCGACGGTAACGCTACTGCAAAGGTGCGTGAAAAACTCTTAAAAGATTTTAATTTACATACGATCCTCAGACTGCCAACCGGTATTTTCTACGCAGGCGGTGTTAAAACGAATGTCCTTTTCTTTGAAAAAGGTTCAAAAACAAAGGATATTTGGGTCTATGATTATAGAACGGGCATAAAACACACTATGGCTACCAAACCAATGACAAGAGAACATCTTGACGATTTTGTAAATTGCTATTGTTCCGGCCATATGAAAGACAGGGCGCAGACTTATTCCGAAGAAAATCCAAACGGCAGATGGCGTAAGTTCACTGCTGACGAAGTTTATTCTCGTGACCAATTAAAGCTTGATTTCAAGTGGATTGACTTATCAGAAAAAGATGACCGTTCTATTACTGAAATCCTTTCCGAAATGCAGGAGAAAGCATCTTCCATCAGCGAAGCAGTTTCAAAGCTGCAAGAGATGCTTGGGGGAATTGACTTATGATTGATACAAAAGCGTTAAGAGAAAAAATCCTTGACCTTGCTATAAGAGGACAGCTTGTCCCGCAAGACCCAAATGACGAGCCGGCTTCCGTTCTCTTAGAGCGCATCCGTGTTCAGAAGAAGCAAATGGTCAAAGAGGGGAAACTGAAAGCAAAGTATATTAAAAATGATACCATCATCTTCAAAGGTGAGGATAATTTGCATTATGAGCAGTT
>CANQOP010000032.1 GCA_947625485.1 uncultured Clostridia bacterium | reverse complement strand
GTATTATGTTCACTCTTTTTTTATGGTTATTTCAATTTTTCATATTTATGGATTATAGTAACAAGTATAGTAGTAAATTATTTAATAAGTTTGTATTTTGAGAAATCCAAAACAAATAAAAAACAGATAAGAGCATTGTTATTTGCAGTCGGTCTTACTTTAAATATAGGCTTATTATTTTTCTACAAATATCTCGATTTTATCTTCGATTGTGTAGGACAGCTGTTTAAATCCGATCCCATTTATATGGGGCTTATTCTTCCTTTGGGAATTAGTTTTTTTACCTTTCAGCAGGTATCCTATCTGATAGATTCATATCGCGGAAAGGCAAAACCCTATAACATACTTGACTACTCCTTGTTTGTGACATTTTTTCCTCAGCTTATCGCAGGGCCTATAGTTTTGCACAGCGAGGTTATTCCGCAGTTTGAAAACAGGAAAAACCTGCGTTTTAATGTGGATAATTTCGCTAAAGGTCTTTATGCATTTTCTCTCGGACTTGCAAAAAAGGTGCTTGTGGCTGATAATTTCGGAAAAATTGTATCCTTCGGATATTCTAATATATCGGGATTAAGCAGTTTTGAAGCTGTTCTTACAATTTTAGCGTATACCTTTCAGATTTACTTTGATTTTTCAGGATACTGCGATATGGCGAGCGGTATTGCTCATATGTTTAATATTGAATTGCCGATTAACTTTAATTCTCCGTATAAAGCAAGAAATATTTCGGATTTTTGGAAGAGATGGCACATTACTCTGACGAGATTTCTGACAAATTATATATATTTTCCGCTTGGGGGAAGCAGGTGCAGCAAAGCCCGCACATATTTTAATATTATGGTTGTTTTCCTTGTAAGCGGCGTCTGGCACGGAGCGGGCTTTACTTTTATTCTCTGGGGAGCTATGCACGGTGTTATGATGGTTCTTTACAGAATATTCAAAAAATATGTTGACAAGATTCCATATGTAATCACATGGCTTTTAACTTTTGTTTTTGTTAACATTGCCTGGGTGTACTTCAGAGCAGAGACAATCGAATCCGCTAATTCAGTTTTAATGCATATTTTCAGTGGCGGATTTACATTAAATTTTGAAATTACAGAAACCTTATTGAATATAATACCTATAAGTATTGTTACAAATATTCTGGACTTCAACGGGATTTTAAATATAGTGATGATTGCCGTTGTTCTGGGATTTACAGCGATTTGTCTTTTCACAAACAATGTTCAGGAAAAAACAAAACTGTTTAAACCTAAGTTTAAAAATTTGGTATCAACAGGCATTTTGTTAGTCTGGAGCGTACTGTCATTGTCAGGCGTCAGCACATTCCTGTACTTTAATTTTTAATTTGGAGAAAGCTATGAGTTCAAAAAAATGGGTTGTTTCGTTTATTTCAATATCTTTATCTGTCGTATTGTTGTTCGGCGTACTGACATATTTTTTAGACCCTTTGCTTCAGTACGGAAAAGAACCGGGTCATTTAACCTTTCGTCAATACACGGAAATGTATTCAAATCCCGGGATAGCAAAAAATTACGATTATAATTCAGTTTTGGTCGGTTCTTCAATGGTAGAAAATACCGATGTCAGCGAGATTGATAAGCTGTTAAACTGCAAAACTATTAAGGTACCGTATTCCGGCGGGTCGTCATATAATCATAAGACTATTTTAGACGTTTGTTTTAAACATAACAATAAGATTGATAAGGTCTTTTGGTCTTTGGATGAATATGCGCTAACAACTGATAAGGATACTCCGCGTTATCCGCTTCCGGACTACCTTTATGATGACGATAAAATAAATGATTTGTCCTATTTGCTGAATCTTGATATATTCTATTTCTATACTTCAAAGGATATTTTGGGGACAATAAAACGAGAGAACAAGCAAATGATGCGAGACGGCTCTTGGATAGAAGACGAAAGCATATACTGCAAGGAGAACGCATTAGCGTCCTTTACATATCCGATGAAACAGCAGAAAAGCAAGGGCGATAAATTTTTTCAGCAAAACCTTAGCGATAATATTAAATATAATATCCTTCCGTTAATCGACGAACATCCAAAAACAGAGTTTATTTTCTATATGGTACCCTACAGTATTTCATATTGGTATATGGAAAAGCAAAACGGAACTCTGGACGCGCAGATATACGATGTAAAATGCGCGTTAAAAGAAATACTTAAACGAAAAAACGCCAGAGTTTTTTTCTTTCAAAATGAAGAAAACATAATAACTAATCTCGATAATTATAAGGATTATACACACTTTAAACCCGAGATAAACAGTTATATGACAAAGGAAATTTATAAAGGCAATAAAGAACTGACCTCCAAAAATTATATGAAAGTTATTAATAAATTTTCAAGGTTTATTAGGAGTTTCGATTATGACAGTTTTTATAAACACACAGCTTTGAAAAAACAGGTTTAGTATTTGACTTCAAAACTTAAAATCGCCCGTGTTAAAAACGATGGGAGATTTTTGTTTTACTTTACTTAATTATAATCGCCGCCTATGGTTTTTTACCATAGGCGGCGATTGATTAAACTTTATTATTTAACCGTTACCTTGAATTTTAGTTTTGCGGTTCCGATAGTTATGGTGATTGTCGATTTACCCTTTTTCTTCGCTTTGATTTTACCCGAGGAGGTTACGGACGCTATTTTTGGCTTGGAGCTTCTGTAGGAGGCTTTGCCGTATTTGCCGACCACCGAAATTTTATAGGTACTGCCCTTTTTGATTTTTTTGGACTTTGCCTTCAATTTAGGATTTTTGACTGTGACGGTAATTGTCAGGTCTATCTCCTTGCCCTTTGCGGTTATCTTTACCGTACCCTTTTTCTTAGCGATTATTTTACCTTTTTTGCTAACGGCAGCTATTTTTTTGTTGCTTGTTCTGAAAACCGCGGTTTTATCGCTGACGGAGAGCTTGCTTGTCTGGTTTACATAGAGCGTCTCTTTTGAAGTCGTTTTTCTGACAATATATTTGTCGTTTCCGGACGGGGAAGACGGAGAGGTTGGAGTGTTTGGGGCGGTCGGAGCGGTCGGAGCGATCGGGTCATCGTCCGGATTAGTGGGAGTAGGCGTGACGTTATCCTCCTTTATCGCGTCAACCCATCTTATGGGTTCAAGGGAAGCAAGGCGGAAAACATCATCCTCTATGTCAGGATGTTTTTTTATGGTAATATACATCGAACCGTCTGATCTGAGAGAAAGTCCGTAAATATCGTATTCCATCACGGAGGGCTTTTCATATACCACCTGTGCTCTGCTGCTGTCTGGCTTCTGACGGTAGATGTTGTTGGTATCGTTGTAGTAGAAGTATTCGCCGTCCCACGCAAGATACATAAAACTGCGTTCCCAGAACGCTCCGTTCGTCATATCCTTGTGCAGCCAGCGGGAAGTTACCTTAGCGATTATGCGCGTGGTGTTGTCCTTTTTACGCTCCGTGAGCGCGCCGTAAATACTGCTTCCGTAGGACTGGTTTACGTAGTAGTCTTTGCCGTTTATGTTGAAAATTATCGTGTTGATTTTGTTCCACCACATATTGTCGTACGATGTATCGTTTGCCCTAACGTCGCTTATCCAGTCGTGGTGATTACCGGTGGAGGCTATCACTGCGTCGCTCTTGAGGAACATATCGTGGGTTACCCTGCCGAGGTTGTCGTAGCTCGGGTCGTCACGGGTAATATCAACGTGGTAAAATTTACCGTCAATCTTCACCATTGCCCAAGCGTGCTCCATACTGCGGCTGAGGACGTAACGAGCCTCTATACCGAGCTTTTGGAGCAGATACTTGTACGCGAGAGTGTACCCCTCGCACACAGCTTTTCTGTTCACAAGGGCGCCGTACGCGGTGTAGATGATGAAATGTTCATTGTAGATGTTTGTATCGTATTCGCACGTCGTCGCGATTATATCGTGAAGATAGCGCGCTTTTACGAGATCGCTCCAGCTGTCGTCAACGCCGCTCAGGATAGTGTCGCACTCCGCTTCAAATTTTTTTATTTCCTGCGGAATTATTCCCACCTTAAAGAAGAAAATCGGGCGCACCGAAACAACAAAGTTTGACTCATCGGTCATTGTCGTTTCAAAAAATTGCGGATTTATATAGAAAATATCGGGATTTTCGCACAGAACGCTGAAGTACAGTGAATCGATATATTTTAATTCTATATTGTATTCGCTGAGCGATATATCGCTGTTGAACTTACGAAACTCCTCCGCCAGATGCTGAGCCGCCTCGGGAAACATCTCGACTACCTGTTTGGTAGTATATTGTGAGAGGAGGTCAACGTAATCGTAACTGTCGCCGGTTGATCCCTCCGCATTTACGCATAACGGAACGCTTAACGCGAGGACTGCGCTCAGTATCAGAGCAACAAGTTTTTTCATAATAAATACCTCCATTTGCTATTACTCCACTATTATTATATATCTTCCGGAAAAGACTTGTCAATATCTTTCCGTTTTATCTGCGTTCTGCATAAAATTTTGCGAAAAAAATTAGGTACTTTTTCTGGTGATAGACGCATATACTTTACCAAATTCAGCTTTGGAGGGTTATATGTGAAAGGTATAGTGGAAGAAAGAGCCGCAATGCTGGGCGAATACATAATTGAAAGCAAAGCTACCGTTCGCTCGGCGGCGAAGAAATTCGGTATAAGCAAGAGCACAGTCCACAAGGACGTCAGCCAGCGGCTCAAGAATGTCAACCCCGTGCTCTACAAGGAGGTCAGGGAAATTCTCGATACAAACAAAAGCCAGCGCCATATCCGCGGAGGAATCGCAACGAGAAATAAGTATTTAAAAATAAAAATGAAAAACGAAAATTAACGTAAAACGTATAAGGTCGGACATACACGTGTTTCCCCGCACGCTCTGTCCGACCGTTATTCTTGCGTAGTGTAAAATTTTGCACAAAACACGGTTTTTGCTCACTCTGTTATTGACCGTATTTAAACTTAGAGGTAAAATATAGAGTGAGAAAGTATGAAACAAGGAGAGAACACATTGGGAAAGATATTTAAAAATTTTCTGCCCTACTGGAAGTCCGTGCTCGCGGTTATTGTTCTGCTGGTCGTTCAGGCGAGCTGCGACCTTGCCCTGCCTCAGTACACCTCGGACATAATCGACACCGGTATCCAGAACAGCGGCATAGAGCATATCCTCCCCGAGAAAATGACGGCGGAGGAGTACGGCTACGCTCAGCTTTTTATGAAGGATAAGGAGACTGAGCTGTTCAGAAAAGCCTATGAAAAGGAAGGCAAATACTATACCCTCAGCGAGAGCGGCAGGGAAAACGCCGACGAGCTGGACGATAGGCTGATTATCCCGATTATGATGGATTATTCCATGTCTATGCTGCCTGTCGATACTTTTAAGGAAATGCTCTCATCGCAGACATCGGGCGAAGCTGAGCCGTCAGCAGGAGCAGTAAAATATGACGACATTTCGGTTGAAAAAATAGGCGCGATGTTCGGGGTCAAACTCTCGCCATTTACAAGGACGCAGACAGACGCGGACAACAACGAAACAGAGATAGAGTGCGTCGACACACGGCCGATGTTTAAAAAGCTTATCGAAGGAACTCAGCTTTCGGTAGGCGGGGGACTTGAAACCCCCGTAAAAATAGAGAAAAAACAGCTTTTAAAATCCCGCGAAGCTATGCAGGACGAAATCGACGCGCTCGGTGTGGATACGATGAAGTCCTCGGGTATTGCGTTCGCGGTAAAATGCGACCGCGGGGCAGGAGTTGACGTAGATTCAATCCAGACGGGCTACCTCTGGATTTCCGGACTGAAGATGCTCGGCATTGCGTTTGTCCTTACTGTGGCGGCTATTCTTGTCGGATTTTTCGCATCACGCGTGGGCGCGAGCGTCGGTATGGACCTTAGAAGCAAGGTCTTCCGCAACGTTATCGGTTTCTCAAACGCGGAGATTGACAGATTTTCAACCGCGTCTCTGATAACCCGAACCACAAACGATATTCAGCAGATTCAGATGGTCGCCGTAATGCTCCTCAGAATGGTTCTTTACGCCCCGATTATAGGCGCAGGCGGAATTATCAAGGTTGTTAACACGGGCGCGAATATGTGGTGGGTAATAGCTCTCGCCGTAGTTGCAATTATGCTGACCGTTGCAGTGCTTATGGGTGTTGCTATGCCGAAGTTTAAGCTGATGCAAAAGCTGGTTGACCGCGTAAACCTCGTCTCGCGCGAGATACTCACGGGTATCCCCGTTATCCGCGCCTTTGGAAGAGAAAGGCAGGAGGAGGAACGCTTTGACGAGGCGAACAGGGACCTCACGAGGACTACTCTTTTCACAAACCGCGTTATGACGTTTATGATGCCGATTATGACGGTTATTATGAACCTCGTCTCCGTGCTTATTGTGTGGGTTGCATCGGGACAAATCAACGACGGAAATATGCAGGTCGGCGAAATGACCGCCTTTATTACCTACTCTATGCAGATTATCATCAGTTTCTTAATGCTTACGATGATGTCCATAATGCTGCCGCGCGCGGCTGTTGCCGCAGGCAGAATTGACGAGGTTGTCAATACAAAATCGAGCATAACAGACTCTGACAAAGCAGAGACACTCAGCTCTCACGACGGCGTTGTGGAGTTCAGAGACGTTGAATTTAAGTATCCGGGCGCGGAGGAAAATGTCCTCGAGAATATTAACTTCACAGCGAAACCGGGTGAGACCACGGCGATTATCGGAAGTACGGGCAGCGGAAAATCCACGCTTGTTAACCTTATCCCCCGTCTGTATGACGTGACAGGAGGAGCGATTCTCGTGGACGGAAAGGACATCAGAAAACTGACTATGAGTTCTCTTCGCGACGAAATCGGATATGTTCCTCAGAAGGGTATACTGTTCAGCGGAACAATTGAAAGTAATCTCAAATTCGGAAACAAAGAGGCTGATCAGGCGGAAATTGAAAAGGCGGCGCAAATCGCTCAGGCAACTGAGTTTATTGAGCAAAAGCACGACAAATATCAGAGTGAAATCGCGCAGGGCGGCACGAACGTCTCGGGCGGACAAAAGCAGAGACTTTCAATCGCGCGCGCAATAGCCAAAAATCCGAAGATATACATATTCGACGACAGCTTCTCTGCTCTCGATATGAAGACCGACGCCGCGCTGCGCAGGGCGCTGAGCGAGAGTGTTGCGGACAGTACGGTAATAATTGTCGCGCAGCGTATCTCGACTATTATGGACGCCGAGCAGATTATCGTCCTTGACGAGGGAAAAATCGCAGGAATAGGCACCCACGAGGAGCTTTTAAAATCGTGCGAGGCGTATTTGGAAATTGCGAAATCGCAGCTCTCCGAGAAGGAGCTGGGGCTCGGAAAGGACGGTGAGAGCAATGGCTGAAAACCGCAGAAGCAGACGTCACGGGGGTCCGATGGCGCCCGTAGAGAAGGCGAAGGACTTCAAAGGTTCTATAAGTAAGCTTATAAAGTATATCGGCAAGTACAAAATCGCAGTGGTAATCGTTATGATATGCGCCGCGGCTTCGACCGTTTTCTCGGTAATCGGACCGAAAATCCTCGGAAAGGCGACTACCGCTCTCGCCTCCGGTCTTATGAATAAGATTCAGGGCAACGGCGGAATAGATATGGGATATATCGGATATATACTTCTTATCGTACTCGCTCTTTATGGCGTGAGCGCGCTGTTTATGTTCGTTCAGGGCTGGCTTATGACGGGAATTACGCAGAAGATATGCTACCGTATGCGCCGTGAAATTTCCGAGAAAATAAACCGTATGCCCCTGAAATACTTCGAGAGCCGTACCTACGGCGAAGTCCTCTCGCGTATCACGAACGACGTCGATACCCTCGGGTTCGGGCTCAACCAGAGCATAACTCAGATAATTACCTCGGTGTGCAGTATAATAGGAATACTGGTGATGATGCTGTCTATCTCGCCGCTTATGACGCTGATTGCGATTGTAATTCTGCCCGTTTCGGCAGCGCTTATCGGAACGATTGTGAGGGTATCGCAGAAGCATTTCCGCAATCAACAGAAATATCTTGGAGAAATTAACGGAATTGTTGAGGAGAGCTACGGAGGGCACCTTATAATAAAGGCGTATAATAAAGAAAAAGAAACGCTCGGGGACTTTGAAAAGACAAACAAAATTCTTTATAAATCCGCGTGGATGTCGCAGTTCCTTTCGGGTATGATGTTCCCGCTAATGATGTTAGTCGGGAACCTCGGATATGCGGCGGTTGCGCTTTCGGGCGGACTGCTCGCTATTCAGGGAGTCATCACTATAGGCGATATACAGGCGTTCGTTCAGTACGTCAAAAACTTTACCCAGCCGATTCAGCAGGTTTCGCAGGTTATAAATCAGGTGCAGTCTATGGCCGCCGCGAGCGAGCGCGTGTTTGAATTCCTCGACGAGGACGAGGAGGAACAGGTCTGCGAAAACCCTGTCGATGTTAAGAGCGTCAGGGGCGATGTTGAGTTTGAGCACGTTAAGTTCGGCTATAACGAAAATAAAATTATAATCAATGATTTCAGCGCAAAGGTTAAGCAGGGACAGCGCATAGCAATCGTAGGTCCCACGGGCGCGGGAAAGACTACTATGGTTAAGCTGCTTATGCGCTTTTACGACGTAAACGGCGGCGCGATAAAAATTGACGGTCATAACGTTAAAGAATTTAACCGCCGCGAGCTGAGAGAAGCGCTCGGAATGGTTTTGCAGGATACGTGGCTCTTCAAGGGTACGATTATGGAAAATATCCGTTACGGACGAATTGACGCGACGGACGAGGAGGTTATCGCCGCGGCGAAGGCGGCTCACGCCGACCGATTTATCCGCACCCTCCCCGGAGGCTACAATATGGAGCTGAACGAGGACGCGAGCAACGTAAGCCAGGGGCAGAAACAGCTCCTCACAATCGCGCGCGCAATTCTCGCCGACAATCCGATTCTTATACTTGACGAGGCGACCTCGTCTGTGGATACGCGCACAGAGAGCCGTATCCAGCGGGCTATGAACAATCTTATGAAGGGCAGAACGAGCTTTATAATCGCGCACCGTCTCTCGACTATAAAGGACGCCGACCTTATCCTCGTAATGAAAGACGGCGACATTGTGGAGCAGGGAACTCACGAGGAGCTTTTGGCTCAGAACGGCTTCTACGCCGACCTCTACAACAGTCAGTTCGAGAAAACGGCGTAAATATTCACGAAGAAAAAGGGATTGCTCAGGCAATCCCTTTTCAATTCGCAATTCACAATTAATTTGGCACAAATAAAAGGCAGGCAAAACCGAAAATTACGTCTGTTTAAGTAAAATCTGGGGTTTAGATAAATTTAAGATTATTTTTACACTGCGGCGCGCAGGCGGAGGGACGTTTTCTTGTAAAAATTTCTTTACATTTCTTCTCTTTGGTAGTATAATACATCTGTAATTTTATGCTCACTAATATGGGGTATTAGTTTAAAGAACTGCTTTCAACAAGCAGAGTTCCCGAAATGCAGGCATTGTTCAGTGGGAAAATTGTATGTCCCTGAACGAAAAAGGTTTCCTGCCGCCTAAGAAGCAGGGGAACAGCTTGTTGATGTTATATTTGGAAAATTATTGGGAAAACTATTTAGGAAAACAAGGGGATTCTTGTTGCTATGATGAATATTCCGTTCTCACCGCCTGACATCGGACAGCGCGAAATCGACGCTGTTAAGGAAGTTTTGGAGTCGGGCTGGATAACTACAGGACCGAAAACAAAGTTACTTGAAAAACGAATCGGAGAATACTGCCATACCGGACAAGCAGTCTGCCTCTCCTCGCAGACCTCCTGCGCGGAGATGACCCTGCGCATACTCGGCGTAGGACCTCAGGACGAGGTTATTTTACCCGCATATACTTATACGGCGACCGCGTCTATCGTATATCACGTGGGAGCAACGCCCGTTATGATTGACTGCAAGCCGGGCTCATTTGAAATGGACTACGACAAGATGGAGGCGGCTATCAACGAGCACACCAAGGTTATCATTCCCGTCGACCTTGCGGGTATCGTGTGCGACTATGACCGCGTTTACGAGGCTGTGCGCAATCAGCGCGACAAGTTCAGACCCAAGGGCAAGCTTCAGGAGCTTATCGGGCGCGTGGTCGTTATGGCTGACGCGGCGCACTCCTTCGGAGCGAGATGGCACGGTCAGATGTGCGGAGAAATCGCGGATTTCAGCAATTTCAGCTTTCACGCCGTTAAAAACATCACTACCGCCGAGGGCGGAGCGGCTGTTCACAGGCTTCGCGGAAGAATTGACGAGGAAAAGATATATAAGCAGTATATGCTCTGGTCCCTGCACGGTCAGACTAAGGACGCCTTAACGAAAAGCGAGGGAGCGTCGTGGGAGTATGACGTGGTGAGCACGCAGTATAAGTGTAATATGCCTGACGTACTCGCGGCTATCGGGCTTGCTCAGCTCGAACACTATGAGGAAATCCTTGACCGCCGCCACGAGCTTATCCGCCGCTATGACGAGGCGTTTAAGAACCTCGACCTGCAGCTTCTGAATCATGCGGGCGAGAACCACCGCAGCAGCGGTCACCTTTACTTCGTGAGATTTCTCGGCAAGGACGGCGAGTTTCGCAACGAGTTTTACAACCGAATGGCACAAAACGGCGTAATGTGCAACGTTCACTTTAAGCCGTTGCCGATGCTCTCTGCGTACAAGAACAGAGGCTTTGACATAAGCGACTATCCTTACGCTTATAATATGCACAAAAATCAGCTTACACTTCCGATGAATTCAACGCTCTCCGATGATGAGGCGCAGTACGTTATAGACACTTTCAAGAAGGTTTACGACAGTATGATAAAGTAAAACAGCCGATTTTAACAGATAAAAGGTGATTTTTTGAGAAATGTTTTTGAAAGCCGGCTCAACATAATACTTATTTCCGCTCTGCTCGTGCTGTGCGTTGCTCTGGGAGTTCCGACGGTTATCGACAATCTTAATCCCAAGACCGCTTCTGCCGAAGCCCCGACGGCTGAGTATTCATATACGCAGGGTACAGCCGAAACCACCGAGGCGAAGGTCGAGGTCAGCGAAATCAAGAAGGCAGAGCGCAGCGCGATGGCTGAAAAGATTAAAAGGGATAAGAAGGCGGAGCTTAACGCCGAGAAAAACAGTGAAACGAACGCGAAGAAGCCTGCTGAAAAGTCCACGGAAAAACCCGCCGAAAAGGTTACCGAAAAGCCTACGGAGCCGATGATTTTCGCAACGGCTGCTCCCGTGGCGTCGAAGGCGAGCTACAGCGAGCAATGGAACAAGGGCTATCTCGTCGCTATAGATAATCCCGATAAAAACTACAGCTGTCCGCATATTGAGCTTTCCGACGAAAACCGTGATTTGCTCGAGAGACTTTGTATGGGCGAGTACGGCGCGGGCGGTTTTACGGGCGCGGCTCTTATCGCTCAGGCGGTCAAGAACGCTATGGCAACTTATAAAATTGACGACGTAGCGACCGTAATTAAAAGCCTGCGTTACGACGGCAAGACCAACCGCACCGCTTCCGACGCGTGCAAGAAAGCGGTCGTTTACGTTTTCGATATGGATAAGGACGCCGTCCAGCACCGTGTTCTGTATATGTATAACCCGAAGCTGACGAAAAGCGGGATTTCACGTTTCCATGAAACACAGAAATATATCTGCAACTTCGGAGCAGTGAGATTTTTTGATAAAAAATAGGCAAAGCACCCTTATTAAAAAGGGTGCTTTCAGCTTGTCGAAAAAGTCCAGTTTTAACTCAATATCATTAAGATAATTTGCCAAGGGAGAAGAAAGAAACACACT
>CANQOP010000031.1 GCA_947625485.1 uncultured Clostridia bacterium | reverse complement strand
CCGATTACATTAATTCTTTCCTTTCTACCGGTGAAGTTTTCTAATTTTGTAACACATCATTGACAAACCTACAAGTTTTTTTAAAAAAATCGGTTTAACTGTTTACCTTAAAAAATAAATATGTTATTATATTATTATCTGTTGTTTTGTCAAATTCTAAAAAACCATATGACCTATACAGCAGGAGTAATAAGTCATAAATAAACGATAAAAGGAGACTTCCTATGCTAAAGAAAAAACCAAGCCCTGACGGAGTACTCGCCAAGGGCCGCTCCTTCTTCTTTGTTCCCGAGCACGGCGAGCTGAGGACAGGCGGATTTTTCTCCAAAAACAAATTTATTCTGCTTGCGTTCGCGGTTCCGTTCGTGCTTATGTGCGCGGCGTTTGCCGTAATGGGCTGTCAGCCGTTCGGCGACAAGCAGATTCTCGTCACAGACCTGTGGCACCAGTACTTTCCGTTTCTTGTAGATTTTCAGGACAAGCTCAAGCACGGCGAGTCGCTTTTCTGGTCGTGGACCCAGGGTGCGGGCACTAATTACTTTGCCCTCGCGTCCTACTACCTTATGAGCCCTCTGAAATTTCTTACGGTGCTCCTGCCTACAAGCCTCTTCGGAGCAAACCACATTCAGTGGCTTAATATGTTTCTTACATTCTCGGTTGCGCTGAGAATCGCGCTCGCGGGTTGCTTTTTCGCAATTTTCCTGCGCTATACCTACAAGCGCGATGATATCTCCCTCGTAATATTCTCCGTAGGCTTTGCTCTGGCGTCTTTCTTTATGGGATATTACTGGTGCGAGATATGGCTCGACACAGCCGCCCTCACCCCTCTCGTCGTAATGGGCTTTATCGCGATGATGCGCGAGGGAAAGTACAGACTCTACGTAATCACTCTTGCGCTTTCTGTACTCTCTAACTACTACATCGGACTTTTCACCTGCGTTTTCCTTGTGATTTGTTTTATAGGGTATCACATTTGCGCGTGGGACGGAGTTAAGAACTTCTTTATCCATATTTTAAAAATCGGTATATGGTCGGCGGTTGCGCTTATGCTCACAGCCTTTCTCATTTTGCCCGCCTACTTCGGACTCCAGACGACCCACGCAGCGGGAAGCACCTTCCCGACAGGCTACGCGATAAATATCGGCACGCCGAACGACTTTATAGGCACGCTCGACGCAATCAGAAAAGTAATTTCAAATACGGGCGCATTCATAAAGCCTTCGACAACCGAGGGACTTCCGAATATCGCGTGCGGCGTTATTTCGCTCGTTTTAGGCATTATGTTTATGCTTTCAAAGAACGTAAAGCTGCGCGAAAAAATCTTCAACGGCTGTCTGCTTTTATTCCTCATAATGAGTTTTATTATCCGCCAGCTCGATTATATGTGGCACGGTTTCCACTTTACGAATATGATTCCGTACCGTTTCTCGTATCTCGTGAGCTTCGTGCTCGTGGCTATGGCGTTCAGAGCGTTCAGCTCTGTCGAGACTATCAACTATTTCGACATCATAATCACGGCTCTCGTCACAACTCTCGTCGTGCTTTTCGGTATCGGTACTCAGGATTTACTTCCGATTATCTCTACTTCCGTTATCGCGCTGATTATCCTTGCTATGCTCTTTATTTTCAGAAAGGGCATAGTAAGTAAAAATGTGCTCTGCATAGTGCTTAGCGCGGTGGTTTTCATTCAGGGCGGAGTTACGGCGTACCTCGGAGTTAGAACAACGTCCGTGACGGGTACCTACGACTATCCGCGCGGCGGCGAAAACACCGAGAGCGCAGTAAATTATATGAAACAGGCAGAAGAGAGAACTCCCGAGCTGTGGAGAGCGGACTTCACAAGCACACAGACGCTGTGCGATTCCTCTCTCAACCGCTTTAACGGTATTTCGATGTTCAATTCGATGACCAACGAGAGCTTTACGCGCTTTGCGGAAAACTTCGGTCTTATGGGTTGGCTGTCGGGCAACCGCTACACATACGCGGAGAGCTCGCCCGTGACCAATCTCTTTATGAACCTCAAGTATATAATCTCGCGCGACGGTACCTTCAACAACACGAAGTATTTAAGCGAAACCTTCTCCTCGGGCAACGTTAAACTGCTCAAAAACAAATCCTATATCCCGATGGGTATGCTCGTAAACGACAATCTTTTAAACTACAGAGGAGAGGACGACGAGGACACTTACAATCCGTTTGAAAAGCAGAATCAGTTCTTCCGCTATGCAACGGGTATCGGCAAGGACGTTTACACAGCGCTTGACGTCGTATCGCAGGGGCACACTGACTATGAGACTTTCCCTGTAAACCGTCTTGACTACGGCAGCTACAGCTTCTCGACGAACGACAGCACGACCGCTCCTCACCTAAAGTGGAACTACGACGCTCCTAAGGACGGCTGGTACTATGCCTACGTTCAAATAACGGACGGAGAGAACGTGACGGTTATGTGCAATGACGCCGCAAGAACAGGCACCTCGACCTTCTACATCAAGAGGCCGTATATTATGTCAATCGGCTATTTTAATAAGGGCGACAAAATTTCAATATACAGTGACCTTAAAGCAGGAGCGTCAGGCTCGGCGAAGATTTATGTAAACTGTTTTAACGACGATGTTTACAAGAAAGGGTACAATGAACTGTGCCAGAGTGTTATGACGACCACAAGCCTCACCGGCTCCTCAATGGAGGGTAAAATTTACGCCAACCGAGACGGGCTACTTTATACCTCTATCCCGTACGAGGCAGGCAAAACCGAGGACGATTCATTTATCGGCAAGCTCTTCGCGTCCGAAAACGAGGGCTGGACTGCCTATGTGGACGGTAAAAGGACTCAGATTGAGCCGCTTGCGAACGCTCTGGTAACAGTAAAACTCACGAAAGGCAATCACAATATCCGCTTTAGCTACATTCCCAAGGGCTTTATCCGCGGAGCAATTCTTTCCGTTGCCGCTCTTCTTGTGTTCGTCGGCTACTCGGTGCTTGTATATCTGAGAAAGAAAAAGAAAAACAATTAATTTTCTTAACTGTAAATTCAATCGGCTATCAATCCAAAATTTCAGTAACGGGTTGGTAGCCGTTATTCAGTAAAATAAATTTAATTGCTCGCAAACAGGTATCAGATAGAATAAATATAAACACAATTATTTCTTGTGTGCTGTTCTCTATCTTTTATATATATGCGAGATTTAGGAGATTGTATGGAAGAAAACAAAATCCAAACCAAGCGTTACATATCACTCGATGTTATTAAAATCCTTTCAGCATTTATGGTAGTATTTTACCACTTCAGATATTTTGACCTCGGACATTTTGAAAACGGTAACTATATTTTATCTGTTCCGCAATTTCTGCTTTGCTTCTGCTCTGCGTCCATACCGATGTTTTTTATGGTAAACGGCGCGTTGATGCTTAACAAAAAACGAACAACAAAAGAAATATATGCAAAAGCAGGGAAACTGGCGCTTATATCTCTTGTCTGGAACTCTCTGGTCGGTTTCTACACATGGTTTTTCCATGCTCTAATCGTCCTGTATCTCATTTACCCGTTTCTTATAAAGATATTTACTGCCAAGCGCAGGCTGTGGTTATATATACTTATGGGTTCCGTGTTCGTTTTCCCTTTCTTATACAATTTCGTAATTGTTCTTTTCGAGCTTTTCGCGCCCTCATTCAGTATAAATATTTTCGGATATACTTTATCACTCCAGACTCTGCCGTTACGCACGGGCGTATTCAGGCTGTACTCCATTCTGTATTTTATGCTCGGAGGAGTCATAATGAATAAGAGCATAAAACCAATTATCTCCGTAATATCTATAATTGCAGGGCAAACGATAACAGTCTTTGATGTTATAATTACCTCTAATTATACTCACGAGGTTGCTGACGCGGTCAATCGCTGTTTTCCTTCAATCGGAGGACTGCTGCTTGCTTTCGGGATATTCGGCTTGTTAAGAAATCTTGACCGAATAAAGTTCCCTAAGTTCGCAAAAATAACCGCCTCGCTCGGCGGAGGCGGCGTTCTTGTTATATATTTACTGCACGTTAGAATCCGCTCTATCCTTACTGCAACAATTCTGCCGTTCAAACCTTATCCTATAATGTTAATGCTTGCGGTGGATATTCTGGTATGCGCTTTTTGTTTTCTCGTTAATTATATACTTCAAAAAATACCGATTATCAAGGAGCTTGTTCACCTATAAGTACAAACGCCCGCACTAAAGCTTATACTCTAGAGGGTATCTCCGACTTTTTCGGACGAAATACATTTTTTTAACACAGAGAATACAGCCGTCTGTATTCTCTGTGTTTTAATATTTCCTTTGCCTGCATAACTAAACTGCTGAAATAAAATTCTGTACTTTTCATAAATTGTGGTTACAATAAAAGCGATAAACCTTTTGAAAGAGATTATTTAAATGAAAAGATGTCTTATTGTAGTTGATTATCAAAACGATTTCGTCATCGGCAGTTTCGGTTTCCCCGAAGCCCGAGAGCTTGACGGCAAAATCGCTCAAAGAATACGCGAATACAGAAAAAGCGGAGACGACGTTGTATTCACGCTCGACACCCACTATGCAAATTATCCCGAAACCCGCGAGGGCAAAAACCTGCCTGCCCGCTGTATTGAGGGAACAGACGGCTATAAGCTCTACGGCGAGACAGGAACGCTCCGTAAAGACAGTGACAGAGTTTTCTGCAAATTTACATTCGGCTCGGACGAGCTGTTCGACTATTTCCGCGAAGAGGACTACGATTGCATTGAGCTTGCCGGAGTTGTTACGGACATCTGCGTTATCGCGAACGCAGTACTTGTAAAGACCGCAAAGCCCGAGTCTGAAATCGCAGTAAACGCGTCCTGCGTCGCGTCCAATGACAGCGCTCTCCACAAAGCGGCGCTCGACGTTATGAAAAGCCTTCAGATTAAAATTATCGAGAAGTAGAATTTTGCGAAAAAAGCGGCAGTAACACGAGACAGCCGTCTGTCTGCAGACGGCTGTCTCGTTAGAAAGGATATTTAATTTTGCAGAATTCTATTTATTCCTCAACAAGCACCTGAACTGTTTCATCAACAATAACCTCTCCGCTTACTTTCATAGTAAACAGGATATTGCCAACGCCTGCTTTATTGCCCGTGATATAATACATTCCCTTTTTATCCTTGGTTACTGTAATGATATCGGGCGTATCGGTTGTGAGAGAAATCTCGTAGTTTTCTCCCTGCATACTTAAGATAGCGGAGAAAATCTCGTCATAATTACCTGCCTCAATCTTTTCGCCGACCTTAACGGTTGCGGCGTATACAGGCTCGTCGGTCACGCGGATTTTAAACCTGCCTCCCTCTTGAGTTTGTCCCATGAAGGTAAACGATATAGTGATAAACGCGTCTCCTGCGGAAACCGCTCTGACTCCGAGCACCTTCTTTCCGCTGCTGTCTGTGCTCTCCTCAACCTTAACGATATTTTCGTTATCCGATTTAACGCTCAACTTAGTTCCCGGAATCAGGCTTCCGTACAGACTGTAGAAATAACTTAAAGATGTATCGACCTTGCCCGTCTGCATAATCATATCGTACTCGTTGAACAGCACGGCGCCGACCAATTCATCGTCATATTTTGACTCAATGCTGCCGTTGTATGCGATTACATAATAGCGGTAAATTGTGCCCGCGGTTACGTTTTTATCGTTGTAAAAATAAACATTGGTTCCAAGGTACTTATCCTTTTCCTTGCTGAACTTTGTTCCGTCCTTGAGTAGGCTGAACTTGCCGTCAACACCCTCCGCGCGGTAGATTCTATATCCTTTTGCGCCTTCCGACGGATCCCACTGAATACGGACGCCGTCGTAATTATCGTTTTTACTTACAGAAGTAAAAACTGTGCTCAGGTACATAGCTTTTGGCGTAGTCTTGCTGAATACGCTCTTTGACCTGCCGTTTACAGCTCTTACCTTATACTTGTAAAAAACGCCTAAATTAAAATCCCAGTCCTCATATTTGAGCTTTGACGTGGTTTTAATTTTCTTATACTTGCCCGTTTTTGAGCCGTTAACCTTTGCGCGGTATATTTCGTATTTTTTCGCGCCCTTGCTCCTTTTATATGTAATCTTATTTAAGCCGCCCGTTTTAACCTTTACCGAGGTGGGAGCAGTCAGACGGACGATACCCTTCTGTGAGGACGCCTGGGCAGAGCCGTTTACGGACTTTACCGAGTAGGTGTACTTCTTTCCTGCTTTTGCCTTTTTGTCGGTATAGGACAGCTTTTTGCCCGATGTAACGGTAGCTAAGGTTTTATACGCCTTTTTGCCCTCCTTGCGGCTTATAACGTACTTCTGGGCGCCCTTCGCCTTTTTCCAGCTGATTTTAACGCCCTTAGCTTCATTTTTTACTGTCATTTTCGGGCTAACTACACTTGCTGCGGAAACGGGAGCAGCCGTTAAAGCCGCGGCAGCCATTAAAACCGCGAGAGCGGAGGCTGTGCATTTTGTAATTTTTTTCATAGTTTTCTCCTTTTTGGTTGTTTTAAAATACTGCGTTAGTATTCGGACTTAATCCGTTATACTCCTGCTCATATTAATTTTACGACTTTTTTTATTTGTTGTCCAGTATTTTTTACTGGGTTTTATTGTTATTTAAGATTAATGCCGTCAATTAGCCGCTTTAATCAGCTTTCTGGTCGCCTTGTATTCAGCGGGAACATCAACGTACTGATAGAAAACCAAATCGTTTTCAAATTTATTGTCGTTTTCGTAAAAAGTGAATTGTGCTGAATAATAATCATAATCATCATTCTTAACAGGTCCGTACTTACGGTAATCCTCCCTAATCGCTTTAACCAGCTCAAGGCTCTCTTTTCTGTTAAAGTCAGCATAATCATCACCATAACAAGAATCCGTCCACGCTTCCCGTAAATACTTTTCGTCAAACGTGAAAAGCGGGTAATAGTTTTCCTGATATTCCTTGGTGTAAAGAAAACGGATTTTCCGGGGCTTGTCGATAATATAGCTTCGTCGTATCTTCATTCCGTTTTTGAGATAGTAAGTAACCGTAAAATTATTGACATCATCATAGTCGATATACATATACCTGCTTAAATTATCTATCTTTTTGGAAATTGTCTTTCCGCTTAAAACAATCATCGACTTTTCTTTTTCCGTTGTTTCGATAATCTGCTTATGCGCATCAACCGCGCCCTCAATTACCTTTCTGTCGTCAACAGAACGGCGTACAAGTAAGCCCTGATTGAAATCGTCTGTAAAGCTCACGCTTTTCACGCTGTCCGCGGACGGAACATATGAGCTGTAGCCGAGCGCACCCGTAGCGAGGACGGTAAAGTAAACGCCGAAGCATACAATCATCGCGCCGTAGGTGATAAGCGACTTCCCAAAGCCCTTAAAACCGTGAGCAAGTATAATCTGAACGCAGAGGTAAACGAGGAAAGAGCCTATAATCATACCGAGCCAGAACTTCAGGTACTCCGTACCGAGGTCGGGCTTATACTTATAGTCCACTCCGATAAGCAGAAAGATGTACGCCGCGACTACGCCCGTAGCGAAGCTCGCGAGCAGCTTAATGAGAACGTGCGGCAGCTTGAACGCAAAGTGAGACTGAGCGGACTCGGACTTTCTGCGCTTTAAAAGCAGGAAGCACAGCGCAATGCATGCCGCGCTGAACACCGTCCAGTAAATCGGCATATTGCTAAAGTGAGCGGCAAGAGGAGTGAGCGCAAGGATAAAGAGCTTGTGGAATTGGAGGTCGTAGCCCGAAAGAAAACTTGCGGGCATAACCTGAATCATAATAATCGCAACAGGGAACGCGAAGTTTATCATTAAGTAGGAAATAATTTTGTCGGAGGTCTTTCCGCAGCAGACGGAAAGCAGTCCTATAAAAGTAACGTTCGCCGTAATACCGAGGAAAGCGTTGAGTGTGTTTAAAAGGCTGTTATCCCCTGTATGCGGTGCAAAGATATTAAGCGCGAGCAAAACGACAAGCATAGGAGCCGCTCCGATTGCGGCAGCCGCAGCGAGCCGCGAGAAAAACAGCGTGCGCCGTGACACGGGCAGAGAGCCGAACATATCTATCTCGCGCTTGCCGTGCAGGTAACCAAAGCACCTTATTGACGCGATAATTGAGAATAAAATTCCGAACAATGCGGCGTTGCTTATTTCCGAGGATATTGGAAGATTCTTGATAATCGAAACCTCCTCGTCCATTACCCCTCCGAGCATGGTGGAAACTCCCATTGTCCCTACGATATTCAGCATCGAAGTGAACGCGAGAAGCGAAAGATATATGATAATTATAGGAAGATTGGACCTTACCGACCACCAAAAGACGGCTAATCCCTGCTTAAAGCTCGACTTAGAGTATGTTGCTGATGTCATAACCTGCACCCTCCATTTCGTGAATAAATACTTCCTCGAGCGTGAGCGGAAGACTTTCGAGGAACGCGGGATTTAATGCCTCTATTTTCGGCATAAACTCGTCCGCGTCTCCCCTTATCGTTAGGTTGTAAAGTTTACCCTGACGGCTGAGCTTTACGATTTCCAGTCCGTCGAATATGCTCTCGTCAGCCTCCTCTCCGAACGCGACCTGCACCTTGTGGATACCGAGCTTGAGGTCGTCAAGCTCGCGCTCCATAAGTATTCCGCCTCTGTGCAGAAGCCCGATATGGTCGCATATATCCTCAAGCTCGCGCAGATTGTGGGAGGCTATCATAACGGTCATATTATTATCGGTCACGCATGTGATTAAAAGCTTTTTAACCAACTGTCGCACAACGGGGTCGAGACCGTCGAAGATTTCGTCGAGGAAAAGGTACTTCGGTCTCGTTGAGAGTGCGAGAATAAGCGCCGCCTGGCGCTGCATACCCTTTGACATATTGATTACCTTTTGTTTCGGGTTTATCGGAAACATCGAGCAGAGCAGCTTAAAATACTCCTCATCCCAGTTTTCGTAAATGCGGCGGTAAAGATATGCCGTATTTTCAATCGTGCTGGAGTTGTAGAAGAACGGGAAATCGGGGATAAAAAAGCACTTATTTTTTACCTTAACATTCTCAAATGTGTTTTCCCCGTCTATGAGGATTTCTCCCTGTTCGGCTTTGAAAACACCGTTAATTACCCTGAGCAGGGTCGATTTGCCCGCTCCGTTCGAGCCGACAAGCCCGAACACCGTGCCCTCGGATACGTTAAAGCTCAGGTTGTCGAGAGCGCGGACATCGCCGAAACTCTTGCTTACGTTTTTTATTTCAAGCATAGTTTTCCTCCTTACTGACTTTCTAACCGTTAAAATGCCCGTCAAGTATTTTGAGCAATTCTTCTTTTGTCGCTCCGAGAGAGACAGCGTCTTTGATCCTTGCGCTGACCTGCTCAAGCGCGAGCTGTTTCTCGGCGTTTTGCACGCTTATATCGGGCGAGACAAAACTGCCCTTGCCTACAGCCGAGCAAATATATCCATCCGCCTCCAGAAGCTTATAAGCCTTTGAAACAGTGTTCGGATTTACCGACAGCTCCGTCGCGAGCGAGCGCACCGGCGGCAGCTTGTCGTCGGGTTTCAGAACCCCTGCCGAAATCAGCCGCACGACGTTGTTATAGAGCTGTTCGTAAATCGGTTTTCGCGACGTTAAATCTATAGTAAACACACAGCCGCTCCTTTCGTTTATAGATAATTACAGATAATAATATTTATACCATTTTTTGTGCTGACGTATCAGAATGAACACGCACACCGCAACCGTTGCCGCTATACACACGGACGAAACGATAACTGCCACTGTATTTATCGGACTAACCAATCCGCCGATAAGTATTATCGAAAATAAAACCAATAATATCAGAGCATTTACTGATATAACTTCGACAATGCAATGAAATTTTTTCTTTATATCCATTCTGTTAGCTTCGCAGATAACCTCATACGGAGCAATTCCGTCGCACACAAGCCGCGGTTTGGTGTATTCGTCCTTAATATTACGGCTCTTGTGGTAGTAAAAGTTAAGCTCTCTGTGCTCGCGCATATTCCCTCTAATCCTCGCCCTAATCAGAAACGGCTGAATATCGCCTCCCCACTCATCAAAAAAGCCGTCCTGAAAAACGAAAATCAAAATTACAATTAATATTAAATGCAAAAACATAAGAAGAATGTTTTTTAGCCTGTGATTGCTTGGCGGCTGTTTTTGAGTAATTTCAATTTCATAGTCGGCGTTTTCGGGAAGTTGAAAGGTGACAGTATTTATTGTTCTGTCAATTTCCTTTTCCTCTCCGTTTACTTTAACGGTAAATAAAAATTCGCCCAAAAACCACAGCTTAATTTTTAAATCTCTCATTTCACACATAAGTATAGCCTTTATTTGATATAATTGTATTATCTCAATTAGTACAATTGTTATATCATAACAGTATTTTCTTGTCAATACTTTTTTATAATTTATCTATTATTAATTTTTATAGAGAACACTTTTTCATATAAAGCAAATTATAGCTTCTTTATCAACAACATCCAATTGTCTGCTTTCTCCGTTAACAAAGATACGAAAAATTTTATCATCGGGAATATCTCCGACAAATTTCAATATCATAATCAAAACCCCAAAACTACATTATAAAGAGTAATTATTGCCAAGACATAGAACCGTCCCCTGTCTTTTTTAGTAACAAAACACAAAAAACTTAAAATTGACTTCAATATAGTTGTATTTTATGGTTTTAATTTACTTTTAAGAAATTGCAACTCATCATTTGAAAATGGTGAATCAGGATGATTTTCGTATGTTGCAATTATCCAATTAATAATTGATTTGTTATATGTATACTCTTCTAAAGCCTGTTTCATAAACATATGTATCACAGGATGTATATCATAAAAGAAAGTGCCTAAGTATAAAATATAATCACATAACAAAATATAATAAAACGGTATGTGCTCAACCGAAAGCAAATATATTAAATAGCAATACATATCTTTACTATCTACAGACGAAAAATCTTTTGATAAATTATCTAATGAATAATTATATTTTATTTTTTTTAAAGAGTTATAAACATAATTGAATTCACCGTTTTTCAATTTTTTAATAATCATTTTCATTAATATCACTCCTTATTACGGTGTGCCTTTTCCGTTCCAAACCCATGCATCACCTATATTAAAAATTTTGTTTACAACTTTGCCTGTTATAACGACTATTTACCCTTATATTTATACAATATTTTTACCGTACCGTTACTTAATACGTTCCACAAACCATTACGAATTCCTTGATTTTTTTATAAAGTTGCACATTTTTTTATCTCCCAAATTAATGCTCAAAATACCATGCATTGGAATCATAATCCCTTGCGTAAAATTTATGTTGTCAATATCTCATGCATCCGAAGTATTGGACATTCCACAGGGATTTCCCCATTCGTCGTACTTATATGTTACTACTACCCTAATTTTTAAATCTTTCATTTCACACATAAGTACAGCGTTTATTTGATATAATTGTATTATCTCAATTAGTACAATTGTTATATCATAACAGTATTTTCTTGTCAATACTCTTTTATAATTTTCCTATTATTAATTTTTATAGAAAACACTTTTTCATATAAAACAAATATGCCGACTGTCTTTACCAATTCAAACAGTCGGCTTTTCAAAAATATTTAATAAAAAAATAAAGTAAAACAAAGTAAAAAAAAAGCACAGTCAAACGACTGTGCTCCTAACACCCTAAAAACTGAATAAAGAAGTGGAGAAAAGAGAAAAAGAAAACTACTGACCAAGAATATCTGACTGTCGGGCTTTATTGCTTTTCGCTTACGCTCAAAGCCTCAGCCCTTAATCTTGTGGTCAAGCCCTCGACCTATTAGTACTGCCAAGCTAAACATATCACTATGCTTACACACGCAG
>CANQOP010000030.1 GCA_947625485.1 uncultured Clostridia bacterium | reverse complement strand
ATATTTTAAATTTTTTTAAAAAACAAGGCACCCACTTTTTGTTGTGTGTGCCTTGTTCCTTAAATTAATGATATTGCCCATTCGGGTACCTTTGTTTTTGGTGCCGGTGGCGGGACTCGAACCCGCACGCCATCGCTGGCAATGGATTTTGAGTCCACCTCGTCTGCCAATTCCAACACACCGGCATATCGGTTGTTATTATACAACATTAATTTTTAAAAATCAAGTTAAAAACTGCGTTTATAAAATAATCTGTATACATTTTAGCAAAACCTTGAAATATACTGTAAAATTTGATAAAATAAGAAAAATTTCAAAGGACGTTGAGAGAAATGAAACACAAAAATTTAATTGACCTCGAGTATATGACGAGAAAGCAGCTTGAGCACACGATTATGCTCGCGGGAGCAATTAAGGAGCGACCCGAAATATACAAGCACGCGTGTGACGGAAAAATTATGGGCACACTGTTTTTTGAGCCGTCCACAAGAACGCAAATGTCGTTTCAGACAGCTATGATGCGTCTCGGCGGCAAAACAATCGGATTTGACAATCCGATGAACTCGTCGGTCGCAAAAGGGGAAAATTTAAAGGACACGATTACTATGGTAAGCTCATACGCAGACATAATCGCAATGCGACATCCTGCGGAAGGCTCTGCTAAGGCGGCGTCGCTTTACAGCAGCGTTCCTGTTATTAACTGCGGCGACGGCGGACACTATCACCCAACTCAAACACTCACCGATGTTATTACTCTCAACTACGAAAAAGGCAGACTCGATAACCTTAAAATTGGGCTATGCGGCGACCTGTTAAACGGCAGAACAGTCCACTCGCTTATCAAGACAATGTGCAGATTTAAGGGGAACAGCTTTGTTTTAATTTCTACAAAAGAATTATCTGTGCCGCAATATATTAAAAATATTATGGAGCAAGCCGGCTGCACATATACGGAAGCCGACAACCTAAAAGATGCTATCGCAAATCTGGACGTTCTTTATATGACAAGGATTCAGCGCGAGCGATTTGAAAGCGAGGAAGCTTATCAAAAGCAAAAGGGAGTTTTTGTACTGGATAAGGAAAAACTTGCTCTCGCAAAAAAAGATATGATTATTCTTCATCCGCTCCCGAGAGTGGACGAAATTGCAATTGAGGTTGACGAGGACCCTAGGGCATGCTACTTCAAACAGGCTGAGTACGGTATGTACGGCAGAATGGCTCTGATAGCGCTTCTTCTTAGAAATGAGGACGCGTTCAGCTTTGAAACTCCCGACCCTATTATCAACAATCAAAAAAAATGCGAAAATGAAAAATGCATTTTAAACGACCCTCAGCAGTATTATTTACCGAAAAACACCTACAAAAAGGACGGACATATTTGCTGCGACTACTGCGACCACATCATCGAATAGAACAAATAAGGAACAGAGCTGTATCTGACTTTTTGATACAGCTCTGTTTTTTATATGCTTATTTTAATTTGCTGAGAAAGATACACGGAGTAAATTATAACCTCTTTTACCCTTATCTCCATTGTTTCCTCAAGCGCCCTCTTATAAAGCCTGACCTGTTTTGAGTACATTTCGGATAATTTATATATATCCTTTACTCTATCAGTCTTATAATCAACTATTACAGCCTCCCCATTCTCCACAAATACTAGGTCAACCGCCCCCTGCATTATAATTTTTTTTCGTGCAAATTCGTCGGGAATGTTACTGTCGTAGTCTGAGGAGTTGATTTTTACAGTAAAACGATACTCACGGTAATATTCGTCGGAATTCAGAACACGCTCTATAATCTCGCTCTCAAGAAAGCTGTCAAGCTGAGCGTAATCGAGCATTTCAAACTGAGACTTTGTAATAAATCCCGCATTAAGTAGTTTCAAAGCCTCTTTTCTGCTGTCGCTTTTAGCGCTTTTTATATCGCACCGCTCCATAAAGGTATGAAAGGCTGTTCCCTTTTCCGCCCCAGACTTGTTTTTATCGTTTAAGAACTGAGGCCTGCGTAAAGCTTTGTTAAATATTCTGTTATCCTTGTGCGAAAGCTCAGACGCGCTCACTTTCTGCGGCAGATTCACAAGCGGAGCATATGGATAGGTGTAGTTTATGTTTCCGTTAAAGGTATGCACAAATTTTTCATTAAGCCGCACCTTATCTGTTTTTTTAGCTTTTTTAGTGGCGGTTTTTTCTTTATCATACTCTGTATATTCGAGAATAGATTCTTTTTCTACCCTCGTTATCTTCCAAGGAATAAATTTATCACCGTTATATTTTGACATATCGGCGTTTATATAAGAACGCAATTCGCCGCACGACGGGTGTGCAAGACAGCACACCGTAATCCAATCGGAAAATGAATTGAACTTCTTCACTACATACGGAGATATCGGATAAGATGTAAGCTTTGTAGCGACAGAAAGCAACATATCGTCGGGCTTATCGCTTGTCGCGGTAATTATAAGACGCTCCTTTGCCCTTGTCATAGCGACATAAAGAACGCGCATCTCCTCGGATATAAAACTGTCCCTCATCATAAGAGACAGAGCTTTTCGCTGAATGGTATCGAATTTTAAAAGCTCTTTCTTAACGCGAAATCCTAACCCGTTATCGGCGTCAATGAGGAAATCCTTTTTAATATCCTCCGTGTTGAATTTTGTTGAAGTACAGCAAATAAAGCATACGGGAAACTCAAGTCCCTTGCTCGCGTGTATACTCATAACGCTTACGGCATTGAGGTTATCTCCGCCTGAGTCGTCGCAGGAATTGAGATCTCCGCCCCGTGAGCGCAGGCGTTCAATATAATTTATGAACGAGCCGAGAGTTATATATCCGTTCTTTGCGAATTCGCGCGCATATTCCTGCAACAGATACAGATTCTTAGACTGAGAGTTCTTTATTGCCATAACGACAGAGTCATAACTTAAAGACTGCATAATTATTCCGATAAGTTTATCAACTGCGGTCGTTACCGAAAGTGTGCGCATTTTATCGACAAAGTCAATAAACGCTTTACACTTTGCGTTTTTTTCGTAGTAAGACTTCACCGCCAGGTAAATCGGAATGTCTTTATTCTCAGCGCGAATTTCAGCCATATCGTCGGCAGTGAAACCGAACATCGGACTCATAAGTACGGAAAGCGCCGGAATATCCTGCAAAGGGTTGTCAATTACTCTGAGCATATTAAGCATTACTTTGATTTCGCTTAAATCAAAAAAGCTGTTTTTCTCCTGAGAAACTGCGGGAATACCTCTCTCGTTGAGTGCATTTACGAACGTAACCGCACGCGAGTCGCTTTTAGGACTGCGTATCAAAATTGCAATATCTCCCCATTTAAGCGGTCTTAACTGTTCACCTTCGTAAATTTTAAAACTGCCGTCTGACAACATTTTGTTAATTTTATCCGCTACTGCCTTCGCCTCTCGCAGGAGTGCGTCCTCGTTGTGCTCCTTGTCCAACTCAGAGGTATCTACCATCATAAACTCCATAGCGGGTCTGTCCTTATCGGGATATGTTGCTCCACACACGAGCGCCTCTCCGTCGTTGTAGCTAATACCGCCTACCTGAGCTGACATAATGGTTGAGAAAACAAAATTACAAGCTTCAGTAACGCCTTTTCGACTTCTAAAATTCTTATCGAGAATTATTTTGGCAGGATAATTGTTTTTTTCTCGATTATATTCCTTATATTTATTTTTATATTTTATAAATATATCAGGTTTAGCCTGACGAAATCCGTAGATACTCTGCTTTACGTCACCTACTACAAAAAGATTGTCGCGGTCGCGGCAGACAGCGCGAAAAATAAGGTCCTGAACATCGTTTACGTCCTGAAATTCGTCTACCATTACGCAGTCAAACTGCTCGGATATTTCCTCGGAAATATCGGTAAATTTAATGCCGTCGTCGGTTTTCTTACATAAAAGCTCCACCGTAAGCATTTCTACATCGGTAAAATCGAGGATATTTTTGGCGTTTTTAAGGTCGGTAAAATTCTCTCGAAATTTTTGTACGCAGTTTATAAACGCGTTAATAATAGGATATAAATTTCCGGTCTGTGCGTCGATTTTCTCTCGGTCAACGAAAAACAGCTCACATAGCGAATTTATCTCACCCTTATAATCATCTCGTATATTTTTAATTATTTCCTTGTATGTATCGTCGGAGCTGTTTCTGAATGTCGGAAAACGGGAAAACTTTATCCCGTCAACCGCCCGTTTTATCATATTCCAATCGCGGTTCTCTATATTCCTCTTTATTTCGTTAAAGGAATTTAAGTCCTCATTCAGAACAGTCGTTATTTTTTCTTTTTGTTCAGGTTTAAGGAAATCATCTTTATCAAGATATGAAAGCGCAACACCAATAAGCTCCCTGCAATATTTAATACATTCATACGCATAGCTAAGTATGTATTTAAAGTACGGAGTTTCCTCGAACGGAATATTGTAAAGTTCAAGCTTCATCTCAAGCCAGCTGTCAATAAACGGAACAGATGTCAAAAATTCGTAAGTTTTTGTAATAAAATTTCTAAGCTGCTCGTCGCTTCTGTATGTGCATACAGCGTCAACAAGCTTTTTAAAATCCTCACTGTTCTGCTGATAGAAATACTCAAGCGTATTATCGAGCGCCTTTGACTCTAAAATTTTCAGCTCGCCCTCGTCTGCGACGCGAAAATCGCTCTGAATACCAAGCTTATAGAAATATTGGCGCACCAACGCGGTGCAGAATCCGTCTATCGTAGAAATTTGAGCGGTATAAAGGAGCTGTTTTTGTTTAAGAAGGTCGCCGTTGTACGGGTCGGATTCGAGCAGCTTGTTGAGGGCTGATTCTATTCTGTCTCTCATCTCCGCGCTCGCGGCGCGCGTAAAGGTAACAATCAACATTCTGTCAATAGAAATAGGGTCATTATTTGCTGTTATTGCCTTAATAATCCGCTCGACAAGCACCGCGGTCTTTCCCGAGCCTGCAGCTGCCGAAACAAGAACAGACCCCCCGCGCGCATTTATGGCATTCTCCTGCGCAGTCGTCCATTTTACCTCATTCATTTGTATCCTCCTCTCCTGAAAGTCTCGTATAAACCTGTTTCGGAGACGCTGATTCGCAGTAGTTGTAATCATCGCCATACTCCCTGCAGCATACGCTGTCGTAGGGACAGTAAGCACATCCGTCAACAACTCCCTTTATAGGTCTCGCGGCTACTTTACCGCTCAGAAGCTTCTCACCCATTGAACGTATTGTCCCGTCAATATACCTAAATATCTGCTCAAACTGTTCGCTGTCCGCAACCGTTGAGGAGTACTTTCCGTCCTCGGTTTTGCTCTTGACTTTTATATGCTTTCCGAGTCTGTCCATATGGTTTATTACCTCAGTGTCATTGAGCACAAGTCCGTTCATACAGAAATTTTTATCTCTTTCCGACGTAATTTTTTCATCGGTGTTAAATTTTGTACCGTCTATCGTTTTAGCAGCTGACGGCATATATAAAACGCCTGCGGGAATAAGTTTCTTGCCGTAATAATCCGAACCGTTCTCTGTCAGGGCGCGCAGATAAATAAGCATCTGCATATTAATTCCGTAAAGAATTTCATATAGCTTGAATTCTTTGTTTCCTGTTTTATAGTCTACAACTCTGACATAGCTTTCTTTCTCATTTTTTTCCAAAGTATCAACTCGGTCTATAAATCCTCGTACAGATACACTGCAATCGTCTGCCATATCGACCCTGTACGCAGGAATATCACAGCCGTCTCCTATACTCAGTTCAAAATCAGATGGCTTAAAGTCGCTGTACTCAAGCTGTCGTATAATTTGCTTGATGAGAACGAAGATATTAACTTTAATCCTGTTAAACAGACTTAAAAATGTCGAGGTTTTACCGTCAATTCCGCCGAAATTCTCATCCGAGAACTTCAGTAAAATTTCGTCGACCGAGCTCTTGATTTTATCGTCCGATATTTTGCTTAAAGTCTCGTCCTTGTGTGAATGAAGAAACTGCTCGAGGAAATAATGTATAATGTTGCCGAACTGAATAGGGTCAATTTCAGCCGCCCTGCGCTCCTTTGCGCGCAGACCGTAGCCGCAGAAATACTGAAACGGGCACAGACTGAATTTCTCAAGCTGTGACGCGGAGATTTTTATATTTTTTCCGTACAGTTTTTGCGAAAGCTCCCTTTTTCTAACTTCAAACGGAGATTTTTTTAGAACACGGTTAATCTTTTCAATATTTTTGCAGTATATATCATCGTTTGCGAAAAAATTCTTTAGGTAATCAATCTCGGGTGCGTTATCTCTGTAGTGACGGGCAAGGTACTCAAAAGCCTGCCGCTTTGTATAAAGCTGTAAAATTTCGTCCTTATAAACGCCTTCGTTATGTATGGCATTTGGAAAAAGCCGCTTTATATCAGTATAAATCACGGACGGCTCGTAGGTGTTCCCTGAATAATCATTGCGATAGGCAGTAACAAAAAGCCGCTCCGACGCACAAGTCACGGCACAATATGCGAGGTACTTTTCGTGACATACAAGCTCCTCGGGGCTATCGGCGAGCGGAATATTATTATTCCGAAGAATCTGCCGCTCAACCTCCGAGAATGCACCTGCGGTCTCCGGGACAGACGGAAACTCTCCGTCAATCGCACCGAGAACAAAAACAGCTTTGGCGTCGTTAAACCGAACCCTATCCGCCGTGCCTACGATTACCTGGTCCTGACAGCGCGGAATGTCCCTAAAGGTTATATCTGAGAAAAGATAGTCAAGATACTCCTTATACTTCTTTAAAGGAATTTTATTATCCCCTGCCGCGGCGACAAGCTTATCCAAAGCCTCTATTATAAGATTGTAAACTCTCACTTCCTCATTAGCTTTTGAGAGCATACCTTGACGCTCAAGTTCGTCATACAATCGGTTTACGGAAGAGTCAATATCATATTCATCAAAAAGTCTGTAAAGCTCTTTTGAAATTTTTAAGACGTCCGCGTCTCTACAGTTTTCGGCAAAGTTTATAAGAGGAGCTACGGCATATCTGCGTGAATTTTCAATTTCATCAAGCAAATCTTTATCACGGCCGCTCATAACTTCAAAGCCCGACGGATTGTTCACGAATTTCTTTTTCAGTTCTTTGCTATCTATATTCCATACAAAAATATAATTTTCAAGATGTGAAATCTCCGTATCAGTGAGTGAAGTAAGTCCCGTTTTAAGCATAGTAAGTAGGGAGTCTCGGTCAAAGCTGTTTATAACGCAGTCGAGGGCAGAAGATATAAACCGGACTATTGGTTTTGTAAAAATATCCTGAGGACTATCCATAAAATACGGTACATCAAGCTTTTCAAACGCAGTATCAAGAATACCCTGATACTTGTTCTCTCGGCGGCATATGACCGCAATTTCGTTATATGTATAGCCCTTTTCTACAACGAGACTCTTGATTTTCCTCGCGGTAAAAGAAGCCTCCTGATAGATGTCGTCCGCCATATATGTCTCTATATTTTCCGTTTTTTCTATGTATCGGGCAGCTAAAGAGCGAAGAAAATTATTTTCTATATAAGAAATATCTTCTCGCTCGGAACGCACAAACTTATCGAGCGTTTTTATTTTATCAATCTCTATACCGTTATCTGACGCAAGTTTTTTCAAAGCCTTGCGCGTGCGGTTTGTGGTCGCGAATATCTCGTTATTTTTTTCGTTTATATTTATATTTAAAGTTACGTAAAATTCCCTGCTCTGTCTCATCAATACGCCGATAACCTCAAGCTGCTGACGTGTAAAGCCGGAAAAGGAATCAACAACCACAGTATATCCCTCAAACAAGTTTGTATCACTAAGAATGTCCGTAATCCTGTTCAGGTTATCAATCGGGTCTATGTAGGTATTCGCAAGCAAAGCGTCATAAGCGTCGAGCACCAGCGAGGTCTCCGAGAGCTTTTCTCTAAGGGTAGTATTGTCTATATTTTTTGCGGCGTTACAAAGCATGTCGGTAGTTATATTATCCTTTTTACACTCTTTGAGCGAGTGGAGCATAATATCAAGCACAGATTTGCGCGTTTTTCTGCCTGAGAACATCTCAAGGTTATCCTGAACCTCTTCGAGCGCTTTACTCAATATGATTTTTCGCACGCCGTCGTCAATGATATTATTCGGCGTTTTCCCCGTTAAATTAAACACATACTCACAAAGTCTCGAAAATCCGAACACGAGAACATTTCTGCTTAGCTTTGCCCCGAGTTTATCGAGAAATTTTGTCTCGGTTTCAAAGGAACTCTGGTCCGGCACAAGCATCAGGAGTTTTTTCTCGCCTTTTTTGCACAGCTCGGTAAGGATATTTACTGCCTCGGTGGTTTTTCCGCTGCCGCTTCCGCCGTATATTAAATGAAACATATTCTCACCTCGGTAAAATTATATTTATATTTTATCACAAACAGTGTCCTTTTTTAAGGACTATGAAAGAAATTACAGATATTTTGAAAATATTCTACTATCTTAAACTGAACGTTGTAACCGCCGTCTGTCATTATTCTGTACTCGTCGTCGGTTGTTTTGTCCTTCAGCTCCTCGTAGTTTGCAGCCGCTCCGACGCACAACGAGGGGTACATAACGCACCACCAGTTGTGACCTTTTCCCTCTCCTATCGTAATGCGCAGAGCCTCGTAGTTTCCCGACGGCATAGTCACGTTTTCGTAATAACGCGTATCGAAATGAATTTTTTTGACCTCTGCTCTGACCTGATAACTAAAGCCGTTATCATAAACTTCCTTTTGAGCGACATTTGCTATTTCCTGCAAATTTTCTTTAGTCAATTGCTCTGCATCTTGGAGATTGCTCGCATTCTTATACAAGCTTTCCGTATATTTAAGGACTTTGTCGCGCACCTTGAGCTTCAGGCTCTGGTCGCTTTCGGCGTCGGAATTTGCGAGAATATGCAGTCGGAAAACATCATTGCTCACATTCTTGCACTGCGCCGAGAAGGGTATCATAGAAAAAATAACCGTTATAATAAATGCTATCACAATGGACTTAGATAAAAGCTTCATAAAAACAACCTGCCTTAATTCATTTAATAGAATTATGGGCAGGTTAATTATTTTTAATCAATTACACAGCAGCCGTCCTTCAAAGGCTCGCACAAAAACACGTGCTCATATCTTGTCCTTAAAATATCAGCGCATTTTTCAGCTCTCTTCTCTCCGTTAAAAATTGCAAACACCGCAGAGCCTGAGCCGCTCATACAAGCGCCGAGAGCTTTGTTTTTTAGCATTATTTTCTTAATTTCGTTTATTCCGTCGAGATTGAGAGCAATCTCAAAATCGTTAAGCAGGGTTGCGGACACCATATAAATATCGCGCGCATAAATCGCTTTTACCATTTCAGCGGTAAATTCGGGGTGGCTTAAATTTGTCTTATCTATACGCGAATAAGCCTCGGCGGTAGAAATACTGAAATCTGGCTTGCAAATAACAATACTGCACTTTGGAATTGAAATCATTTTCTTTAAGGTAGTGCCTGTCCCGCTTGCAAGGCGCGTACCGCCTATAATACAAAATGGAACGTCTGCGCCGACTTTTCCTCCTATTTCGCACATCTCGTCCTCGCTAAGGTGAGCAGAAAACAGCTTATTAAGCGCGACAATCACGCCCGCGCCGTCCGCACTGCCGCCTGCCAGACCTGCTTGGGTCGGGATATGCTTTTCGATAGTTATTTTTATACCAGGGTTCTCGGTCTTTGTGTAGTTAAAAAAGCCTTTTGCCGCTTTGTACGCAATATTATGCTCGTCGCAGGGAACTTTGGGATAAGCACAAACAATTTCAATACTCTTCGTACCCGTCTCCTCGACGGTCACATAATCGTACAGACTTACAGCCTGCATAACCATACTCACATCGTGATACCCGTCGGGTCGGCGGCGAAGCACGTCGAGCGAGAGATTTATCTTTGCGGGAGTCTTAACCTTTATCTTCATTTTTAAGCTCCTCTACAAATTCTTCTATGCGTTTGAGCGCAATTTTTATGTTTTTAAGCGATTGCGCGTAAGAAATTCTTATATATCCTTCGCCGCATTCTCCGAAAGCAGTACCCGGAACTACTGCTATGCGCTTTTCTTTTATAAGTCTCATAGCAAATTCGTCGCTCGTAAGCCCCGTGGACTTAATGCAGGGAAATGTATAAAACGCACCCAATGGCTCAAAGCAGGTAAGTCCGATTTCGTTAAGCCTGCCGACTATCAGCCGTCGGCGTATATCATAGGACGAACGCATCTCGTCGATGTCTTCGTCGCCGTTCTTCAGAGCCTCAATAGCGGCGTACTGCGCGGTCGTCGGAGCTGACATTATTCCGTACTGGTGCAACTTCGTTATCTGCTCAACAATCGGCACGGGTCCCAGAAGATAACCGAGACGCCAGCCCGTCATAGCATAAGCCTTTGAAAAGCCGCTGATAATAATAGTACGCTCTTTCATTCCCGGAATTTCGGCGATAGAAACATGCTTTTTATCGCCGTATGTAAGCTCAGCATAAATTTCGTCGGAGAGAACCATAAGATTATGCTTTATAATAACTTCCGAGATTGCTTCTAAATCCTCTCGCTCCATAACAGCGCCCGTCGGATTGTTGGGATAAGGTAGAACAAGAAGCTTTGTTCGTTCGGTAACAGCATTCTCAAGTTCCTCCCTCGTGAGACGGAAATTGTTCTCCGCCTTAGTTTCTATTACTACAGGAGTTGCGCCTGTCATACTTGTTAAAGGTTCATAACACACAAATGCGGGCTGCGGGATAAGCACCTCGTCTCCCTGCCCTGCTACCGCTCTTAACGCAAGGTCAATCCCCTCGCTTCCGCCTACGGTAACGAGAATCTGCGTGTCGGGGTTATAAAGAACGTTAAAGCGCCTCTTGTAATACTCGGAAATCTGCTTTCTTAATTCAATAAAGCCCCTGTTTGGAGTATACCAGGTCTTTCCTTTTTCGAGAGATTTAATACCTGCCTCACGGATATGCCATGGAGTCTGGAAATCCGGCTCGCCTATAGAAAGCGAGATTACGTTATCCATCTCAACTGCTATGTCAAAAAATTTACGGATTCCCGAGGGTTTGACCTGCTTAATTGAATCATTAATAAAATTCTGATAATCAATCAAAGGACCATACTCCTCCCGTCTGAGGGTTCTTTGTCATCGACAAGCGACATTCCGTCAATTTTATAGGTCTTGAGCATAAAGTGAGTTGCCGTTGCGATTACACCGTCTACGCAGGAAATCTTGCGCGCGACAAAAGAAGCCACTTCCTGCATGGACTTGCCCTTTACGAAAACTGAGAAATCAAACGAGCCCGCCATAAGATACATTGAGGTGACTTCCTCGAACTGCATAATTTCCTTGGCAACCTCTTCAAAGCCCGTTTCCTTCTTAGGAGTAACTTTCAGCTCTATAATTGCCGTAACGCCTGCGTCGGGCACTTTTTCGTAATCAACAATCGCCTGATACCCCTTAATCACACCCGTCTGCTCATATTCCTTTATCTGAGCAGTTATATAATCCTCGGGTTCGCCGAGCATAAGCGCAAGCTCTTTTGTTGTAAACGTGCTGTTTTCGCTTAATATTTCAAGCAACCTGTCCATAAAATTACCCCCTAAGTAATTAGCTCTTTAAATTATACTGTTTGCACCACCCTGTTGTCAACCGTGGCGCAGAGATTTACACATATTGCGGTCCCTATGCTCAGATATTCGCTGTGCTCGGAAAAAACATTCAGCTCGTACCCGTCGCCTGTATCGCTGAAACGTTTGCAATGAGTGGCAATAAGCGAGTTATCCGCGTCAATTATATCAAAGGATTTCGTAAATACGTCGCCGCGAATATGCCACGATGTGCCGTAATAATAGCAGTTGAGAGCATTAGGTCTGCTGTTGATAATAAACTTAATATTACGGTTTCCCGCAGTAAGGGAATACGCTCTGATAGCAGGAAGCGGCAGCTGTCGGATTTTAAGCTGCAGCGTGTTTTCCATATCGAACATATAGATTGTGTTTTTAGAGCGCGTAACATTGTATTTCTCGCGACCCAGCTCGTCAAAAATAACGAATAATGAATCGTCAGAGGTTTTGTCACGCTTTATATATAACTTCATAATAATCACCGCTAATATTATTAGCAGAACATTTTTATTAATGCGTTTTGCGAATTTTGTATAAAGTAAATACCATAGGCGACACATAAATCACCTATGGTATATTGTAACGCAAAAAATACAAAATAACAAGTATTAAATCATATGGCGCGGTATTCTGTCACGACCGAGACTGTAGTGCGACTCCAAAAGCGGCTCGTACTTATTCAGATACACGCTCGTCATACCTATTATATACCAAAACCATATTACCATAAAGCTGATGTCATACAAAAGCGCCTTTTCAAAAAGCGAATATATGAGATAGCCGCAGCAGAACGCAAACAGGCACGGGAGTATATCCTGAGAATCAGCGTTCTGTCTCTTGAAAAGATTGGATACCGTATGCTTTGCAAAACGCAAACCGAATATGGCGAACAGACAGAACCCGATAATTCCGCTGGAAACGAGTATGGTAAGGTAACCGTTGTGCAAATCGCTGTTGTGATAGCTAAGACTGAGAGTACCGTCAAGGTATTCCTGACTGTAGCTGATAATATTTCCGTTGCTTATACCGAAAAGCGGGTCAAGCTGAAAGAGCTTGAAGCTGTGCTCTATGAGCTTTAATCTTCCGCTGTCTATATTTGTGTTCTCGTGGGTAAAAGTTATAGCCTCCGGACCTGTAATTTCCTCAACATTAAGCGCAGCCTGAGACTGCTCGGCTTTCGGGGAAACCAGCTCGGAAAATCCCTGCTGGCACACCGTCCTGATCATAAACGAAGCGCCTACTACATATATACCCGCGAGCAGAAGAGCGGCAAATTTCATCATGCCCTGCTTTAGCGACATATGCGCCGACATAGAGAACAAATAGAACACAAGCGTAAATATCACATAGCATATAAAAAGCACGAATGACGCGTTTGAATCACATAATAAAAAAGAGAACATATCGACGCTTAAACAGGTCGCAAGCCATATTCTGCTGATTCTTGAACGCTTTGCCTGAGCAAGAAAATCGTGCTTTGAAACAATATGACAGCATACTATCGAAACTACGGAAATAAATCCAAGAATATTCGGGTTTATATATACGCCTGTATATCTGTTCTCGTAAATAATGAACTTTATCCAGTACCACTCGAACTTAATCCCGGACATCATAAACACGAATCCTATCGCACCGAAAACTGTAGTAGCGTATATGATAAACTTGCACATCTTATACAGCTCGGCTTTGGAATTAAGCTCTTTCTCGGTATGTATTCCGTAAAAAACAAAAAAGCATATGCTTATATGCAAAAAAACTATGACGTTATACACAAGACCTACTGACATATTTATAAGCATAGTCAGAAAATTTACCGCCAAAAATGCAATAATCCATATTCCGAAACGTAAGCGGTCAAAGCACTGCATATATCTGATTTTATAGTAAACAAGATAAACGCCCCAAAAAAAAGCAAACACAAGGCATATATACGCAGGAATCTGCAGAAAAGCAATATTCGTGAAGAAAAGTATGATAAGATAGCTGAGCCTGAACTTTGAAGGATCTTTTAGCTTTTCTTTAAAGCCCGACACACACCTCACCTCCGTTTTTCAGATTAGTGGAACGCGACCTCTTTGACGGTTTTAAGCATTAAATATAAATCGTTGCGAAAGCCGAAATTTTTAATATATAATAAATTGTAGTGCATTTTTTTAGGAAGAATAATATTGACGTAATCCTCATCAATGTTGGTGCTCGTTTGAAGCATTCTGTCCTCGTTTTTAAACTTTATGCTTGCAAGGCTCGTAATTCCTGCGGGCATAAGGAGGGTCGCAAGCATACTTTCCGTGTAACTTTCGACATACTTCGGAACCTCTGGGCGTGTTCCGACAAAGCTCATATCTCCCTTTAATACGTTTATAATCTGCGGAAGTTCATCAAGACGGTATCTGCGAAGAAAATGTCCTATTCCTGTAATTCGGTCGTCGTTTCCCGACGTTACCAGAGCACCCATCTTATCGGCGTTTTCAACCATAGTCCTGAATTTATAAATACCGAATCGTTTGCCGTAGGTTGTGACACGCGTCTGAATATATAGAATATGTCCTTTGCTCGTAAGCTTTATAATTATCGCGAGAATAATCATCGGGATAAAAAGTATAATAAGTAGTACTATAGATAATACGATGTCGAATACTCTTTTTATTACTAAGCTGCGCTTTTTATTTTTCAATATGTCATAATATTTTCTTACAGCTTCACATTGAAACTCGTGGGGAAGCTGTTCAAAAGGCAATAACATAAATCCTCCAAAATGTAATACACACAATATTCCACTTTAATATTCTTACAGATTATATCTCATAATATTAAATAATTCAAGAGATTTTTTCGTTTTACGCAGGAAAATGTAGACAAAATAAAAAACCGACGGATAAACCGCCGATTTTTTAGGTAATTTTATGGAGTAATCAAAACTTTCTCTCTTCACTTGTCTTGAGTATATTATAGCACTTAATTATTAAATGTCAACAGTTTTTTTAAAAAAAATTAAATAAAAATATTTATTTTATATCAAATCCTACAAAAAATCTAAAATTTACACGCTTGACTGCAAACGATATATGTTGTACAATAGTTACAGAAACAACAGGAGACGATTATGGACAGTAACTACTCACCCGATTTGATAACGCTTCTTGACGAGGAAGGTCGGGAGCTTAACCTCGAAATTCTTGACATTTACGAAGAAGACGACAGGGTCTTTTACGCTCTTATGCCCGTATATGACAACAAAGAGGATCTTATTTACGACAGCGGAGAATACACAATCCTTGAGGTTGTTGACGAAGATGGTGAGGAACAGCTCGCCGAGGTCGAGGACACGGAGTTGAAGTTTCGACTTTCAAAAATTTTCGAGGACAGATTTAACGATATGTTTTACGAGAATTAATTTTTAATATTTTCCTGCCTGATTTGTGTATGCAATTTAAATAACCCTACAACATTTAAATCGGGAGCCTAACTCTTTTTGCGGTGTGCAGACCTCCCCTTTCGGGACGTTGGGAGTACTGAAACAAAAAGGCGGCACCCACCTGTCCTTTAGTAGGCAGGTTATTAAATATTGCTTACGGTCAGGCGGGATTTTTTAGATTGGAGTATAAAACGGAATGAAGATTTCTGTATTAGGAACAGGTCGCTGGGGAAGCTGTATTGCGTGGTATCTCGATAAAATCGGTCACGAAGTCGTGTCTCGAGGTCTTGAAGACGCACCCGATTTCAAACAGCTTTACACCACCCATAAAAACGATTACCTTTCGTTTCCCGACTCAATCGAAGTTACATCTGACCTTGAATATGCGGTAAACAGAGCAGAAGTTATTGTTATATCCATTTCCTCGCAGTATTTGCGCTCATATATGCAAGAAATTATTAAGTACAATCTTGACGGTAAAATTTTTGTGCTGTGTATGAAGGGCGTTGAGGTCACGACGGGAAAAAGGCTCACTGAGGTTATGAGCGAATTTGTTGACCAAAGTAAAACGCCCGTTGCCGTATGGGTAGGTCCCGGGCACCCTCAGGATTATGTCAGGGGCATTCCAAACTGTATGGTAATCGACAGCTTAAACGAAGATGTAAAGAAAAAGCTCGTCAGTGAATTTTCATCTGAGTTGATAAGATTTTACATAGGCACTGACCTTATAGGCAGTGAGCTCGGCGCAGCCGCCAAGAATGTTGTCGGGATTGCGGCCGGTATGCTCGACGGACTCAATATGACGTCTATAAAAGGCGCTTTGATGTCACGCGGAACACGCGAAGTCGGAAGGCTCATAAGCGCCTGCGGCGGTAATGAAATCAGCGCATACGGTCTTTGTCATCTAGGGGATTACGAAGCTACCCTCTTCTCTCCTTGGTCGCACAACCGAAAATACGGTGAAATGCTCGCCAAGGGTGAAAAGTTTGACAAACTAGCCGAAGGCGTAATGACGTCCAAGGCGCTTAAAAAACTCGCCGACGAAAAGAATGTCGATATGCCCATAGTAAACGGAGTATACAACGTTCTCTTTAATAACTGCGACATAAAGGACGAGCTGGGAAAGCTTTTTGTAAGAGACGTTAAATCGGAATTTTAATAATATAATAATATATACATATAAGCTAAAAAGGCAGTCTCGTAAATGAACCGAACCAGTAAAAGTAGCCAATAGTAAAAAAGCACCTCCTATGGTAGAATAAAA
>CANQOP010000029.1 GCA_947625485.1 uncultured Clostridia bacterium | reverse complement strand
TTTTTTACGTTCTTTTCCAACACTGCTATCACCAATTACATTATATCATATCCATTAAAAAAAGCCCAGTTAAAACTGGACTTTTTCGACAAGCTGAAGGGCTGTCTTAAAAAAAGACAGTCCTTGATTTTGCGCAGTTACTTAAACATATACTGAGCCGTGTCAATAATCTGACCGACCGTGTGAATTGCACGGTTAGCCTTTTTGCGCATCTTCGGCTTTTTGTCAATCATTGCCTTGCCTGCCGCGCCTACTACCATTCCTGCGAGCATTCCTCCCGCGGCTACCTTTACGACGCTCATCATTGAACCTTTTGCCATAATTACACCTCGTTACATTTTTTGATAGGAAAAAACCTATCGAATAAAAATCTTTTGTTGCAAAAAACTTGCATAATTATTATTTGTCGTTAAAATATAAATAGAGGTGATAAGTTTTGGCAATTTTAAACATAGTTATGGTCGAGCCGGAAATCGCCGGGAACACGGGAAACGTGGCGCGCACCTGCGCCGCAACAGGCGCGAGACTGCATCTCGTTAAGCCGTTGGGATTTTCGGTTGACGACAGGCATTTAAAACGAGCGGGACTTGATTACTGGCATTTGCTCGACATTACATATTATGAAAATCTCGACGATTTTTTTGAAAAAACAAAGGGCGGTAAATATTACTATTTTTCAACAAAAGCGCTCCACCGCCACACGGACTTGGTATATGAGGATAACTGCTACCTGCTCTTCGGAAAGGAAACGCGCGGACTTCCCGAAAGCTTACTTCTTAAAAACCCCGACACAACAGTGCGAATACCTATGATTGAGAACGCGCGCAGTCTCAATCTTTCCAATTCCGTCGCAATTGCGGCTTATGAGGTGCTCAGACAGTGGGACTATCCCGAACTCCTTACTCACGGCGAACTGCACCGCCACAAATGGGGAGAATAACTTTTTATACATTATGAACATTATGAAAAAATGCCGCCCTTTTTAGGACGGCAATCGTTTTTTATAAAATTAAATTTAAACTAAACATTGAATCTGAACAATACGACGTCGCCGTCGTTCATTACATAATCCTTGCCTTCGCTTCGATAAAGACCTTTCTCCTTAGCCGCCGCAATCGAGCCGCACGCCATAAGGTCGTCGAACGACACGACCTCCGCTCGGATAAAGCCGCGTTCAAAGTCTGTGTGAATTTTTCCTGCCGCCTGCGGAGCCTTTGTGCCTTTCGTGATAGTCCAGGCTCTTACCTCTGGTTTGCCCGCCGTGAGGTAGCTTATCAGACCGAGCAGAGAATAGCACTCCTTGATAAGACGGTCGAGACCGCTTTCCGTTAGACCTAGATCGGAGAGGAACATTTCCTTTTCTTCCTTGTCCATATCGACGATTTCTTCCTCAATCTGAGCGCAAATCGGGAGAACGCCCGCGTTTTCCTCGGCGGCAACTTCGCGTACCGCGTCTAGGAATTTATTGCTTTCAATTCCGTTTGAAAAATCTTCATCGCTCATATTAGCCGCGTAAATAACGGGCTTTGTCGTGAGCAGAGCAACCTCGGAGATTATCTCCTGCTCGTCCTCGTCCATTTCAACGGAGCGCGCGGATTTCCCCTCGTTTAACGCCTCAAGAATACGCTCGAATAAGTCTAAATCCTTCTGATATTTTTTATCACCCTTTATGAGCTTTTTCGTTTTGTCAATCCTGCGCTCGAGCATTTCGACGTCGGAGAGGATAAGCTCGAGATTTATTGTCTCAATATCTCTCTTTGGGTCTATGCTTCCCTCGACGTGAACAATGTCTGTATTCTCGAAACAGCGAACAACGTGTACTATTGCGTCGCACTCGCGGATATTCGCGAGAAACTTGTTGCCGAGCCCCTCGCCCTTTGACGCGCCCTTAACGAGACCTGCAATGTCAACAAATTCAATCATAGCGGGCGTGTATTTCTCTGGGTCGTACATTTCTGCGAGCTTGTCAAGCCTCTTGTCTGGCACGGCTACCACGCCCACGTTCGGCTCAATCGTGCAGAACGGATAGTTAGCGGACTGCGCGCCCGCATTTGTGATTGCGTTAAAAAGCGTGCTCTTTCCCACATTAGGAAGTCCCACAATTCCAAGTTTCATATGTAAATCTCCTGTCCAGTCTTTGTTATATTTGTATTGTACCACATCTGCCGCCGCTTCGCAATAAGAAAGCATATACAGGATTTCTTATACACATCGCGCACGCACACGCGTTTTTACCGTATTGTTTCTATAAGCTGCAGAACTCCAACAATAATGGGCTGGTGTAATAGATAGATTATAAGCGTATGCCGTCCGATGAACGCGAGCGGCTTTATATGCGTTTTGCTGAGTTTTTCGGGGAGAAGGCGCACATATCTGCCTAAAACTGTTCCGATAATGAACATAAACGCCCACGGAATAATCGGGCAGTAGTCCGCCGAGTGAAAACTCGGAGAGTAAAATCCGAGCGGAGCGGTAAGGTCTGTCAGGTACATAAATTCGGGCAATTCTAGAGACAGAGAGCTTTCTATGCCTATATATCCGTTTTGAACGTTATAGGTAAGTATGAACAGTATGGCGCAGGAAATAATTCCTACTGAGGCAGGAATTTTATCAACATACTTTTTGAGCAGTCCGAGCACGATATTCATAACTGCTAAGAAGTGAATTATCCCGAACCATATCATCTGGCTAGGCATAACCAGCCAAAGCGCGAGCATCATAATTGCCGCAACGGCGAGCAGTTTTAAACCTCGCCTTATGTTACTGCGGCTGAGTTGGAACGATATGCCCGACAGCAGTATAAACATCGCGGGCAGAACGGGCTGAATTTTTCGCATAACGGCAAAAGCCTCGGCAGGCTGTTTGTAGCCGTAAATCATCACAAGTGAGTAAAACGCGTGATAAATCACGACCAGAATGATACACAGTCCGCGCAATTCGTCTATGAGGTGAATTCTCCTTTGCTTTTCCAATAGGTAAATACTCCTTGAAGTTTTCGGTAAAAATTGTTACAATGTGTATTGTATCATAAAAAATATCTTTTAACAACAAAAAAGGCGGTAGTTTTATGGCAAAAACGGGAGATATCCTCGAGTTGACGAAAACAGTAAAGGAAGAAGACCTGGCTTATTCAATGAAAAGCGGTTGCCTTCGCGTGCTCGCTACGCCAATAGTGGTAGCGTTTATGGAGGAAGCCGCGCTCGACCTCGTGCAGACGGACCTCCCCGACGGGATAACCACAGTGGGAACGGCGATTTCGATTGAGCACATCAGTCCGACGCCTTTAGGCGCGGAAGTGAAGGTGAAAGCGACGCTAACCGACAGCGACGGAAGATTTTTTAATTTTGACGTAGAGGCGAGCGACAAAATGGGACTGATTGCAAAGGGTACTCACACGAGAGCAAGTGTAAAATCCGAGAAATTTGAGAAGAAAGCGGCAGAAAAGTTTAATGAAGTATAAATATATCCTATTTGACCTCGACGGCACGATTGCACAGAGCGCGAACGGCATACGCCACAGTCTTAGGCGAATGCTTGAGGATTTAGGGGTAAGAGGAGTTGACCTTTCGGATTACACGAAATACATAGGACCTCCGCTCTATGACACCCTGCGCGGATTGTGCGGACTTCCCGAGGAGAAGGTAGAGGAGGGGTATGAGCTTTACCGCGGCTATTATGATACCGAGGGCAGAAGTATGAACATGCCTTATGACGGTATTCGCGAGCTTCTCTCCGCCCTGCGCGAAAGCGGCGCGAGGCTTGCGGTGTGCTCGTCAAAGCTTGAGGCTACCGCAAGGGTAGTTATAAACGACATAGGTATGACAGGATATTTCGACCGAATTTGCGGGTCAAACCGCGAGGGAACGCGCAAGGATAAGCGCGACCTTATTCCCTATGCCATTGAACAGCTTGGGGGCAGTTTTGATGAAAAATCGTCAGCGGTTATGATTGGAGACACCTGGTACGACGCAAAGGGTGCGTTCGAGTGCGGAGTTGATTTCGTCGCCTGCTCCTACGGATACGGCTCGGACGACGATATGAGAAAGTATAATCCGACAGCCTGGGCAAAAAAACCGTCGGATATATTAAATATCCTTAAAACCGAAAACTAAAAACGAAATCACCTGCATATAATATACGGGTGATACTATGTTTGTGTTTACATTTGATAAAAAGAAAGGCGCAAAGCTGGCGTTTATTTCATTCTTCGCGGTCGTAGCGATAGCTTTGTGCGTGTCTATCGGACTCCAGCAGAAGGACGGTATCAAGACCTACGCCACCTGTGATGAGCTCGGTACATACTCGACCGAGGCGCCCGACGAGGAGGCTCAGGCACAGTTCCTGCGCACTCTTGGGATAAAGGTCGAGCCTAAGTCGATTAGCTCGGACGAGATAACCGTCCCTACCGTATTCGACGATATTTATAACGAATATAATGAACTCCAGACGACGATTGGTCTTGATCTCACGCCGTTCAAAGGGCAGGAGGTTGAGCGCGTTGTTTTCAGGCTGAAAAACAGTGATAAGACCGCGACTTTACTGATTTATAAGGGACACGTGGTAGGAGGACACATAAGCAGCGGAGTTTACAAAGACAGCTATGAGCCGCTTGGAGACGCTCTTTAGCTGTCGGCTTTTGTTTGTAAGCCTTAACTTAAAAGGAAGTAAAAATGGACAGACTTGATAAAATACTCGTATCTCAGGGCGTCGGTTCGAGACGCGACGTGCAAAAGCTCATACGTCAGAACGCCGTCACTCTCGACGGCAAGACCGTCGCTAAGCCTGATTTCAAGCTCGACCCCGAGCATCACGAAATCGGAGTCAACGGACAGGCTCTGGTGTTTAAGAAAAACATATATATTATGATGAACAAACCGCAGGGAGTAGTCTGCGCCGCTAAGGATAACCTGAGTAAAACGGTGCTCGACCTTGTCCCCGAAAAACTGCGCCGCAGAAATCTTGCGCCGGCGGGAAGGCTTGACAAGGACACTGTAGGACTGCTCATTCTGACTGACGACGGGGATTTTGCTCACAGAATTATTTCCCCGAAAAATCACGTTTATAAACGGTACTATGCCGAGCTCGACGGAGCCGTGACGGACGAAACCGTCCACAGCTTTGAAAGCGGGGTTAGGCTTTCTGACGGAACGGTATGTATGCCCGCGCGCCTTGAGAAAGCAGGGGAGAGCGGAGCTTATGTCGAAATATGCGAGGGGAAATTTCATCAGGTCAAGAGGATGTTTTCTGCCTGCGGGCTTAGCGTCCTATACCTTAAAAGGCTTTCGATAGGGGGACTTGAGCTAGACCGAAAGCTTTCAGAGGGCGAGTGCCGTGAATTGACAAAAAATGAAAGATGTGTAATTTTTATCGGCAAATAGCACAAAAAAGTCCTTTTACTTTTGACGGACTAACCATTTTACATAAAAACAATTAAAAAACTTTGTTTACTATACAAATGGAAAAATCTGCACGAAAATGATACAATACTATCATTGAAAATTATTTCATTACATATGGAGGAATAAATTTATGGCAAATGTAAGTTTACGGCACGTTTATAAGATCTATGACGGAGGAGTTGTTGCCGTTACGGATTTTAACCTCGAAATTGATGACAAAGAGTTTATCATTCTCGTTGGTCCTTCCGGCTGCGGTAAGTCAACAACTCTTCGTATGATTGCAGGCCTTGAGGACATCTCTAAGGGCGAGCTCTATATCGGCGACAAGCTCTGCAACGATGTTACTCCTAAGGACAGAGATATTGCGATGGTATTCCAGAACTACGCTCTTTATCCTCATATGTCCGTTTACGACAATATGGCATTCGGACTTAAGCTCAGAAAAACTCCTAAGGACGAGATTAAGAGAAGAGTTGAAGAGGCGGCAAGAATCCTCGGAATCGAACAGTATCTCGACAGAAAGCCAAAGGCTCTCTCCGGCGGTCAGAGACAGCGTGTTGCTCTCGGACGTGCTATCGTTCGTGATCCTAAGGTATTCTTACTTGACGAGCCTCTCTCGAACCTTGACGCTAAGCTGCGCGCACAGATGCGTACGGAAATTTCCAAGCTTTATCAGAGACTCGGCACAACATTTATCTACGTAACACACGACCAGACTGAGGCTATGACAATGGGTACCCGTATCGTTGTTATGAAGGACGGCTTCATTCAGCAGGTTGATACTCCTCAGAACCTCTACGATAAGCCTTGCAACGAGTTTGTTGCCGGATTTATCGGTTCGCCTCAGATGAACTTCGCCGACGCTACAGTAGTAAACGGCAAGAACGGCATTGCTCTTAAGTTCGACAAGTATGAGATTCCGCTCTCCGCTGAGAAGGGCGAGGCTCTCAAGGATTATGTCGGAAAGGAAGTTGTATTTGGTATCCGTCCCGAGCACGTTCACGACGAGCCTGAATTCCTCGAGAAGGTTGACCCCGCGTCCATTATCACGGCTAACGTTGATGTTACCGAGCTTATGGGTGCTGAGATTTATCTCTATCTCAACATTAACGGCGCGCCTGTTACAGCTCGAGTTGACCCTGCTTCAAAGGCTAAGCCGGGCGATAACATTAAGATTGCTTTTGACCTTAGCAGAATTCACGTTTTCGACAAAGAAACAGAACAGACTATTACAAACTGATACTGATAATCGAAATAAAACAGCGCTCCTTTCGGGGAGCGCTTATTTTACGCGCGTCAGTGTATCGGCGCACGAATGAAAATATGGTTAGATTACGTTTAATATGACTTCTTTCCCTTTTTTCGATTTTCTCTTTAAAAATTTCCTGCATTGTGCTACAATATCCTGCGGTAATTTTATTTTCCGTGAATTATTACAAACGGGAAACGAGTGAAGAAAGTTTGTAAAACAATTTTTTGTTTTGCGGATTTTTGTATGTGTATCGAAAAGCGGAAGGTACGTTTTTAGTAGGAGTGATTGGTTTGGATACGTCGGAAATTGTAAATTTTATAAACAAGGTGGAGCTTTTTCAAATTCTTCTGCCGCTCGCGATGGTCTTTTGCCTTGCGAAATTTTTAGGACTGGTGGCCCGAAAGCTTCAAATGCCGCAGGTTGTAGGCGAGATTATCGCCGGACTTATCCTCGGTCCGTGCGTACTTAATGCTGTGAACCTCAGTAATCCGAGTTACGGACTGCCTATCCGCTCTATCGCGGAGGTCGGAGTTATTATGCTTATGTTTTCGGCGGGACTCGGAACAAATCTGAAGGAGCTTCTGAAGGTCGGACCGCTTGCGTTTCTTATCGCGCTTGCGGGTGTAGCAGTTCCGTTCGGTGCAGGAACTGCGCTTTACTATGCTTTTGGCTTTAATAACGGAAACCGCTTTTTTGAGGCGCTTGTAATTGGTACAATCCTATCCGCTACTTCGGTAAGCATAACCGTGCAGGCTCTCAAGGAGCTGGGGTACCTGCGCTCCAAAGTCGGTAATACTATCATAAGCGCAGCAATCATTGACGACGTAATAGGTATTGTTCTTTTAACCTTTGTTATCCGTCTGGCAGGCGGAAACGGAGAAAATGACGAGGGTATTGGTATAATTTGTCTTAAAATTCTGCTGTTCTTTATACTGGCGGTCGCGCTCGGGTTTGCGTTCTATAAGCTGTTTAAGTGGCTTGAACACCGTCGTCCGCATACCCGCACAATCCCGATTTTCGCTATGGCGTTCTGCTTTTTCTTTTCTTATATAGCCGAAGTTTATTTCGGTATTGCCGATATAACGGGAGCATACGCCGCGGGGATTATTTTTTGCCAGCTAAAAAGCGCTCCATATATTGAACGTAAAATTGACGTGTGCCTTTATATGTTCTTCGGTCCTGTGTTTTTCGCGAGCGTCGGTCTTAAAACAAGCCTGAACGGAATGAACCTTACGGTTCTTCTGTTTGCTGCAGCGCTGACTGCTGTCGCGCTTTTATCCAAGGTCATCGGCTGTTCGGGTATGTCCAGACTATGCGGATATTCTACCTCGGATTCGCTTAAAATCGGCGTAGGAATGATGACGCGCGGCGAGGTTGCGCTCATAGTTACCGACAAGGGCGTAAGCTCAGGTATTATTCCAAAGATGATAAATTTCGCAGTAGTTCCTATGATTATAACATCATCGCTTTTAGCGCCGATTATACTTAAAGTGCTCTATTCAATATGGAGCGACAACAAGGTTAAACATATAAGGGACAGAGAATCCCAGCAGCAGGAAATCACCTATACCGAGATGTATAAGGATAACGAGCCAGAAGACGTCGTGATAATTAAAACTAAGGTTAAATAGAAAAATAAATTTTCCGTAAATAAAAATAGGTTATTTCAAATTTTTTGAAATAACCTATTTTCTATCTCCTCAGTTCATCGAGAAAATTTTCGTACAAATCGTCCCATCCTTCTATTTCAAAGCTGCCCCCGCCGTTCGTTGCGCGCAGCTTACTGTCGTTCATCGCCATTCCGTAGGCGAACAGCCCTCCGACCGTAATATCGTGCCCAAGCTGTGCGCATATGTTGCAGAAGGACTGCACGGGGTCATTTTCGTATTGCGTTTCAAGCAGTCTGCTTTTAAGGTCCTCGTCCGTTTTTGCCCTTTCAAGCAATCTGTTCATTTCCTGTTCTATCATACTATCACCTAACTTAATTCTACCACATTTTCGGTATTCGGTAAAGCGGTATTTTCATCGCTTTAAATTGTCGAAAATTCAGCCTTAAAACTTGCTTTTAATGTTGATTAATAGTATAATAGACAAAATGGGTGTATATTAGTCGGAGGTTACGGATATGAAAAAAATCGGCGTGGTTTTATCTATGGTTATGTGCGTGGTTATTATCGGCGCGTTGTCGCTCACTGCTTTTGCCGAGAACACGTCCTATGAGCTTGACGAGCTTAATATGAGCGTTGCTGTTCCGAACGATATGATAGCTATAACGCGGGAAAGCGAGAAAACTGACTCTTTTTTCTCGAAATTCGGCGTTGATTATAATGAGACTATGAATAACCTTGAGGACGGGGACATATATCTCTACGCTCTCAAGGAGGACAACTCCCTTTCGCTTACCGTCACAATGACGGAGAACGAGGAGAGCAGGAAAATCGACAGCTATTCAAAGATTTCCGACGAGGAGCTTTCAAAAATTAAGGATGAGCTACTCCTTGATAAGGCGTACAAGACCTCAACCGTGGTTGACGTAAAAGGAACTAAGTACATATTGCTTACTATGAGCCAGAAATCGGGCAAGAAGATTATTCAGGCACAGCAGTACAACACCGTAATAAACGGCGAGAACATTATCCTCACAATGCAGTCCGCCGCAGGGAAGAATCTGACGTCCGACCACAAGGAGTTGTTCGCTTCTATTATTGAGGGCACGGATATTATCGAGGAAAACTTTTTTACACAGTACCGCGACCTTATCATTTACGGCTCTGCAACACTAATCGGAGTGATTATAGTTGCAGTCGTGCTTATTCTTCTGCTCAGGTACTTTCGTAACCCGCAGCGGCGTCATAAGCATCTTGTGCACGAGTTGGCTCACGAGCACAGAATTACAGACACAACCCAGATTCCGAAAAAAAATATTTTTAATATAACGAAACCGACGCAAAGCTTTCTTGAGAATTACGACCCGATTGAAGAGCTTGGAGCTAAACCTAAGAGGCGCAGGAAGTCCGCTCCCTCCGAGGCGCAGACCGCAGTATCGGTCTCTGAGGCTGTTTATGAGGACACGCTTAAATCGCTCGACGAAATTCTTCCTGACGATAAGCCCGCTGTTCAGGACACAGTAAAAGTGGAGAAGACCCTCAAAACGGACGATCTCGACCGCGCGGTCAGTGATGCTATCAAGGCCGCTCAGGAGGAGACGGCAACAGCCGCAACAGAAGAGCGGAATGTTAAAGAAGAAGAAATAACAGCAGAAACAGACGGACAGAATGCTCAGGAGGTTGTTGACGCGGCATCCGCTGCTTCTGAAAATGCTTTTGACAGTCCGGAAGATTACTTCGATTATTCTTCAAATGAGGACAGCTCCGACTTATTTACCGACGTTCAGGAGTCCTTCGGAGATTACAGCTCCGAGAGCGGTGACTACGATTACGAGAGCAATAATGATATGCCTTCGCAGAGCTTCGGTGAAAATGCGTCGCGCGTGCTTAAAAAAATCGGTTCGGTATTGTCTGTAATCGGCAGGGGCATAGCATCGGTTGCGGGGACTGTCTGGACAGTTATTGTATATATTATCATTCATTGCAGGTACTTCTGCATAAACCTTTACAGGCTCATAAAGCGCAGGCACAATATACGCAAGCGCCGCAAAATTGAGGAGGAGCGCCGCCGTCAGCAGTCCGAACGCCGCAGAATGGAGCGCGAGGCAGAGCGAGCAAGACAGCGCCAAAACGCCGCACGCGGAGAGAACGACCTCGTTAAGGTGCACTCGCGCGGCGAGCGCAGACCCGTGAACAGAAACGCGCGTCCGCAGCAGAGAGTAGCTTATCCGAGAAACCGCGCGCAGGACCAAAGACCGCGCAGATAGCTCTGCTGTTTACCGGTACAGAGGTGGAATATGACTTTACTAATCAAATCCGCAAGGGTGATTGACCCCTCGCAGAATTTAGATAAAATTGCAGATATATATATAGATGACGGCAAAATAAGAGAAATCGGCGAGTTTAGTACAGCCGATGAGGTGATTGACGCACGCGGACTTATCGCCGCGCCGGGACTTGTTGATATGCACGTCCACCTCCGCGACCCGGGGCAGACCCACAAGGAGGATATTATAAGCGGTTGCAGTGCAGCAGCCGCAGGGGGCGTAACGAGTCTGCTTGCTATGCCGAATACAAACCCGACAACCGACAACGGCGAAACAGTTAAATACATTCTTGATAAGGCTAAGGGTGCGAACGCGAAGGTTTACGTCGCAGCAAGCATTACTAAGGGGCTTAAAAGCGAAGAGGCAACCGACCTGGACGAGGTGAAAGCGGCGGGCGCCGTCGCTCTTTCCGACGACGGCAGACCTGTCGAGAACACCCAAATGCTCATAAACGCTATGAAACGCGCGCCGAAGCTTGGAATGAAAATAGTCGCTCACTGCGAGAACCTTCCGATAGCAGACGGCGGAATTATGAACGAGGGAGAGGTTGCAGGACAGCTGGAGGTAAAGGGAATACCCGACTCCGCCGAGGACTGCGGAACACAGCGCGAGATTGCATTTGCCGACGCGTTCGGCGTGCCTGTGCATATATGCCACGTAAGCACAAAAAACTCCGTGCGTATGATACGGGACGCTAAGAAACGCGGCGTTAAAGTGACCGCCGAGACCGCTCCTCACTATTTCTCGCTTACGGAGAGAGAGCTTCTGAAACGCGACGCGGACTACCGTATGAATCCGCCTTTGCGCCGAGAGGAGGATAGGCTCGAAATTATAAGGGGATTGCAGGACGGTACGCTCGACGCAATCGCCACGGACCACGCGCCTCACACACCAATGGAAAAGGCGGACTTTGAGACAGCTCCCAACGGCTCAATCGGAATGGAGACTTCTTTATCCGCAGGTATCACATATCTTGTTAAGACAGGGCTTTTGAGCATAAATCAGCTTATAGAAAAAATGTCAGCAAATCCCGCAGAAATTCTCGGGCTTAACGCAGGCACGCTAAAGGCAGGCGCCCCTGCCGATATTGTGATTTTTGACCCCGACGAAAATTACATTGTTGATGTGGAAAAGCTTCACGGAAAGAGTAAAAACACGCCGTTTAAGGGACAAAAACTTTACGGCAGGGTAAAGTACACTCTGCTCGACGGCAGAGTAGTTTTCAGACGGTGATTTTAACGATACAAAAGAAAGTATTTAAAATATAAAAGGTAATTTTAAGGAGAGAAAATTAATGTCAAAAGGTGATTTGTTATCCGTTCGCGATGACATCAGGGTTGTAGACGCGACCCTGCGTGACGGAGGTCTTTGCAACGACTTTTTCTTTACCGACGAGTTCGTAAACGACCTCTATCACAACAATATAAAGGCGGGTTTGGACTATATGGAGTTCGGCTATAAAGCTTCTAAGGATATGTTCAGCCCCGAGAAATTCGGAAAATGGAAGTTCTGCAGCGACGACGATATTCGTAAGGTCGTCGGCGATAACAGCAGTCCTATGAAAATCGCCGTAATGGCTGACGTAGGCCGCTGCGACTATAAGCGCGACATACACCCGAAGAAGGAAAGCCCTGTCGATATGGTGCGTATCGCGACCTATATAAACACTATCCCCGTTGCTGTCGATATGATAGAGCACTGTCATAAAATGGGCTATGAAACCTCGATAAATATTATGGCTGTTTCCAAAAACCGCACAGAGGATATTCGCACGGCGCTTGAGATATTCGGCAAAACCCCCGTAAACTGCATTTATATCGTGGACAGCTATGGCGCATTCTATCCCGAGCAGATTCGCGCGTTTGCGCAGATGTACCTCGAGTACGGCGAGAAATACAAAAAGCATATAGGTATTCACGCTCACAACAACCAGAGTCTCGCGTTTGCTAATACTATTGACGCCCTTCAGGAGGGAGTAAGCTACCTCGACTGCACTGTAAACGGAATGGGCAGGGGAGCCGGCAACTGCCAGTCGGAGCTTCTTATCGGATTTTTAAAGAATCCCAAGTATATGGTTGAGCCTATCCTCGACCAAATTGAGAGGCATATGCTTAAACTCAGAGCGGACGGCGTGAAATGGGGCTTTGACATCCCGTATATCCTGACGGGACAGCGCAACAGTCACCCGCGTACCGCTATGGAATTCGTTAAAGCTAACCGCACAGACTACAAAAATCTCAGGCTTGACCTGCTCGATATGGAATAGTTTTATATAGGGAGATATATTATGGCTCTTGATAAATTAATCGACAAGATTATAGAAATGCAGAACCCGACCGTTGCGGGTCTCGACCCGAAGCTTGATTATGTACCGTCCTTTATAAAGGAAAAGTGCTTTAAGGAACACGGTAAAACCCTTGAGGGCGCTGCAGCCGCACTTCTGGAGTTCAATAAAGCGTTAATTGACGTTCTTTACGACATCGTTCCCGCAGTTAAGCCTCAGTCGGCTTACTATGAAATGTACGGCTGGCAGGGCGTTAAAACGCTCACAGAGACCATTAAATACGCACAGTCAAAGGGTATGTACGTTATGACCGACGGAAAGCGCAACGACATCGGAGCGACTATGACTGCATATGCTACAGCTCACATCGGAACGACAGACCTGGAGGGTGAGCAGGTTGACGCTTTCGGAGCGGACGCTCTCACGGTAAACGGCTACCTCGGCACGGACGGAATAAAACCTCTTTTGAAAATTTGTGCGGAGAAGAACAAGGGTATTTTTGTCCTCGCAAAGACCTCTAACCCGAGCTCGGGCGAGCTTCAGGACTTAAAGCTTGAAAACGGCAAGACCGTCTACGAGCAGATGGGCGAAATGTGCGAAAACTGGGGCAAAGAGGTTATGGGTAAATACGGATACAGCGGCGTCGGCGCGGTTGTGGGCGCGACTTATCCCGAAATGTTGAAGGAGCTGCGCGCAAAGCTTGTTCACACCTTTTTCCTCGTTCCGGGCTACGGCGCTCAGGGCGGCGGCGCGCAGGACGCAAAATACGCGTTCGACAGTAACGGTATCGGCGCGATTGTAAACTCCAGCCGCGGCATTATGTGCGCGTGGACTAAGCAGGACGGCAAAACCGAGGAGGATTTTGCAGAAGCGGCGAGAGCGGAAGCCCTGCGTATGCGCGGCGATTTGAGAAGCGTGATTGGAGAAATGAAGAAATAAACCGTTTTAATTTAATACGAAAAATACAGCAGTACAGCGTCAGCGCCGTACTGTTGTTTGTATATAAAGATTAAGGTCCAGGCAAAATTTATCAGTCTGACAAAACAATTAATAAAAATATAACAAAATGAATATAATTAAGAGTTAAGAAAAACTAAAACAATAGCTTTTTTAGCTTAAACAACATACTTTTACTCGTTAAATTATTGACAATAAAACCCTAATGGGGTATAATTTTAAAGTATTGTGAAAATAGGGAATATATTGGTAAATTATATTTAAAAAAGGAGTAATAAGAATGGCAAGAGTTTATAACTTTTCAGCTGGTCCGGCAGTAATTCCGGAGTCTGTACTTAAAGAAGCCGCTGAGGAAATGCTCGATTACAAGGGCAGCGGTATGTCCGTTATGGAGATGAGCCACCGCTCAAAGTGGTTCGATGATATTATAAAGGACGCCGAGAAAGACCTTAGAGAGCTTATGAATATCCCCGATAATTACAAGGTTCTTTTTCTTCAGGGCGGCGCAAGCCTCCAGTTCGCGGCTATTCCGATGAACCTTATGAAGAACAAGGTTGCCGACTACATTGTAACCGGTCAGTGGGCAAAGAAGGCGTTCGCCGAGGCTAAGATATACGGTAAAGCAAATAAAATTGCTTCGTCCGAGGATAAGACCTTCTCCTATATCCCCGACTGCTCCGACCTTCCGATAAGCGAGGACGCCGACTACGTTTATATCTGCGAGAACAATACTATCTACGGTACCAAGTTCCACGAGCTCCCGAACACAAAGGGCAAGCCGCTCGTTGCGGACGTATCGTCCTGCTTCCTCTCCGAGCCTGTTGACGTTGAGAAGTACGGCGTAATTTATGCGGGCGTACAGAAGAACGCGGGTCCTGCGGGCTTGCAGGTTGTAATTATCCGAGAGGACCTCATAACCGACGACGTTCTCCCCGGCACGCCTACAATGATGAAGTATAAGACTCAGGCTGACGCAGGGTCTCTCTATAACACACCTCCCTGCTACGATATTTATATCTGCGGCAAGATTTTCAAGTGGGTTAAGGAAATGGGCGGCCTCGAGGAAATGAAGAAGTACAACGAAAAGAAAGCCGCTATACTTTACGATTTCCTCGATCAGAGCAAGATGTTTAAGGGTACTGTTGTAAAGAAGGACCGCTCTCTTATGAACGTTCCGTTCGTTACGGGCGACGCCGATCTTGACGCTAAGTTCATTAAGGCGGCTACTGACGCGGGCTTTGTAAACCTCAAAGGTCACCGTACAGTAGGCGGTATGCGCGCTTCCATCTATAACGCTATGCCTATCGAGGGTGTTGAGAAGCTCGTTGAATTTATGAAAAAGTTTGAAGAAGAAAATTCATAATAAAGAGGTACATAACTATGTATAACGTTCTTACATTAAATAAAATTTCCCCGAACGGCACAAGCCGTCTCGGCTCCGGCTATAATGTTGGCGACGCTGTCGAGAACCCGACCGCCGTACTCGTTCGTTCCGCGTCTATGCACGATATGGAGATGCCCGAGAGCCTCCTCGCGATTGCCCGCTGCGGAGCAGGCACAAATAATATTCCTAAGGACGCTTGCGCTGACAAGGGTATCGTGGTATTCAATACTCCCGGCGCAAACGCAAACGCTGTTAAAGAGCTTGTACTCGCAGGTCTTCTTCTCAGTTCCCGTAAGGTTGTTGAGGGTATCGAGTGGGTTAAAACGCTCAAGGGCAACGGCGAGGCTGTCGGAAAGATGGCTGAAAAGGGTAAGGGTCAGTTCGTAGGACCCGAGATTTTAGGCAAAACCCTCGGCGTAATCGGACTCGGCGCAATCGGTATCCTTGTAGCAAACGCTGCTTCAGCGCTCGGTATGAAGGTTATCGGATACGACCCGTTCCTCTCCGTAGGCAACGCTCTCAAGCTCGACCCGTCTGTAAAGGTTTTTCCGACAATTGACGAGGTGCTTGCCGACAGTGATTATATTTCCGTTCACGTTCCTCTCACTTCCGATACAAAGGATTTAATTGACGCTGACGCTATCGCTAAGATGAAGGACGGAGTTCGTATCCTTAACTACAGCCGTGACGGCCTTGTAAACTGTGCAGCTGTTCTGGATGCTATTAAGAGCGGAAAGGTTTCAAAGTACGTGACCGACTTTGCTACAGACGATGTTCTCGCTGAGGAAAATGTGATTTGTATGCCTCACCTCGGCGCGTCAACTCCCGAGAGCGAGGATAACTGCGCTGTTATGGCTGCCGACCAAATCAAGGAGTATCTCGAAAACGGTAATATCGTGAACTCCGTTAACTTCCCGAACGTGACAATGGCTAAGTCCGGCGCTGTTCGTTACTGTGTACTCTTTAAGGCGGGCGACGACGCTGTGAAGAATATCACCTCCGCTGTATCGGGACTCAAAGCTGTTGAGGCTAAAACGCGCGGCGCATACGGATATGCTATCGTGGACGCCGCCGACGATTCCTCTGTCTCAAGCATTGAAGCTGTTTCCGATGTTATTAAGGTAAGAGTCATCTAAAGTAATACAAAATTAAAACAAAAATAGATTAAGGCACCCGTCGTGAACCGCCCCAAATTGTGTAGACAGCACAAAAAAGCAGGTCTATGGCAGAATATTAAATTTTAAGTAACATACTGA
>CANQOP010000028.1 GCA_947625485.1 uncultured Clostridia bacterium | reverse complement strand
ACTTAACTGTAACACAGAGGTTTTCTATTCGCTACTCTTTTTTCCTTTACTGTAACACATCTATTGTAATCCTACAAATTAAAAATTTTTATATCACAACTCGCGTTGACAGTGAATTACACGAATGATATAATTTTTTATACATATCATTTTATTAATTTTAATTGCAAATATATCGCGAGGAGTTTTTTTAATGAACAGTATACTTGTATCCGGACTTATAAATATTGAAACAACGGCTCAGGCGGACCGCTTTCCTATTGAATATCAGCCGATAGACTACAAATTTTTCGGTGTTAAAAGCGCGCCGTCGGGCGTAGGATTAAATATCGCTTTTGCATCGTATAAAATAGGCGACAAAAACGCGTCCTCGGGATTTCTGAGCGAAAGCGAGCTCATCGAGCTTTTTCCGAAGTGCAAGCCGATTACTGAATAGTTTACTAAATAGTTTTAAACGGGGACACATTGTATCACAAATGTGTTCCCGTTTTATTTAAAATGTAAATAAAATTTTCAAAATACATTTATACAGCTATTTTTAAGTAGAATTAATCCGACAGTAAAACGTCGGCATTATCAGAAGGTCTGACATAGACCTTAATATGCTTTATTTTTACAAACCTTTCTTCGATTGCATTATGCACCTGCTGCGCGATTTCGTGACTTTGCGCAAGCGTTATACCGCTGTCCGCGCAAATTTCTATATCAGCGTATATTCTGTTCCCGAACACGCGTGTCTGGATAAGCCCCACTCCTATTACATTATCCTGCTCTGCCGCGCACTGCATAATTGCCTGCTCCATTTCCTCGCTGCACGAACGGTCAACCATTTGTGAAACGGCATTTCGGAAAATATCATACGCCGCTTTGATAATAAACAGACAAATAATAAGGCTTGCAATAGTGTCGAGCAAAGGAAATCCCATTCTTGCTCCGGCAATACCGATTAGCGCGCCGACTGAGGACAGCGCATCGCTGCGGTGATGCCACGCGTCAGCCATCAATGCGCCTGACTCCAAACGCTTAGCGTAAAATCTGGTGTACCAATACATTGCTTCTTTGCAGATAATAGAAATGGCTGCCGCAAACAATGCCAACACGCCCGGAATTGCAATCGCTTTGGGATTATCGGAAGTCATCTGCTCTATTGCAGTATGTCCTATAAACAAACCGCTTACAAGCAGGATAACCGAAAGCACTATAGCGGCGACGCATTCAAACCTCTCGTGCCCGTACGGGTGATCCTTATCGGACGCTTTGGAAGAAAGCTTCACGCCGATTATCACTATAATACTGCTGAAAACGTCGGAAGCCGAATGGACTGCGTCGCTCACCATTGCACCCGAATGAGCAAACAATCCGACTAGAAATTTGAACATTGACAAAACAGCGTTTCCGATTATGCTTACCATAGAAACTCTGACGGCAGTTTTTTCAAATTCGCGGCGTGGTATTTGCTCAAAAGAAATGCTTTGATTGGGTTTTGGTTTTCTGTTCATAAGGGTCACCTCAAATAGTGTTATAAAATAACTCTATGCAACTTGCGTCTAAGATGTGAAAAAAATAACACCCATAAGACCAGTAAAGTAACTTACTGTCCCGTGGGTGATAATTCCACTGTCACTTACGCGACCCGGCTCCGAGCCAAAAGCTCCGGCTTGATCAGTTTGTACTGTCGTTAATATGCAGTGCAAAGATTTATATTATTATAACAAACGTTTATTTATTTTTCAAGAAAATATTTTTATTATTTGCAGTTAAATTATGTGAAAACTTATTGACTTTTAATTTAAATTATTTTATAATTAGAATAATTCTAAAAAGAGGTAATTGAATGACAAAGAACACTCAACTGATACTTGATATTATTAATAGCTCTGACGACCATCCTACTGCGGAAAAAATTTATATGAAATTGAAAGAGCAGTCCTCAAAAGCAGTGTTGGCTACCGTATATAATAATTTATCTAAGCTTCACGAGCAGGGACTTATCAGGAAAATTTCTGTTGAGGGTCAGCCGGACCGTTACGACAATACCGTAAGACACGACCATCTCGTATGTAAAAACTGCGGCAGTCTTACGGATATTAAGCTTAATGATTTGACACCTCAGCTTATGGAGCAGATTGAAGGAGAATTTTTATCCTATGACCTCAAAATAAATTATATTTGTCCTATATGCCGTAAAAACGGGAAAAAATAATATTGATATAAAGAATTTTATATTAAGCGCAGGCTATCATATAATTACCGCGCGTAATAAATGTTGATTGCGCTGATGTTTAGTAAAAAATATAAACTTAACAGGAGGAATTTAAAATGTCAAAATTTAAATGTAAAGTATGCGGAGAGGCTTTCGACGCTGTAAGCAAGGAAGAGGCTGTATGTCCGGTATGCAAAGCTACAGGCGAAAAGCTGGAGTGTGCAGACGCTCCCTCTAACCCATACGCAGGAACCCAGACGGAGAAAAACCTTGAGGCTGCTTTTGCCGGAGAATCCCAGGCGAGAAACAAGTACACTTATTTTGCTTCTAAGGCAAAGAAAGATGGTTTTGAGCAGATTGCCGCATTGTTTCTGAAAACCGCTGACAATGAAAAGGAACACGCCAAAATGTGGTTTAAAGAGCTCAACGGTATCGGCTCAACAGCCGAGAATTTGGCTGCAGCCGCTAACGGCGAGAACTACGAGTGGACGGATATGTATGCAGGGTTTGCAGATACCGCCGAGAAAGAAGGGTTTACCGAGCTGGCAAAAAAATTCAGACTGGTGGCCGCAATCGAGAAACATCACGAGGAGCGCTACAGAGCACTTCTTAAAAATGTTGAGATGAAGGAAGTTTTCAAGAAGAGCGAGGTTAAGGTTTGGGAATGCAGAAACTGCGGACATATTGTTGTCGGTACTGAAGCTCCCGAGGTATGTCCCACATGCGCACATCCGCAGTCGTTCTTTGAAATTAACGCTGAGAATTACTAACTCGGATACACTCAGTATTGGAAGTCGGGGTCTTTACCTCGACTTCTTTTCCCAAAATACATTATTCTCATTTGTAAAAATAAATAATATTATTGACATACAAAAAATTAGTATGTATAATACTTAATAGGCTTGGGGGTATAGCTCAGTTGGGAGAGTGCTTGACTGGCAGTCAAGAGGTCAGGGGTTCGAACCCCCTTATCTCCACCATAGAAAACACAACCGCTTGGTTGTGTTTTTTATTTCCAATTCTCAATTTACAGTGCGTAATTTAAATAAACCGAGGAATTGTATTTGAACAGCCGTTGACACAAACTTCGATATTATGATATATTACATTTAGTTTATTGCATAAGAAGGGGAAAATATGAAGAAATTTTTTGCTGTATTTTTAGTTTTAACCGCTGTCAGTTTCACGGCTTGCAGCGTTTCGACAAACCTAGGGGCGACCGATACATCAGTCATAACGGAAGAGAATAAAAAGGCAAATACTCTTGACGGTAAGAATACATATGAATACGAGGGCGTTACCGTTTGTTTGCCCGAGGAATTTAAAGTCGACGAAAGCGGCTCGTCAATTATCGCACGCCCCGACTCATATCCGGATAAAACCGACAACATAGCTTTTTCCAAAGCAGGCAAAGATTCTGCGGCAAATTACAGTAAAAAATCAATTGAAAAAAATTATAAATCTATTATGTCGGGATTTACCGGCATATCCAGATACGAAAAGAGCAATTTACACGGAAATGACGTTATTATTATCACATACGGAGTAAAATATGACGACGCGCAGATGATTCAGACTCAGGCTCTTGTTTTTCTCGAAGAAAAATCTGTTGTAATCACCTACACGAGCGTATCGGGAAGCTATGACGATGAATTTGAGTTCTCAGTAGACAACCTCGCGCTTGCCGAATAGCAGTTGCTCGTGTTTCCGTATTTTGTATTGATGCAGTGTAAAAAAGAACAAAAATCTTTTAAAATTTTCCTTTTTCAAAATTTATGCCGTTTTTTAGTAACATTGTACAATAAATGCCTTTTACTTTTGTAAATAAAGACAAGTAACTATTCCTTGCAAATCCCAAGATATTGTGTTATAATAATAATGCTCCACAAAATAGAGCATAAGGTTTATGAAATTTGTGTGATTATAATTCGTAGAAAGAAATTTAAAGTTTTGGAAGGAAGGTTATTTATGGAAATTAAAGTTATTGGCGGAGAGTTATCAAAAAAGGAAATTGATACATACGTTATGCAGATTAAAGACGCTAACCCCGACAAGGAGTTCAAGACCTTTACATTTACTGTAGACGGCGATTATGTTGACGTTAACTACACCTATGATATGGTTCCGTTCGAGAGAATCAGAAGAATAACAGGTTACCTTGTAGGTACGCTTGACCGTTTCAACAACGCTAAGCGCGCGGAGGTTGAAGACAGAGTAAAGCACGGTATCAGCGAATGCTCCTGCTCTCTTGAGGATATAGCTTGAAACTAAGTTACAAAGGACTGTCGTCAGACAGTCCTTTATTTTTGCGCAAGCGGCTATTGACAAGTTATGACGCAAAGTATATAATAACAACATAATTTGATAGACTTATCAAGAGTGACTGAGGGTCAGGCCCTGAGACGTCCGGCAACCTGCAAGTGCAAGGTGCCAATTCCTGCGGTAATTACCGAAAGATGAGTAAAGTATTCACTGTTCGGTAGAACGGTGATTTTTTATTTAACGATATAATGCACAAAACGCGTTAAACGCAATGTGTATACAGATATATTGTTTATGCTTTCTTTTGAAAGGAGAAATTATAATGAGTAAATTATTATTCACCTCAGAGTCTGTAACTGAGGGGCACCCGGACAAGGTGTGCGACCAAATTTCAGACGCTGTACTCGACGCTATTTTAGAGAAGGATAAAAACGCGCACGTTGCGTGCGAAACTACCGTTACTACAGGTATGGTTCACGTTATGGGCGAAATTTCTACCGAGTGTTACGTCGACATTCCCGCTATCGCCCGCAAGGTAATTAACGACATAGGCTACAACGATCCGAAGTGCGGATTTGACGGCGACACCTGCGCAGTGCTTACGTCTATCGACTCGCAGAGCGCCGACATAGCTATGGGCGTAAACGAAAGCTATGAAATTAAGGACGGAGAAAGCGAAAGCAATAATCAGATAGGCGCAGGCGACCAAGGGATGATGTTCGGATACGCGTGCGATGAAACCGAAGAGCTTATGCCACTACCGATTTCGCTCGCGCACAAGCTTTCAAAACAGCTCACTAAGGTAAGAAAAGACGGTACTCTTCCCTATCTCAGACCTGACGGCAAAACTCAGGTTACCGTAGAGTACGACGACGAAAGACCCGTCAGAATAGATACTGTAGTAATTTCGACTCAACACAACGAAGACGTAACTCTTGAAAAGATAAGAGCCGATCTCACGGAATATGTAATCAGACCTATTATTCCAAAAGAGCTTTTTGAGGACACGAAAATTTTAATTAATCCGACGGGACGGTTCGTTATCGGCGGTCCCGTGGGAGATTCGGGGCTTACGGGCAGAAAGATAATCGTAGATACATACGGCGGTTTTTCACGCCATGGCGGCGGTGCTTTCAGCGGAAAAGACCCCACTAAGGTAGATCGAAGCGCTGCATACTACAGCAGATATATCGCTAAGAACATTGTAGCAGCAAAGCTTGCAAGGAAGTGCGAAGTACAGCTTGCTTACGCTATCGGAGTAGCTAAGCCCGTTTCAATTATGGTAGACACCTTCGGCACAGGCAAACACAGCGACGCAGAGCTTTCCTCAGCCGTAAAAAAAGTATTTGATTGCAGACCGAAGTCGATTATCAGAGAGCTTGACCTCACTAACACGGCTTACCTCCCTCTTGCTGCGTACGGACATATGGGTCGCGAGGATTTAGGAGTTAAATGGGAAAATACCGATAAGGTTGATAAATTACTCTCTTGCTTTGAATAATATAAAATTTATTTAAAATAAATTGACGCCGGACGTCTGAGAATAAGACGTCCGGCTATATTATTGCCCTATCGGGCTATTTGGGGGTGGTGTTTGTTTACGCTTTTTAAAAATTTTTGCGAGAACCAATCCATTCCGTCCGCCGCAAGTATAAGGAAGAACGGAGTAAAGTTATACAGATAGCGTGAGCGCGTTTCCCAGATAAGCAGGAAAACAAATATTCCGAATACAATTCCCCGTATCAGGGTCATCATATTCAGTTCTTTTTTTCTGAATGCTTTTACAGATGACATTATCATCATAAAAATTATAAAGAGCTGGAATCCGCAGCTATACGCATAGAAAACGAAGTGGTTTTTGCCGCTGTTAAGAACAAAATCGTGCAGTATATTTTCATTTCGCGCCTTTTCTATATGATGAGAAATGAAGTAGGTTCCGTCCTCCCACGTCCACATAGCTTTTCTTGCACAGTGCAGCAAAAGTCCCTTTTTCCCTTTTTCTTTAAGGCGTGATTTTATCCTGTCTATATTGGCGGCTTGTTTTTCGTCCTTGGTCTTAAACGACATAGTAAATTCGCTGTCCTCGGAATGATAATTTCCGTAGCCTTTAAGTCCCATCATAATCCAGTGGGTAGCAGGGTACTCACATTCGTACGACTGCTCCTCGGTAATTATTCCCGCGTTTTTATATACGGCAGTACATATCGCATATAGCGAGCTAAAACCGATAACAATTGCGAGCGTCGCGCATAGGGCGCGTTTTAAATCAATTTTCAGGAACAGATACACGACTGCTCCTACAAACATTATAGCTAAACTTCCCTTCATCTTAAAGCCTAGGAACATAAGCGCGCCGCAGAACGCAAAGAGTATATAACGCCTGCGGCGTCGCTCTGTCCCAATAGATGTGGAAAGGAAATAGACAATACCTACCGAAAACGGCAGAGAAAGCGAATCGGTGTAGAAATATGCCGTGTAGGTGTAAAACGGCGCGAAAAGCACGCACAGTATAAGCACATACAGGGACTTTCTCTCACCGAGCAGCCTTCGCGACAGCAAAACGGTCATTAATATCGAGATATTAATTGCAATAACGTTGACCACAACCGGCAGAAACCGTGGTACCGTGCCCGTCAGAAGATAACTTATTCGGTATAAAAAAGAAAGAAAAAACGTAATGCACAGATTATTGGGATACTTTATGAGGTAGTAGGAGCCTTCGTTGTATTTGCGCTGAATCAGGTCAAAGCTTCCAGTTTTGGCAAAGTCGAGCGCGTAATTGTTTACTATACCGACGTCTGTTACAGGGTCGAATAGCAGAAGATACCCCACAATAAGCTGAACAATAAGCATTATAAAAACCGAAATAAGTATAATAAAATTTGAATTATGAAAAAAGTTTTTATTGCTTAATTTATTCGTTTTATTTCTAAAAAAGAAAATATATATAACTGTAAAAACTGCAGTAAGCAAAACAGCTGAAAGTAATATTCCGTAGTGCTCCAAAATACTGCAGGAATATGTGTCTCTGTTGCCCTCCCGCTCGTATCCGCTTACAATAATAAACGTCAGCAAACCTAAAAATGTTATGCCGAAAATCACGTTAAATACGCGTGTAAGTCCGAGCGCATATTTATTACTGTTCATTTATCCCGAGACTCTCCTCAATTATATACTGCGGTCTCCGCTTAACCTCGAGGTATATTTTACCGATATACTCGCCTATTATACCTACAGCGATAAGGAGCAGACCTCCGAGCGCCCATAGGGATATTAAAATGCTTGTCCAGCCTCCGATAGCCGAGCCCATAAAAAAGCTCACAAGTAAGTATAGTATCATAGCAATACTTATTAAAAGAATTGCCGCGCCGCTTAGGGTAATTATTCTTATCGGCTTTACGCTCAGAGAGGTTATACCCTCCCACGCGAGATTGAGCATCTTTTTAAGAGGGTATTTGCTCTCTCCTGCAAGCCGTTCTGCGCGCTCGTAGGTAACGACGTCGGAATGAAAACCCACGAGCGGAACCATACCCCTTAGAAAAATATTCCTCTCCTTATAAAGCGAAAAGGCGTCCAGAGCGCGCTTGCTCATTAGTCGGAAGTCGGCATGATTATATATAACGTCAGCTCCCATTTTATTGAGAACCTTGTAGAACGCGCCCGCGGTTGTGCGCTTGAAAAATGTATCGGTATCGCGCTTTGAACGCACACCGTACACAACGTCGCATCCACCCTCAAACTTTTCGACCATTTCGTCAAAAGCCTCTATATCGTCCTGCAAATCGGCGTCTATTGAAATTACCGCGTCCGCCTTGTCCCTTAACGTCATCATTCCGCACAAAAGAGCATTCTGGTGACCGCGGTTGCGGCTGAGCTTAATTCCGTCAAAAACAGGATTCTCATCGTGAAGCTCAGAAATTATTTTCCAGGTATTATCTGCCGAGCCGTCGTCTATAAAAACGATTTTACTTTTTTCTGAAATCTTTTTCGTGTCAATCATTCTGTCAAATTTTTCGACGAGCTTGTCCGCGGAGTCTCGCAGGACTTCCTCCTCGTTATAACACGGTACTGCTAAGTATAGTTTTGTCATATTATCCTCCGAAGTAGAAATAAATATGTCGGAAAATTTAAATTTTATCGTTTACACTATATAAGAGGCAAAAATGCCCAAAAAAGTTTCAAAAACAACAAAATTGTAATAAATTAGTTTTTCAACAGTATTTTCATCGCACTTTGCTATGCGCAACGCCAATAATAAAATTACCCCTTGTTAAAGGGGTATTCTTATGCTACACAATGATATGTAGCTGTAATCAAGTCAGACCGAACGAAATTGATATTGCATTATTAACGCGGTTCATAGAACTCTCATCAACTGTGCCCATACGCTCCTTTAAACGCTGTTTATCAATAGTGCGTATCTGCTCCAAAAGCACAACACTGTCCTTTTGCAGTCCGCAATCGCGCGCTTCAATCGGAATATGTGTGGGAAGCTTTGCTTTTGACTGCTGACTTGTGATTGCGGCGGCAATTACAGTCGGGCTGTATCGGTTTCCGACGTCGTTCTGAACAATTAATACGGGACGAATCCCTCCCTGTTCCGAGCCTACCACGGGCGAGAGATCCGCATAATAAATATCTCCACGTTTTATACTCAAGGGATTTTACCTCCGAAAAAATTAATGTAATAGTATTTTTGCCGTTTAAAAAAGGTTTATACTGTTATCATTATATTTTTCGGAAAGAGTATTGTGATTATTTTGAAACAGCTGTTGATTTAAAGGCAGCGGAAAAACCAATCGAGCTAATTTTTATACTTTCAATAGCTCCTGTTGAAAAATTGCTGCGCAGGGTGTATTTTCCGCTCGCACACGAGCCCTTATATTCTACAGAAGAATTATATATTCCGTTTACGGTACAGTTATCCTCCTGTCCTATTGTACTCAGAACATTGTAAATAACCTGAACAAAGGCTGTCGGCGGCAAGTAGTTTTCGTCCGCGTCTATATTCATATTACCGCTGGACAAATTTAGTTTTCCGTCCTTGTAGGTATAAGTATATCCGCGCAAAGCGTTAGGAGAATACATATTGACCGTGAGCAGGTTGTGTTCCTCGGCAGTCACCTTTGCGCGTATTTTAACGCGGTTGCAGGTCGCCGTTACGTTTGCGGTAAAGTTGCGCGCAATAGGCGCCGGTTGCGATGAGCAGGAAGAAAAAAGAAAAATCACGCAAAAAAACAGCAGGGGTATTTTTTTCATAGAATCACCTCTGCTGTATTTATATGTTTTATAATCGGGTATTTAGACTTTTATATCAAATAAATCCGCATTTTCTGAATGCCGTAGGAAGGCAGTCAAATCTACATCGGCAAGTTTTTCATAAACATCATTAGCATCATTTATAATATTTGCAAATGCTTATGCAAGACTCTAATTATTTAATTGTTATAAAAACCACACAAAATCAACTCCCGGGCATAAAAAATGCGCTATAGTTAAACCATAACGCATTATAAATGTTTATTTATTGAAGTATGGTAACAAATCACATTCTGATTTCACAGTCAAAGAACCAACATAATAACTGTTGTTTACAGTTATTTCTTTATTGTTTAAGAAATAAATCTGTACTTCCGAACCATCAACATCTTCAAGCAATTTATCTTTTTTTATGTCAGGTATATTTTTTTCAAGTGCTTTACATTGCTTTTTAAAAAGTTCTTTATCTGGCACATTACAAATTGTGTAGCTGTACACCATTGTTCCTCCAATCCTAATGATTTATTGACCTTTTTTCTGGCCTTTGTTGCAGTTTTTAATATATCTTTCAGTGTTTCTTCTCTCGTGAACCCTTTATCTTTCATCTTTCGTTTAATCAAACCTTCAAATGTTTCAATAGGTTCTTTTTCATCAAGATATTTTCTGGCTTCTTGGTCTTTCATCAATTCTCTTGCCTGGAATTTATGTTTATTGCGAAGCTCAAACGCCTGTTTTGCCTGTTCCTCAATAGATTTAGTTTTATCTATCATATCTGGTATTTTGTTGTTTTGTGCTATGTACCATTTACGCACATCAATATTTGGCATTTACCTTTCATGTGCATTATAGCACTGTATGGCTTATCAGTCAAATCTACATCGGCAAGTTTTTCATAAACATCTTTAGCATCATTTATAATATTTGCAAATGCTTCTGCAAGCTCTTTTCGCGTTCAATTATATCAACAAATATATTTCAGTTGAAACCACAAAATCAACTCCCGGGCATAAAAAATGCGCTATAGCTAAACCATAACGCATAAAAAATTAAGCTAAAAATTAAAGTTCAACATCATCCCAGTTTTTTAGCTTTTCATCTTCCTTAAAGGCAAGTTCTTCTGCCTTGTTTCTTTCCTCTTGTGTTTTGCCAGAATCTATATGGTACCCATCATAATAGCTTTCATATTTTTTCATATAATCTCGCTCCATTCCATGCCATATTTGTTATCGTAATCTTTAAGTGTCTGTATGAATGCATCATACTTATTAAAAATATAATCTGTACTCCTGTATTTGTCAACAGTTGCGTCAAATGTTTTTGACTTCCAACAATTTTGCCATTTTTACTGTCTATTAAACACATATCTTCTCTATCTGTTCCATTCCTATGTGTTAGCATGGCCTTTGCTTGCGCGTATATTTGCTCATTCACAGTGCTATCATTAGTAATATTTTTGAATTTACCATGATACTCTTTTGAATTGACATAATTGGGTATTTAGACTTTTATATCAAATAAATCCGCATTTTCTGAATGCCGTAGGAAGGCAGTCAATAATATCGGTCGGAAGCATAGAAATTTCGCCAAGCTTTTCCTTCGCTGTATCACCTGCAAGACCGTGGAGATATACGCCTGCCGCCGCGCATTTAAACGGATCTGCACCCTGCGCGGTGAGGGACGCAATAATTCCCGCGAGCACGTCGCCGCTGCCGCCTGCGGACATTCCCGCATTTCCGACACTGTCGTTATAAAGCACATCGCCGTCGGGACTCGCGACAATCGTGATATGACCCTTAAGGACAACTATGACATTATACTCTCTTGCGAAAACAAGCGCGAGCTTCTCTCTGTTTTCCTTGACTTCGCTTAGGGTAAGGGATGCAAGTCTTGAGAACTCGCGGTCGTGCGGAGTGAGGATTATCGGGGCTTTTGCGTTTCGGAGAATGCCGGTATTTTCGGCGATAACATTAAGAGCGTCCGCGTCAAAAATCATCGGAGCAGTCAATTTATCAATCATATTTCTCACTATCGTCCTTGTGCCGTCGGATACCCCGAGTCCGCAGCCTGCGAGCACTGCGCCGCAGTACCCGGACTTCTCGGCTATATCAATGGCCGAGATTTCTTTGGTCGGAATAAAAACAGCCTCCGGGACAGAAGATGCGATAATCGGATAAATTTCGTCTGAAACGGCAAGCTTTAGCAGTCCTATTCCGCTGCGCAAAGCGGCTTTCGCCGACATAATCGCCGCGCCTGCCATTCCGTAGCTTCCGCAGATACTAAGAAGCGTGCCTACAGTAGTTTTGTCGGAATCGGCAGGACGCTTTCTTACAGCCGATTTCACGGTATTTACGTCAATCTGAAATCTCATATCAACCTCTGTGATAGAAAATTTTAAGAACAATATCCTTTTTCAGGTAAGGTTTCATAGCGTTGAGTACCTTTTCCTCGGGGTTGAATAGCAGAGCGCATCTGCCGTACCCCGCGTGCTGATACACAGCGTAGTATGTGTTTTCGTCATCATTTGAATTAATTGCCGCGTCGTAAACCTTGCTCAAATTCAGCTTTTTAAGCTCGGGCTCATTACCTTTAGCCAGAATATCAATAGTACGCACGTCAAGGCGAAGCATCTCCTTGCGCTTACGCTTAGCGATAATTTTGCTTACTACAAGGGTATCCTGTACTACCTGATACTCAAATTCAAGGTTCTGGTGGGAGCGGATATACCACAAAAGCCAGATACCGAACGCGAGCGCAAAAAAGGCGATGTAAATAAAGTACGGAATAATTATCCTATTCGCCGCGAGAAAAACCATAGTAAACGGCACAAGCAGAACCATAATTATGGCGAAGATAAATATAATTCGGCTTTTTACGGGTCTTTTCCTTTTTACAAGCTGTTCTATAAATATATCGTTCATATTAACTTCCATAGCCTTTCCGCCCACAAAAAGAGATTAAGGTTTTTTACAACCTTACCGTGGGCGGATAAGGCGTAAATAAAAATAAGTCACCGCTCGTTTTCGCTTTGCGGCAAAATGAGCGGACAATATAAATTTTGTTAGTGTGAACTTTCACACTATTTCTCCTTCTATATTGTTCTTTGATATAATAACATAATACGGTATTTTTTTCAACAAAAGTCTTGCATATTTAGAAATAAAATGTTATTATAACTCTTGATAACGCAGTGACGAAGAAAGTAGTTTTTCAGGCGCTTTGTAAAGAGACTGTCGGTCGAGGCTGTAAGCCGACGGCGCAGCGCGAAACACGAAGTTCCCTTCTGAGCGGTGGGGCTGAATTTTAAACGGTTTAAGTATCAGTAGGTCTCAACGGTTGACACCGTTATATGTCAAAGGAGTGTTTGCTCTTTTATGATGCAAAAATCAGGGTGGTACCGCGGATTTTATTCGTCCCTTCTCAGGCTTATGCCTGCGAAGGGATTTTTTATAAAACTTATAAAACGCCCTGCACTCATATATATTTTTTTACGGAGGTAAATATGGACGAGAAAATCAAAAGTCTTAAACAGCAGCTCAATTCAGAACTGCAAAAAATTCAGAGCCTTGTTGACCTTGAAAAGATAAGGGTATCATATCTAGGCAAAAAAGGCTGTGTGACAGACCTTCTAAAGGGTATGAAGGAGCTTTCAAACGAGGAGCGCAAGGAGTTCGGAAAGAAAGTAAACGAGCTTAAGGGAACAGTAGCAAAGGCTATCGAGGAAAAGACAGACGAGTTAAAGCAGAAAGAAATTGAGCTTGAAATTGCCGCTATGCCGCAGTTTGACATAACAACTCCCGCAGACCTCTCGCGCGGCTCATATCACCCGATTACCCTTGTGCAAAGGCAGTGCGAAAGCATTTTCACGTCTATGGGGTTTACGGTGGAGGACTATTCGGAAGTCGTTACCGACTACGAGTGCTTTGAGGCGGTAAATATTCCTAAGGACCACCCTGCCCGCGATATGCAGGACACGTACTACCTTGAAAACGGTCAGCTTTTAAAATCGCAGACCTCGGCAGCGCAGAACGCTATTCTCAAAAAATACAGAAAAAACCTAGTAGAAAACGGCGTTCCGATAAAGGCTATTTTCCCCGGTCGCTGTTTCCGCAACGAGGCTACAGACGCAACCCACGAAAATACCTTTTTCCAAATGGAGGGCGTTATGGTAGACAAGAATATAAATATTTCAAACCTCATTTACTTTATGAAAACTATGCTCTCCGAGGTTTTCAGAAGAGATATAAAGGTACGCCTGCGCCCGGGCTTTTTTCCGTTCGTTGAGCCGGGCTTTGAGCTGGACATCAACTGCCTTATCTGCGGCGGCGAAGGATGTCCCTCGTGCAACCACAGCGGCTGGCTTGAGCTTTGCCCCTGCGGTATGATTCACCCCGAGGTACTCAGGGAAGGCGGAATCGACCCCGAAGAATACACCGGCTTTGCGTTCGGTCTCGGACTCACGCGCCTTGCTATGATGAAGTACGGAATAAAGGATATTCGCGACCTCAACAGCGGCAGCCTGAAAGTACTGTCACAGTTCACGGACGACGAAGAGTAAGGAGGGTTATGCTATGTTTTTATCAATGAATTGGATTTCAGATTTCGTTGACCTGAGAGGTCTCGACAAGGTTGAGCTTATTAAGCAGTTTTCCTTATCCACGGCAGAGGTTGAAAACGAGATTTTCTTTAAAGGCTCGGATATTTCGGGAATTGTTGCTGCAGAAATTAAGTCGGTAGAAAATCACCCCGAAAGCAAGAAGCTCCACCTTCTTAAGGTCGACATAGGTGAAGACGAGCTTACGGACGTTGTGTGCGGCGCACCTAACGTAAGGGCAGGTATGAAAACCGCTTTTGCAAAGCTCGGCGCTAGGATAGGCGATATAACTATCTCTCCGAGAAAGCTTGCGGGATATACGTCCAACGGAATGTGCTGTTCCGAGGCAGAGCTGGGTATCAGCGATGACAACTCCGGAATTATGGAAATAACCGACGACGTTAAAAACGGCACGGACCTTAAAGATATTTACGAAATAGACGATATTATCTTCGAGGTGGACAACAAATCCCTCACCAACCGTCCCGACCTATGGGGTCACTACGGCATTGCGCGCGAGTTTGCGGCTCTTGCAAACAGGCCGCTCAAGGCTTTGGACGTTGACGATTTAAGCAAGTACGACAAACTCCCGAAGATAGATATGAAGATTGAGGACCCGCTCTGTCAAAGATACTCTTCACTTCAGGTTGAGAATATAAACAGAACAATAAGCCCTGTTAATATGAGAATTCGCCTGTATTACTGCGGTATGAGAGCGATTAATTTCCTGGCGGACCTCACCAACTACCTTATGCTTGAGATGGGTCAGCCTATGCACGCGTTCGACTCGCGCAAGGTTGAAAACATAAGAATTAAACGCTTTGACAAGCCGTTTACATTCCAAACGCTCGACGGTGTTGACAGAAGTATCGACAGCGATACGCTTATGATATGCAACGGCGACACTCCCGTAGCTATTGCCGGTATTATGGGCGGTCTCGACTCCGAAATTGTTGACGACACTACCACGCTCACGCTAGAGTCGGCTACCTTCGACGCATCCTCTATCCGAAAGTCAAGCGTAAGGCTCGGTCACAGAACAGACGCGTCTATGAGATACGAGAAATCGCTCGACCCCGAAATGACCGTTACAGCTATAGCAAGATTTGTGAAATTGCTCAGGGACGGCGACAGCGGCATAAAGGTTGTATCCTCTCTTACAGACGAATACGCGTTTAAGTACGGCACAGTAACGCTCAGCTTTGACAAGGCATATGTTGACAGATACACGGGCATTGAAATTGACAACGACACGATTGTAAAAACACTTACATCTCTCGGCTTTAACGTAAAGCTTAAAAATGACAACTTCACAGTTGAGGTTCCGTCATGGAGAGCAACAAAGGACGTTACCATTAAAGCTGACATTATCGAGGAAATCACGCGTATTTACGGCTACGATAACTTTGAAATAAACACAACTCTCTCTCCCCTTTACCCTGTCCGTATGGACGCGGCAAAGAGCAATGAGGAAAAAATCAAGGATATTCTCGTTAAGCGCTACAACCTCCACGAAGTGCACTCTTATGTGTGGGCGTACTGCGATGAGCAGAGGGCTATCGGTATTCCGGTTGAGGAAAACATTAAACTTTTAAACGCAACAAATCCGAATATCGAGACTATAAGAAAGTCAATGATACCAACTCAGCTCTGCCAAATCAAGTCAAACATCGGCTATGCGCCTGAATTCGGCATATTTGAAATAGGTCGTGTTGTGGAAAAGGTTGACGAGAACAATCTCTGCGTTGAGCGCAAAAAGCTCGCAATCACGCTGTACGACAAGACAAGCGACATTAAGACTGTTTACTTCAAGCTGAGGGATATTCTCGCGACAGTCAGCGACGACCTTAAGCACAAAGCTTTGAACTTTAAGTCTGCTAACGCTTCTCACAGCTACGAGCACCCGACTAACCTCAACGAAATTATTCTCGACGGCGAGACAATTGGCACGATCGGCATTGTTCACCCCGTAGTAAGCAGGAGAATCGACAAAAAGGCTAATATAGTTTTCGCGGAGATTGACGTTGAGAGGTTCGCCGAAATCAAAAACGCAGTTATTCAATACAGCGAACCGTCCAAATTCCCGCCAATGACCTACGACCTCAGCCTTGAGCTCAATCCCGGAACATTCTACAGCAAGCTGATTAAGTGCTGGGAAGGTATCGGAGAGGAAATTCTCAAGGGTACAAAAATTGTTGACACATACGACACGGACACAATCCACAGCATAACCGTAAGGTTTGAATTCTCCTCAAACGAGAGAACGCTTTCCTCTGCGGAGGTTCAGAATATTATGGACAAGATTATTGAAAATCTCAGGGCAATCGGCGTTAATCTCAGAGGATAAAATTTATGAATGACGGGCGGTCATTAAAAGATGACCGCCTTCATTTATGTAGGTTTGTCAATGATGTGTTACAAAATTAGAAAACTTCACCGGTAGAGAGGAAAGAATTAATGTAATCGGCAG
>CANQOP010000027.1 GCA_947625485.1 uncultured Clostridia bacterium | reverse complement strand
AAGTGTGTTTCTTTCTTCTCCCTTGGCAAATTATCTTAATGATATTGAGTTAAAACTGGACTTTTTCGACAAGCTGAACAGTCCGCAGGACTGTTTTCTTAACGCCCTTTCGATTCTCCTCATCTTTTTTCCAAAAAAATAACACAACCGAGTGGTTGTGTTATTTTTTTAATGGTGGAGATGAGGAGAATCGAACTCCTGTCCGAAAGCTCATTGCCAAGGCTTTCTACGAGTGTAGTTATTGTATTATTATTCCCTCGGCTCAACGCCCAATAACAGGCTTTGCGCTTTGGTAGTCTCTATTGTGTGACTAAGGCCGAGACATTCCTGAGTTCACATTAACCGCCTGTCGATGCCCTTGCCGTGGCCGCGGTACTCCTCGGCAGGACAAGCTGCATTAAGCAGCTAAAGCAACTTTATTGTTGTCAGTTATTTTTTAAGTTGTGGATTTTATAGCGGTTCCACACCGCTACTCGCTTACCAAGGGTCAAAACCCCCGTCGAAACCTTTGCATCCCCTTATATCAGTTGCTTTTCCTAATAATCATTTTTAAGCGCCCTCTCTATTGTCCTCTGAGCGCTTTTTTTAGCCATATCCTCGCGCTTGTCATAGAGCTTTTTGCCCTTACAAAGTCCAACCTGCATTTTTATATTGCTTCCCTTAAAGTACAGGCTCAGAGGGATAATCGAATAACCCTGCTGCTGTTCCTGTCCGTAGAGCTTCATAATTTCCTTTTTATGCATTAAGAGTCTGCGAACTCTGAGAGGGTCCTTGCACCAAGTCGCGCCCTTCTCATACACGGAAATATGCATACCGTTTACAAATATTTCACCTTTTACTATCGAGCACCAGCTATCCTTAAGGTTAACTCTGCCGTTTCGTATAGATTTAACCTCTGAGCCTTTAAGCTCGATACCTGCCTCGTAGCTTTCGATTATAAAATAGTCGTGATATGCTTTTTTATTTTTCGCAATAGTTTTTAATGAGTCCTTGCTCACAGTTCGTTTCTTCCTTCCAATGCACGCGCCAGGGTAACCTGATCCGCGTATTCAAGGTCGCCGCCTACAGGGATACCGTATGCAAGTCTGGTTACCTTTATGCCCATAGGCTTTAAAAGGCGGGAGAGGTACATAGCGGTCGCGTCGCCCTCAACGGTCGGGTTGGTAGCCATAATTACCTCGGTTACATCGCCCAAGCCGAGCCTTGCTAGTAGCTCCTTAATTTTAAGGTCATCGGGTCCGATGTCATTAAGCGGAGAGATAGCCCCGTGCAGTACGTGGTACGTTCCCTCATACTCATTGGTCGCCTCCATAGCCATTGCGTCTCTAGGAGTTTCAACCACACATATAATGCTCTTGTCACGCTTTTCGCTCTTACAGACAGGACACAGCTCCTGATCGGTAAGATTACAGCAAATCTTACAGTAGTGAATTTTATCGTGAGCGTCAATGATAGCCGAGGAAAACTGCTCTGCTTCTGTTTTTGACAAATTCAATACATAATATGCGAGTCTTTGAGCCGTTTTATAACCAATACCAGGCATTTTTTCAAACTGCTCCACAAGCCTTTCGAGAGGAGCTACATTATATCCTGCCATCTCAGAAAAGTCCCGGAATATTAATTCCGCCCGAAAGCGCGCCCATTGTTTCTTCCTTGTCCTCGTTAGCGGCGCGGAGCGCTTCATTTGTTGCAGCTATAACGAGATCAGCGAGCATTTCTGCATCCTCGGGGTCGATAACCTCGGGGTCAATTTCAAGTGATTTTATTTCCATTTTGCCGTTTACTACTGCCTTAACAGCTCCGCCGCCCGAAGCGGCGGAATACTCCTTAGCCTCTAGCTCCTCGGTAGCTGTTTCCATAGCCTCCTGCATTTTTTGCGCCTGGCGCGCAAGCTGCTGCATATTAGCGGCGCCGCCACCGCCGTATCCTTTGGGTAGTCTAGCTTTCATTTTAATTTCTCCTTTTCCTCTGTTACTTTTATTCCGCTTGCCTTAGCTTCTTCAATAAGTTTTTTAAGCGGGTCTGTTTCTTCTTCTTTCTTCACGGGCTTCCTGTACGGACCTAATTTATAGACCTTGCCCGTAATTTCCAGAATTGCTTTTCTTATGTTCTCGCGCTGAGAGCCCTCGCGCATCAGCCTGAACGGTATTTCCGTCTGAGCGTCAATGAGCAGATAATTTCCGCTCACATACGCGTTAGTATCGTCGAATGCCGCGGCAATTCCCCGCGAGTATTTTTTTATATTCTCAACAACTTCGGGCCACTGCCTGAACGGCACGGCGTTGTTATAGATTTCTTCAAGGCTCATCGGAGCAGTCGCAACAGGCTCGGAAGTAATTGGTTCAGGTTCTTTTTCGGGAGCTTTCTCAGGCTCAGACTTCGGGATTTCCTCCATCTGAGGCGGGGCAGTGGGGACGTCTGTTTGCGTCGGCTTAATTTCTTGCTTTTCGTGTTTAATTTCGTGCTCTTTCTTTGATTCGGATTTTGGGGTTTCAGCCGAAATCTTAACAGAACCCGATTTTAAAGCCTTTTCAAGCGCCGAAACTCTCGCCGCAAGCGCCTCGTTAGTTCCCTCAATCTCGGGAGCAGACAGCTTTACGAGCGCCATTTCAAGCTCTGTCCTGTTGCTGTTGCCTTTACCCATACGATTGTATGTGTTCTGAAGGATATCCATAATGTATACTATTTCCGCAAGGCTCAGATAATCAGCCTGCGTTTGAGCCTCGTCAAACTCGTCTGCCGACATAATCAGCAGATTATGCGCGTTTTGAGTGCTTTTTATCATCATGAGACTTCTGAAATGGTCGATAAGTTCATCACAAAGTCTAGCCATATCTTTGCTCTCGTTGTGCAGCTTAGACACAAGTCCGAGAGCTTTCGCGGTATTTTTGTTTATGCATGCAGCCGCGAGTTCAAAAAGATAGTCTTTTCTCGCAAGTCCCGCAGCATTTCTCACAACCTCGGTATCAATCTTGCTGCTCATGCCGATACATCTGTCCATAAGCGAAAGCGCGTCGCGCATTGCTCCGTCGGCAATAGCCGCAATAAGCAAAGCAGCGTCATCGCTGATTTCGGCGTTTTCATTTTCAGCTACATATTTAAGTCTTGCCATGATATGCTCGGGCGCAATCCTGTTAAAGTCAAAGCGCTGACAGCGCGAGAGAATGGTAGCGGGAAGCTTGTGCACCTCGGTAGTGGCGAGTATAAATATGACGTGCTCGGGAGGTTCCTCAAGCGTTTTAAGCAAGGCGTTAAACGCCTGCTCAGTAAGCATATGAACCTCGTCAATAATATAAACCCTGTACTTGCACCGCGTGGGTCTGAACTGCGCCTCGTCAATAACCTCGCGTATATCGTCAATACCACGGTTGGAGGCCGCGTCCATTTCAACAATATCGAGAATACTGCCGTCGTCTATTCCGCGGCAAACCTCACATTCGCCGCACGGGTCGCCGTCGCGGGGGTCAAGGCAGTTTACCGCCTTAGCAAGTATTTTTGAGCAGGTTGTTTTTCCTGTTCCGCGTGAGCCTGTAAAGAGGTAGGCGTGATTAATCCGACCGCTTTTGAGTTCGTTTTTAAGCGTTGCGGTTACCTGAGGCTGACCGACAACGTCCTCAAATTTTTTTGGCCGCCATTTTCTATAGAGAACCTGATACAAAATACTCACTCCTCTTTCGGCTGTAAATAAAAAGCGCAAACCGTAACCGTAACAAGTTACGGCGTTCGTTTAAATAGGCAAACGACAGACTTACTGCATCGCATCAAGAATCATGCTTAATGCTGCTCGGTTCCCCGCCTGACATGGTTCACAGACCTCAATCGTACAGGGCCTGCCGTTCGCCTATTTAAACGAAACTGAATGGTTTGCAGCTTCCGTATTATTCTATCATAACTATTCTTTAAAATCAATAGTAATTGTTGTAATTTCTAAATAAGATAGGGCAGAGGAAACACTCTGCCCTTAAATTTGTTGTGTAATTTCTTTAAAAGAATATTAATTGTTGATGAGCTTATCCTCGTCAGACCAGCTGTAGAGCTTTCTGATTTCTGCGCCTACAACTTCGGCTGGATGCTCGGAAGCGAGCTTTCTCATTGCGCGGAAGTGAGCCTGACCGCCTGCCTCGCTCATATCGAGTAGAAATTCCTTAGCAAAAGAGCCGTCCTGAATGTCGGAAAGTACTTTCTTCATAGCCTTCTTAGTGTCCTCTGTAATAATCTTCGGACCTGTGATGTAGTCGCCGTACTCAGCCGTGTTGGAAATAGAGTATCTCATACCGGCAAAGCCCGACTGGTAAATAAGGTCAACAATAAGTTTCATTTCGTGAATACACTCGAAGTAAGCGTTTCTCGGGTCATAGCCTGCCTCAACGAGAGTCTCAAAGCCTGCCTGCATAAGAGCGCAAACGCCGCCGCAAAGAACAGCCTGCTCGCCGAAGAGGTCTGTTTCTGTTTCTGTTCTGAATGTTGTCTCGAGTATACCTGCGCGCGCTCCGCCGATACCCGCGCCGTAAGCGAGAGCCATTTCCTGAGCCTTACCTGTTGCATCCTGATATACTGCAACGAGGCAGGGAGTACCCTTTCCTGCCTGATACTCGGATCTTACTGTATGACCCGGAGCCTTAGGCGCAATCATCGTTACGTCAACGTCTGCAGGAGGTACAATCTGACCGAAGTGAATAGCGAAGCCGTGAGCAAACATAAGCATATTGCCTGCCTCAAGGTTAGGAGCGATGTCCTTCTTGTACATAGCGGCCTGCTTCTCGTCGTTAATAAGTATCATAATGATGTCAGCTTTTTTAGCGGCCTCTGCGGTTGTGTAAACCTCAAAGCCCTGCTTTTCGGCTTTTGCCCAGGATTTGGAGCCTTCGTAGAGACCGATAATTACGTTGCAGCCCGACTCTTTAAGGTTAAGAGCGTGAGCGTGACCCTGACTGCCGTAGCCAATGATTGCGATTGTCTTGCCCTCGAGAAGGGAAAGGTTACAATCCGACTGATAGAAAATTTTTGCATTTGACATTTTGATTTCCTCCTTACCGCATTGCGGTGTATTATAATAAAAAATATAATATGTATATGTTAAACAGTAACCTCGGCTTTGCCCTTGTCTATAGCGACAGTGCCTGTGCTTACTATCTCACGTATACCATAAGGCTTTAGTAAGTCTTTGAGCGTGTTAATTTTTTCGACTGTCTCGCAGTATTCGAGAGTGACCGTATCCACAGCGACGTCGACGACCTTAGCGTGCATAAGATCCGCTATTTTAAGTATCTCAAAGCGCTTTGCCGCGGCGCAGTGAACCTTGATGAGGCTAAGCTCGCGGCTTATGAACTCACCCTCTATAAGTCTCTTTACTTTTATAACCGGGATGAGCTTGTTGAGCTGTTTTTCAAGCTGTTCAACAACGTACTCGTCGCCGTTCGCAACAATCGTAATCCTAGAAACTGTCGGGTCGTTCGTAACTCCGACTGCGAGGGAGTCAATGTTAAATCCGCGTCGGGAGAATAACCCCGAAATCTTTGACAGAACGCCTGCCTGGTTTTCGACTAATATAGATAATGTATATTTCATAATCTACCTCTTAAAGAATAGACGGCGTATCCGGGTGAACCCTGCACACGAGCACGAACGGCTTGTCACTCTCGACAATTTTGCCTATGTACTTCTCCGCATCCTCGTTCGAGCTTACCTCGACGCTGTCAATACCGTAAGCTTTCGCGAGCGCTACAATGTCAGGGGCATCGTTAAGTACGGTTGCGGAGTGTCTGCCGTTGTAGTAATTATCCTGAAGCTCTCTTACCATACCGAGACGGTAGTTGCGCATAACGATAATTTTTATATTGAGGTTGTTCTGTACGATAGTAGAAAGCTCGTTCAGGCTCATCTGAAAACTTCCGTCGCCGCATACTACGACCACATCGCGTTTTTTTAGACCGAGCTTTGCGCCGATTGCCGCAGGGATTGAGTAGCCCATAGTACCCATACCGCCCGTAGTAAAGAAACGTCCTTCGCGAATACGGAAGTTGTTGGCGCACCAGATTTGATTCTGACCGACGTCGGCGCAGAGGATAGCCTTGCTTTTAAGCATAGAGCTTAGCTTTCCGATAAGTGTTCTCGGCTCGACAAACCCCTCGAAGGTTGAGATTTTGCTCTGATAATGAGCCTTTAGGTCCTTTACCTGAGCGTCCCATTCGTCATTAATCCTGAAGTCTCCGACGTTCTCAATCATATTCTTTAGCACGTTGTTCATATCTCCGACAATGGGAATGTCTACCTTGACGTTCTTGCCTATTTCTGCCGGGTCTATATCAATGTGTATAATTTTTGTGCGCTCGCTCATCTGGTCGGGGGCGGCGATAGCCCTGTCGCCGAGTCTTGCGCCGCATACTATGGCGAGGTCGGTTAAATGGAGCGCCTTGTTAGCGCACCTTCTTCCGTGAGTTCCGAGCATACCGAGATACAGCGGGTGTTCGCTCGGCATAACTCCTATGCCCATCATTGTTGAGAGCACGGGAATCCGCGTCATATCGGCAAATTTCTGTAATTTAAGCTTTGCGCCGGAGCTGAGAACGCCTCCGCCCGAGACAATTATCGGTCTTTTAGCTTTTTTGATAAGCTCAATAGCTCGCTTTACCTGAACTGTGTGCCCCTTTGTGTTGGGTTTATAGCTTCTAAGATTTACTTTTTCGGGATACTCAAAGTTTTCAATTTTATTCGTCTGAATATCCATAGGAATGTCAATAAGAACAGGTCCGGGTCTGCCCGTGGTTGCTATATGGAATGCCTCCTTGAACACGCGCGGCAAATCCTCCGTCTTTGAAACGAGGTAGCTGTGTTTTGTAAAAGGCTCGCAGGCGCCGGTAATATCCGCTTCCTGAAAAACATCTCTGCCCAAAAGGTCGGAGCGCACCTGTCCCGTAATCGCAATTATGGGAATAGAGTCGGTGTAAGCCGTTGCTATACCCGTGATAAGATTAGTCGCTCCCGGACCTGAGGTCGCAACGCATACGCCCGGTCTCATTCTCGCGCGCGCGTAGCCGCTCGCCGCATGAGCGGCGTTTTGCTCCTGCCTTACTAATATATGTTTAATATCTGAGTCATATAAAGCGTCATAAAACGGACAAATAGTAGCGCCCGGGTAGCCAAAGACCGTGTCAACTCCCTCGGCTTGCAGGCATTTTACCATTATATCTGCGCCGCTAATCATAATTGTTTTCTCCCTTAAAATATACTTGGATACAATAATCCAACATTAAACATCATTATAGTACATTTTAAAGTAAATGTAAAGAGTTTATTAATAAGAAAGTGTATGTGCGCCGCGGCATAATGCACCGCGGATAAAATAAAAATGGGCTCGTCTAATATGGACGAAACCCATTTTAAGATATTACGTTTAATTACCATTTACGAATTTTCAAAATTCTCATAGCGTACAGCACGCACAGCAGGCATACGCCCGTGTCTGCGATTACTGACATCCATATCGCCGCTATTCCGAAAAATGCGAGTATGATAACAAGCGCTTTGACCGCAAGAGCAAAAGCGATATTTGTCTTTGAGGTGGTTACTGTTTTCTTAGCTATTTTTATCGCGTTCGGCAGTGCGGAAAGCGTGCCTGAGGTTAGCACAGCGTCAGCCGCCGCAATAGCCGCGTCGCTTCCGAGTCCCATCGCAAAACCGCAGTCGGCTGCCGCGATTACAGGCGAGTCATTTATGCCGTCTCCGACGAATATAACACCCTTGCTATTTTCCTTGAGCGTGTTGACGATTTCCACCTTGTTCTGAGGAAGGAGGTCGCCGTGATATTCCGTAAGACCGAGTTTTTCGCTTACGCCCTTTGCAGTATCGGACGCGTCGCCTGTGAGCATAACGAGATTTTTAATTCCAAATGATTTAAGCCTTCCTATGACTGAGCGCGACTCGTCGCGGACGCTGTCGCTTACCTTTATTGAGCCGATAAGCCTGCCGTCATAAATAAGAACCACAGTACCGTCAATATTTTTGTCATTAATAAGCTTTCGGCTGCCGCATACAAGCTCCTTGCCGTTGTATACGGCGCTTACGCCGCAGCCCGATTTTTCCTTATAGCCGCTTAATTCAATTTCTTCGCCGTCATACGCCGCTGTTATTGCCCGGGCAATAGGGTGGGAGGAGTTTTTCTCGCACGCGGCGGCAAGCGCGAGCACCTCGTCCGCGCTGTAATTGTTATATGGAACGATTTTATCTATTTTAAGCTTGCCCTTTGTGAGAGTGCCTGTTTTGTCGAATACCATAGTATCAGCTGCCGCGAGAGCCTCGAGGAATTTACCGCCTTTTATAAGTACTCCGCACTTTGACGCGGCTCCGATACCCGAGTAGTAGGAGAGAGGTACGGAAATAACGATTGCGCATGGACACGAAGCTACGAGACACACGAGCCCTCTGTATATCCACTCGAAAAGATTTCCGACGAAAATCGGCGGAATAAACATAATCATAAGTGAAATAAGTGTGACTATCGGAGTGTATACGGCGGCAAAACGCGTAATCAGCTTTTCATTTTTGCTCTTTGTCGTGGAAGCCTCCTCCACTAACTTTATTATCCTGCTCGCTGTGCTTTCGCTGTATTTCTTCGTTGTGCGAGCCTCGAGCATAGTTTCGCCGTTAAGCATACCGCTCATAAGCTCTGTGCCGACCTCGCAGTCGAACGGAATACTCTCACCTGTAATAGCCGAGGTATCAATACTTCCCGTACCATGCGTTACAACGCAGTCGAGAGGAACACGCTCGTGCGGTTTAATAATAATAGTCGAGCCGACCTCAACCTCGTCGGCATTAATAACACTTTCAATTCCGCTGACGACAATATTCGCCGTGTCGGCTTGAATGTTTGCGAGTTTTTCAATACTGCGCCGCGAGCTTTCAACAGCCTTGTCCTCCAGCAGTTCGCCGATTCCGAAAAGAATTGTAACCATAGCGCCTTCGACATACTGACCAAGACAGAAAGCCGCAATAACCGCAATTGTCATAAGCGTTGTTTCGTCCAGTCTTAGCTTCAAAATGGATTTCACACCCGAAATGCAGACCTTGTACCCCGAGAGGACGATTGCAGCCGCACTGAGTACAGCTACCGCAATTTCACTGAATTTAAGACCCTCAAGTATGAGAGCCGAGACCGCGAAACCAATTGCAGCAAAAAGAAGAATTTTGCTCAGCTTTGACCCGTTATTATCGTGGCTGTGTTCACTGCAATTTTTGTCCTCTTTGTGATGCTCACCGCAGTTGCAGCTTTCGTGGGTATGATTCTTATTTTCACGCTTATAATAGGAATTGGTGACAGTAACTCCGTCCTCGATAGAGTCGGTAATTTCTTGTATAATTTGTACCATATCGCCGTTTTCCTCGTGCTCAAAGTACAGCGATTTCGTGGCAAAGACAAGGCTGACGTTCTCAAAACCGTCGGTTTGTGAAATAGTCTGTTCAATCTTTCCAGCACAGTGGGCGCAGTCGAGACCGTTCATAATAAATTTGTATTTCATAAAATCACTCCAAAATCACTCCAAAACGTGGTCAAGACCCATTTCGATTACTTTCTTAACGTGGTCGTCGTCGAGGTTATAGTAAATTTGCTTTCCGTCTCTGCGGATTTTAACGAGTTTATTCGTGCGAAGAACCCTGAGCTGGTGGGAGATAGTGGATTGCTCCATACCAAGCGTTTCCGCAATTTCTCCGACGGAGTGTTCGTCGTCGAACAGTGTATAAAGTATGCGAAGTCTTGTAGAGTCGCCGAATACCTTGAAAAGGTCGGCTAGCTCGAAAAGTATTTCCAATTCGGGAATGTTATTTTGGTTTTCCATAATAAACCCTCGCTTTTATAATTGAACATATGAATAATTGTTCATATGTTGATAATAATATACCACCATAATATGCAAATGTCAACATTTATTTCAAAAAAATTTAAAAAAGTTAGAATAAAGGAGGAAATCGCAGATTTTAAAAGATTTAGAATAATTTTTAGCTGTAATTTGACTTTTATTGACTTTGACTTTATCTGACTTTAGTTCTATAATCAAATCAACAAAGGTCACAGAAGGTCAAACCGAATACCGGGGAGTGATACAAATGCGTATAAGCGATTTAGTAGCGCAGCATATACTTGAAATGCTTGACGAGCAGAACGGGAACGCCGAGATAAAGCGCAATGAGCTTGCGAGTATTCTTGGTTGCGTGCCGAGCCAGATTAACTACGTAATAACCTCTCGCTTTACGCCCGAGCAAGGGTACATTGTCGAGAGCCGTCGCGGAGGCGGAGGATATATCCGCATAACGCGAGTTAAAATGGATAAAAGCACAGCAATTATGCATATAGTTAATTCGATAGGTAAAACTCTCGATAAAGCAACAGCAGAAATAATGATTAAAAATATGTATAATCAGTCAATAATAGATAGTACAACGGCAAGGCTTCTTGCGGCGGCGATGTCGGAACGTGTTTTTATGGACGTTCCGCAGACTTTCCGCGACGTGTTCAGGGCAAGAATATTTAAAAATATGCTTTTAACCTTATCTGAATAATTTAATTTAGGAGTTGATATTATGAAATGTCAGAAATGCAACAAAAACAACGCGACCACACACATCAAGCGCGTTATTAACGGAGAATTTGAGGAGTACAATCTCTGCTCCGAATGCGCTAAGGAAATGGGTTACGACAATATTTTCGGCAGCTTTGCCGATGATTTCAATTCACTGTTCGGAAGCTTTTTCGAAAACGCTCTGCCCGCCCGCACGCAGGCGACGCGCTGTGAGTTCTGCGGCACGAGCTACTCCGATATAGCTCGGACCGGTATGGTCGGCTGTGCACACTGCTACGATGTGTTCGCCGACAGGATTATGCCTACTGTACGGCGAATCCACGGCAATACAACTCACTGCGGAAAGAACAGTCAGTTTGAAAAGCCGACCCCGATAGAGGAAAATAAAACGCAGAAGGATAAGCCGTCGGATATTGACGCTCTTAAAGCTGAGCTTGATACGGCAATTAAAAATCAGGAGTTTGAGAAAGCAGCCGAGCTCAGGGATAAAATAAAAGCAATGGAGGGTAAAAATGAATAATGTTGTAATGTTGACGAGAATACGTCTCGCAAGGAATTTGAAAAACTATCCCTTCCCGTGCAGGCTGAACACGGCAGGGAAAAATGAGGTTTGCGAAAAAATAATCAACGCCGTTAAAAACTGCAACTCTCCGCTTGCTGACGACCTCGAGGTGTTCTATATAAAAGATCTGAGCGAGCCCGAGCGTATCGCGCTCGTTGAAAAACACCTCGCAAGTCCCGAATTTGTGAGCGACTCCGCAGGCAGGGCGATTATACTCTCCAAGGACAGAACGATGAGCATTATGCTCAATGAAGAGGATCATATCAGACTGCAAATTATCAAAAAAGGTTTAGCGCTTGAGGACGCCTACGATATTGCCGATAAGCTCGACACATTGCTTGACGAAAATCTAGAATTTGCTTTCGATAAAAAACTCGGATTTCTTACTCAGTGCCCCACAAATCTGGGCACGGGTATGAGAGCTTCCTTGATGCTGCACCTTCCTGCTCTGAAGAACAGCAACGCAATCTCGCGAATCGCGAGCAATCTCCAGAAGCTTGGTCTTACAATCCGCGGAACATACGGAGAGGGGAGCGAGCCGAAGGGAGCGATGTATCAGCTTTCCAATCAGGTGACGCTCGGTATTTCCGAGAAATCGGCTGTAGAAAACCTCAAGAATATTGCAGGTCAGCTTGTTAATCAGGAATTGCAGGCACAAAAGCGTATCACTGACAGCCTGGAGGCTCAGGATAAGATAAGCCGCAGTCTCGGTTTGTTAAAATCCTCAATAATGATGACGTGCGACGAGGCTATGGAACTTCTTTCCAACGTGCGTTTCGGCGTCTCTTCCGAGGTGCTCGACGGCGTGAAAATTGATACTGTTGACGAGCTTATAGACGATATTCAGCCGGCAACAATGATGGTAAAAAAAGGTGAGAAAATTACGCCGCGCGATCGGGATATTCTCCGCGCGACCATTCTCAGAGAAAGATTATAATACTAATCTAATAATCCCAAAGGGGGTAAAATAGTATGTATGAATTTAAAGGTTTTACACAAAAAGCGAATACAGCTCTTAATATCGCTATCGACTCAGCGGGTGAGATGGGGCTTACCTATATAGGTACCGAGCACCTGCTCTTAGGACTTGCAAAGGAGGGAAGCGGCGTAGCCGCAAACGCTCTCGCCCAGGCGGGACTGGACGCGTCCGAACTCGAGGAAAAAATTAAACAGTCCTCGGGTACGGGTATGCCCGTAGCGCTAACCCCTAACGACTTTACTCCGCGTACAAAGCGCGTTATGCAAAACGCCGTGCGTATAGCCTCCCATACAGGCTCAAACTACGTCGGAACCGAGCATATTCTTATGAGTATTATTCAGGAGACCGACAGCTACGCGTACAGTTTTCTCACTGAGCTGGGTGTAAATCTTAACACAGTTATGGACTCGGCGGAGGATTTTGTCGGAGATACAGACAATGAGCAGCACCCCTCAAGCGGAAACACTCAGTCTCTCGATAAATTCGGAAGAGATTTAACCAAATCCGCAAAAGTCGGCGAGATTGACCCTGTTATCGGCAGGGAAAAGGAGATAGAGCGAGTTATTCAGATTCTTTCCCGCCGTACAAAGAATAATCCCGTGCTTATCGGTGAGCCCGGAGTAGGTAAGACCGCGGTAGCCGAGGGCCTCGCTCTTAAAATTGTTGAAGGTCAGGTGCCGGAAATTTTAAAGGGTAAGAGAATTGTAAGTCTTGACCTAAACGGTATGGTAGCAGGGTCAAAGTACCGCGGTGAGTTCGAGGAGCGTATAAAAAGCGCTATCGACGACGTTAAGAAGGATAAGAACGTTATACTTTTCATAGACGAGCTCCATACTATCGTCGGGGCAGGCTCGGCGGAGGGCTCTATGGACGCGGCTAATATTCTGAAACCGTCGCTTGCGCGTGGAGATTTTCAGGTAATCGGCGCGACGACGATTTCCGAGTACAGAAAGTACATTGAAAAGGACGCCGCTCTGGAACGCCGTTTCCAGCCTGTTATGGTCGGCGAGCCGAGCGAAGAGGAGACAGTGCAGATTCTAGAGGGTTTGCGCGACCGCTATGAGGCCCATCACAAGGTTAAGATTTCCGACGAAGCTATCAAGGCGGCGGTAACGCTTTCCTCAAGATATATTTCCGACAGATTTCTCCCCGATAAGGCGATCGACCTGATTGACGAGTCCGCCTCAAAGGTACGTCTGCAAAGTCTGACCGCTCCTCCTAATCTAAAGGAGATGGAGGATAAAATTAAATCCCTCGAAGCTGAGAAATCGAGTGCGGTAAACGAGCAGGAGTTTGAGCGCGCCGCGAAGCTCAGGGACGAACAAAAACGGCTTCAGGAACTCCTCGACAACGAAAAGAAGAAGTGGCAGGACAGCCAGAACAGCGCCACGGGCGAAGTTACCGCCGAGAATATCGCGCAGATTGTGTCTGACTGGACAGGCATTCCTGTGGTTCAGCTCACTGAGGAGGAGAGCGAGAGACTGCTGAGAATGGAGGATATACTCCATGACAGAGTTGTCGGTCAGGAGGAGGCTGTAAAAGCAGTAGCCAAGGCTATTCGCCGCGGCAGGGTAGGACTTAAAGACCCGAAGAGACCTGTAGGCTCGTTTATTTTCCTCGGACCGACGGGCGTAGGTAAGACCGAGCTTTGCAAGGCGCTTGCTCAGGCTATGTTCGGCGACGAAAACGCTATGATACGCCTTGATATGTCTGAGTTTATGGAAAAGCATACCGTAAGCAAACTCATCGGCTCGCCTCCGGGTTACGTCGGCTTTGACGAGGGAAGTCACTTTACCGAGCAGGTACGGCGCAAACCGTACTCGGTAATACTGTTCGATGAGATTGAAAAGGCGCACCCCGACGTTTTCAATACTCTGCTCCAGATTCTTGATGACGGTCGTCTTACAGACTCTCAGGGGCGCACGGTCGATTTTAAGAATACGATAATTATTATGACCTCAAACGTTGGCGCAAGGCTTATTACCGAGAAGCAGAACTCCCTCGGTTTTGCGAACAGCTCTTCGAGTGACAACGAGAATGTTAAGGAAATTGTGCTTGCGGAGTTAAAGAATACTTTCAGACCCGAGTTTCTTAACCGTATTGACGATATAATTGTTTTTAATAAGCTCACTCAGAACGAAATCAAAGATATTGCGAAAAAAATGCTTGAAAACCTGAAAGAGCGGCTTAAAGCGCTTGAAATTGACGTTGAATTTTCAGACGAAGCGATTACCGCGATTTCAGAGGAAGGCTTTGACGACACATACGGCGCAAGACCGCTTAGAAGAGCGATTACGAGCAAGATTGAGGACGAACTTTCCGAGCGCATCCTCGACGGAACGGTAAAGAAAAATACGAAGGTTGTCTGCACCTTTGAGGACGGCAGGTTTATATTTAAGTAACTTATATTAAGAAGAAAATCCACCCGAGAGGGTGGATTTTCTGCGTTCTGAGCCTGCGCACATTGAGCGGACTTTAAAAGTTTATTATAAAGTTATTGTTCCGCACGCGATCTTCTCTCCCGCGTTTCCCGACGGCTGAGTCGTGAAATCGTCGGGATTCATATGAATAATAATTGTTCTGCCTATAATATCTCTTATTTTAAATCTGTCTGTGACGAACGCAAGATATGCGCTTCCTCCGCTGGAGAGAATCGGCGGAAAATCTCCCGCGTGCTCGGGGTGCGGCGTTTTTTCGGGATTGAAATGCGCGCCTGCGTCGGCAAATTCGTCTGTTTCGTTGCCGCTGCAGCTTACGCCCTCGTGTAAATGAAATGAAAAAAATCCGCTCTGTGTTTCGGGAAGATTATCTACGCTCGCTACGATAAGCACGCCGTTTTCCAGTTGATAAAAAAGCACTTCGCCGTTTAAAGACGGGTGTTTTTCTCCGCCTCTTATTTCTGCCCTTGCATTTGGATCGTAATACATTTGAGTTTTTGAGAGTCCGTTTGGATTGTAAGTAAAAGTCATAATATCACCCATACATTATATGAATGAGTTTTCGGAAATTATTCGCGAAAGTCTAATAGCATACGAGGTTTAATTTCCAAAGCACTTGCAATTCTAAAAAGCAACTCTATCGAGAATGTTTTAACAATATTCGGTGCTTCGATAGAACTTAGATGCGAGCGGCTTATCCCAACCTTTTCTGCGAGCTGTTCCTGCGTTAAGCTTTTCTTTTTGCGGTAAAAAGCAATGTTTAAACCAAGCTCTGTGTATTTTTCAACGTTCTCATACGATATCGGAATAGATCTTGACATAATATCACCCATAAATAAGGTTACTATTATTATTAAATTTATTAAACTATTTATTAAATAACTATTGCATTTTATTAGAAAGCATTGTATAATTAATATAAGGCAAAACTTTTTAAATAAAATAGCCGACAGGAGGTTCAAAATGAGAGAAAAAAGTTATGCAAAAAAAAGTAAAGGTTTTAAAAAGGTTTTATCACTGATTTTCGCAGCGATAATGATTTTATCGTTTGCATCGTGTTCGCAAGCCGACACCAGCGGTGGAACCACAACGTCAGCCGCCGATGATTCTCAGGATGTTAAAAACGATGAAACGACAGATGATGCAAATGCGAACGAAGGCGAAGAAGATAAGTCGTCTAATAATGATTCGGATTCTTCAAGCTTAAATGTCAGGGAAATTGTTGACAGTTATGAAAAGTTTGCGGATGAGTATGTTAACTTTATGAAGAAGTACAATGAATCCGACGGAACAGATGTTTCATTGATTCAGGAATACAATGACATTACGAAGCAGTACAAAAAGTGGCTTGAAAAGATTGAGAATATAGATGAGGATTCTCTGAGCGTTGAGGATGCTAAATACTTCGTTGAAGTTACAAAAAGAGTCAGTGAAAAGTTAAAATCAGTACAGTAATCAAAAAACGGACGTGAGCAAAAAGCTTACGTCCGATTCTTTTATTGATTATATTTTATGAGCCAAAGCTCTTTGTAGCCACGCGTCCGCAACGTCCATAGCCACAAATAAACCCTGCTTTTCGCTTGATTTAACGAGCTGGCGTCTCGGGGATAGACCGGGGTCGGTAGCCATAAGCTGAATCGCTACTTTATCCGCAATTTCAACTCCGTTTACTTCCTTCTTACTCTTTATTACGAGGTGAATAACATACTCCTCATCCATCTTTCCGTAGTAAATCTCGTCGCCGCAGCGCACGAGAGGTCTGCCCTTATAGGTAGGGAATTCCTGCTTTTCAGCCACAAAGCATCTTCCTTTCGTTAAATATTAAGGTACGATTTCACCAGTGCTTCCAGCAAATCATCGCGGTCAATACGGCTAATAAGATTGCGCGCGTTGCAATAAGTGGTTATATAGGTCGGATCCTCCGAGAGAATATAACCAACGATTTGGTTGATAGGATTATAGCCCTTCTCCTCGAGCGCCTTATAAACCGTGTTGAGCGTATTTTTTATCTGGTCGTCTTTGTTGTCGCCGATTGAGAATATCATTGTCTTGTCGTTCACGGAAACACCTTCATTTCAAAATTCTAAATTCAAAATTATAATAACATATTTATTGTATTAATGTCAACCGTTAAATGAAGGCGGTCATCTTTTAATTGTAGGATTACAATAGATGTGTTACAGTAAAGGAAAAAAGAGTAGCGAATAGAAAACCTCTGTGTTACAGTTAAGT
>CANQOP010000026.1 GCA_947625485.1 uncultured Clostridia bacterium | reverse complement strand
ACGGTCTTTCTCCTAATCAATTAGAAAATATTTATTTTTCATGATTTTACTTGTCCACTTTATTGACTATAATCCAGTTGCGAGGGTGACGGGAATATCGTCTGGTCGGTTGTAGCCGAGCGCCATAGTAAGGTTTGCCTGTGCGTCGGCGTCAATGAGCAGAACTTTTTTGCCCTGCTTTGCCAGACCCACTCTCAGATTGACCGCCGTTGTGGTTTTGCCTACGCCGCCTTTCTGGTTGGTCAGAGCAATCACTTTGCAGTTTGACATAGTTGCGTCCTCCTTTCGCATAGATTTAGCCACTTTGTCAAGGTGGCTATGTAACCGTACCAGAGAACGCAAAAAAGCCGCCTACTCTTAATGGATAAGAATAAGCGGCTCACGGCGGTGTGCCTTAAACATATTCAATTTTCATTTTCTTGGCGGGTGCGCCTGCGGTCTTGCAAATAAGCTCGTCCACGCAGTCCGTATATCTGCCTTGCCGGAGCAGTCCATTTTTCAGCTCCACAAGGCTATGTAGCAACAGCGTCCTTTCGTGGCTGTCCAGATAGATGTGATAGGTTGGCTCTTTCATTCCTGCACCTCCGCTTATGCAACATCGGGAACGGAAACGAAAATGTTGATCGTCCGCTCGTTCCCACGCTGTACTACCGCAGGATGTTCCGAAAAATCAACTTGATTGTTTTCGCCATACCGCAAGACCTTATCCGAGGTCGTAAAGGTATGTACCAGAAAGCCAAAATAAGGGGCTTGTCCGTCATTTTGGGATTGTGGAACATTTTCGGTGCTTCTCTGGGTCGATGCCTTTTCAAATAGCACACTTCACTTCATATTACTTTTGTTGTACTATTCTAAGATTTCTATCTATAAAGCCACTAACTATCTATAAATATAAACCTTTATGTGGTTACCCTTCTTTCGGAATTCAATATCAAAGATCAATTAGTAAGTAATCAAAGTTTGGAGAAAATGCTGTCCCTCTTTCTTTTAACAATTAATTTACTGTTTTTAATAATTGCCGAAGTGATTATATATTTTTGTTTGTATTCACACTCTAATGATTGCATCGGCTTAATAACTTCCTCCAATCCAAACTCACTTATCGACAATAATCCAATACCACTCTTTTTCAGCAACTCAATATCAACATTCCGCACTTTTTCTTCCGGTAAGGCCAGAAAAGAATAATCTGAAAACATCAAATACCGTTCAGCTTGTAAAATTCCACTTTTCCAATTTTTGATTTTCGCTTCGATAGATATTGTTTTTCCCAAATTGCGACCAAATATCTTTCTATTAATATATACTACATTTTCTATTTGTTTAACTATATATTCGGATACTAATTGATTGATGTAACTCTGTATTTTTGTCTTATCAAATGAAAAATGGTCTGCAAGATCGCAAATTGTTACTTTTCTTTTCTCACTGATGTACTCTGTAATAAGCAACAAATAGTAATCCAAAAGTAGTGGCATAGATTTCGAAGCCCCGATATTAATAGAAACATCAGGAACACCTATTCCCATATGAATTTCTTTAGTATAACGTATCCCATACTTATTAAGATAGTCTGTAATATTATCAACCAATTCTGATTCTAACATAATTATAACCAATCCTTTTTCAATTCTTCTATTACTGTTTTCCATGTTCTCAAATGGCTATAATCATCGGATTTGAAAATTGGCTTTAATGCCTGATGATATATAATAGCATTTTGAACACATGCTTCTATGTAAGTAACCTTCTCGCTAATTGCTTCAAGGGAACGTAGTTTATTAATTTCTTCTTGTCGTCTATAGAGAAAATGCTTTTTGGAAAGAGGCTCATTTACCAGTTCGTCTGGTTTTTTGCCTGAACAATATGGACAGGAACAAGAAATATCTTTCCCAATTGTTGATGATAAAAGTCTTATTATTTTGGCTGGATTTTTTCGTTCTATTGGCACATTTCTCATTAATTCGGGAAAATAGTAATTTAAATACATATTGTAGCTGTCAGAAGCATTCTTATATAAGTCTTCATAAAATGATTCAAATCTCGATGCCCCTGACTCAAATCCAAATAGACCAAATGCCAATAGGACAAGACCAAAACTTCCAATTCTTCCTGCTATAACAGGTTTATTGGTGGACTTCTGTAGAGTTAGTAAGGTATTTGCATACTGATAAAGTTGAGCAGGATTAGAATTATTATCTATGCAATCAACATAAATCCAGTAAATATCACAGGGTAAAGCTGATACTACATTTAAGAAATATTCCCTTTCTGACTTTGTTGTTAAAATATCTGTTTTAATGCAAAGACCTCCTACCAACGGTGAATTACATCCGATGCTGCGTAAGTAGTCTTTTGTTTCATATAGTAGCTTTACATCCAAAGAAAACCAGTTTTCATCGTCTGTTGCTTTAATCCTAACTAAATTTGAATTATTGCTGACATGAAATGGTGACACAATATATGTTGGCTTATATTGAATTTGCGCATCAACTACTTTTTTTACATACTCTTGCTTAGCCGCTAATGTTTTTAAATCATCAAGTTCTAATCTATTAAGCCCTTGGGGTGCATATGGTAGCGCAACCAATCCCTTAACTTCAGAAAAAGTATCATATGCTAAACGCATTGTTGCGGGGTCTATCATAAAGTTTGAGCCTGAATCTATTATGTTTTTCAGCAAGTTTTTTTGCTGGTTTTGATGGTTTATAGGGAAAATGAAATTCTCAACTTCGAATCCATCTTTACGATAAGCCTCAATCACTGCCTTTTCATTCCATGTGCGTAAGAAGAAAGATGGAACAAACTCTTTGTGTAATCCTATTTCTTCGTTTGGTAATGATTTTAAGTAGTTGAGTATTTCTGAGGCATTATTAGGACGTCTATAATTTTCTTTTTCTAATAAAGCTGATAATAGATTATCTATCGTATTTGTTATATTCGGAATAAACTGTCTTATACTAATCGGAGGCTCATGTATTATTTTATAATACAGTTCAGCTCTTGATTGAACTTTACCATATGGATTATTTTTACATAGTAGTTCAAAGAATATAACTCCTAACGCATAATAATCGGATCGATAATCTACATTTTTTCCGTCTTTAACTTGTTCTGGGGACATATAAAGAGGCGACCCAATTTCAGCGCCAGTACTTGTGATTGAGGTAAAATCAATTAGTTTAGATAGGCCAAAATCAAGTATCTTTACTTCCCCATTTTTTGTTATATAAATATTCGCAGGTTTTAAATCTCTATGAACAATGTGCTTCGCATGAATAGCATTGACTCCACTTAAAATTTCTGTGAATATAGATGTTGCTTCTTCTGGGCTTATGTTAGTATTTCTAATGTGATTTTCCAAATCTTCACCTTCGACATAGTCCATAATTACATATAAGTATCTAACGCCGTTATCGAAAAATTCGCCGTCGTCAATATAAGATACAACATTTGGATGTGAAACAGCTTTTAATGCTGTGATTTCTCTGGTGATTCTATTGTCACTACCTTTTGTAAATTCGGTAAAAACGTAAGAAAAACTAAATATTTTAATAGCGTATGTTTTTCCGTTTTTTTCACAGGAATATACTGTTCCAAATGAGCCGCTTCCTTTAAACTCCTTGATTGTATAACCATTTATATTTCTACCTAACACTTTTTTCCCCTCCAATCCAATTTTGTGACGCCTTTTCCCAGAGCATTTTCCATTCTTTTTTACTTAATATTTCTTTAAATGGAGGCTCCAGAAATGTCTGTATTTCTGCAATGACTACCGAAAACGAAAGCGTATCATCTTTTATATTTTTCAAAAAGTACCGCCACCGTTTCTGCATATCCTCGTCATCGGCAAGTGCAACAATACGCTGAAAGCTATCTCTGTCGTAAGGTGTGCCACGGTGCTGCAAGGTTTCAAAGATCGCTTTTTGAAGCCTTGCGCCATCAAAGTCAAAAGTCCTTGCCAGATAATAAATATCGTAAAAATCTTTCATGCGGCCTGTCAGTTCAAAGCGTTGCAGGATAGCATCAAACTTTTCGGCTATGGTGCTTTCAAGGGAATAGGTTTTGATTACAGGCGCTTCAAAGTCGGGAAGCTGCGTATGAATCGTGCGTTGTTCCGCTTTGGGTACAATCACATCGCCCACGCCGATGTCCACATTAAAAGGAATACGGACATTTTTGATCTGCCCAATGATCTGTGCACTGATTCCGTGGTATTTCCTCTGCGGAGAGATTTCCTCAAACCCCTTGGCCGTCATAAAAATATAGTCGTTGCCGGTTGGAGTGGCGATAATATTTTCAATCAACTCCTTCACCTCTTCCACGGAATTTGAAAAGCCACGCAAAAGGAAGTCTGCATCAATCGTCGCCCGACTTTCAAAGTTGGTCAGCGTATAGATGAACAAGCCGCCTTTCAGTACCAGAAACTCATCATATCCAGATTTCGATAATTTCCTTAAAAATTCCTCTTGCACAAAAAGCTGCAAGCATTGCTGATAGCTAATGCCGGATGCTTTGGCTTTGTTCCGAAGTTTTGCAAGAACCGATGCCGCCTGATCTGCCATTACAACCACACTCCAATCAGTTCCCTTACTCTTTTCTGCACACGCAGTTCCTTTGCATATCGCATGAGATTGGGAATGTTTTTCTTTGTATCATTCACATATCCTTGAATTGCCTTGTTAAAAATCTCTCTGTCCATCTTGTTCATATTCCGCAACACATCGCAAATGGTACGGTCACGGTCATAAATTCGGACTTTGATAAAATCTATTTCGCCGGTTGTCTCTCCAAGCTGGAGCAAAGAAGGTTCCATTCGATAGACTTTTATAAAAGGATAATCCATTCTTGTGCGCTCTTTGGAAACATTCTTATTCAGTGCGAGATTCCATTCCGCAGAGTTACGGTCACTGTATCTGTAATAAAACAATGCGGTTTCCATACACAAAACAGCATCGGGGAAAAGGCGGTTGATAATCAGAACTTCACTGCCTATCGTATCTTCCACCCAATGGTAGTATCCTCTTTTAATCTTCTCGATCAAGCCTTCCTTCAACATAAGCTGAATATCCGCATAATACAGCTTTTCCGCCTGTAGCTCGGCAGTCGTCATGATATATTGATAATCCGAGAAAATATTTCTAAGCGCACTGATCGCATTCAAATCCAACATCTGCTCACTCCTATACGAAACCAACCGAAAGTAAATCCATCGGTTAGGTGGTTTTATATAGTATAGCACATTTTTGGCGAAAAATCAACCGTAGTTAATCACCTCAATTCAAATTCATCAATAGGGTGGTTTCGTATAAGAAAATGGCCTGCTTGTCCATTCCAAACAAACAGGCCGTTTCCTTTTATTCAAATGTCGAATCAAATCTTAAGGACGCTATGGCATATAGGTTTATCGTTCTTTTTGTATCGCCAATCTCGATAGAATAAGGCTTTCCGGCGTTTTTTGCGTTCCTTCGTTCATCGTATTTACTCACTCTCTCGAAGGTCGAAAAGCTATGTATCGGAAAACCGACCGTATTATGCTCGTCCTCAAAAACGGTAATTGGAACATTATCGGGGCTTCTGTAGGCACAGAGGAGCTCGGACATCTTGAGATGATCGGAGCTATCCTTTATCAGCTCACAAACGGAGTAGACGAAAAGGAAGTCAAGGCGGCAGGCTTTGAAGATTACTTTGTAGACCACACAACGGGAGTATATCCTTCGTCCGCCGCGGGAGTACCGTTTACTGCCGCATATATCCAATCCAAGGGCGACCCGATTACTGACCTGCACGAGGATATGGCGGCGGAGCAGAAGGCTCGTACGACGTATGACAACATTCTCAGATTCTGCGATGATTACGACGTAAAGGACGCTATACGCTTCCTTAGAGAGCGCGAGGTTGTTCACTATCAGCGCTTCGGCGAGAATTTACGAATACTGACCGACAAGCTCGACAGCAAGAACTTCTATGCGTTTAACCCGAGCTTCGATAAAAAGTGCTTTAAAAAGCAGATGAATAAAAAGTAGAGCCAATTTACAAGAAAAAAACAAATATATAACATAAAAATTTATCCCTCGATTTTGTCGGGGGATTTTTTTGAATTTTTATATTTGTGAAAAAAGTTATTTCTAAAAAATTTTATGCAAATAATAATTTTAAACTTTTTTCCATTTTTGTTAATTGACTTGAATAATATTATTATGGTAAAATTTATATAATTGTTATTTAAATGGTTTTAGCAGAGTCTGTGTATAAACGGATTTTAAATTTAACGCTTTTATTCCGAAAAGAAGGTTAGCATATATGACGAAATTTTTTGTAAAAAAGCCGTACTTTATGATAGTCGCGGTAATAATGGTGCTTGTAATCGGATTTGTGAGTGTAAATTCAATGCAAACCGACCTTTTGCCTGAGCTGGAGCTGCCATATATGGCGGTTATCACAACTGAAATAGGCGCGTCCTCGGAGAAGGTCGAAAAGGACGTTACCGAGGTTATGGAAAGCTCGCTCGGCACTATAAGCGGCGTCGAGAAGGTAACAAGCACCTCGTCAAACAACTACAGCGTTGTTATGCTAAGTTTCGTTGATAATACCGATATGGACTCCGCTCTTGTACGCGTGTCAAAAACGGTAAACTCTATGGATTTGCCGGACGGCTGCGGAACGCCTAATATACTGGAAGTTAGTATGGATATGGTTGCGACGATGTACGCAAACGTAAACTACGATGGTATGGATATTAAGGATTTATCCGAGTTCACGGAGCAGACAATTAAGCCTTATCTCGAAAGAAGAGAAGGCGTTGCGAGCGTATCCGCGAACGGTATTATTAAGGACAGCGTTGAAATTCGTCTGAACAGCAAAAAGATAGATAAAATTAATGCTAAAATTCTTTCTAAGACCAACGAAAAGCTCTCCGACGCGAGTGATGAAATTAATGAAGCTAAGAGTAAGCTGTTACAGAGCAAAAATAAGTTGAACGGGAGCGAGAGCGAGATTTCCTCTAAGCAGGAGGAGACCAACAAACAGCTTGGGAATGCTGCCGCTCAGCTTACAAAGGCGCAGGCGACTAAGGCGGCTTATGAGTCAACATTAACCAGCCTGAAGGCGAGCAGGAGCGCTCTTGAGGCTGAGAAGAAGGCATATACTGACGCAAAGCTTGCAGATACTTACACCACTCTTAATCAAACGCTCGAAACGCTTAACGGGTCGCTTTCAGTAATGGCGTCCCCTGCGGGAATCAAAATTCCGTCGTCCGTTAAGGAGGCGGTGCAGAATCCCGACGACTTCAAAGCGTTCACAAAGTGGATGGCGCAGATAGGCTACGGCGAGCAGGTAAAGCAGCTTAACCTCGATAATCTTGAGAAAATATATAATGCGGTCGAGGTTCGTATCCCGCAAATTGACGCGGAAGTCGCCAATTTAAACATAGAAATCAAAGCTCAGGAGGGCATATTAGCCGAGCTTTCCAAGCAGATGAAAAATCTCGATGAGCAGCAGTCTGAATCGACCTCGGCAGGTTATACTGCCGCCGCTGAGTTCGGCGCGGGTAAGGCTCAGCTCTCGTCAGCTAAGAAAGAGATAGAAAACGCGCAGAACGAGCTGGACTCAGCCGAGGAAAAGCTTGAGGACTCTATAAAAGCAGCTAAGGAGAACGCAAACCTTGATTCTCTGCTCACTCTCGATACGCTTTCAAAGCTGATAAGCGCGCAGAATTTCTCAATGCCCGCGGGCTATGTTGAGGATAAGGATTCCAACCAGTGGCTCGTTGAAATTAACGAGAGCTTTACAAAACCCAAGCAGCTCAAAAAATTGGTTCTCACAAAGCTTGACGGAGTGGGAAAGATTAAGCTTTCCGATGTTGCAGACATCGCCGTTATTGATAACGCAGGAGAGGCGTACAGTAAAGTAAACGGTCAGGATGCAGTTATGCTCTCCGTCTACAAGGCGGGAACCGCGAACACAAGCGGGGTCTCCGGCGAAATTCAGACGGCGTTTAGAGAGCTCGAGGACAAATACAAGGGGCTTTCGTTTACAAAGATAATGAACCAGGGGGAATACATTTCCCGTATTATAGATACGGTTCTCAGCAGTATTCTTCTCGGCGCAATACTCGCTATCATTGTGCTCGCGCTGTTTCTCAAATCCGTAAAGCCGACTGTCGTGGTTGCTTTCAGTATACCGTTCAGTGTAATGTTCGCGCTGATAATAATGTACTTTACGGGTATCAATATCAACGTAATGTCGCTTGCGGGACTTTGTATAAGTATTGGAATGTTAGTCGATAACTCCGTAGTCGTTATGGAAAATATCTTCCGTATGAGACAGAAGGGAATACCCGCGCCGCGAGCCGCTGTGCAGGGAACGAAGCAGGTCGCCGCGCCTATCATAGCGTCGACCGCGACAACCATATGCGTGTTCCTGCCAATGGTATACACCACGGGAATGATAGCGCAGCTTTTGATACCGTTCGCGTTCACGATTTCTTACGCGCTCATAGCGTCTCTTCTCGTGGCGCTTACGGTCGTCCCGACACTCGGCTCATTATTGCTTAAAAACACACGTGAAAGAAAGCAGAATTGGTTTGATAAACTTAAAAACAGTTATGGAAAGGCTCTCGCGTTCTGCCTTAAACATAAAGCGCTCCCGATTTTAGTGTCTGTAGTGCTTCTGGTTCTTTGTGTACTCCAGACTATTTCAACGGGAATTGTTATGATTGACAATGCTGAAAGCAATCAGATTTCGGTTTCTCTTACGCTTGACGAGGATGTGACTAAGGAGGAGGCGTACAAGACAGCCGACGAGGTTATGGATATTCTTATGAGTATTAAGGGTATCTCTAAAATCAGTGCGCTGGACGGAAATGCGGGTCTTATGGAGAGCTTAGTCGGCTCAGGGGCTTCGGATAACTACTCGTCGTTTAGCTTTAATGTTCTTACCGAGGACGGCATAACCACGACCGACGAATACAGAAATATAAGACGGGAAATAGAAGATAAAACGAAGAATGTAAAATGTAAGGAGCTAATCGCGTCGTCCTCCGCTATGGGAAGTATGTCGTCTCTTTCCGATAACGGACTTACCGTGAATATTTACGGTGATGACCAGCAAAAGCTTATTGATATAAGTGACGATGTAATGAAGATGATGAAGAGCATAGACGGCGTAAAGGAAGCGTCAAACGGTATTACGGAGTCGGATAAATCTTTAAGACTTAACATAGACAGAAACAAGGCATCCGAGTATGGTCTTACAGTTGCTCAGATTTTCCAACAAATCGCAGAAAAGGCAACAACTGAGAAAAATGCTCTCACAATGAAACTCGACGAAAAGAATGTTGAGGTAAATATTGTCGATGAAACCGACGCGCTCACTTATGAAAATCTTCTCAATATGAAGATCGGAACTACCGTCAAAAACAGCGATGGAGAGGACGAGAAGAAAACCTACAGGCTCTCGAAATTTGCATCATCCGAGGACGGCTACACGATGAGTAGTATTACCAGAGAAAATCAGCGCACATATCTTGCTGTAACCGGAGAAATCTCCGACACCTCCAATGCGGCTCTTCTCAGCAGAGAAATGCAAAAAAAGTTGAACGATTATAAAGCCCCGTCAGGCTATGAGGTTGAGATTGCGGGTTCGGCTATCCAGACTACGGATATGCTGAGGCAGATGGCTCAGGCCATACTGCTTGGATTTCTGCTGATATATCTTATAATGGTTGCTCAGTTTCAGAGTTTCCTCTCGCCGTTTATTGTCATCTTTACCGTTCCGCTCGCGTTTACGGGAGGAATGATAGGTCTCGGTATGTTTGGAATGTCAATTTCAGCTATGTCACTGATGGGCTTTATGATTCTTATGGGTACGGTCGTAAATAACGGAATCGTATTCGTGGATTACGCAAACCGACTGAGAATACGCGGAGTCGAAAAGCATAAGGCTTTGATAGAGACAGGAAAAACCCGAATGAGACCTATTCTTATGACCGCACTTACCACCATTCTGTCTATGAGCGTTATGGTGTTTTCTCAGGATGCCGGAAACGCGATGCAGCGCAGTATGGCTGTCGTTGTGAGCGTTGGATTGCTCTACTCGACAATTATGACGCTGTTTATTGTTCCCGTTATGTACGATATTTTTTACCGCAAACAACCTAAGATTATTGATGTAGGCGATGACCTCGAGGACGAGGCGGACGAGACAGAGGATTTCCTCAGAAATAATTGATTTAAGCTTTTTGTAAAATTAGAGGTTCTTTATTCTATATCGATTCGGGTGTGATTGTTGTTCTCGTAGTCGAGGCGGCTTGACATTTAACTTTGTAACACTGTGCGAACATCGGTCGGAAACTTATCCTCAAATGAAAAAGTGTGTAAGTTATTTTACTAACTTACACACTTTTTTCAAAATGCTTTTTACTTTGTTACCGTAACTTTGAGTTTAAGGACTTTCTTGTTTACTGTAATCTTGAGGGTTGTTGTACCTTTCTTTAGCCCTTTAACCTTTATCGTGGACGCAGAGGTTTTAGACGTAACCTTTGCAATTTTTGTTTTAGAATACTTGTTGTTAACCGATTTAGCTTTGCCTGAAATTATAACTTTCTTTGTCTTGTTTATCTTAACCTTTACTTTTGTCGGGCTGAGCTTTGGATTGGAAGTAACCGAAACTTTACAGGTGAGCTTTTTGCCTGACTTCAATTTAGCTGTAATTTTTGCCGCACCCTTTTTTAGAGCGGTAACAACGCCTTTCTTGCTAACCGAAGCGACAGATTTCTTATTGGAACTGAAAGTAACCGCCTCACTCGTACCTTTAACCTTGAGAGTGAAAGCTTTGCCTGCTTTGAGCTTCTTTGACTTAGCGGAGAGTTTTGGAGAATCAGTATCAGACTTGTCGGAAGGGTCTGGACTTCCCGGCTCGGTTACAGCGGGTGTCGTCTCTGTGGTCGGTTGCGTAGGCTGAGACGGGTCTGATGTAGGGGTGGTGTCGGAAGATGTGGGAACATACACATCTGCATTATCAAGGGACTCTCTAAATAAAGCCTTATCCACAATTGGCTGGTCCTGAAGATTGCAGAGAATTTCCGCGCCAAAATTGATTTCGCCTGAACCCTCTCCGACAACCTTAAACATAACCTCAATGAGCAGTTTTTCGGTTTTCAGGTCGCATCCGCTTGTATTTGAGAAGTTAAATTTGATTTTATTCTCAAGATTCTCATCGTAGTTAATCATATAACCCGGAAGATTCGGAACATTGTAGTCGTCGATGTTAATTAAATTCTGGGGATAGTTGATGTAAAACTGACCGTTCTCAACAATTTCGGGAACCTGGATATAAACCCTGTATGTAATGATTGAGTCTTTATCCGCAGTGTAGGTCTTACCGCCCTGACTGATTAGTACGGAACCTTGAACTCCGGTTTCTGCTGCGTTGACTGCTGCTACGCAAACACAGCCTAAAAGCATTACAACAGAAAGTAAAATTGCTATAGTTTTTTTCATATTGAAAAAACCTCCTTTTATCCATTATATACATTATTTTATCGTATATCAGCGGAAAAATCCATAGTGCAAAGTGTATATATTATAGGAAAGATTTTTGTGATATTTTTCTAAGACACTTTATAAGAAAAGGCGGCCCTGGAAGCCGCCTTACTTCTGAATTTATTTAGTTACCGTAACCTTTAGCTTAAGGACTTTCTTGTTTACTGTAATTTTGAGGGTTGTTGTGCCTTTCTTTAGTCCTTTAACCTTTATCGTTGACGCAGAGGTTTTAGATATAACCTTTGCAATTTTTGTCTTAGAATACTTGTTGTTAACCGATTTAGCTTTGCCTGAAATTTTAACTTTCTTTGTTCCGTTTAGTTTAACCTTGATTTTTGTCGGGCTGAGCTTTGGATTGGAAGTAACCGAAACTTTGCAGGTAAGCTTTTTGCCTGACTTTAATTTAGCTGTAATTTTTGCCGTACCCTTCTTTAGAGCGGTAACAACGCCTTTCTTGCTAACCGAAGCGACTGATTTTTTATTGGAACTGAAGGTAACCGCCTCACTCGTACCTTTCACCTTAAGAGTAAAAGCCTTGCCTGCTTTGAGCTTCTTTGACTTAGCGGAGAGTGAGGGATTTGAAATTTTGTTGTCGAAAGTCTCGCTTATTGTGCAATCGTTTACAATATTAACGTCGTTCAGGTTGGCGATAACCTGCTTTTTTAAATTGAAGTCGCCTGAACCTGAGCCTATAACATCAAACTCGATTTTAGCAAGAACTTTTTTTTCAGTGAAATCAAAACCGTTATAATTAGAAAAATTAAATTTTATTTGATCCTTAACATTTTGGTTATAATTTACCATATATCCGTCAACATTCGGTAAATTAACTTTTCTTACAGATAAAAGATTTTGGGGATAAGTTACTAAGAACTGACCGTTTTCAATAAGCTCGGGAGCTTTGAGATAAACGGTATATGTTACAATTGTACCCTTATAAAAGGTGTATGTATGACCTCCGGCCTTTATGTTGACTGTCGAACTCGCCGCACCGGCGCCGACTGTGCCGAGACAGCCTAAAAGCATTATTATTGATAATATAATTGCTATTGTTTTTTTCATATGTAATCTCCGAAGCCTTTCCGCCCGCAATTTTAGTTTAAAGTTTACACAGCCTTACCGCAGGCAGATAAGGTGTATATAATTAGACGTGTCTCGTTGCAATTAACGGTAAACCGAGCGGATAATTATACGCAATCAGTTTAATTTATCGCTCGTTTTTTATTTATATTCCTTAACATTATATCATACGATTGAGTAAAAATCTATAGTAAAAAGTACATATATTTAAAACCAAAATTTGTGTTATTTGAATAGGATTAATTTTTTTAAAGCTGTTATGTGGACTTTGTTTCTGCGGTATGCTATTATTATACTGACATAATTAAACTGTGTTAAATTTTTTATAATAAAATACTCTTAGGAGGAAGAAATGTTTAAGAAAATTATTTCATTATCGCTTGCTCTTGTGTTAATGGGAACTTTGGTTTTTAGCCTTGTTTCCTGCTCGGGCACATTCGCACAGAGCGCTAATACCGACTACAAGCTGACCGAAAAAATCGCGGACGGTACTATTCTCCACTGCTTTGACTGGGACTTCGAGACAATTACAAATTCGCTCGAGGACATTGCCGCCGCAGGCTACAGTACTATTCAGACATCGCCGATTAACGAGTGTCTCGTAGGAGAGGGCGGCGGAATGCAGCTTTACGGCGACGGAAAGTGGTATTACCACTATCAGCCGACCGACTACAAAATCGGAAATTATCAGCTAGGCACACGCGACGAGTTCAAAAAAATGTGTAAAAAGGCTGATGAGTTGGGTATAAAGGTTATCGTTGACGTTGTGGCGAACCATACTACACCTGCTACCGCACAGCTCGGCAAAGGGCTTTTAGACGCTGTAGACGGAATTAAAAACCTCTACCACAAGAACAATAGCAAGGATATAGCGGACTACGGAGACCGCCTCCAGTGCACTACATACAAAATGGGCGGACTTCCCGACATAAACACAGAAAATAAGGCGTATCAGGACTACATCATCGACTATCTCAATGACTGTATAAAGTGCGGAGCCGACGGCTTCCGCTATGACGCCGCTAAGCACATCGGACTTCCCGACGACCCAACCGAAACGGACGGTGTTAAGAATAATTTCTGGACGCGCGTTATAAAGGAAGTAAAGGATTCCGACAGAATTTTCCACTACGGAGAGGTGCTTCAGGGTAACAACGACCGAATCGGAGACTATATTGACAAGCTCGGAGCGTGTACTGCAAGCTCCTACGGCGGCTCTTTGAGAAATGCTATAGTCAGTAACTGCGTTGACACCGCTTTTGTTGACGATATGTATATCGGAGACAGAACGGGCGCGGTTACTTGGGTAGAGTCTCACGACAACTATATTAACGACGGAAACTGGTCGGCTATGGACAACCAGCAGGTTGCTCTAGCGTGGGCGATTATTGCGGCGCGGGAAATCGGAACTCCGCTGTTCTTCAACCGACCTTACGGCTCGTCAATCGACAACCAGTGGGGAACAATGAACCGTATCGGCGCAAGCGGAGACTATAACTACAAGGATAAGTCCGTCGTTGCGGTAAACTTCTTCCGCAATGCTATGGTAGGCGAGGAGGAGAACCTTTCAAACCCAGACGAGGATTCTACCTCAATTCAGATTTGCCGCGGAGACAAGGGCGCCGTAATCGTAACTACCAAGGATAAAATTGAAAGCGGCTTTGATACTGACCTCGCGGACGGCACATACACAGACCGTGTGGACAATGAGACAGTCTACACGGTAAAGGACGGAAAGCTGACGTTCGATAAGCCTATAGACGAGTACACCGTAGTTGTGCTGTATAATGAGGGATACACGCAGTATGCAACACCTGCCACAGTAAAAATCAGCGACAAAACAAGCTGTCTTTACGATACTGACACACTGAACGTTAAGTTAACAGCAGAAAACGCAAAGTCCGCAACCTACTCCTTAAATGACGGCAAGGAGACGGTGTACAAGGACGGCGATAAAATTAAAATTAAGGCTAAGGACGCGACCGACGGGGTTGTGACGCTCACGCTTAGGGGCGAGAGTAACGCGGGACAAGAGACTTATATGAAGTATTATTTTACCAATTCAAACGAGGTAGGTACGAGCACGGCTCGCGTAGTCGAAAAGGGTGACAATATTACATTTGAAAAACCCAAAAGTTGGGGAGATACGATCTACGCATATGTTTACGGAGACGGCGCTCAAGACGCTCCGTGGCCTGGACTCGAGATGAAGAGTGAAGGCGGAAATAAGTACTCATATAAGGTGCGGTTTGACTGGGAGGACGCTTTCGTCATTTTCTCGGACGGAAATACGCAGTATCCCGGAGAGAACGAGCAGGGACTTGAGCTTGTAAAGGACGGAGAATACACAGTAGGATAACTAAATAGGGAAAGCCGCCTTTTGGCGGCTCTTTCTATATAGGATTTGACATTTCTTTTCGGTTACTGTATTATTTTCTCCTAGGTTTACGAAAAGGAAGGTAATTATGGATAACAAGCTCCGAAACAGAGAAATACGAAGAATTTCATCAAGCAGTACTCTACCTATTCTGATTTTTACGGTTGTAACAATCATTGGGGAAATTTTGCTTCGATATATTGTTAATAACGCAGAGGCAGGTTCAATTCTGACTAAAAGCGTTTTTCAATACATTCTTATACAGATAATTATTTATCCGATTCTTATGCCTATTTTGTACCTTGTGTTCTATAAGTACAGAGGCAAAAGTAAAAATATGAGGCTAAAACAAACCCTCGTAAAGCCGCGGCGGTCGGTTGGCTGGTGCTTAAAATGGATAATCATTTCCATAGGCGTAAGTCAAATCGCCGGCAGAATATTAACCGAGATTATTCGGCTTTTTGCGGGTTTGTTCGGAGTCACGCCCTCGGACAATAGCTTTATCGTGGGCAGCGGATTAATAGCAAATATAGTTATGATGACAGGTCTGGTTGTGTTTGCTCCTGTTCTTGAGGAATTACTGTTCAGAGGAATAGTGTGCAGGAACAACGAAGAAATGGGTCAGTGGTTTGCCGTTATTATTTCGGGAGTTATATTCGGACTATGGCACACAAATTACGCTCAGTTAGGTTTTGCTTCCGTATTTGGAATAACGCTCGGGATTATGTATGTGAAAACACGCTCCATAATTCCGACAATGATAACGCATTTTATAAATAATCTTTTAGTCGGTGTTCTTACCATTTGCAGAAGTATTATAATGCCTGCATTTAATAGCGGTGACTACGAATATGTTTTTCATTATCTGTTCGTCAAAAATATAGTTGTGACGATACTGTTGTTAATAACATTTATGCTCGTTGGCGGTATTATTATCGCGGGAATAGTCCTTCTTATTATTGAAATAGTAAAGAGACGTAAATCTCACAAAATGAGAGCAGGCAGGTTTGAAATGAGCGCTCTTAAGAAAACACTCGTGTATTTTTCATCTCCTGTTACTGTCGTTACATTCTTGCTTATGATAATTATGACTGTAAAAAGCGTATTTTCATTCAGAATTGTATAAACGGAACCGAATAAAATGAAAAGGCTGTCTTAACTGAGACAGCCTTTTATATTTCTATAACAGAATTATTTAATCTTTCTTATCCAGCCTTCGGGGGCTTCAATTCTGCCCATCTGGATACCCGTGAGAGTGTCGTAAAGCTTTTTTGTAATCGGACCCATTTCGTTCATACCGCTCGGGAAGCAGATTTCCTCGCCGTGGTCGTTAATCTTACCTACGGGCGAGATTACAGCCGCCGTGCCGCAGAGACCGCACTCTGCGAAATCCTTAACTTCCTCAAACTTTACGGGTCTGTGTTCGACCTTAAGACCGAGATATTTTTCAGCAACAATCATCAAACTTCTCCTCGTAATTGAAGGGAGAATAGAGTTGGATTTCGGAGTAACAACTTTACCGTCCTTTGTGATGAAAATAAAGTTCGCGCCGCCTGTCTCTTCAACGTATGTGCGCGTCGCGGCGTCAAGGTACATATTTTCGTCAAATCCCTTCTCGTGGGCGTCGACAATCTGGTAAAGGCTCATTGCGTAGTTAAGCCCCGCCTTAATGTGACCCGTGCCGTGAGGAGCTGCTCTGTCGTAGTCGCAAACGCGAATTGTAATCGGCTTTGCGCCGCCCTTGAAGTAGGGACCGACAGGAGTTGTAAAGACTCTGAACTGATACTCGTCGGCAGGCTTAACGCCGATTACAGCGTCCGAGCCGAACATATACGGACGGATATAGAGAGTTGCTCCCGAGCCGTAGGGCGGAACGTAGTCTATGTTAGCCTTTACAACCTCATCGACAGCCTCGAGAAACCTTTCCTTTGGAAAGATTGGCATCTGCAATCTTTTGCAGGAGTCAATAAGTCTGTCAGCGTTTAGGTCAGGTCTGAAGGTTACAACACTGCCGTCCTCCGTAGTGTATGCTTTAAGACCCTCAAAGCAGGTCTGAGCATACTGGAGAACACCTGCGCACTCGCTGATTTTTACGGTTGCGTCGTCTGTGAGCGCACCATCGTCCCACTTGCCGTCCTTAAAATTGGAAACGTATCTTTTATCGGTCTTAATATAGCCGAAACCGAGATTTGCCCAATCAATATTTTTTGTAGCCATTTCAAGACTTCCTTTCATAATTTTAATAATTAATTTATATAAATTTTATCACCTATTATAAATACTGTCAAGAAAATATAGGCAAAATCTATATTGTTGTCGGATATTCTGTTCATATTTCTTGAAAAGAAAAATATAAAATGCAATTTTAATTATAATAACTTTCAAAAGAGGTATTAAACAGAGGTATCAGTATGAACAGAATTTCTAAAATTGTTCTTTCGGGAGGTCCGAGCGGAGGAAAGTCAAAAGCGCTGAGAATGCTTAAATCAGAGCTTGAGAAAATGGGTATTACGGTCTATACGATTACGGAGTGCGCTACTGCCGTGCTCCAAAACGGTTTTGACCGGAGCAGACCGGTATATGAATTTCAGAAAGCTATCGCAAGATTGCAGATTGAACGAGAGACTGAGTATGAGAATATGATTATTGACGGCTCTAATGCCGTGATAATTTGTGACAGAGGATTAATGGATTGCCGCGTTTATCTCGACGATGATGATTTTTCACGGATAAAAAAGGAACTCAAAATGAGTGACGTTGACCTTAGGGACAGATATGACGCGGTTTTTCACCTCGACAGCACCTCGACTGACGAGAGCGTGAAGTACAAAAACAGCGAAAACCGAATTGAACCGCGGGATAGAGCACGTGACATAAATGAGCTTTCCCTCAGGGCGTGGTGCGGTAATCCTCACTACAGATTTATACCTGTGAAGCCTGCCTTTGAGGAAAAATTTGCGATTTTACTTAAAGAGGTAAAGGCTTTTTTGGGAATACCGAAACCTCTCGAAATTGAGCGTAAATTTCTTATAAAATATCCTGATACTGAATTATTGATGAAGCTCCCGTGTAATAAGTCCGAGATTGAACAGACATACCTATATAACGAAAACGGTCGCTACAGACTGCGTAAGCGCGGTGAGAACGGAGACTATATTTATATAAAGACCGAAAAGCGCAAAATCAGCGAGACCGTTCGCGAAGAGCTTGAAACGAGGCTCAGCAGGGAAGAGTATGACGAGCAGATGAAACTCGGTATAATTATCGGTTCAATAAAAAAGAATAGGTACTGCGTTATGCACAACGGAACGTACTATGAAATAGATATTTTTCCTTTTTGGAAAAAACAAGCCTACCTCGAGGTAGAACTCCTAAATGAAAATGACGAAGTAAAGCTTCCCGATTTTGTTGAGCTTATCCGTGAGGTAACATACAACTCCGAATACAAAAACATTTCTTTATGTCATAAAATCCCTGACGAAGATTAAATAAGCCGTATAGAGAACAGATGTCGGGTATAAACCGAAAGAAAAGTAATTGTTAGGTAATTTAAACAACAAAAAAGCAGTCCGTTTGGACTGCTTTTTCTTTATGGTGACCCATCGGAGTAGTCAATAAAGGAGAAAACTTCAATATCGAACCTTGTGTCCACGTTTATGGGAAAGGTTTCTGCAACGCTCCTCGCTAAAATCGTTTCCCCGAAACGATTTTTTAACGCTCGGCTTCGAATCTCCTTGGGATTAAGAAAAGCAGTCCGTTTGGACTGCTTTTTCTTTATGGTGACCCATCGGAGATTCGAACTCCGGACACCTTGATTAAAAGTCAAGTGCTCTGCCAACTGAGCTAATGAGTC
>CANQOP010000025.1 GCA_947625485.1 uncultured Clostridia bacterium | reverse complement strand
TTCGCGAACAAGAGTTATTATATTACAACCACTTTCAATTGTCAATACCTTTTTCCTTTTTTCTTTGAAAAATTTTTTAGCAATATCTTCTTGACAAAAATAATAAATGTATATATAATATATTAAAATCTATTAATACAATTAAATTCCCCTAAAAACATTGACGGGAACAAGATATAAATTGCAGCGCGAAGAGAGCCGATGGGTGGTGTAAATCGGCGGCTAGGTTTATATGTATAGCTCATCCCTGAGTTTCCTGACCGATATGTAGGTCAGGACGTAAGACTACGTTATCGGTCGGGACTTTGTTGGAAGTCTTTAAGGAGTGCGTCGTGAGGCGCGCTTGAATCTGGGTGGTACCACGAATTTTTTCGTCCCTATTTTTAGGGGCGGTTTTTTTGTGTATCAGGAGGCAAAATTATGAATAAAGGTTACAAGAAGTACATTCCGTTTAAGCAAATTGACCTGCCTGACAGGGAATGGCCGAACAAGACTATTACAAAAGCGCCGATCTGGTGCAGTGTAGACCTTCGCGACGGCAATCAGGCGCTTATTGACCCGATGAATTTGGAAGAAAAGCTTGAATTTTTCCACGCGCTCGTTGATATGGGTATTAAGGAAATTGAGATTGGTTTTCCCTCTGCTTCTGAAACGGAGTATGAAATCTGCCGCGAGCTTATAGAGGGGGGTCACATTCCCGACGACGTTACTATTCAGGTTCTTGTTCAGGCGCGCGAGCATCTTATAAAAAAGACGTTTGAGGCAATTAAAGGCGCAAAGAACGTCATTGTGCATTTTTACAACTCTACCTCTACATTACAGAGAAAAGTCGTATTTAAGACAGATATGCAGGGCGTTATCGACATCGCAGTAAACGGCGCTAAGCTCATAAGAGAGCTCACCGAGCAGTTTGAAGGCGACACCAACATTCGTTACGAATATTCTCCTGAGAGTTTCAGCGGTACTGAGATGGATAATGCGGTCAAAATCTGCGAGGAGGTAATGAACGCTCTCGGCTCTACAAAGGAAAACCCTGTTATTCTAAACCTCCCTAACACTGTTGAGATGTGCACGCCCAACACCTACGCCGACCAGGTCGAGTATTTTATAAAGCATCTCAAAAACCGCGATGCGGCTATTATTAGTATTCATCCGCACAATGACCGCGGCTGCGGCGTAGCGGCGGCTGAGTTGGCTATGATGGCAGGCGCAGAGCGAGTTGAGGGCACGCTCTTCGGCAACGGCGAACGCACGGGCAACCTCGACATAGTTACCGTCGGTCTTAATATGTTTACTCAGGGAGTTGACCCCGAGCTTGATTTCAGTAATCTGCTTAAACTAAAAGAAATTTACGAGCGTTGCACCAATATGAAAATTGACCCTCGACAGCCATACATCGGCGAGCTTGTGTTTACTGCTTTTTCGGGCTCGCATCAGGACGCTATAAACAAGGGTCATATATATATGAAAGAAAGCGGAACTCCGTACTGGGAGATTCCGTACCTCCCGATTGACCCTGCCGACGTCGGCAGAGAGTACGAACCGATTGTACGCATTAACTCGCAGAGCGGCAAGGGCGGCGCGGCGTTCGTTATGAATAACAATTTCGGATATGACCTTCCGAAGCGTATGCATCGCGAGTTCTACAATCTCGTTCAGGCTGAGTGCGAAAAGCTCGGGCGCGAGCTTATCCCCAAGGAGCTTTTGCAGGTGTTCGAGGACAATTACCTCAACATTAACCAGAAGTATGAGTTAATAAGCCACAAGGTTTACGAGGAAAGCGAAAACGGCAAAAACTACGTTCACTTTAAGGGCAAGATGAAGATAGGCGGAGACGCGGTCGTCACTCTTAACGGCGTGGGGAACGGTCCGATTGACGCATTCTTCAAAGCGCTCAAGCCCGTAAATATGGACAAATACAAGTTCGTGAGCTACAGCCAGCACGCGATTTCCTCGGGAAGCGACAGTAAGGCGGTATCATACATTGAGTTGGAAAAGCCGGACGGAAAAAACATTTTCGGCGTGGGTATCGACTCCAACGTAAACTTCGCGTCAATCCTCGGCGTTCTCAACGCAATCAACAGAGCGGAGCTTGACCAATAGCCTTTTAGCCCTAATAACAATAAAGAGCTGTTTCAATCGAAACGGCTCTTTTTGTTCATTATTTCATTATAAATTATAAAAAACAAATAAATTTATATTGAATGTTTTATTTCGGTATGATACAATAATACCGCCAAGTAAAGTTTAATATTTTATTTTACAAAACGTAGTTTGTATTTTTATGACAAAAATACAGGTTCTTTATTTGCATAATTATAATGTGTAAAAAATAGATTTGTTTGGCGAAAATCGAAGCTATGTGTTTTTGGCGTACAACTTCGGTTGTATGCTTTTTATTTATTACTTTTATTACTTTTTTAAGGAGAAAACAGTATGAAGTTTCAAACAAAAGCAAAAAAATCAGTCAGCCTGCTGTTATCACTTCTAATGATTATCAGTGTGTTTACGGCGTTGCCCTTTACAGCAGGGGCGGTAAATACGGATGTAAATTCGACATCTGAAACAAGCGGTGATTTTGAGTACAAAGTTCTTGACGACGGTACGGCGGAAATTACAGGTTATAACGGTGAAGCAACAGAACTCGAAATTCCAAATGAACTTGACGGATATACCGTTACCAATATAGGACAGTATGCCTTTTTTTGCACAAGTCTTGTAAGCGTAACAATTCCCGAACATGCTGTAAGTATAGGTGATTGGGGATTTGGAGGCTGTTCAAGTCTTACAAACATAACAATACCCGACAGTGTTGTAAGTATAGGTAGTGGTGCATTTGGAGATTGCACAAACCTTAAAAGCATAACAATACCCGACAATGTCGAAAGTCTGGGAGGTGGTACGACATTTGAAAATTGCACAAGCCTTAAAAGCGTAATAATAGGAAACGGTGTTAAAAGTATATGGGGGAATACATTTGATAATTGCACCAAGCTTGAAAATGTCACAATAGGAAAAAGTGTTACAAGTATCAGTACGAGTGCGTTTGAGGATTGCACAAGCCTTACAAACATAACAATACCCGACAACGTCGTAAGTCTGGGAGGTGGTATGACATTTGAAAATTGCACAAGCCTTAAAAGTGTAATAATAGGAAACGGTGTTAAAATTATAGATTGGCATACATTTGATAATTGCACAAAGCTTGAAAATGTCACAATAGGAAAAAGTGTTACAAGTATCAGTACGGGTGCGTTTGAGGATTGCACAAGCCTTACAAACATAACAATACCCCGCAGCGTTACACGTATAGCTCAGAAAGCATTGGGATATTATTATGATAAAAATAATAATGAACATAAAGTAAATAATTTTACTATTACAGGATACAGAGGAACAGAAGCTGAAAAATATGCTAAAGCTAACGGTTTTAAATTTATAAATATAGATGAAACAGCCATTATCCTTAAAAAATCCTCCGCCGCGGTTTATGTAAAAGGTACAGCACAAATCAAAGCTACCGTTAAAAACGGCAAGGGTAAAACTACATACACATCAAGCAACAAAAAGATAGCAAAGATAAATTCAAGCGGAAAGATAACGGGCGTTAAAAAGGGTACGGCAACAATTACCGTAACCAACAACGGCGTATCAGAGAAATTTAAGGTAACAGTTAAAAATCCCGAGTTGAATAAGAGCAAGCTGAATCTCAAAAAGGGAAAGACCTTTAAGCTGAAAATTACGGGCAAGGTCGGAAAGCAGAAATTCACTTCAAGCAAAAAGAGTGTTGCGGCGGTAAACAAAAAGGGCATAATCACCGCCAAAAAGAAAGGCAATGCCACAATTACAATAAAGACGAACGGCATAAAACTAAAGTGCAAGGTTACAGTAAAATAAAATAATCCGTAACCGATTATGAAAAACGGGGCTGTCTCAAAACGAAAATTTGAGGCAGTCCCGTTTCAGCTTTTATTCAAGGCTCTGCTTTTAACAAGCGGTGGTCGCGCGCAGCACAACGGGTTGAGCGGTAGATTGAACCCTGCTCAACCAAGGATGTTCACCTCCTAGAAGCGGTGAACATTTCTCTGTGGTTATATTCACTTTTTAAAATTGAGCGCACAACGCAGTCGTAAACGCCTTGATTATTGACCGCCGCTTGTCTGAGTGTTCCCTCATATTTTAATCCGCATTTTTCCATTACTTTTCCCGAATTTGGATTTGCAACATCGTGAGTTGATTCAATTCTGTTACATTCTGCTTCTTCAAACAAAAATTTTATCACACGCTTAAAAGCCTCTGCCATTATTCCCTTATGCCAAAACTCTTCTCCCAGACAGTAACCGATTTTTATGCATGAGGTTTGTTCATTTATGCTGACAACACTTATATTCCCAATAGCCTGACCTGAAATTTTATCAACAATTACCCAGTCATATATGTCGGGTTTTTCGTATTTGTCGATAACCGACTGTATATACTCTTTAACATCTGCGACGTTTTTATATGGCTCCCACACGAGAAACTTTGTAACATTAGGATTACTCGCCCAGTTATTATACATATCAGAAGCGTCGCCAAGTTCAAATTTTCTAAGCAAAAGGCGGTTGGTTTCAAGTGATTTTGTTCCTAAATAGTTCATTTTAACATTCCTTAATTTAGTGAGCGGCGAACATATACACGAGATAAGCCGCATATACCGCAAGCAGGAGAAGACCTTGCCAGCGTGAGAATTTTTTTGTGAAAACAGTAGGTACAAAGCAAATCAGCGAGAGCAGCATAAGCACGGGAATATCGAGCCAGAGAGTTCCCTGTGACACGGGCAGGCTCCCTCCGTAAGCGAGCAGGCACGGTGGGAGAACAAAGGTAATGTCTATGATATTTGAGCCTAGTATGTTCCCGACGGACAGGGAATCCTGTTTTTTTCTTATTGCAGTGACCGTCGTTACGAGTTCGGGCAGAGACGTACCAATCGCTACAGCAGAAAGGCTGATAATCCTTGTGGGAACGCCCAGCGACGCCGCGATAGCTGTGCCATAGTTTACGAGCAGCTCCGAGCCTCCGACGATTCCTGCACAACCGATTATAAAGATAAAAATTTTCTTTGCTACGACCGACTTTATTACCGGCTCTGACCTTGTCTCGGACTCAGTACGCGCAAGCTGTTTTTTGGCGGAGCTTACATTTTCCCATACGAAAACCGCGAAAAAGACAACGAGTACAATTGATGCGATAAATGAAATATACCCCGAAATACCGAACAACCATACAGCCGCAATCGAAACCATAAGAATCATAATTTTGGGGAAATAATGCTTCAGACGTATTGCCATAGGCATAAACAGTAGGCTTATCCCCATTATCAGACCGGTGTTAGCGGTGACGGAGCCTATTGCGTTGCCCGTAGCCATATCGACATCGCCCTGAGCGGCAGCAATAACGGACACGATTATCTCGGGAAGAGAGGTCGCAAATCCGACAATCGTGGCTCCGACTATAAAATGCGGTATACCCGAAACCTCGGCAAGCCATGCTGCGGCGTCGACGAAAAAGTCGCCGCCCTTAATAATAAGAACGAGACCGACCGCAAAAAGTAAATACATCAGAAATGTTTCCATAATTTTCCTCCAAATCAGAAAGCATATATGTTCAGAGCACTGCCGCGCGTGAATATCATTTGTTATATAGGGAACGCAGTCTGCCATAAAACAAATAAAGACCTTCAGCACACCTAAGGCGTGCTAAAAGTCTTGTTCCTTCTCTAATAAAAAGGTATGTACCCACCGATTTTTTCGGGGTTATGTTGAGCACATAATTGTAACTACTCCCTCTTAACAGGTGTATATTATCATATTAAAATTAAATTGTCAAGCGAATACTTGGTCAATCATTGTTGCGCGAAAAAATACAGCCGCAATAATTCTGACGATAAAGACCGTATTTGCGTGAAAGCTCAATCGAACGCTTGTAACCGTTTTTCTTCTTAAAATCGGACGGGAGGTACTTCACGCCGTACTCGCCGGCGATACGCTCTCCGATTGAATTAATCTTCGCGGCATTTTTTAGCGGAGAAATCGTGAGCGTGGTTGTAAAGCAGTTCGCACCGAGGTCTCTGCAGTATTTAGCCGCTTCCCTGAGTCTTAACTCAAAACAAACCGAGCAGCGCTCTCCTCCCTCGGGTTCACCCTCAAGACCTTTAACTGCCGAGAAGTAAATGTCGGGATTGTAGTCTCCCTTAATGAGCCTTATCGGATACTTTACGTTAAGCTCGTTTATAAGCCTTTCCTCCTCTGAGAGGCGGTACTCATATTCGGCTCTCTCCGTGATATTTGGGTTATAATACAAAATTATTATATGAAAATATTTTGATAAATATTCCAGAACATAGCTCGAACACGGCGCGCAGCAGGCGTGAATCAAAAGCGTCGGTACATTTCCGTTCTTCACGTTGCGCTCAATAAATTCGTCCATATTTTTTTGTGCATTTTGTATCATAAAATGTACTCCAAAATTTCCTCGGCTGTCGATGCCACAATATCCGCACCCGCGCCGATTAACTCATTTCTATCCCTGAAACCCCATTCTACTCCGAGCATATCTACACCCGCGTTCTTTGCTGTGTAGACATCGACATCGCTGTCGCCAATATAAAGGCAGTCCCTTACAGAAAATCCCAACTCAGAAAGCATAGCGATCAAAGAAGTCCCGTCAGGCTTACACGGGAGCTCAGCCCTCTTTCCCCAAGCTATATCAAATCGATGCTCGGGATATACGCTTTTTAGTATCTGCGCGACAAATTCGTCAGGCTTATTAGACAGTACAGCAGTCTTTACTCCCATTTCGCTGAGTTTTTTAAGCAAATCCGCCACACCCTCATACGCGCAAGTGTTGTCATTACAGTGCTGGGAGTAGTAATTGTTAAAAATATCTGAGACGATATTCCTCAGATTTTCGTTTCTGCAGTTCTCCCCCATAGCTCGGTTAATGAGCACTTCCCTGCCGTTTCCGACAAAATGCTTGTATTCGTCTATATCGTGAGTGGGTAATCCGGCGCTATAAAGTCCCTTATTTACTGCTACAGCAAGGTCGGTTATAGAATTCACCAGTGTGCCGTCAAGGTCAAAAACCAGAATTTTATATTTCATCAGAAGCCTGTCTCCTGTTCAAGTAATATCGCGCGGCACGGCGCGGCTTCACATCCATCGAGTCTTATCGGAAACGCGCAAAGCGTGTAGTCGTCTCCATCGTCAATATCATCTAGATCGAGATTTTCGAGAATTGCTACGTCACCGAGCGCGAGTGCGCGGTGTGTGCGCTCCTCGTCATACGGGGCGGCAATTGACGGCGCGTCTATTCCGACCAGAACGAGTTCACTGTCGGCAATAACCTGAGCGGCGGACGACTCAATACAGCCTGCTCCGTTCCCGTGAATTAAAAGCCGCTTTTTGCACATTGGTATAATCTTTTCCATATCCTCGCCTGTAAGAACTTGGTCGGTAGAAATTACAGAACATCTCCCGTAAAATACGGCGGTACGAATTTCATCAATTTTCTTCCCGTATTCGTCAAAGTGGTACGGGGCGTCTATATGCGTTGCCGTATGGGTGCACATTGAGAACGCAGTCAGATTATAGTTGTCATTCTCATCAAGAGATCTCACACGGACGATTTTTGTTTTAGGGTCGCCCTCATACGGCTCAGTGTCGGGAATGCTCCTGCTTATATCGTAGATATACATAATACACCGCCTTTTAGTCTGTACTTAAATTATTATAGCATATTCCCCGCGATTAACAAGTGCGCGAATAAAAAACTTAAGGATAAAAATCTATTTTATTTTAAAAATTGATATTGTTCAAAAACACGCGGGGTAAAATCCAGCTTTTGTGTATCCGTTGAATACTCATGCAAAGGGTGTTAAATGAGCGTAAAAAAGAGTCCGTCAAATGACGGACTCCGAAAATCAAACTATGTGATTTTAAAGGGAAAGATTGGCGTAATTACTTAACCTTAACCTTAACTGTTACTGTCTTAGAAGCACTCTTGTACTTCGAAGTAGCCTTAGCAGTAACCTTAACCTTAATCTTGTAAGTGCCCTTCTTTGTGCCTTTCTTAACGGTTACGTAACCCTTCTTGTTTACGGAGAGCTGCTTTGTGTTGCTGCCCTTCTTAACAACGGAATAAGATACCTTACCGCCCTTGTTATTTGTAACTTTGATAGCCTTCTTGAAGGTAACAGCCTTCTTTGTAACCTTCTTGCCCTTAACCTTCTTATTAGCCTTAGTTGTGAGCTTCTTTACGGAAGCAACTGTAACCTTCATTTTGTTGGTCTTCTTAGTAACTGCAGCCGGCTTAGCCTTAACTGTAACCTTGCACTCTAAAGTCTCGGATTCTCCGTCCTTTGTGATTGTAAAGGAAATAGTTGTTGTGCCCGCCTTAAGACCCTTAACTGAGAACTTACCTGTTTTCTCGTCTTTAATTATTTCTGCGATAGAAGGATCAGCAACTGTAGCAGTAGCTGTGTTGTCGTTGCAGAAGATATCTGCTACCTGACCAACCTCAACCTCTGCGGTCTCGTCAACCTGGAAGCCATACGGAGGGAACTCGCCGTTCTTGTAAACTTCGCCTTCAACGCGCTCTTTGTTGATACCATACTCGCCGTTACCGTAGTAATAGAACCAAACGCCCTTGTATGTCTCTTTGCCGGAGAACGGGTTTACGTCGATAGCCTTCGGGTTGCAAACATAGATCATATTGTTAAATGTCTCTGTGCCTTCCGGATAGAAGCCGTATCCGTCCTCGCCGGGGCTGTAGTACTCTGTACCAACGTCGCCTGTCTGGATAGCCTTAGTGTAGTTAGGACCTGTGCTGTCAGAGCCGCCGTCAACAGCGTTGTTGAATACGAGTGTAACAACGTCTGTAGGAACCTTTACTACGAAAATGTTGGGGTCGGCAGGATCTGTGTCAGGAATTACATAACCCGGCCAGTCCTGACCTGTTCCGCCCATATTAGCCTCTTCCTTGCAGTGGTAGGAGCCCTCCCACCAATAAATGCCTGCTGAGCAGGAATCGAGGGATGTGCCGTCGTATGTGTCGTTAATTTCATTTCTCCATGCCTGAGGCATATAGAAATAGAACGTGTTTGTAGCTGCGTCAGCAGGTACGATGTCTGTAACCTTTGGTCTGTGGAGAGCATCACCGGCATTTGCAGACGCTGAGAATGAAGCAACAACAGCCGCAGAAGCAAGAATGCAAACACAAAGGAATAAGCTTAAAGTTTTCTTAAATGTTTTCATTGTTTTTTCCTCCTAAATGAAATTTTCCGCTTTAGCGGATTTAAGCTCAATCATATTATAATTTATTGCCGTACTTTTTTCAAGATATTTTACAAATTTATTAACAAAAAAAGTTTTTTTAGTACTTTCTACAAATAACGTCATATTTTTTTATGCAGAAATACTATTAACACAAACTCCTGCTGTGAGATAAAGGTGATGAAATTTCGATAGAATATTGATAAGCCGATACAACAAAACACAAAAGCTCTTATGTCAAATTTTTCTTGACAAGTGTATATATTTTTATTACTATAAATGTGTATGTAATATTATAATGAAACGAGGGTTTACATTGGATAACAGTAAAAAGTCTATGGAGAGCCTTGTCGCTCTTTGTAAGGGAAGAGGCTTCGTATACCCGGGCTCTGAGATTTACGGAGGACTCGCAAACACCTGGGACTACGGTCCGCTAGGCGTAGAGCTTAAGAACAATATAAAAAAGGCGTGGCTCAAAAAGTTCGTTCAGGAAAATAAGTATAACGTAGGTCTCGACTCAGCTATTCTTATGAATCCGCAGACCTGGGTTGCGTCGGGTCACCTCGGCGGTTTTTCGGACCCGCTTATGGACTGCCGCGAGTGTAAAACGCGTCACAGAGCCGACAACCTCATAGAGGATTTTGACGGTACGAACGTTGCGGGCTGGACAAACGAGCAGATGACGGAATATATCAACGAAAAGAAAATTTGCTGTCCGAACTGCGGCAAGAACAATTTTACCGATATTCGCCAGTTTAACCTTATGTTCAAAACCTTTCAGGGCGTTACCGAGGACAGCAAAAACGAGCTTTATCTCCGTCCCGAGACGGCTCAGGGTATTTTCGTAAACTTCGCTAATATTCAGAGAACAAGCCGCAAAAAGGTTCCGTTCGGCGTTGCTCAAATAGGTAAATCCTTTAGAAACGAGATAACGCCCGGAAACTTCATTTTCCGCGTCAGAGAATTTGAGCAGATGGAGCTTGAGTTCTTCTGCAAGCCGGGCACCGATCTCGAGTGGTTTAACTACTGGAGAGGCTTCTGCCGCGACTGGCTGTACTCGCTCGGTATCAAGGCGGAAAACCTCCGTCTGCGCGACCACGATAAGGAGGAGCTATGTTTCTACAGTAAAGCTACAACGGACTTCGAGTATCTCTTCCCGTTCGGCTGGGGCGAGCTTTGGGGAGTCGCCGACAGAACGGACTACGACCTCACACAGCACATAAACACAAGCGGCAAGAGTCTCGAATACTTTGACCCTCAGACCAACGAGAAATACATTCCTTATGTTATCGAGCCTTCGCTCGGTGTTGAGCGCCTGTTCCTCGCAATTATAACCGAGGCTTATGACGAAGAAGTTATCAACGAGAAGGATACCAGAACTGTACTTCGTCTCCACCCTGCTCTCGCGCCGTTCAAGGCTGCCGTGCTACCGCTCTCTAAAAAGCTAGGCGAGAAGGCTGAGGCTGTGTTCGAGGAGCTAAGCCGTGACTTTATGGTTGACTATGACGACGCAGGCTCAATCGGCAAGCGTTACAGACGTCAGGACGAAATCGGCACTCCGATTTGCATAACTTATGATTTCGACTCTCTTGACGACAACTGCGTAACCGTTCGCGACCGCGACACAATGGAGCAGAAGCGCGTGGCTATAGACGGTCTCAGTAATTATATAGCGGAGCTTATTAAGTTCTGATTTTGCAAATCACATATTTAAGGGCAGTTTTCAAAAAGAAAACTGCCCTTTTATGCGTTATTGTTTTTTATATTTCGCTGTAGTTTCCGAGGAAAGAAAATCCGGGCATTTCTGCCGAAAGCTGGCAAATAAGCCCTACGGCGTCGCTGCTGTGGACGTTACCCGTAAAATCGAGGTAGAAAAGGTACTCAAATCCGCTGCTCGCAATAGGTCGGGACTCGATTTTCGTAAGGTTAAAGCCGAGGGAATTAAAGCGGCACAGCACACTGTAAAGCGAGCCCGAAACGTGAGGGAGGCTGAAGCAGAGACTGATTTTATCGGCGTTTTGGGGGATATAGAGCTTTTTGGAAATTACGATAAAGCGGGTCGTATTCGCGTCGTTATCCTGAATATGGTTATCAAGGATTTTCAGTCCGTACTCCTCGCACGCCTTGTAGGAGCAGATAGCGGCTACGTTCAGTCGTTTCTCGCGAGCAACGTCGCGAGCCGCGACCGCGGTATTGGCGCACGGCGTGGGTTCAAAATTATGTTTTGCGATATAGTTTTCGCACTGCGAAATAGACTGCGGGTGCGTCCACACTCTCTCAATATCGGAAAGCTCCGACTGTTTCAGTCCGCACAGGCAGTAGTCGATTTTTAAATCAAGCGCACCGACGATATAAAAGCGGTGCTTTAAAATGAGGTCATAGACAGCGGAAACAGAGCCGGCGGTAGAGTTTTCAACAGGCAGAACGCCGAAAGCGACCTCGCCACGGTCAACAGCCTCGAAAACGTCCTCGAAGGTTTTATAGTTCACAGCCTCGCCGTTCGGGAACAGTCTTAGCGTAGCCTCGTGACCGTTAGCGCCCTTTATACCCTGGTACGCGACCTTTACGCCGTCCTTCGGGAGCGTATCGTCCGATTGAGCTATAACCTCCTTGAGCGCCTTGTCCGCACCCACGATATTGTGCTGTAACGCGCGGGACAGCTCCATAATATTTGAATAGAGCAGGCGCGCGTAGGAGCCGTACTCCCCGCCTTTTTTAAGTACCTTATCGAGAATTTCATTCTCGCGCTCAACGTTGAGCACGGGTATTCCGTTTATGAGCTTATGCTCTCCAACTTCTTTCGCGCAGTCCATACGCTGTTTGAAAAGACGGATTATCTGCTCGTCTATTTCGTTTATGTCTTTCCTGATTTCAGCTAATTCTCTCATCAAATCTTCCTTATTCCTGTTTATAGCAAATCAAATACCGCAATCGCCGCAACAGCTTCAACCACTGAAACCGCGCGCGGAACAATGCACGGGTCGTGACGTCCCTTTACGACGAGGGTATCGGTTTTGCCCGTCTGTAAATTAACGGTAGTCTGCTCCTTTGAAATCGAGGGGGTGGGCTTTATCGCCGCCCTGAATATAATCGGCATACCGCTCGAAATACCGCCGAGAATACCGCCGCTGTTATTGGTTTTTGTGACGACTCTGCCGTCTTTGTATTCAAATTCGTCGTTATTTTCGGAGCCGAGCATACGCGTCGCCGCAAAGCCTTTTCCGAATTCAATACCCTTTACGGCAGGAATACCGAAAACCGCCTTTGCTACCGCGCCCTCTATGCCTTCAAACAACGGTCCGCCAACGCCTGCGGGCAGTCCGACAACGGCGCACTCAACCGTACCGCCGACACTGTCAAGGTTCATACGCGCACTTTCGACAATCTCGCGCATAGGCGCTTCCTTTTCTTTGTCGATTAACGCAAAACCCGATGCCGAAAGCTCGTCAATAAGCTGATTATCAATGTTTACGGGGTCGAAAGGAGTATCCTCGACTGCTCCGATTGAGCTTATGTGAGCGGCAATCCTGATACCCTTCTGCTCGAGAATCTGCCTTAGCACTGCTCCGACAAATACGAGCGGCGCTGTGAGCCGTCCGCTGAAATGACCGCCGCCGCGAATATCGTTATGTCCTCCGTATTTTACATACGCGGTATAGTCGCTGTGCCCTGGGCGCGGCTTGTCCATAAGGTTAGCGTAGTCTCCGCTTTTCGTGTTCGTATTTTCGATAATACAGCAAATCGGGGCTCCCGTAGTCACTCCGTTTAAAATACCCGACTTTACATTCGGAAAGTCTTTCTCAACGCGCGTCGTTGCAGTCCTGTCCTTACCGGGAGCGCGGCGCGCCATCTGAATGAGAACCTTATCCATATCAATTTTATATCCTGCGGGAACTCCGTCAATAACCGCACCGATACCCTCGCCGTGGCTTTCGCCGAAAACCGTCAGTTTGATTTTATCGCCGTAGCTTGACATCTGAAATCCCTCCAAGTCTTTTGTATTCTTCAAAATAATTCGGAAAACTCTTGTTTATGCTTTCCATATCCGTAATCGTGACATCACCGTCAGCGCGCAGAGCCGCGATTGACGCCGCCATTACTATCCGATGGTCGTTAGAGCCGTCCACCGTGCCGCCTCGAAGCTTACCGCAACCGTGAATTACAAGTCCGTCAGGCTTTTCCTCGACGCTTCCTCCGAGCGCGTTGAGCATAGCCGCAGTCGTTTTCAGCCTGTCGCTTTCCTTAATGCGGAGACGTTCGGCTGAGTGAATTACCGTAGTACCGTCGGCAAGACTCGCTGCGACCGAAAGAATCGGAACGAGGTCGGGAATCTGCCGAGCGTCAATATCTATAGCTTTAAGCGGAGCTTTTTTTACTCTCACACCGTTATTGTCAAATTTAACATCCGCGCCGAAGCTTCTGAGGAGCTCGGCGATTTTCTTATCTCCCTGAGTGGAATTTTCGTCAACTCCGTCAACCCGAATTTCACCGCAAAGCGCTCCTGCCGTCATAAAAAACGCCGCCTGAGACCAGTCTCCGTCTGTGCGGTAATCGCACGCCGCGTAGCGCTGATTTCCCCGAACAAAATAGCCGTAGTCCGTGCGCTCAACCTTAACGCCGAAGCGTGACATTGTGCGAATAGTCATATCCACATACGCCTCGCTTTCAAGCACGGTAGTGAGCACAATTTTACTGTCTCCGCTAAGCAGAGGCAGAGCAAACAGCAGACCTGTAATAAACTGCGAGCTTATATTCCCCGGGACTTTGAATGTTCCGCTTTTAAGCTGACCGCTGATTTTAAGCGGAAGAACGCCATCAGTCTCACACTCGACGCCCGCCTTCGGAAGAATATCGGAAAAAAGTCCGACAGGTCTTGAAACAAGACTTCCGTGACCGATAAACTCGGTCCTAACACCGCCTGCCGCCGCCACGGGTACGAAAAAGCGCAGTGTCGAACCGCTCTCGCCGCAATCGAGCAGAGCGGTTTTTTTACTGAAAACAGCGGTACTGTCTACAGAGAGAACGCCGTTTTCGATACTTGCTGCCGCGCCGAGCGCCTCTATACAACCTATAGTAGCTTTTATATCGTTAGAAAGCGCAACAGGCGCAATTTTGCATTTGCCACCCGAGAGAGCCGCGCAGATAATCGCTCTGTGCACATCGCTCTTTGACGGAGGGGCAGTCACGGTACCATTAAGTTTTGACGGTTTGACGGTAATGTTTGACATATTTTATTCCTTATATTTTATACGTTTATAAAGCTTTCCACTTCGCCGAGCGGAGTTTTCTTAGTAAAGCTGTCGCCTATTTTATTGAGCAGGACGAGATTTACATATCCGTTCCCCGCTTTCTTATCGCTTGCGCACACCTCGGCAATTTCTTTTATTCCCGCATTGTCGGACACGGGAAGATTGTACTTTTTGCACAATGAGGCTATCCTATCGGTCACGCCTTTCTCTGTAATTCCTGCGGTCTCCGAGGCGCGCGTAATCATTACCATTCCGACAGCGACAGCCTGACCGTGGGAAAGTCCGTCAAAGTTGTATATTTTCTCGAGACTGTGACCGAGGGTGTGTCCGAAGTTTAGAAGCATACGCTCTCCGCTTTCTTTCTCGTCGCGGTTTACAACGTCGCGCTTAATGCTCACGCACCTCTCGATTACATCGTCGATTATATCGAGAGCGTTTACGTCCTCTAAGGTTTTAAACAGCCTTTCGTCCTTGATACAGCCGTATTTTATCACCTCTGCCATACCGTCGTTTATGTAATACTCGGGCAGAGTTTTCAGAGTATCGGGGTCAATAATAACGAGTATAGGCTGGTGGAACGCGCCTACAAGATTTTTGCCCTGTGCAATATCGACTCCGGTTTTTCCGCCCACGGATGAATCGACCTGAGCAAGCAGAGATGTCGGAATCTGAACAAAGCTGATACCGCGCATATAACTCGCCGCGGCAAAGCCTGCCATATCTCCCGTTACGCCGCCGCCGAGCGCGACGACCAAATCTCCGCGCGACATACGAAAGTCCGCCATATGCGAATACATATTGGCAATCGTTGAGAGATTTTTGCTCTTCTCACCCGCGGGAAAAGTGAACACACTCACGTCAAAACCTGCCGACTTTAGTGAATTGACCACCTTATCGGAATAAATAGCGCCTACGTTGCTGTCCGTGATTACCGTGACCTTTTCGGCGCGGCTCACCTTGCGGATAAGCTCTCCGCAGTTTTTAATAAGTCCGCGCTCGATAAGTATATCATAGGGTGTGTTCGTGTTTACCTTAACCACTTTCATTCTCCGAGCATCTCCTTGGTTTTGTGAGCCTTTTCCAAAAGGCTTTCAAGCGTTTTTATATCGCTCGCCTTTATCGCGTCCGTAATAGCGTGGATATTATCAATAAGCGTGTCGAGCTCGCCGATAAGCGGTCCTCGGTTCTCCATAAAAAGCTCGCTCCAGAGCTTTGCGTTTATGTTCGCCACACGCGAAACGTCCTTGTATGAACCTGCGGAGAATCCCTTGTGATTGGGACAGCACGGACTGAGCACGTAAGCGCACGCTAAAACGTGCGGAAGCTGTGAGGTGAATGCTATCATTCTGTCGTGTTCTTCGGGAGTGGTCAGCTTTACGGAGCCGAATTTCATCGCGAGGGCTAATTCGGACAGTATCCTTACCGACCTCTCGCTCGCACTGCACGGAACGATTATATAACTGGCTCCCTCATACAGCTCCGCCTCCGACGACTCGTAGCCGTTGGTTTCTTTTCCCGCCATTGGATGACTGCCCACGAACTCAAAGCCGAATTTCTCGGAGAGAGCCGTTAGCTTAGGACAGATTTCTTCCTTGATACCCGACGAATCCGTGACAATACTGCCCTTTTTTATAAACTGTCCGTACTTTTCCACATAATCAATCGCCGCCTGCGGGTATATCGCAAGTATTATAACGTCAGCCTTCGATAGACTGTGCTCGTCGCCCATTTCGTCAATTACTCCGTCGTCAAACGCCCTTTTAAGCGTAGACTGCGTGCGGTTAATACCAATTATATGGTGGTCGGTGTATTTTTTTAACGCCTTACAAAAGCTGCCGCCGATAATTCCCATACCGATGACTGCAATGTTCATAATATCACCTTTATTAATATTCACTTTTTTAGGAATTAAGCGACTGCTTCAGATTTAAAATTTTCTTTGCCGTCCTGTCAAACTGCTCCGGCGTGAGCGACTGCGCGCCGTCTGAGAGAGCGTGAGGCGGGTCGTTATGCACCTCGATAATAAGACCGTCCGCGCCTGCGGCAACCGCCGCCATAGCAAGCGGCTCAACAAGCCAGCTCTTTCCCGACGCGTGGCTTGGGTCAACGATAACGGGAAGGTGCGAGAGCTTCTTAACTATCGGAATAGCGGATATATCCAGGGTATTTCTGGTAAAGTTTTCGTAGGTACGGATACCTCTTTCGCAGAGAATAACCTTGCTGTTACCTCCTGCCATTATGTACTCGGCGGACATAAGCCACTCCTCTATAGTCGCGGAAAGACCTCTCTTTAAAAGTATAGGTTTATCAATTTTTCCGAGCTCCTTTAAAAGCTCGAAGTTCTGCATATTCCTGGCGCCGACCTGAATGATGTCAACCGACTCAAACATATCAATATGCGAGCTGCGCATAATTTCCGTAACTATCGGAAGTCCCGTTTCCTTGCGCGCGATTTTCAAAAGGTCGAGGCCCTGTGATTTAAGACCCTGAAAAGCGTAGGGAGAAGTCCTCGGCTTAAACGCTCCTCCGCGCAGTAGAGTAGCGCCGCTCTTTTTGACGGACTTCGCAATCTCTACAATCTGCTCCTCGCTCTCTACCGAGCAGGGACCTGCCATAATCTGCAGGCTGCCGTCTCCGATTTTCAGTCCGTTTCCAAGGTCTATGACCGTGTTTTCGGGGTGAAACTTTCTGTTAGCTTTCTTATATGGCTCCTGAACGCGCTTTACACTCTCAACAATATCCTGAGCGTCAATATACTCAATATCTATCTGGGTAGTATCTCCGAGAAGACCGAGAACAGTGGAGTGTACTCCGTTCCAAACGTTGACCTTGACGTCGTAATTTTCCTTGAGCATTTCGGAAAACTGAATCTGCTGTTCCTTGGTTACTTCGGGTTTAAGTACAATAATCATATCTATTCATTCCTTTTCATATTAACTCGATATATTTTAGCACTTTAAAGCGTTAATGTCAACTGTTTAGTGCAAAATCGCCAATATATTCGCCGCAACATCGTCCGAGCCAAAATTTCCGTTTACCACTACGCTTGCGGCGCGGCTATACAGCGGCATACGCTCGTTAAGCAAGGCGCGTATTTTCTCGTTTCTGTTTTCGACCTGTAAGAGCGGACGGTTTTTGTCGTGCTTGAGCCGTTCGCACAACAATTCGTACTTTACGTCTATAAGCACTATTCTTCCCGTACGTCTCAGCGTCTCGACGTTCTCGGGAAATGTGAGAGTTCCGCCGCCTGCCGCTATGACGAGGTTACTGCGCTCTGCAAGCTCTCTGCACGCTTCTCTTTCCATATCACGGAATTTCTGTTCACCGTATTTTTTAAAAATCTCCTTAACAGTCATTCCTGCCTTATCCTCTATGTATCTGTCCATATCGACAAATTCCATATTAGCGCGGTTTGAAAGCTTTCTGCCGACTGTTGATTTTCCGCATCCCATAAATCCGCAGAGGATTATGTTCTTCATCTTTTCATCAGCTCCTCTGCGGCGTCGGTACAGAGCTTTTCAATATCCTTAGAGTCATATGTGCTTCCGTCCCAGTGGAGGTGCGACACAACAGCCTGCCACACGAGCATTGACATACCGCCCTGCGCGCGGCTGCCGTTTGACTTCGCTTTCTTTATAAGAACAGTCTCAAGCGGATTGTAAACTGCGTCAAAAACATTCTCCGCCCTCGCAATCACCTCGTCGGACACGGGCTGAGCGTCAGACTTCGGCGACATACCTATAGGAGTGGCGTTTATGAGGGTCGTAATATCGCCGCTAAGCTCGGGTATCGTACAATAGCTCACCTTAGGACTTTTTAGGACGGAGTTAATTTCCCCAATCAGCTTTTCCGCCATTTTCTTATCCTCGGCACGGATAGCAAATTCGAGCGGAACTCCTTTAAGGAGAGTTTCATACGCGAATGTCCTCGCGACTCCTCCGCACCCAAGGATAACTACACGTCCGTCGAGCGGAATACCCGCATATCCGAGCGCCTTGAGAAATCCGTCGGGGTCTGTAGTATAGCCCACAGCCTTGCCGCCGCGGTTTGCGACAGTGTTCACGCTCCCGTACATTTTCGCCTTACTGTCAATATCATCGAGCAGAGGAATAATCGCCTGCTTGTGCGGAATGGTAATATTATATCCGTCAAGCGACTTGAGAATATTGTTATATTCGCTCGCTAAATTTTCGGGAGCTACGTCAATCACACCGTATTCGGCTTCTACGCCCGAAAGCTCAAAAAGTCTCTTATGAATAAACGGTGACATCGTGTGTCCGATAGGATGTCCGATCACGGCAAAATTTTTTTTACTCAAGCAAAAACCCCCATAATTAAAATATAATCCGAAAAAAAGTAAAATTTTTGAAATAATTATTGACAAAGTGGTAATTTACTAATAATATAGTCTAGTAACAACAGTTATAAAACTGTTGGCTAAACCATTGTAGCAAAAAATCGCCTTTTTGTCCACAAAAAGGTCGATAGCTGAGAAAATTATTTACAGGAGGATAATAAAAATGGTATTAGAGAAAGTTAAAGCTATCTTAGCTGAACAGTTTGACGTTGAAGAGGACAAAATCACTGATGATACAGATCTTCAGGAGGACTTAGGCGCAGATTCCCTTGACGTAGTAGATTTACTTATGTCAATCGAGGACGAGTTTGAAATCGAGGTTCCGGACGACGAAATTGAGAACATTAAGACAGTCGGCGCTCTTGTTAACTATATCGAGGCTAATTCCTGATTTGAGCTTTTCGGGCAGAGGTCATAGCGACCTCTGCCTTTTTCTTTTTAAAGCGTGTAGGTTTGTCAATGATGTGTTACAAAATTAGAAAACTTCACCGGTAGAGAGGAAAGAATTAATGTAATCGGCAGG
>CANQOP010000024.1 GCA_947625485.1 uncultured Clostridia bacterium | reverse complement strand
AACGGTCTTTCTCCTAATCAAATAGAAAATATTTATTTTTCATAATTTTACTTGTCCACTTTATTGACTATAATCCAGTTTAATGTTGTAAAAAAGTTAAAATAACTTTTTTCAGCAGTAACTACCTTAGAGAAATGTGCTCACAAAACTGTCGGTTTGTGATAGGAATGGGGATTTAGAGTATAAAAAATACTACACTCAACTTTTAAAAAAAAAGGGGGCTGAGTGTAGTATTTATTTTTTTGTTTCAATAAAAAAATCACTTAAATTTTTATTATCAAAAACATATATAACAGTTTTGTTTTTAACTGAATCGGATTTATTAATATCAATTATTGCAGCTCTACGGTCATCTGAGATGAGATACATCTGCAACATATTAATAATCATTGATTTATCATAATTATCTACATCTTTCAAATTGTTTTGATTTCCGTATTTATCAAAATGATGTTCAAACACAATTGCAGGATTGTCAAGTTTTTTTATTCCCTTGTACTTTGACAATACTGACACAAAACTATTAGTCCATAAAGTTTTGTCTGTATAGTTTCTTTCAAGAACGAGAGGAAAGGTTAATTTGTAAGCTGAAAAGTTTTTAAAAGCTATTTCAGAAAAAGATATATTTAATGAATTTGCTACTTGAATGTCAAAAACATTTTTGGCCTTGGTAGGGGATAGAGGGATTGAAGAATAATAATCTCTACATTCGTTTACACATTCAGCCAGCCTTTTACTCTCTATTAAAAGTAACTGTTGCACATTTTCTAAATGCTGCCCTTGTAAATATTCTGTTTGCGCTCTTGAAATAAAATGAGAACAGCTTTCTATCTTGTCAATTGTTTTACCCATTCTCAAAAAAAGTAATTCTTGTTTTTCTGTCACTTGTATCATCCTTATCTATTTAATTTACTTCTTGATAAGAGGTATCAGTTTAATACCTCTTGATAAGAAGTAGTACGGATTTTCGCAAATAAAAAAACTCCCGATAGGGGAGCCGAAAATACTTAAAAAATGCTATTTGCTCTTGGGTATACTTGTACACTATACTTTTAGAATATCACAAAGTTCTCGAAAAGTCCACACTTTTATGAGATTTTTTAAAAAGTTTTAAAAAAAATTTTAAAAAACAAGACTTTTTCTTTATATTTTATTTAACTACTTCTTGATAAGAGGTATCAGTTTGATACCTCTTGATAAGAAGTTATTTTTTAAAATTCTTGCTTTATAAGTGATTTCTTTATAAAAACTACTTCTTGATAAGAGGTATCAGTTTAATACCTCTTGATAAGAAGTAGTACGGATTTTTGCAAATAAAAAAACTCCCGATAAGGGAGCCGAAAATGCTTAAAAAATGCTATTTGCTCTTGGGTATACTTATACACTATACTTTTAGAATATCACAAAGTTCTCGAAAAGTCCACACTTTTATAAGATTTTTTTAAAAAAATTAAAAAAATTTTAAAATATCAGACTTTTTCTTTATATTTTATTTAACTACTTCTTGATAAGAGGTATCAGTTTAATACCTCTTGATAAGAAGTAGTACGGATTTTCGCAAATAAAAAAACTCCCGATAGGGGAGCCGAAAATACTTAAAAAATGCTATTTGCTCTTGGGTATACTTGTACACTATACTTTTAGAATATCACAAAGTTCTCGAAAAGTCCACACTTTTATGAGATTTTTTAAAAAGTTTTAAAAAAAATTTTAAAAAACAAGACTTTTTCTTTATATTTTATTTAACTACTTCTTGATAAGAGGTATCAGTTTGATACCTCTTGATAAGAAGTTATTTTTGAAATTTTTGCTTTATAAGTGATTTCTTTATAAAAACTACTTCTTGATAAGAGGTATCGGCTTGATACCTCTTGATAAGAAGTTAATTTTATATCTAGAGCTTTTTGCTTTGCAAAAACATATAAATTCTGCATAATTTCATATTCATTAAACATTCACAAAAAAATACACTTGCGTTTGTGCAATATTTATACTGCTCCCAAAATGTGCTTACTTCTTAATAGGAAGGAAACGGCATAATTTCTATATATATTACATAAAAAAAGAAAAAGACGGTTGAACAAAACGTCCAACCGTCCTAATCAACCTTGCCCGTAATTAGTTGATAAAATTTAGTCGTATTGCTATAATTAAGCAAGAAAATTAAATTATACGTTCGGTATTGAATTACGCCAATAATTCAATCCCTTCACCATTGAGATTAAGCCAAAACACTCAATGATTAAACGCTATCAACATAACGGTATCATTATGATATAAGTTGATAGTTTTGTCAAGCACCACTTTTTTGAAGTTTGTCTTACTCTCTTTGTTGAAAGAAGGGTAGGGCATATTTTTTTAGTTTTCCTTCGCACCTTAAAAAAATAATAACTTCAATTGTTGAACACTTGAAACTTACACCTATAATGATTGTAAGTATAAAGGCAGGTAATCTTTATACTTTATGGTCCGAGTGACTGGAGTCGAACCAGCGGTTGGTTTATATATAGGAAGTGTTTAAAATCGCTTATCGGGGCGTGTTGCATTGGTTAACAGATATAAACGCTCCTCCCTAAAAATCGTCCACAGGACGATTTTCTTAACGGTCGGCTTCAAGAGGCCGCAAGCTTTTTCTGATTTTTGACAAAAAACAAAGGTATCCGAACGGATACCTTTTGTTATGGTCCGAGTGACTGGAGTCGAACCAGCGGCCTCTTGAACCCCATTCAAGCGCGCTACCAAACTGCGCCACACCCGGAAGTATTTCAACTTCTGCATTATACCACAACTTTTCTGTTCCGTCAACTTTTTTATTCAATATTTATTTCCATTTTTATGCATAGTATCAACTGTTGTATTTTTATTTTAAATGTTTTATAATTTTTTTGAAAATCCTGTCACAAAAGTCATTTTCCCAAGGTTATAGTATATAGAAAACATTTTGGGAAAGCGTGCATTTGATGCACACGCATCAGGGGAAAATATGCTACAGTTTTATCTTGCGCTCGTTGACGGCGCGGAAGAAAAGTCGAAATTTGAACAGATTTATATTTACTACCGTGGTCTTATGCTCAGCCGTTCTTACGAAATTCTGAACGACACGGGACTTGCGGAGGACGCGGTCCACAACGCGTTTATCCGCATTTTGAAGAATATCTCGAAGATTGGCGAGGTCGAAAGTCCGCGCACTAAGGGATTTATTATGATTGTCACCGAGAACGTCGCGAAGACTATGTATATTAAGAATACGCGGCAAAATGCCGTGCCCCTAGACGAAAATTACCGTTCGTCCGTCAATACTACTGAGACGGCGGAGGGTAGAATCAGCGCCGAATATGTAGCACAGAAGATTAGAGAGCTTCCCGAGCAGTACAGCAGGGTAATGATGCTCAAATACCTCAATCAGCTTACCAACAGAGAGATAGCCTCGGCTCTGGGAGTGTCCGAGACGGTAGTACGCAAAAGACTTGAGCGTGCGCGCCGCGAGCTTAAGCGGCTTTTGGGAGAGGAGTAACACAATGGAAAATTTTCCGAATGATAATGTACTTATACAGGCGCTTGAACTGTGTGAGGAGAGTTGGCTTTCAACCCTTACCGTAACCGAGGTCATAATTCCTTCCGACAAGTTTAAAAGGAAAATGCAAAAGCTCATCAAGTCTCAAACGAATGTGTACCACAAAATAACCTATACGCGTTCGCGCAGAGTCATATCGGCGCTCGTTGCGGCGCTCATACTGCTTGCCTCTGCAATGTCGGTGGGTGCAATACGCGAGGCTGTGCTCGGTTTTTTTGTGTCACGCGGTTCAGAGGTCGACTTTCTTGAGTATAACACCGAGGCTCAGACCTACCCACAGACGATTGAAACTGCATATTCTCTTTTATTTGTACCCGAAGGATACGCCTTAGACGACAGATACACGGAAAAGCTCAGCGCGTTCAGGCTATATGTCAGCGGCGACGATTATCTCAGCTTCGGACAGTACACGAAAAGCTCCTACAAATCCGCTTCGGACAGCGGATTTTCCGAAATTCGCACGCAAAGCTTTGAAGGCATAGATTACATTATCAGAACATCTGACGACAAGGCGGTTATGCTCGTGTGGGAAAAAGACGGATATGTGTTTGAACTTGTAGGGTTTGAAGAGGAGAGCGAAATGCTGAAAATTGCCGCGTCGGCAGCGGCGGAAGGGGAGGCAGAGTGATGAGAAAAATTACTTCGATAGTGCTCGTACTGGTGCTGTGCCTGAGCACATTAAGCGTGAGTGCTGCTGAGTATAAACCTGAAGACACCACACGTTATATAAAGCTTGGGAAAGCGGAAGATTACACTCTGCTTTACGACACAAAAACCGCGCGGACAAGCGAGAACTATACGCGCGTTATAGGAAATTTTTACTTTACCACATACAGCGACGAGCTTGGTCTGAGTCTTTCGGACGGTGAGCAGATCGTTCCGCTCGAGAGAGCTTACGGCGATTTGATAGGCGACAGCGGGTTGAAATCTGTAGTAAAAGCTATAAACGAAAAAAAGGAAAACTCGGTAACACCGTTTGATAAATGGACAGTAACAAAAGGCTCTCCAAATCCTCGGGAAAAATTCAGTACAGGCTCGAACAAGGTCTATTATCTGTTCGGCTGGATATTCGGACAAAACTACGCCTGCGAGGAAAATGCTGATCAAATGGGTATTCTCAGATTTGAACACGGTCAGTTGACGGTTACCCTTAACGAGGACGCGTATGTAGGAGTAAAAGAAGAGAATAACGCAGAATGGTATATGACCGACGGCTGGCTCGGAACAAACGTCAGCTCTGCGACCCTTTACAGTACCTCCGTAACAGGCGAGAATTCTAACAAGCTGTATGTTCCTGCCGGAGTTGATATTTGCTTCAGACTCGTTGAAAATGGCGACGGGTCTCTCACTCTTTCGTATTCTATGAAAGATGGTACAGACCCGTTCGAGCCTTCCTCGGACAGCGGCGGTCCGGGCTTTACTCCGCCGCCCGATTCGTCCTGCGATCCGACAGTAAATCCTCCCAGCGATTCACATCCTTCGGCAATACCGTCTACAGCGCAAACCGATACAATGGAATCGACTTTAGCACCCACCGTTCCCACACCAATAACAGAGCCCACTACCCAAGAACCGACCAACGAGCCTCCGCCTCCTACCCAACCTCCTGAGCCTTCCACGGACCCGACGGAGAGCCCCACGGTAAAACCTAACGAGAATAAACCGCAGAAAAGTCCGTCGATAAAGCTTAACATTATTGCCGCCACATTGCAGGCCGGAAAGGTAATCACCCTTAAGGCTACCGACAAAAACGGAAAAAAGGTATCCGTAACCTTCTCTTCAAGCAACAAAAAGGTGGCAAAGGTCACAGGCAAGGGCAAGGTTTATGCTCTCAAACGCGGAGTTGCAAAAATTAACGTTAAGTACAAAAAGAAAAAGGCGGCAACCTGTCTTATAAACGTTGTTAATTCTCCGAAGCTGTCCGCAAAGAAAATCAGACTTAAAAAAGGGCAGATAAAGAGCGTGAAGATTTACAGAAAATCTACAAACGTAAAAAATACATATAAGAGCACAAAAATTGCGAGAGTTATTTCAGCGCGCACGGCGAAAAAACTTAAAATTCGTGCGCTGCGCAGGGGAAAGACTACTCTGAAAATAAAGGTCAACGGAGTAAAACTGAGTCTTAAAGTAGTGGTCAGATAGTTTTATAAATAACAGTAAATTAATAAAAAAATTTTAAAAAAGCTGTCACAAAAACCGATTTAGAAGAGTTATAGATAATAGAAGTTAAAAACTCCGCAAAATTTACAAGAAGGAGAGATTTAAATGAAAAAAATCACAGCGGTAGTTCTCGCGTGTTTGATGTTGCTTTCCGTGATTCCGACACTGAGCGTATCAGCGGCATACAACGCGGATTCAGCTTATACGCAAAACAGTGTGCGCGACGAGCTTAAGGAATTTGTAGACCTGTATCAGAGCGGCGGTTACTATGCTCCCGGAAGCTACTATACGCAGAAGAGTATGGATGCTCTGACCGAAGCTGTTGAAAATGCGGCAGAGGTGCTGAAAAATTCCAATGCCTCCGAGACAGAGCTTAAAGACGCTTTGGATGAAATAAGGACAGCCGAAAGCATGCTCATCAGAGTTGATGAGGTAGACTGGAAAAGCGAGCTTTCCGCTCTTTTGGCATTCCATTCGATGAACTTTGAGCAGAGTAAAGAGTACTACTACTCTATTTACACTAAGGAGTCCTACGACGCCTATTATGACGCTTATATGGCGGCTCAGGATGCTTTAATGAGCGAGCCGGGTATGGTCTATTGGGAATACTATTTTTCAATGGAAGACGCATATTTGAATCTTGAGGAAGCGTACAAAAGCCTTAAAAAGATAGGCGAAACCGACCCTACAGCTTCGAGCACCCCGCAGGAACAGTCCGAAGAGCAGGCTAGAGAGGAACTGAAGAAAACTGTAGAAACGGTGGAAACAGGACTTCCTGTAGGCGGCGCGTGGACGGATGAATCCTGGAACGCTTATATCGAGGCGCTCAACAATGCCAAAAATATGCTTAAAGATGATAACGCAACCGCCGAGCAGCTTACAAAGGCGAAAGACGAACTTTTAAAGGCGTTTGATAATTTAGAGCCTTTTTACGGAGATAAGACCGAGCTTTGGTCGCTTATAGAGAAGCTTGATAAAATTATATTGAACAACGACGTAAATTCGCTACCTAATTATCAGGAGCTCAAGGATCTTCTGGATGCGGCGCGCGCAGCATACTATTACGCGGGTTCCCAGGAGGAACTGGACGAGTACAGGGATAAGCTGAAAGACGCTTTAAGCGCGCTTGAGGAAAGCAAATCCACTGAACCGACCGAATCTGTATCAACCAATACGAATCCCACTGCTGTCACACAGCCGACAACCTCCGCAGAGAGCGATTCTACAGAACCGACAGAGAGCAATATTACAGAAAGTACTGTTCCGAGCAGCGCTAAAACCGACAGGGAGCTTCTTGTGGAACGCACGAAAAAATCCGAAAACCCATACACGATTTATGAGTTGGGAGAGGTTTCAGAGGGCTATAAGCTCTACTATCAGCTCGATTTTAACCCGCCGTGGGAGAAGATGTTTGACGTTGTGTTCGGAAAATATGTTTTTACTCAGTCTCTGAGCGAGCACGAAGCCGCGCTCGGACTTTATATCATCGGCAATAACACTGTCCTTAATCTGTCCGAGGCATTTAACAGCGGAGTTACAAATATTGACAAGGTTGTCGAGCTTATAGGACTAAACGACGATGTTCCGTTCCACTTTACAGTATCAGTAAAGAGCAGCGGCGAGCCGAATCTCGATTGTTATGTAATCGGCGAGTTGAAGGACGGCTACAAGCTGTATTATAATAATATACCGCCTCCGACGTGGATGAAATTTTTCGACGTAGTTTACGGGAAATACACATTCACCAGCTGCAACGGAAGCGGAGAAGAGGCTCTTGGTTTATTCGTCGGAAAGGGCGAAGAGAAGATTATGCTCTCCGAGGCTATTGAAAAGGGTATTACTGACCCTGACGCGGCGGTTGAGCTTATTAAATCAAGGGAGGATATTCCGTATAATTTCAGTATTATTAATATGGACGATGTGAATGCTCAGTTAGAAAAGCGTTACAACGGTAGGAAATTCAATCTCGTTGACCTCGGAAGCGTTTACTCCACATATCGGCTCTACTACAATGTACCCGAAATGATAGTCACTTGCGCTTTTAGATTTGAGTACGGAGGATATACGTTTACGGAAAGCGGCGGTCAGGTAGGCTCTGATATTCCCGAGGACTTAGGACTATATGTTGTGGGCAACGGAGAAGTATTTAATCTCGAAGAAGCCAGCAAAAACTCCAATTTCAAAATGGACAATATAGTTGCGCTTATAAAGGCAAAGGATATTGACTACACCTTTACGGTTGAGAAAACAGAAGAAAAGCCGCTAAAGGAAAAATTCATTGATTACCTAAACGAAATCTATAAAGATAAGGTTGATGAAAACTACCTTAAAGATTACGCTGAGCTTGGGAATATAGGATATCAAGATGATATACTGGTTTACGGTTATCACCTCGAACAGCCGATAGAGGGCAGTTCTGTCAAAATCGGAGAGTACACCGTGTGGTCGCCTGCTACAGACTATACCACAGGCGCGGGACTGTATGTGTATTCCGACGGCAAGTTCAGCAAGCTAGAGGATGTAAAGGAAAAGTATTTGGCAGTAGACATTATTGACCTTATAAAAAATGCGCCCGCGGAGCATAAGTTCAAGATTACAAGCTCAACAGCGGCACAGCTTATAGAGGAGCGATACGGTGATCAATTCCGCAATATTGTTGACCTCGGAGAGGTTGCAGAGGGATATGACCTTTATTATAATATCCCCGAAGAGGTTTGCACATGGATGATAGAATTCGAGTACGGCAACTATATCTTCCGCGAAACAGGCGGACAGGTAGGAAATGTGACTCCCGAGGATTTAGGACTGTTCATCGTAGGCGATGGCAAGGTTTACAACCTCGGCGAGGCATATGACGGAAAGATTGTTGACATTGAGAAAGTAGTTGAACTTATTAACACCAATCCTCAGCCATATACTTTCAATATTGTTAAAAAGGAATCTTCTGTCACACAACCAGATGTGACCACACCTGCCAAACCCGACAACACTCCACTCGGCAAATATAAGCAGTATCTTGCAGATAACTATAACGAGGGCAGGAAACCGGACGATAAGCTCTACACCGCCAATGACTTTGAGGTCGATGTGTTTAAAAAGCTCACGGGCGGTCTGTATCTTGTGCACTACGATCACGAGACGTCAACCTGCGCGATGATTTACCACAATATTGACAAGTACCTTTATGTTGCGTCAGGCAGCGGATATGAGGCATATATCTATGACTCAAATAAGGGTAAGGAATACAAGATATATGAGGCTTATGAAAAGGATATCATAACCAAGAAACACCTAAAAACCATATCCGATACTCTGAGCAAGGTTAAATATGTGGCTAAGCTTACGGAGAATGTTATCACGCTGAACGCAGGCGAAACATACGGTGAATTCCATCTCAGCGCGGACAGCAAAGGCGGAAAAATAAAGAATTCCGATCCGAAAGTTGCAAAGCTTGTTAAGGATAAATATAAACTCACTGACCTTGCCGCAATGTCGAAGGGCACAACCAAACTCAGTATAAAGCTCAAAAACGGAAAGCAGATAAGCTGTAAGGTTATAGTTAAGAATAATCCTAAGCTGACCCGAAACGGCAAAAAGGTTAAATCTGTTACCGTTAAAAAGGGCGGTAAAGTCAAAGTTAAAATCAGCGGAAAGGTTAAGAGTATAAACAACAAATACACAAGCACAAAATATGCTAAAATCACCTCGAAGAAAACCTCTGAAACTATTACCGTAAAAGGAATTAAGAGAGGTAAAACCACTTTGAAAATCTATGTGAACGGTAAAAAACTTTCCCTTAATGTAAAAGTTAAGTAATTATAAGTAATCCAACTTTATTTTCCCCTATATGTTCTTAAACGGCGGCGCCTACCGAGAAATCGGTGGGCGCCGTCGTGCGATATGAAAAATCCCCGATTGACGAAGCTAAAAGGCTTAAGCCAACCGGGGAAAGTTTAATTTTATGAGCAGCCGTTGCATCCGCGGCATTTTCTTCCGCTGTATTTTTTCTTGATAGCGGCGAAGGTTTCGTCCGAGAGGACATGCTCAATCCTGCACGCGTCAGCGAGCGCAGTCTCTCCGCTCACACCTAAATCTTCGAGCCACTGCGAAATGAACTCGTGTCTCTCGTAAATTTTCTCGGCAATCTTTCTGCCGCTGTCGCACAGGGTGATGAAGCCCTCGCCGTCCATACTGATAAAACCGTTTTCTCTCAGCTTTTTCATCGCTACGCTTACGCTCGGCTTGCTTAGCTCCATACGCTTTACGATGTCGATAGAACGGACGTGCTCTTTAGATTTGCTTAGAATTAATATCGTTTCAAGATAGTCTTCGGCGGATTCTTTTATTTTCATGGTAAATACCTCTGGAATTTTGGATTGTTATAATTATAATATCATAATGATAATAAAATTACAAATGAAACTTGATAATTTTGCCAAAATAATATAAAATAGTCACATCATATGACCGAAAGGAAGATTTATTTGAGCAATCCTATTGTTACGATTACGACAAATGCAGGAAAAACCATCAAGGCGGAGCTTTATCCCGAAATTGCTCCGAATACAGTGAATAATTTTATCAGCCTTATCAATAAGGGCTTTTACGACGGACTCACCTTTCACCGTGTAATATACGGATTCATGATTCAGGGCGGTTGTCCCGAGGGTACGGGTATGGGAGGCCCCGGTTATCATATCCGCGGTGAGTTTATGCAAAACGGTTTTGCGAATACCTTAAAGCACACAGAGGGCGTGCTCTCTATGGCTCGTTCTATGATGCCCGACAGCGCGGGCTCGCAGTTTTTTATTATGCACAAAGCTGCTCCGCACCTCGACGGTCAATACGCCGCCTTCGGAAAGGTTATCGAGGGTATGGACGTTGTTAATGAGATTGCCGAGTGCGACACGGATTTCTCCGACAAACCGCTTGACCCGCAGATTATGGAAAAGGTGACGGTGGAGACATTCGGCGTGGATTATCCCGAGCCCGAGAAAGCGTAAGGTGACATTATGAAGGTTTTACTTACCGGCGGCGCCGGATACATCGGAACTCACACCTGCATTGAGCTGATTAACGCGGGTCATACGCCTGTAGTCGCAGACAACTATGACAACAGCTGTCCTGAAGCTGTGCGCCGCGTTCAGGAAATCACGGGTGCGTCTGTTCCCGTTTATGAAATTGACGTTTGCGATAAAGAAGCGGTGGACAGGATGTTCTCCGAAAATAACTTCGACGCCGTTATCCACTTCGCGGGACTGAAAGCCGTGGGCGAGAGCTGCTCTGTTCCGCTCCGCTACTACCGCAATAATATTGATTCCACACTAGCGCTCCTTGAGGTTATGAAGAAATACGGCGTGAATAATTTTGTTTTCAGCTCCTCGGCGACGGTTTACGGAGTTCCCGAGAAAGTTCCGCTCGTTGAAGGTATGCCCACGGGCTGTACCAATCCCTACGGCTGGACTAAGCTTATGAACGAACAGATTCTTACGGATACGGCGGCGGCTGACGAAAACCTCTCTGTTGTTCTTTTGAGATATTTTAACCCGATAGGCGCTCACGAGAGCGGCAGAATAGGCGAAAATCCGAACGGAATACCTAACAACCTTATGCCCTATATCACTCAGGTTGCGGCAGGTAAGCTTGAGCAGCTCGGCGTATTCGGTAACGATTACCCGACTCACGACGGCACGGGTGTGCGAGATTATATCCACGTTGTCGACCTCGCTAAAGCTCACGTAAAGGCGCTCGATTATGCGGCTGAGCATAAGGGCACGGAGATATTCAATATCGGAACGGGCGTGGGCTACAGCGTGCTCGATATTGTCAACGAGTTTATGAAGGTTAATAATATTGATATTCCGTATGCAATTAAGCCGCGCAGACCCGGAGATGTCGCCGAATGCTACGCAAATGCCGATAAGGCGTATAAGCTGCTCGGCTGGAAGGCTGAAAAAAATCTTGAGGATATGTGCCGCGACAGCTGGAACTGGCAGAGTCACAACAGGAACGGCTACGAATAAAGCATAAATATCGGAATATAATATATGTAAGAATTTAGCGTTATTTTTACAATCTTGTAACGTACAATTTAAATGTTGTAATTGTGATTGACTTTATTCTCTGTGCGAATTATAATATTCCACACCGTTAGGGATGAAGTGTGTGAAAACGGGGGAAGGTTATGTTGCAAAAACATATCAAGGCGGTCAGCCTTGTGCTTGTACTCTGCCTTATTGCAGTGATGTACGTTATTTTCGCCCTTTTGGGCGGCGGCGTTGGCAGTTCGGGCACGGTAGCGGAGGTTATGTTACTTATATTTGTAGCATCTGCGTATGTGCCTGTGTATCTTGCGCATGAAAAGCATGACTGATCTTTGGGCTCTCATTTTTGAGAGCCTTTTTTCTTACAAATTTGTCCCAAAAAGTTTACATTGAAATTTTTGTTACAATAGTATATAATTATTTTATCCATTTATTAATGAAATAACGAAAGTCGGGATTTAATATGAGTAAAGTTATTAAAATTTCTTTTGCCGTTTTGCTTGCATCGCTGGTTTTTTCACTTAGCATAATTACCGCTTTTGCCGCTAAAGGCGAGCTGACCGTAAACGAGGACGCTACAGCGAAAAAAGGCGACACTGTCACCTTTACCCTAAATATGGGGGATTGTACCGAGAAGCTCGAAGGACTTCAAATGCAGCTTATGTACGACAGCGAGTATCTTGAGGTTGACGAGGACTCTCTCGACTTCCCTACTATGAGCGGAGTTGTGAGCAATGCCAAGCTTGACGATATTATTCCGTTTACTTGGACTGACGTAACTAATCTTGCCGATTTCGCGAAAAAAAGTCCGCTCGTTACGGTTGATTTCAAGGTGAAAAAGGCGGGAGACACCGCGATTACATATTTTATTACCGAGATGTACGGTTCTGATGTTACCTACCTCAAGAGCTTTACCCTAACCAACGATATTGCCATAAACGGTAAAACCGTTATCAAAAACGCTACTCCAATTATCAATGAAAACGGCGCTTTGCGAAACCAGTATCAGGGCAGCTTTGTAAACTACAAGGACGGCAAGGGCGAAAAGAACGGCTCGGGAGAGAATCACATTGCCGTAACGGGAGTCACCGAAGCGGCGAGCACTGCGGAAAGTGCAGTTGATGTGAGCCGCGGCGAGGACAATACTATGACAGTCGTGACCGTTGTAAGCATTATAATAGTAGTCTTGGCGATTATAGCAGTTGTAATTCTCCGCCGCCACTTTACTAAGAAAAACGGGGAAGAATAAAATCGGAATCTTCACTCCGCCGTTTAAATCGGCGGAGTGTTTACTTTTAGGGAAAACCTCTAAGATTAAAATAATTCGTATTGCATAACAGGTATTTACCGCAAATATAACTTCTTTCGGTAATTTGTCCAAACTTTGTGAATGTTGCTCAAAGTGTATACTAAATCTTTGTGCAAATCGCCGTTTAAATTTAAATATTTTTTTATTGCGAAATTGTAACCAATGTTGTATAATAAAGGCAATAGGACTATGTCTTAATAATTTTTTTGGAGGAGATTTTAAAAATGTTAAAGAAAATTGTTTCTATTGCTTTAGCAGTTGTAATGGTTCTTTCCATTGCGGCTATCAGTGCTTCTGCCGCGGTTGTTTCCGACTCCGGCGTTAGCGCAGAAGTCAGCAACTCTGCAGGCGCAGACACAGACAGCGCTGCTACAGGTGCTGACAATGTTATTTATTTTAACACAACAGGCTGGAAGAACTTCCAGACAGTTTACTGCCATATCTGGGTAAGAGGCGGCGACGCTTTCTTCGCTTGGCAGGCTAAGAAAGAGATGTGTCAGCCTGTTAAGGGTAAGACCGGTCTCTATTCTTACGATCTTTCTAACCTTGACGCTTCAACACAGGTTGAGGGCGGACTCAAGGACGGCGTAGACTACTGCGTAATCTTCAGCGCTAACACTGGCGTTCAGACTTTTGACCAGACATTCGGCAAGCCCTGCATCGGCGACACAGCTAAGATTACAGGCAAAATGATTGAGAATGCGGTTGACTCCGAGAAGCAGGCTAACGAGGCTGTTTGGACAACAAACAGCAAGAACTACGGTCCTCACCTTGCTATCTCTTCAATCGGCAACATCATCGGTTCTGTTCTCTGCCCGAACGAAAGCGGCAACGCTGTTATCGGCGACTGGCTCCCGAACTACTTCAACAGCAAAACTGTAGACGCTACGGCTACACTTGCTAAGGCGTATCCGAAGTTCAACGTAAAGACTGCTGACGATATTCAGGCTATCTACACATACATCCTTGCAAAGGACAGCGATACTCTCCAGGATGCTGACTATAAAGATATGGAGAAAATCCTTACAAGTGCATTCAAGAAGGCTTATCCGTCCGCTAAGGAAGTAAAGGTAGATGAAAAGGCTGCTAAGGAGAAGGCTGATGAAGTTAAGTCCGGCGGCGGCGACATCAATGATATTGCCGACAGCGGTTCAAGCTCAGGCAGCAGCGGTTCCGGTTCCTCAGGTAGTTCGTCTTCATCAGGAAGCAACCGTTCAGGTTCAGGCTCTGACGGTCAGGAGGATACAATTCTCTTCGTTCTCGGCGGCGTAATGCTCGCAGCTGCAGGCGTAATGTTTGTTTCCCGCAGAAGAAAAGAAGACTGATTTACGGTCGTAACCACACTACCAATTAAGACATAATCAAGGGTCTGCGCATTAGCGCAGACCCTATTTTTACCCCTGTTCTTTTGCTGGACAGGGGTAAAATGTTTTAAGAAATAGGTTGCTCTGCGAAATGAAAAAAATTTAAAAATTTTTTAAAATTCATATTAAATCCAGATAGATTCCAGTTTATCTACAGACCACAGTGATATTATTATAACAAATAAATTCAAGGTGTTCTGAACAAAGCGCTCGATACCCAAAGATATACCTCGGGTTTATTTTCGGGTCGGTTGTATCACCCCGAAAACCGACCCGAAAAAGTCTTTTAATTTACATGAAACACAATTTTCTGTAAATTAAAAATATTAGAAATTACTGCACAGTTTGCTGTAGTCCGAACGTGCGGTGATTGAAGAAAAGCGTGCAGAGCCCGCTTTCTTATTAACTGAACAATGTTCGGTTTTAAAACGATTTAGGAGGTAATATTTATGTTCAAAAGAATTATAACCGCGGCGCTTGCAGCAATAATGCTTGCAGTTCCCGTGCTTTCTGTTTCCGCGGCAGTTACGGACGAAGAATCCGCAGGCGCCGACGCGAGCTTGTCTGCTGTAGGAGCAGAGGCAGGCGAGCCGGTGGGAGCCGATACCGACAGCTCCGCGACAGGCGCAGGCAGTCTGATTTATTTTGACGCAACGGGCTGGAAAAATTTTAAAACAGTTTTTTGCTATGTATGGCAGAGAGGCGGAGACCCGTTTTTCGCGTGGAAGGCTAAGAGTTCTACAATGAGTAAAGTTAAGGATAACCTTTACTCATTCGATCTTTCAAAGCTTGAATCATCAACAACACTTTCCGGAGGAATGAAGGACGGAGTTGACTATTGTGTAATTTTCACAACAGATATCGGTTCTCAGACATACGACACGACTATCGGAAAATCCTGCATAGGAGATACCGCTAAACTAACGGGTAAACAACTGGAAAATCCGAAGGATTCCGAAAAGAAGGCGTATGAGGCTGTCTGGAAAACAAACAGCAAGAGCTACGGACCTCACAAGGCTATCACTTCAATCGGCAGTATAGTCGGATCTGTGCTTTGCCCGAATGAGAACGGAGAAGAGGTTATCGGGGATTGGCTGCCGACCTACTACACAAGCCCTTATGTTGACGTAAAAAAAGTTCTCCCTAAGTATCTTAAGGAGTTCGGAGTAAAGAACATTGAAAACGTATATGCTTATATCTACAGCAAGAAGGGCAGTACGCTTAGTGAGGACGAATACAAAGAAATCCGTCAGCTGCTTGAAAAGGCTTATGCCGAAGCATATCCGAGCGAGGAGAAACCTACAATTCCCGAAAAACCGCGTAAACCGTACCGAAAGTCAGGTGCAAGCGGCGGCACTCCCCAAAGCAACGGCGGTGCGGGCGGAAACAATGAAAACAGCGGATATTCGGGCGGTACAAACCGCTCGGGTGCAAGCGCCGACGGTCAGGAGGATATAATTCTCTTCGTTCTCGGCGGCGTAATGATAATAAGCGCGGCGGTTGTTTTCATCACCCGCAAAAGAAAATCAGAATAAAATCCTATTTTAATAATCCATCCAAAAAAAAGACATAAGAAACCCCGAAAAGGTCTGCGCTAACCGCAGACCTTTTCGGGGTTACAGCTTTAAGAAAACTTTTTAATATTTAAAATTATTTTTTTAATTACATACTTACCGTTTCGTATGTTTCGGGACATACTTCTTTAATCTTTTCCCGTAGTTTAAGAAAATCTGAGAAAGCGTCAGGCTTCTGAGAGGGATTTCTGAGAAGGGCGGCAGGATGATAGGTAGCCATCATAAGAGTGTTTCCTTTTTTGAAAAAAATTCCGTGTTCTCTTGTAATTCTTAGATCGGGCTTTATTAGCTTTTGCCCCGATATTCTTCCGAGACAGACGATGATTTTCGGTCGGATAAGGCTGAACTGCTGTCTCAGCCAGTCTATACATTGCTCCTGTTCCTCAGGTTTTGGATCACGGTTGTGTGGGGGACGGCACTTTACAATGTTTGCTATGTAAATATTCTTGTGCCTTGAGAGGTCGACCGCTGTCAGCATTTTGTCGAGCAGTTGACCCGCCCGACCTACGAACGGCTCACCCTGCAAATCCTCGTTTTCGCCCGGACCCTCGCCTACGAACATAACGTCGGCATTCTCGTTACCGACCCCGACAACGACATTATGCCTTGTGGAACATAAGCCGCATTTGCGGCATTCAAGGCAGTTGTTTTTTAGTTCTTCAAAATTATCATACATAAAGTATCCTCCAAAATATGCAACAACACTTGAAATTTGGTTTTTTTTGAGTTAAAATGTTACCAATGTACTGCGTAAGCAGAAGTGACTTATCACTCGCTCAGTTTGCCGCAAGCGGTAACGAGCGATGGCTAAATTTCCAAATACGCCTTATCCGCCCACATAAGGCTGTAGGATTTTAAAATTAAATATGTGGGCAGAAAGGCTATGGAAAAGTGTTTCACACTTTTTCGCTTTCGATTTATATTGCCCGCTCAGTTTGCCGCAAGCGGCAACGAGCGATGGCTGAATTTCCATATACGCCTTATCCGCCCACATAAGGTTGTAGGATTTTAAAATTAAATATGTGGGCAGAAAGGCTATGGAAACAATGAAAATTTTAGTTGAAACATCTGCTCGTCACCTTCATGTTTCAAGAGAAGATTTTGAAACTCTCTACGGCAAGGACGCACAGCTTACGAACAAGAAGGATTTATCGCAGCCGGGGCAGTTTGCCTGCGCGGAGAAGGTTACGGTCGTAGGTCCGCGCGGAGAAATGGCTATGTCTATTCTCGGTCCCGAACGCCCTGAGACTCAGGTTGAGGTTGCTCTTACCGACGCCCGCAAGCTAGGTATCGTTCCTCCCGTGCGTGAGTCGGGCGATATTGCGGGAACACCGGGCTGTAAGCTTGTAGGTCCTGCGGGAGAGATTGAAATCAAGTGCGGCGTTATCGCGGCTAAAAGACACATTCACCTTACACCTGATGAAGCTGAGGAAATGGGACTTAAAGACAAGCAGATTGTATCGGTTAAGGTCGGCGAGTCGGGCGCGCGTGAGACAATTTTCGGAGACGTTGTAGTCAGAGTAAACAAGAATTACGCCGCCGCTATGCATATAGATACAGATGAGTCGAACGCGGCAGGGCTTTTTGGAGAGGTTTACGGCGAAATTATCGTTTGATTTTAATTAAATAAGTACGCAAAGGAGTTGTATTTTACAGCTCCTTTTCATTTTATCATAAATAACCTTATTTTGACAATACTAACCTTGAGGTGAACTTTTATGATAAATGATGAACAAATGCTGCAATTTATAATGAAGAACGCTGAGATGGGCTGCCGCGGAATAAACGACGTAAAGCACTATTCCAATACCGCAGAAATCAGCAACGCTTTGCGCTCCCAGAATATTGAGTACGGTCATATATATCACAACGCTCTCAATATGGTGCGAAACCGCGGGTTCAGGAGCAGTCACGTGCACCCTGTCGTCGCGTCGCTCGCCAAGGCAAAGGTGAGACGTGAGATGAAGGATGACTCGTCCGACTCGCACATAGCGGAGATGATGATTGAGGGTCATACAATGGGTGTGCGAAAGCTTGCCCAGCATATGCGCCACTATAACGGTATGACAAAAAGCGTCAGCAATCTTGCCGATAAGCTTATGTCCGTACAGCAGGCAAACATTGAGGAAATGAAATCTTTCCTTTAAGAAAAAGCAGACCGCAGGGGAGGGTAAACCGCTCTCGCCTGCGGCCGTATGCAAAAATAAAAAAATCTTGACATTTTTATGTTGTTTGTGGTATTATAACCTAGTCTGGAATATTATGCGTTATTGTAACAGCACTTATGTAGAAATCGCATTAAATTCCCGATAAAATGCACATTTGATTGTGCATTTTCACTGTGTTTATTTCGGACGGCGAACGCTGTCTGCAAATAAAAATATTTAAAGAAGGAGGAGAAGTATGCCTACATTTAACCAGCTTGTTCGCAAGGGTAGACAAGTATCTGAAAAGAAGGCAAAGGCACCTGCTCTTTTAAAGGGCTGGAACTCGCAGAAAAGTCGCGCAATCGACCAGAGTTCACCTCAGAAGAGAGGCGTTTGCACAGCTGTTAAGACAGCCACGCCTAAAAAGCCTAACTCAGCGCTCAGAAAGATTGCCAGAGTAAGACTTTCCAACGGTATCGAAGTTAGTTCCTATATACCCGGCGTTGGTCACAACCTTCAGGAGCACTCCGTTGTGCTTATCCGTGGCGGACGTGTTAAGGACTTACCTGGTGTACGTTACCACATTATCCGCGGTACTTTAGACGCGCAGGGTGTTTCGGGACGTATGCAGGCTCGTTCAAAGTACGGCGCAAAGCGCCCAAAAGCAGGTAAAAAATAAGGAAATGACAACTTTGTTTTAACTGAGATTAAAACTTGTATCGCTATACAAGACCATATATATTACGGGGGTACTCTTGTAATAGGGCGTCTTGTTGGCATACGGGAGTTTGTCGCTTTCGAGTACCTATGATATCTCAATTATTGTGAAGGAGGGAAGCAAAGTGCCAAGAAGAGGTTCTATTGCGAAGCGTGACGTATTACCCGATCCGCTTTATAACTCAAAATTAGTAACTCGTCTTATCAACAACATCATGCTCGACGGTAAAAAGGGCGTTGCCCAGAAAATCGTTTACGGTGCATTCGATATTATTGCTGAGAAGACAGGCAAGGATCCGCTTGAGGTTTTCGAGCAGGCTATGGAGAACGTAATGCCTGTACTTGAGGTTAAGGCTCGCCGCGTCGGCGGCGCTACCTATCAGGTGCCGATTGAGGTTCGTCCTGCGAGACGTCAGACGCTCGGTCTGCGCTGGATTACAACTTACTCAAGAAGCCGCAGCGAGAAGACAATGAAGGAGAAACTTGCCGGAGAAATCCTTGACGCCATCAACAGCACCGGTAGCGCTTTCAAGAAGCGTGAGGATACTCATAAGATGGCTGAAGCTAACAAGGCGTTCGCTCACTACAGATGGTAATCTGCGCCTTGTAAAGGTAATTTGAGAGGAGGATTTTTTATGTCAAGACAAGTATCACTTGAACAAACAAGAAATATCGGCATTATGGCTCACATAGACGCCGGTAAGACTACTACAACTGAAAGAATCCTGTTCTACACAGGTATCAACCATAAAATCGGCGAAACCCACGACGGCGGAGCTACGATGGACTGGATGGTGCAGGAGCAGGAGAGAGGTATTACCATTACCTCTGCTGCAACAACTTGTTTCTGGAAGGACAGCAACAAGAATGACGTTCGTATCAACATCATTGATACACCCGGTCACGTTGATTTTACCGTAGAGGTTGAGCGTTCACTGCGTGTACTTGACGGTTCCGTTACCGTACTCTGCGCTAAGGGCGGCGTTGAGCCTCAGTCCGAGACTGTATGGCGTCAGGCAGACAATTACGGCGTTCCGAGAATGGTCTACGTAAACAAGATGGACATTATGGGCGCGGACTTCTACAGAGTTGTTCAGATGATGAAGGACAGACTTAAATGTAACGCTGTTCCGATTCAGCTCCCTATCGGCGTTGAGGATACTTTTAAGGGTATCATTGACCTCGTAACAATGAAGGCTGAGGTTTACTATGACGACCTGGGCAAGGATATGCGCGAGGAAGAAATTCCGGAGGATATGAAGGAACTCGCTCAGAAGTATCACGATGAGCTTATCGAGGCTGTTGCAGAGCAGGACGAAGAGCTTATGAACAAGTACTTCGAGGGTGAAGAGATTACAGAGGAAGAGATTAAGGCTACTATCCGTAAGTGCACTATCGAGAACACAATGGTACCCGTAACCTGCGGTACTTCATACCGCAACAAGGGCGTTCAGAAGCTTCTCGACGCTATCGTTGACTATATGCCGTCTCCTATTGACGTTCCTGCTATCAAGGGTATCGACCCCGACACGAACGAAGAAATCGAGAGACCTTCTTCCGACGATGAGCCGTTTGCAGCTTTAGCATTCAAGATTGCTACCGACCCGTTTGTAGGTAAGCTCTGCTTCTTCAGGGTTTATTCGGGTACTCTCGAAAAGGGCTCGGCGGTTTACAATTCCGTTAAGGGTAACAAGGAGAGAATCGGACGTATTCTTCAGATGCACGCTAACGACAGAAAGGATATCGACATCGTTTACTCGGGCGATATTGCTGCTGCCGTTGGACTTAAAAATACAACTACAGGCGACACGCTCTGCGATGAAAACCACCCGATTATACTCGAGTCTATGGAGTTCCCGGAGCCTGTTATACGCGTAGCTATCGAGCCTAAGACCAAGGCAGGTCAGGAGAAGATGGGTATTGCTCTCGCAAAACTTGCCGAGGAAGACCCGACATTCCGCGCTTATACGGACGAGGAAACGGGCCAGACTATCATAGCAGGTATGGGTGAGCTTCACCTTGAGATTATCGTTGACCGACTTCTCCGTGAGTTTAAGGTTGAGGCTAACATTGGTAAGCCTCAGGTTGCTTATAAGGAGACTATACGCAAGCAAGCTTCCGTTGACTGCAAATATGCACGTCAGTCCGGCGGTAAAGGTCAGTACGGTCACGTTAAGATTAACGTTTACCCGAATCCGGGCGAAGGCTATGTGTTCGAGAATAAGGTTGTCGGCGGCGCTATTCCTAAGGAATACATTCCTGCCGTTGACCAGGGTATTCAGGGCGCTATGCAGAGCGGCGTTGTAGCAGGTTACAACGTTGTTGACTGTAAGGTAGAGCTTTACGACGGTTCCTACCACGAGGTCGACTCCTCTGAAATGGCGTTTAAGATTGCCGGTTCTATGGCGTTTAAGGACGCTATGAAGAAGGCTGACCCTGTTCTTCTTGAGCCTCTTATGAAGGTTTCAGTAACTGTTCCCGACGAGTATATGGGCGGTGTTATCGGAGACCTCAACTCACGCCGCGGTATGGTTCAGGGAACGGAGTCCGAGAACGGTACCGACAGAATTACCGCTCAGGTTCCGCTTTCAGAAATGTTCGGTTATGCTACCGATATGCGCTCTATCACACAGGGCAGAGGTCAGTATGTAATGGAGCCGGACACATATGCCGAGGTTCCGAGAAGTATTGCTGAGAAAATTATGTCTGAAAGAGCCAAGAAAGACTAGAAAACAGACAATTTTTTCAAAAAACTATTGCAATTTTAATAATAAATTGCTACAATAAACTTTGTAATAATTTTATCCAAAAGGAGGATATTTCAAATGGCAAGAGAGAAATTTGAAAGAAATAAACCACATGTAAACATTGGTACAATCGGTCACGTTGACCACGGTAAGACAACCTTAACCGCTGCTATTACTAAGGTTCTGTCACTCGCTGATTCTTCAGCTGCTGATTTCGTTGATTACGCTAATATTGATAAGGCTCCCGAAGAGAGAGAGCGCGGTATCACAATCAACACAGCTCACGTTGAGTATCAGACAGCTAAGCGTCACTACGCTCACGTTGACTGCCCCGGACATGCCGACTACGTTAAGAATATGATTACAGGTGCTGCTCAGATGGACGGCGCTATCCTCGTAGTTTCCGCTGCTGACGGTCCTATGCCGCAGACAAGAGAGCACATACTTCTCTCCCGTCAGGTTGGCGTTCCTTACATTGTTGTATTTATGAATAAGACTGACCAGGTTGACGATCCTGAGCTTCTCGAGCTCGTAGAGATGGAGATTCGTGACATCCTCAACGAGTACGAGTTCCCCGGCGACGATACACCTATCATCCAGGGTTCCGCATATGTTGCTCTTACAAGCACATCCACAGATCCTAACGCTCCCGAGTACGAGTGCATTCACAAGCTTATGGATGCTGTTGACGAGTATATTCCTACTCCTGAGAGAAAGTCAGACCTTCCTTTCCTTATGCCTGTTGAGGACGTATTCACAATCACAGGCCGTGGTACTGTTGCTACAGGTAGAGTTGAGAGAGGTCAGATTAAGACAAACGAAGAGGTTGAAATCGTTGGTCTTACAGATGAGAAACGCAAGGTTGTTGTTACAGGTCTTGAGATGTTCAGAAAGTCCCTTGACTATGCTGAGGCAGGCGACAACATAGGCGCACTTCTCCGCGGTGTTCAGAGAACAGAGATTGAGAGAGGTCAGGTACTTGCTAAGCCGGGTACAATCCATCCTCACACAAAGTTCCGCGGTCAGGTTTACGTTCTTACTAAGGACGAGGGCGGCCGTCACACACCTTTCTTCAACAACTATCGTCCGCAGTTCTATTTCAGAACAACTGACGTTACAGGTACAATCTCTCTTCCCGAGGGTACAGAGATGTGTATGCCCGGTGATAACGTAGAGATGGACGTTGAGCTTATCACACCAATCGCTATCGAGGTTGGTCTCCGTTTCGCTATCCGTGAGGGCGGCAGAACAGTAGGCTCAGGCGCTGTTATCGCTATCAACGAATAATTTAATTATTCACATAGAAAAGGGATTGCTTCGGCACAATATCATTAATTTAAGGAACAAGGCACACACAACAAAATGAACCGCCCCAAATTGTGTAGACAGCACAAAAAAG
>CANQOP010000023.1 GCA_947625485.1 uncultured Clostridia bacterium | reverse complement strand
TCAGTATGTTACTTAAAATTTAATATTCTGCCATAGACCTGCTTTTTTGTGCTGTCTACACAATTTGGGGCGGTTCAGCAGTGATATGCCTTTTATAAATACTTGTCTGCCTGTCAGGCACAAAGGGCTGCCCGAAGGCAATCCTTTTATTGACTATACTCAACCCTTTACAACTTCACGGATAACATTTCCTATATTCTTCTCGGTCAGACCGAAAATTTCGAGCAGCTCCCACGCGGGACCGCTGTAACCGAAACGGTCGTTCACGCCGATTCGCGTAACCTTAACGGGACACTCGGAGCTTGTAACCTCGCACACGGCGTCGGCAAGTCCGCCGATAATGTTGTGTTCCTCAACGGTTATAATCTGACCGCACTCCTTAGCGGCTTTGATTACGATTTCGCGGTCAATCGGCTTTATCGTATGGATATTAATAAGACGGGCGTTAATTCCCTCCGACTCGAGCGAAAGAACAGCCTTTCTCGCCTCGTTTACTACGAGACCCGAAGCTATGACCGCGACGTCGTTACCCTCGTGGAGAGTGATACCCTTTCCAAGCTCAAATTTATAATTTGCAGGGTCGTTAAAGCTGTCTATCGCAAGTCTGCCGAGGCGGATATATACGGGACCGTTGTGCTCGACAGCCGCCTTAGTAGCCTCCATCATTTCATAATGGTCGGCAGGGTTCAACACCGTCATACCGGGAAGCGTGCGCATAAGAGCTATATCCTCAAGGCACTGGTGCGTAGCGCCGTCCTCGCCCGTGGAAATGCCTGCGTGAGAACCTGCGATTTTTACGTTCAGAGCAGGGTACGCCACAGAGTTACGTATCTGCTCGTAAGCCCGTCCCGTGGAAAACATAGCGAACGAGGCGGCTACGGGAATTTTTCCTGCGGCGGCTAACCCCGCCGCAACGCCGAGCATATTACCCTCCGCTATACCGCAGTCGCAGAAGCGTTCGGGAAATTCCTTCTGAAAAATCGAGGTCTTTGTTGCAGCCGCGAGATCTGCGTCGAGAACAACGATGTCCTTATTGGTCTTTGCCAGCTCGCAGAGAGCCATACCAAAGCTCTCTCGGGTGGCCTTACAAACTGCGTCTGCCATTATATCTCTGCCTCCAGTTCTGCAATCTGAGCCTCCAGCTCTTTTACGGCGATTTCAAACTCGCCGTCGTTGCACGCCTTGCCGTGCCAGCCCACCTGATTTTCCATAAAGCTTACGCCCTTGCCCTTGACAGTCCTTGCAAGGATAGCAAACGGCTTGCCCTTTGTAGCTTTTGCCTTCTCTAAAGCGGCGGCAATTTCGTCGAAATTATGCCCGTCGATTTTCTCTACTTCAAATCCAAACGCCTCGAATTTCTTATCGAGCGGCTCAATGCCTGCGACCTCTTCTACGGTACCGTCAATCTGGAGACCGTTCTGGTCAACAATCACAACTAGGTTGTCGAGGTTATTGTGCGAAGCGAACATAGCCGCCTCCCAGACCTGACCCTCCTCGCACTCGCCGTCTCCGAGTACGGTATAAACGCGGTAGTCATTGTTTCCGAGCTTGGCGGCGAGAGCCATTCCGCAGGCGGCGGAAATACCCTGACCGAGCGAGCCTGAACTCATATCTATACCGGGAGTACCCTTCATATCAGGGTGTCCCTGGAGCATTGCGCCTACGTGGCGGAGCTTTTTAAGCTCGTCCCATTCAAAATAGCCCTTCATCGCAAGAACAGCGTAAAGACTCGGACAGCAATGTCCCTTAGAGAGCACAAAGCGGTCTCTGTCAGCCTTGTCGGGATTTTGTGGGTCTACGTTCATTTCGTTAAAATAAAGATAGGTAAAAATATCCGCCGCGGAGAGCGAACCGCCGGGGTGACCCGACTTAGCGTAATATGTACCTATTACTGCACCTAATCTCGCCTTTGCGGCAAGAATTTTCAGCTGCACGTTTGTCATTGATTACTCCTCCTAACGTAGTGCCAATACAGACGATGTGTATACCTACATACAGATATACTATATCACACAATTTATTTGCTATTTTTCATTAAAAGAAATACAATGTTATTAAGTGTTGAAACCGCAGGAAAAATGATGTATAATATCTTTTAACTGATTATTAAACGGTAAAGTGGTGGTAAAAATGCTTCTTTGTACAGATGTAGGAAATACAAATATAAAATTTGCGCTTTACGATGGTAATACACAGCTCGTAAAGCTTCGCATATCGACAGACCCCGGCAAAACCGAGGATGAATTTGCGGTTGAACTGTATACTATTTTCCAAATTAACGGGGTTGACGCGAAAAAAATTGACGGCTCGATTATTTCGAGCGTTGTGCCAAAGGTTACCGAGCCTCTTAGCCAGGCTATCTGGAAAGTGTCAGGAGTAAAAAGTCTTGTATTAGGTCCGGGAGTTAAGTCCGGACTTAATCTCAGGATTGACAATCCTCTTACATTAGGCTCGGATTTAGTGGCAATGTGCGTCGCCGTCAAGGAAATGTATACGTGTCCGGCAATAGTTGTCGGACTCGGCACTGCGACTACTATCGTATATATGAACGAGCAGAAAAGCTACTGCGGCGGAGCGATTATTCCGGGAGTTTCGATTTCCCTCGACGCGCTTACGAACAGCGGCGCTCTGCTTCCGAGTATTGATTTAAAACCGCCTAAACAGGTTGTCTGCACAAATACGGAAGAATGTATAAGAAGCGGTATTATATTCGGAACGGCGTGCACTATAGACGGAATGATAGACAGATATGAAGAAGAAAAAGGAAAGGTCGATACCGTAGTAGCTACAGGAGGTTTGGCTCAGGATATTGTAAATAATTGTAAACATGATATAATAATAAACGACGACCTTATACTTGAGGGTCTGAGAATTATTTATAATAAAAACAAATCGTAATTATAATGTGTAGCTAAACTTAAATTGCACATATACTGCTCGGCACAAAAAAGCCAAAATTAATAATTGACATTTATATCGCATACATATCGCATACAATTGCGCTTGCGCATTGTAAATAAATTTGCGTTGCACCTTATTTGACGAGGGCGACAGCAGGAGGTTATTTTATGTCAAACACAAACAAAAGCAAGGTCTACAGGCTCACGGGACTGGGGATACTAACCGCAATTATAGTGGTACTTCAAGTCCTAACAACCTACTTCCCGACCAAACCGTTCGCTATTACGCTTGCGCTGATTCCGATTGTAATCGGGGCGGCTATCTACGGTCCCAAGGCAGGAGCGTACCTCGGCGCTGTGTTCAGCATCGTTGTAATCGCTATGTGCATTTTCGGCGCAGACGTGGGCGGAGCAATGGTATGGAACGCTAACCCGTTTCTTTGTATTCTGGTGTGTCTCGTAAAGGGTACCGCGGCAGGCTTTGTCTCGGGTCTTGTTTACACCGCAATTGCGAAAAAGAACGAAATTGCCGGCGCGGCTTGCGCGGCGGTACTTTCCCCTATCGTAAACACAGGGATTTTCGCTCTTGGTATGATTTTACTGTTCAGACCCGTGCTTGAAGCGTGGGCAGGCGGAAGCGACGTAATTTATTACGCCGTAACGGGACTTGCGGGTTTCAACTTTCTCGTTGAACTCGGAGTTAATATCATTCTCGTTCCCGTTATTGTACAAATTATCAAAGCGGTAAAAAAGAACAAGGCATAAAACTACTTAAAGGGCGGGTCTGAGCACCCGCCCTTAGCAAAAGAAAAATTCGTGATAATTCGGTGATACTTATGCAAAACAAAATTCTAAAACTTCTCTATAACGCGAAGAATTATGTTTCGGGTCAGCAGATTTCCGACAGCCTCGGCGTATCGCGCCAGGCGGTCAATAAGGCTGTGCGCGCTCTGCGTGACAAGGGCTTTAAAATAGAGTCCGCAACAAACAAGGGCTATCTGCTCACGGGCACACCGAGCTTTCTGTGCGAGGAGGCTGTAAAGCTGTACCTCAATACAAAACTCATAGGCAGAAATCTCACCGTTCTCGATTCGGTTGACTCAACCAACGATTACCTAAAAAAACTAGGCTCAAAGGGCGCAGAATCGGGCACGGTCGTGCTGGCGCGCGAGCAGACGGCGGGCAAGGGCAGGCTCGGCAGAGTGTGGCATACAAAAAAGGACGACGGAATCGCTCTTTCGCTGCTTTTGCGGCCGGAGCTCGCCCCGACTGAGATAACCTCAATCACTCCGCTGAGCGGTCTTGCCGTGTGCAGAGCAATTAACGATTTCTGTATGCTCGACAGCCGCATAAAGTGGCCCAACGACATAATAATCGGCAACAAAAAGCTCGTCGGCATACTAACCGAAATGTCGGCGGAGTTTGACAAGGTGGACTACACCGTAACGGGCATAGGTATCAACGTCGGTCACACAGTCTTTCCCGAGGAAATTGCGCATAAAGCGACCTCGATACTTCTCGAAACCGGCAGACACATCGACCGGAACAAGCTTGTCGCAAGTGTGCTCGAACATCTCGAACAGGAACTCGTGCTCAACCGCTGTTTGCTCAGCGGCGAGGCACTCTCGGACTACCAGAACCTGTGCGCAACAATAGGACGGCAGGTCACATTTATGCGCAGTAACCGCAGTATAAGCGGAATGGCGGTATCTATAAGCAACAGCGGCGAGCTGGAGGTTATGCTCTCGAACGGAACAATCGTGACGGTAAACTCAGGCGAAGTAACCGTTCAGGGAATTTATTAATTAAGAAATAAGCAAACAAAAAAATGGCAGGCGACATAAAGCTGTCGCCTGCTACAGTCCTCAGGGCTATTAAGAATTTTAGAAAAGCAGAATTGATTAAAACACAGCAACGCTACCGGGAACAGGGCGGTAAGAGCAGTTTATAGTTTAGAGTGAATTACATGAATGTATAAAAACATACATAAATCTAAATGTAACATTGAAATATTACCGACTTTATTCAAATAAAGCGTTTGTCATATGATTTTTCATTTCATTGATATTTAAATGATAACTATGGAATGGGAAATATTTCATTTGGAAAGTAAATTTTCTATTTAAATTACCATCGTCATAAAAAATGAATGTGCGACCTTGCCATATACATTCTTCAACTCTGTAAAAGTTTTCGGATGGCAGAACATACTCCTTTGTATTTGTCTTTATAATGCAATCCTCATTTTTAAAACTTACCGATATTACTATATTACCGTAATATCTTAGTAAAAACACTTCAAGTATAATAAAAAACAACGCTGAAACAAAAAATAAGGAAAGAATTACATATAATTGCTCGTATTCATTCGTATATACAGTCATAAAGACTAATAAACTGAATATACCTAAGTAAAATACGTCTACAAGAATAATAAATAAAATTAGAAATTTAAAAAAATATTTCATTTTAATATATCTTCCCCTTTTTCCCCTTTAAATATATTATTTTTGCAATTTAACACTATATTTCCATTGTGTTTTTTAAGACTTGTTTTACTGAATACAAACCAATGCCATGAACTTCGTTATCTTTTTTAGTAGATTGTATAGAGTTACTTTTAATTATTACATCTTTAACAATAGGATTAGAAATTGTTATAAACATATAATCTTGCCTCTGATTTTCAGTAATTATAATCTTTTTGATAGAGGTAGAGTCAATTTTTTGGCAGGCTTCAATTGCGTTGTCTATAGTATTTTCAAGTATAATACACAAATCTTGTAGGTTTGTCAATGATGTGTTACAAAATTAGAAAACTTCACAGAAAGGAAAGAATTAATGTAATCGGCAGGAGACTTCCAATTTAAAGGACGCATAGGGAATAAGTTGTATTTTCCGCACAGTTGTCATTTTATGTCACAAAGCGGTACTGTCTTTGAGAAAATATTCACAAATTTGTGAATATTTTTTGTATATACTTTACAATTAAGAACAGGTAATTTTTGTATATTTGCTAATTGAATTTAATTTTTCTCGGTGATAGAATTTTACTAAACAAAGTAAAGTAATTATTGCAATAATTAAATACATAAAGTAAAGGGTGATTCCGATGTTTTAAATAATTCTTACATAAGTCATAAATAATTCTCGTATTATTATAATTATTATATATTTTATTAAAAACAAAGGAGTAAAAAATGGTTAAAAAAAATATAAAGATTTTTAAAAGAACAGCTATATCCGTTATGGCGGCAGTCTGTGCACTGTCATCAGCCGCATCTCTGTCGGCTAATGCGAAAAGCACCAGTTCGAGGCAAGAGCTTTCAAACGGTTATGTGGTAACAACAACCGCTACTCGCACTACCTACACGGCAAGCGGAAAGGCAGAGGTCACAAGCGGCGGTTCAACCTCTATTAAGTTGGTTACAAAGGGGTTCTTTACCTATAATGGTGATAAGTACTCTTCCACAAAAACCAAAATTTCAGATAACAATTCTTGTGTAGAAGTTAAACCGTTTGAATACTATAAAGACGGTAAGAGATTCACAACATACAAGGTTAAGAGCACCGGCACCTACAGAGGAGAAACAACAGAACCCGCGGTTGTAAAATGAATTATTAAAAAGAAACTCTCATAATTCATCTCTAACATTATTGCATTTATAATCGGTTAGATATTCTCTAACCGATTATAAATGATGTTCTATTATTTTTACTGTTTATTTTTTATATGGAGCAAAATATGAAAAAGATAATATATTGCATTATTGCACTAATTTTATGCGCCGTAGCCCTTACGGGCTGTTCAGGCAACAGCAATATTGACTATTCCGACACCTATGTTGCGGGGCAGGATAGTCAGGAGAACTTTATAAATTATTACAATGAGTACTACTACGCGTCTTCGGGTGATAATTATTATTTTGTACGCAACGGTTTTCTATATGCTATAGATAAGGAAACGCGGGAATGCTATCCGCTATGCAATAAAAGCGACTGTCTTCACGACCGGGAGGACTCGTACGAACTGCGTAAAGAATGCAAAGCTTATCTGAATTCTACGGATGATCAGGTTGTGTATAACGACGGATTTCTATACTACTGCATAGACGATGAGGAATATGACAAAGACGGAAATCACCATATGTTAGAAAGAATGTGCAGATTATCGGTCGACGGAACGAAACGTGAAATTATTTATACAACGGAGGATTATACGATTTGTAATTTTAGAGTTCACCGCGGTTACCTCTATATGGAAGCGGCTAAGTTTGCTGCTGATGAGGAAGATCCTAATGGAGAAAAATCAGCCTCACTGGACAAAGCGGAATTACTGAGAGTTGCGAGTGACGGACAGGATAAAGCCGAGGTTTTTTTACCGTATAACGAATACAGAAAAAAATATAAGTATTTTGATATAAGAGAAACAAAGTTTTATGGTAATCATTTGTTTTTAAGAATTAACTACTCAAAAAAGGGAAAATCAAAAAGCACAATATTTAACGTAGATTTGGAAACCAAGGAATTAAAAGATATTGGTGATAATCTTCCGTTGGCATACGATGCAAGACTCACGATATTTAACGATAAATTGGTTTTCAACGGCGACGGAACAAAAATATACGAATGTGATTTTAACGGAGAAAATTTAAAAGAAGTCCTTGACGGCTCAAAAATTGTAAAAGAATATAACCGTTTTGCTCCATACAGCAACGACGGAAAAAATCTTTTTATTTCTGTATATTATGTAAATCCAAAAAACGGATATGAGTTTAAATTGTCAAAGAAACTGATTTCCTGCAATAAGAAATACGAATATACTGTTCACGAAATGCCGATTAAATATAGGGCTGAGATTGGATTTGATAAAGATTTCTTTATTTTCCAAAAAGATAAAGATGAGAAAACTCCGTTATATTTAATTGATAAAAACAATTTTAGTATGAAAAAGGTATACAAATTTCCCGACTGATAGTCTCCTTTTCAATTTTATTTAATTTTTTTCGTATTACTTTATTTATATATTAACTTCAGTAGAGGGATTATATTATGAAAAATAAAATAAAGTTTACCGTTATTTTTATTTTATGTATTTGTCTGTTATACGGATGTTCAAGCAATAGTAATATTGACTATTCCGACACCTATGTTGCGGGGCAGGATAGTCAGGAGAACTTTATAAATTATTACAATGAGTACTACTACGCGTCTTCGGGTGATAATTATTATTTTGTACGCAACGGTTTTCTATATGCTATAGATAAGGAAACGCGGGAATGCTATCCGCTATGCAATAAAAGCGACTGTCTTCACGACCGGGAGGACTCGTACGAACTGCGTAAAGAATGCAAAGCTTATCTGAATTCTACGGATGATCAGGTTGTGTATAACGACGGATTTCTATACTACTGCATAGACGATGAGGAATATGACAAAGACGGAAATCACCATATGTTAGAAAGAATGTGCAGATTATCGGTCGACGGAACGAAACGTGAAATTATTTATACAACGGAGGATTATACGATTTGTAATTTTAGAGTTCACCGCGGTTACCTCTATATGGAAGCGGCTAAGTTTGCTGCTGATGAGGAAGATCCTAATGGAGAAAAATCAGCCTCACTGGACAAAGCGGAATTACTGAGAGTTGCGAGTGACGGACAGGATAAAGCCGAGGTTTTTTTACCGTATAACGAATACAGAAAAAAATATAAGTATTTTGATATAAGAGAAACAAAGTTTTATGGTAATCATTTGTTTTTAAGAATTAACTACTCAAAAAAGGGAAAATCAAAAAGCACAATATTTAACGTAGATTTGGAAACCAAGGAATTAAAAGATATTGGTGATAATCTTCCGTTGGCATACGATGCAAGACTCACGATATTTAACGATAAATTGGTTTTCAACGGCGACGGAACAAAAATATACGAATGTGATTTTAACGGAGAAAATTTAAAAGAAGTCCTTGACGGCTCAAAAATTGTAAAAGAATATAACCGTTTTGCTCCATACAGCAACGACGGAAAAAATCTTTTTATTTCTGTATATTATGTAAATCCAAAAAACGGATATGAGTTTAAATTGTCAAAGAAACTGATTTCCTGCAATAAGAAATACGAATATACTGTTCACGAAATGCCGATTAAATATAGGGCTGAGATTGGATTTGATAAAGATTTCTTTATTTTCCAAAAAGATAAAGATGAGAAAACTCCGTTATATTTAATTAATAAATCGGATTTTAAATCTAAATTAATTTACAAATTTCCCTAATCAAAAGGACAAAAAATGAAATTAGTTTTTTTTGAACTGAATAAAGTTCTCAACAAAAAAGTATTCTATATTTTTATCGTGCTGTGTCTGCTTATCAACAGTTTTTTGCTCTACTCTACGCAGAACGTTGAAGATAACCGAACGCGACTCGATTACTCGGGCGAGTATATCGACGCTTTGAATAAATATTCAAAGCTATCCTTTAAAGACGCTCAAAAAGCTATTGCGAACGATACGCTAGCCTACAGCATAGCGACAACAATAAACCTGCTCCCTCAGCTTGACAGCAAGGATGAAATTGAATATTACACGAGCGAGCTTGAGGAATATAAAGTCTCAAATCCCGCCGCGTATAAAAAAGCTCTCGAAATCTCCGAAAATCAGCGGGACGATATGCACGGCTATCAGCTCGTAAACAAAATATCAACTCAGATCGACTACATAAAATCATACCCCGAATTTATCGGAGACATGCACAGCCGCGCGGACGATCAGTCGAAACTTGCGGGCTTCAGCGACATAAATTCATTCTCATACAAAAACCTCTACAAAACTGCCGACGACTATGCTCACCTGAAAAATACCGAGATTAGCCTCTTGAATGCCGAGCCCGTCACGGCGGCAATAGATTTTAAGGTAACGGACATTATCATTATCGCTGTCGTTTTTCTCGTCTGCATCTATCTGTTCAATTTCGAGAGAGACAAGTCGCTTTATTTCCTTGTTAAATGCACATCAAAAGGCAGACTGAGCACAATAATCGCAAAGCTGATTGCTCTGTTCATCACTGTTTTAATCGCTGTGTTGATATTTGATGGCTCTAACTTCGCTTTAAGCAGCATAATTTACGGAAGCACAGACCTGAGCGCAAGCATACAGTCTATACCTGAATTTCGCAACTGCGCTTTTTCGCTCAACATTCTCGAATTTGAGCTGATATTCGTCCTTTTCAAGATTGTCGCGGCGCTGGTAACCGCATCATTCATTGCATTCGTATTTATCGCTTTCTCAAGTCCTTTTCTTATGTATGCTGTCGGAGTCGGGACATTAGGCGCGGAATATATGTTGTATTCTTTTATAAATTCAGGTTCAACTCTCGATTTGATAAAGTATATTAACATTTTCTATATCTTTGACGGCGGTGAATTTATTGGGCACTACCTCAATCTTGACTTATTCTCTAACGCTGTTACCGCCAACGCCTTCGTGACAATATTTTTCGCGGTTTGTTTTGCGGCTTTTCTCTGTGCAGCCTGCGTGCAGTTCTGCGTGAGAATACAGCAGAAAAAAGCGGGCTTACTTTCCAAATCATTTGAAAAAATTAAAACAAAGTTCTGCAAAATAAAAGGCAGTACAAGTGTATTTATCGGAGAACTGTTCAAGTTTCTTATACAAAACAAAATGGCGGTTATTTTCATCCTGCTTGCTGTGTACGCCGTGTACTCATCAATCGGCGTTGTGAGGTATCCGTTTATCGAGCCGTCCGACTATCAATATAAGGTGTATATGGAGTACCTCTCGGGAGATATAACTCCGGAAAAAGAGAAATACATTGCCGATGAACAGAAATATCTTGACAGCTTAGAGAGGAAAATCGGGAAGATTTACGCGGACGATTCACTTACCGACAACGCAAAACAGGCAATGGCACGTTCAGTTCAGAATATTATTGATGGTAAACAAGACGCATATGAGCGTGTGCTTGAAGAGTATGACCGATTAAAAAGCTTGAAAAAGCAGGGCGTTGAAGCAAGATTTATTGACGGAAATGTATATTCTGTTTTTGTGTCAAGCGATGTAAGAGAATGGAATAATTTTATTACGTTTTGTCTTTTTATTATAATTGTTATCCCTTGCATATTTACTGTTGAATACAAAAACAAAATGATAAACCTAATCAGACCTACAAAAAAGGGAAAACTAAGGTTGTTTTGGAGTAAGATCCTAATATCGTTTATAGCAACATTTTATGTATTTGCTTCAGTTTGCCTGCCATATATCATCAGATTTATAGGCACATATGGAACAGACAGCTTTAAAACTCCGCTTGTATGCCTTTACAGCAACCTGCCGGCTTCCCAAACGTTAACTGTAATTGATGCGTTTATTTTAAACCAGACGATCTACTTTTGTTTAGCGCTGTTGGTAATGTGTGTTACCATTGCCTTTTCTATTGTCGCTAAAAACAATTTGTATGTAATGATAATTTGTACGGTTATGCTGGCTGCTCCAAGCCTTGCCTGTTATAGTGTTGAGACTGTTCGTATCGGTTATCTAATGGTTAACAACAATGTATCGGCGCTTGTTTTGACAGCTATAATATCCGTGCTCACGATAACAACCACGCTGTTTATGTCCGAGAAGAAGTTTACAAATTCACTTATAAGGAGAAAATATGCCTACTCTTGAGATAAATAATCTTAACAAAACCTATAAGGGCGGAAAGGTAAAAGCCCTGCGTGATTTTTCTGTGACCCTCACTCCCGGTGTTTACGGCTTGCTCGGACCTAACGGCGCGGGAAAATCCACCCTAATGAATATCATCACCGACAATCTTAAAGCTGACAGCGGATTTATAAAATACAACGGTACAGATACGCTCAAGCTCGGCAAAGAGTTCAGAAGCGTGCTCGGATATATGCCGCAGCAACAGGGTTTGTACGACGATTTTACAGCTAATCGCTTTTTGTGGTATATGGCGGCTTTAAAAGGGCTGAAAAAACGCGAGGCAAAAAAGAAAATTACCGAACTGCTTGAAACTGTCAACCTCACGGAATCCGCCCACAAAAAACTCGGCTCCTTCTCGGGCGGTATGAAACAGCGCGCGCTGATTGCGCAGGCGCTTTTAAACGATCCCGAGGTTTTAATCCTCGACGAACCTACCGCAGGGCTTGACCCGAAGGAGCGTATTCGTATCCGAAACTTTATTAGCGAGATAGCCGAGAACAAAATCGTTATTCTTGCGACTCACGTTGTTTCTGACATAGAATTTATCGCCAAAGAAGTAATGCTGCTCAAGGAGGGACAGCTTATCGCCTGCGATACGACCGACAATCTTCTTAAACATATCGAGGATATGGTTTATGAAGTTGTAGTTCCTGACGGCGGGGTCGAGCAGTTTGAGCAGAAGTACAACGTCAGCAACATCTTTAGAAACGGCAATGAAGTCATCGCGAGAGTTGTGTCCGACTGTCTGCCCGACGAATTGAACAAATCAAATGTGAGACCGAATCTTGAGGATTTGTACCTGTATTACTTCGGTGAGAATTAAACGGAGCGTGCGCTGACTGCGCACGCTTTTTTGTTATATTCTACGCGCAGTTGTCATTTTATGTCACAAAATGGTGCCTTCTTTGAGAAAATATTCACAAATTTGTGAATATTTTTTGTATATACTTTACAATTAAGAACAGGTAATTTTTGTATATTTGCTAATTGAATTTAATTTTTCTCGGTGATAGAATTTTACTAAACAAAGTAAAGTAATTATTGCAATAATTAAATACATATAGTAAAGGGTGATTCTGATGTTTTAAATAATTTTTACATAAGTCATAAATAATTCTCGTATTATTATAATTATTATATATTTTATTAAAAACAAAGGAGTAAAAAATGAGACAATTTAGTAAGTTTAAAAGAGTATGGATTTCTGCACTGGCAGTTCTTTGTACAATTTCATTCGTTGCAGCAATCAGCGCTAATGCCGTTGTAGAACCGGAAAGAAGTGCAAGTACAGGGAATCAAAAAGCAAACGGTTACACGGTTTCGGGCACCGTTATTCAGTATAACAAGTATATGCTTGGTATCACAACCTGTTCCAATGTAAACGCCCACAAGAAGGCAAAGAATATTTATTATTATTATTATAATTCAAGCGGTAATTTTAAAAAGATAGCTGTTGAAAACGCCCCATATGTTATTAACGGATTTACCAGCTATACGGAGCGGACCAATTTTGTTTCAGGTGCAGCGAGTAATGTTTGCGGTGTAAAGTGCAAGCATTACGTTAAATATAACGGTACAATCATTTGGAGTGATACCACTAAGGCTGGAAAAACAACGAAATAATTCATTTCCTTTGATTCTTTCTGGAGTTGCCGGTGCAAACCGGCAACTCTGTCCCCCCTAATTTTTACAGATATTATTTTTCCCCAATCCAAAAATAAACGGACTAATTTTGAATACGCGCTATTGAGCCAAGAGAGGTTTTGACTATGAAAAAACTTTCAATCATATTTTTAGCAATCATATTATTTTCCGCATTTTGCGGGTGCGCAAATAATTCATCTTCTCCGGAGCAAAAGCTAAACGCAGCTGAAATAAAAGCTAATATTTCAAGCAAATACTACAATTATAAAACAGACTGTCAATTTGGTAAAACAAATTCCCCGACACCTCAATTTGCAACCAAGGGAGAAGACGGGTATTACATTGTGACGGACAACGGTTATCTCTTATATACTGACATAACCTCGGGAACGGTTACGCCGCTTTGCAATAAACCGAACTGTATGCACGACACTAATAAATGTTACGCCTTTATTTCCTCGTCAGATAACATCGCATATAACAACGGTTATATTTACTATGACTACCTTGCCTCTGACGATAATTCAAACGAGTACGGTACTTCTGTCAGACGAATCGCAGCCGACGGGAGCGGAAGCAGCGAGACGGTTTATAACTGTGATCACAACATCTATGATTGGATAGTTCATAGGGGGAATTTATATATCGCGGTCTGTGAATTCGATCCTAATCACAAAAACAGCGAGTTCGGAAGATCAAAACTGACCCAAATACCCATAGATGATCCTAAAAATGCAAGTTTATTGTATGACAGTCAGGAATACCTTCCTTTTGCATCGTTCAGCTATTTAGCCGCGTTCGACCGATATGTTTATTTTGACACCGATTATCAAAATAAAAAAGAAGATATCGTCGAAACTCTTTATTCCTACGATATAAAAACTAAAAAATTAAACGAGATTTTGCTCCCGAACGGAAAAAGCTGCAACGCCTCGTATATTTACCCGTTAGCTGATAAACTGATTTTTAAATATAAAACGGATATTTATCAATGCGGTCTGAACGGTAAGAATGTCAAAAAGGTTATGACGCTCGATAGCAAGTATAGGCAAATATTTACCGACGGAACATATTTATACGAAGATAACACCACCTTTTTTTCAGCCAGTGATTATCTTAATATAAAAAAAGAGGACAGTCGGGTTTTAAAAGTTTATGATGAAAATTTTAAGTTAGTTGACACGCTTGACCTTGGAGACTTTAATTATTCCCTTTGTCCGTGCGATGATAAATACTTCATTTTTTCCGATGAAGATGAGGATAACTTTTATTACCTTGATAAAGCTCAAATAGGCGGTTTAAACGGAAGCGAGTGGGAAAAAACGGCTCTCGAAAAAATTGATTAGGTGGTATTATGAAACTTGTCTTCTATGAGGCAAAAAAAATATTTTCGTTAAAGATTTTCGTTATTTGTCTTATAACATTTTTTGCTATAAACGGACTGCTTCTTTACTACACGGAAAATCAGGATACAGGGCTTTTGCTTATTCATAATAACCCCAAACAATACGAACAGTTAATCGAAGAATTTTCGACAATGAAAGATCAAGAAGCAAGCGAAAGACTCGAACACGAAGAAACAATCGGCAGTATTCTCGCTTTACTTTCTGCAAATGAAGAGAATGAATCGCAGGAGGACATTCAAGCACAACTGCAAATGTACCAAGCTATGAATCCCGATGAATTTAAAGAGGCTGCTAAAAAAATTAAGAGCGGTTATAACGAAATATACTATGAGTTTTTAAACGACATTTCCTCCCAAATATCTTATAAAAATACCTATCGGGAATTTATCGAAGGTATGGAAAAGCGTGCGCAGAACAAGCTAAAGTTTTCGGCAATGTCGGAAGACAATAATTTTTCACGCAAAAATATAATAAAAACTCCAGAGGATTTTCAGAATGTCATAAATGTCCGCGCCGAAGTCGGCAACTACAAATATGCGGAAAATTCAACAAATTTTCAAATCACCGACTATTTTTTAATTATACTAATTATCTTAATTTGTATTGCACTTTTTTCTATTGAACGTGAAAAAAATTTGAATAATATTATACGCTCAACAAAAAACGGACTTTTGCCGACAGTTATCGCAAAACTGTTTACTCTTATATCTTTTGCTTTCTTGATTTCTGTCGTATATCTGACTTCGGATATTCTCATATGCGGTGCTTATACGGGCTTTGGCAGCCTCAACGCTAATATACAGTCATCTCAACAGTTTATGAATTGTCCGTTCGACATTTCTGTACTTGATTATCTTGCAATCTGGGTGCTTTCTAAGTCGGTAACAATTTGCGCAATATCTGTTATAATTGCTTTAATATTCGTTGTTATAAACAGTAGCGTAATGAACTATGTGTTCAGCTTTGTTTTTGCGGCGATTGAATTTATCCTGTATATTTTTATACCCTCAACCTCCTACATAAATCATCTAAAGTATATAAATATTTTTGCGTTTCTTTGGGACAACAATGTTTTTGGAAATTATCTAAATTTAAACATTTTCGGCGAGCCTATTGCCCTTTCTGCAATATTTATTATTGTATCGGGTGCAATCACTGTTTTGTTTTTGACTTTTTCAATAATACTGTATGTCAAAAAAATAAGATTTTCAGCTGGTAAATTTACAGATAAAGTGCTTTCGGCAATCGGTAAATTGTTCTCCGACTGCCTTAATACAGTGAGCATATTTTTACTTGAATCACGAAAAATCCTATTTAGAATGGTAACGATATTCTCAATTATAATATTGTGTTATTTCGCCTATAACACACTTACTGATGATATAAGCATACGCTATTATGATCCGGTGAAAAGCTGTTACGGCGGTTATATGTTAGATCTCAGCGGCGAAATCACTGCGGAAAAAAAGGAATTAATAAGAACCGAAAAGAAATTTTTTGACAGTATAAATGATCAGATCGAGGAAATTTCAGACAGCGAGTCCTATTCTAAGAAAGAAAAAGAAGCAAAAATTAACACTCTGCTGCTTACCTCCGACAGTAAAGGAAAGGCATTTGACGATGTATTTGAGCAATATCAATACTCAAAAAATGTTGCGAAAAAGTTAAACATTAAAGCCTCAATGGTCGACCGGGATATTAGTTCTTTACTCGTTAATAATCCATCAAGAGATTGGCAACTGTTTGTTATAATGCTGTTGTTTATAATCGTAATTATGCCTCAAATCTTTGCCTATGAATATAAAAACAATTCCGAAAACCTCATTCGCACCTGCCGTCACGGCAGATTAAACCTGATTACAAAAAAAGTTCTTGTCGCCTATCTTCTCGATACTTTTGCATATATATTGGTTTATTTGCCGTTTTTACTTAACTATACTAACATTTACGGCTCAGATATTTTAAATACTCCCCTGATATTTGTACAAACATTCAGCAATATAGGAAGTTCCATTACTATAATGCAGTATCTTATTCTTTTAAGCACAGTTCGCATATCTATTCTTGTCACAGTTACAATGTTCGCTTTAGCCGGTTCGGTGTTATTGCGCAACTCAGTTACATCTATGTTATTAACAACTGTAGTTTCAATTATACCATGCGTAGCTTTTATGAATAATACTGCTGTTCGTTTTTCCGGTCTGTTTTCTTGCGGAATATGGTCGATAACAATACCTATAATTATTGCTTTTTCTCTTATTATATTTGTACTGGGATTTGCAATACTTGTATCAAAATTCGGGAACATAAAATTACTGCAAAAGTGAGGATAGATGATGAAAATTGAGATACATAATCTTAACAAAACCTATAAGGGCGGAAAGGTAAAAGCCCTGCGTGATTTTTCTGTGACCCTCACTCCCGGTGTTTACGGCTTGCTCGGACCTAACGGCGCGGGAAAATCCACCCTAATGAATATCATCACCGACAATCTTAAAGCTGACAGCGGATTTATAAAATACAACGGTACAGATACGCTCAAGCTCGGCAAAGAGTTCAGAAGCGTGCTCGGATATATGCCGCAGCAACAGGGTTTGTACGACGATTTTACAGCTAATCGCTTTTTGTGGTATATGGCGGCTTTAAAAGGGCTGAAAAAACGCGAGGCAAAAAAGAAAATTACCGAACTGCTTGAAACTGTCAACCTCACGGAATCCGCCCACAAAAAACTCGGCTCCTTCTCGGGCGGTATGAAACAGCGCGCGCTGATTGCGCAGGCGCTTTTAAACGATCCCGAGGTTTTAATCCTCGACGAACCTACCGCAGGGCTTGACCCGAAGGAGCGTATTCGTATCCGAAACTTTATTAGCGAGATAGCCGAGAACAAAATCGTTATTCTTGCGACTCACGTTGTTTCTGACATAGAATTTATCGCCAAAGAAGTAATGCTGCTCAAGGAGGGACAGCTTATCGCCTGCGATACGACCGACAATCTTCTTAAACATATCGAGGATATGGTTTATGAAGTTGTAGTTCCTGACGGCGGGGTCGAGCAGTTTGAGCAGAAGTACAACGTCAGCAACATCTTTAGAAACGGCAATGAAGTCATCGCGAGAGTTGTGTCCGACTGTCTGCCCGACGAATTGAACAAATCAAATGTGAGACCGAATCTTGAGGATTTGTACCTGTATTACTTCGGTGAGAATTAAACGGAGCGTGCGCTGACTGCGCACGCTTTTTTGTTGTATTCTCCGCGCAGTTGTCATTTTATATTACAAAACGGTACTGCCTCTGAGAAAATATTCACAAATTTGAGTAAAAATTAAGTATAGAAACACAAAAGTCGTCGGCAGACAAAATGCCGATGACTTTTTTATTCAAAATTTTTATAAAATTTAGATTTTCTGTCACAAATCGAATTTCAGCAGAGTTATAATATATAGCGGTGATAAAATTTTAATAAACAAAGTAAAATAATTATTGCAATATATTAAAGTAGAGATGGTTCCGATGTTTTATTAAATCAAGTCTTAAATTACTACATTCATTCGCAAAATTACTTTATTAATACCAAAAATTTAAGAAGATTTTGATAATGAACACAAAATTACAGGAATTTTAAAAGAACAGCTATATCCGCTATTGTAATTTGCGAATTTATTTTAAGGAGGAAATCTTATGAAAAAAATAATTGCAGTTATTCTATCGGTAATATTAACTCTTTCAATTTTTATGGTTTCTGTCAATGCGGTAACTTATATGTTTGATACTGTAGACGCATACGCAAATATACATTTTTTTGTGAATAATTCCAAATCCCAAAATTATATTTTTAAAAACTTGACCTTAAAAATAAAATGGAAAGGTTTTTTAGAACACGAAGAGAATATAAAAAATATAGCAACAACAAATATCGACTGCGCGGACGTTGAAAGCAAAATTACATGGAAAAGCGATTACGGTCACACGCTCAACGGAGAAACAATACTTTCATTTAAAAATGAAAAAGGAGTAGATCTCTCGAATAAACTGCCCATTTTAACAATGAAGGTAAACAGAGATCCTCTGGAAGCCTTTATTGATTACTATGTTGAGGGAAAATTCGTCGGTATAGACGGAATTGACTACTCTAAAAAAGATATAATAAAAACCTATGTTACTCTTGATAAGACGGATAAAATCGGCGAACCTTTTTTCTTCCGTTTACATGTTAATAATATCGGTGAAACAGAAGAACCTGACGACCAGCAAGATACTATTGTTTGGGTTGGTGAAACACAAGAAACAGAATCGACGTCGGCTACACAGCCGCCTACCGAGACAGTACAGCCTACCACATCTTCCACGGAGCCGACCGAGCCGACTACACAGCCTGCGGTCAAGGCTAAAAAGGCTAACAAAATGAAAGTCACCGTTAAGAACAAAACAGTTAAAACCAAAAAACTCAAAAACGCAAAAGTGACTGTCAAGGCGATTACAGTTAAAAAAGCTAACGGCGCTGTAAAATTCTCGAAGATTGCAGGGAAATCTTCAAACCGACTGACCGTCAATTCAAAAACGGGTAAAATAACAGTCAAAAAAGGTACCAAGAAAGGTACTTATAAGATTAAAATCAAAATCTCCGCGAAAGGCACTAAAAATTATAAACCAAAATCCGTAACAAAGACGATTAAGATTAAAGTGGTTAAATAATTGTTTTCCATTTCCAAATTAAGCATTTTAGCAAGCGGCTCCTGTCTTTACATAAGTCAGGAGCCGCCGCGTTATCCCGCTCTAACTGAGTTACATCTGTTTGCCGTGCAAAACTATCCCCGCATCCGCCAACTTTACCCTTGAAACTGAGCATAAACTGTGATATAGTTTATGTGTATATGTATATATATTGGAAGGAGTAATTACTGATGTGTGGTATTTGCGGATTTACGGGTGAAGTCGTTGACCGCGATGCCGTTCTGAAAAATATGACCGAGGTTATAACCCACCGAGGTCCCGACTCGGACGGCTTTTTCACCGACGATTACATAAATATGGGCTTCAGACGGCTGAGCATCATCGACCTCGAGGCGGGTCATCAGCCGATTTACAACGAGGACAAGACCCTCGTGCTCACCTTTAACGGGGAAATATATAACTATCAGGCACTGCGCGAGGAGCTGATTTCGGCAGGGCACAAGTTTTACACCGACGCGGACAGCGAGGTTCTCGTTCACGGCTACGAAGAATGGGGAGAGGATATGCTCCTCAAGCTGCGCGGTATGTTCGGCTTTGCAATCTACAACACAAAGGACAAGAGTCTTTTCATTGCGCGCGACTTCTTCGGAATTAAGCCTATGCATTACGCCGTAGTCGGCAACGACCTCATATGGGGAAGCGAAATAAAGAGTATTCTCGAGCACCCGAAGTACGAAAAGAAGTTTAACTACAGAGCGCTCGACACGTATCTCTCGTTCCAGTACGCCGTGCCGCCCGAGACGTTTTTCAAGGGTATTTACTGTCTTCTGCCCGGTCACTATATGATTTTCAAGGACGGCGATGTGCAAACTATCCGCTACTGGGAGGCTAAATTTAAGCCTGACGAAAATATGACCGAGGAAGAGGCGGTCGACAAGATTGAGAAAGTGTTCGAGAACTCCGTAAACGCTCACAAAATCGCCGACGTTGAAGTAGGCTGTTTCCTCTCAAGCGGCGTTGACTCGAGTTACGTTTCAACATATTTTGCCGACCAGAAAACCTTTACCGTGGGCTTTGACTTTGGTAAGAAATACAACGAAATTTCCTGGGCGAGCAATCTTTCCAAGCAAATCGGCGTTGAGCACCACACTCACCTCATCTCGAGCGAGGAGTTCTGGGACGCAATCCCGACCGTTCAGTACCATATGGACCAGCCTCTCGCCGACCCGAGCTGTATTGCTCTGTACTTCGTATCGCGGCTTGCGAGCGAATACGTTAAGGTCGTGCTCTCGGGCGAAGGAGCGGACGAGCTCTTCGGCGGATACACCTGCTATAACGACCCGAGAGTTTTCAAGATATACCAAACGCTTGTACCCTACTGCATAAGAAAAGCTCTGTGCAAAATCGCAAAAAAACTTCCCGACGTCAAGGGCAGAGACTATATTATCCGCGCTACTCACCCGCTCGAGAAGCGTTACATCGGAAACGCGTTTATGTACGATTACGACCAGAAACGCGAGCTGTTAAGAGACCCGAAGATCGCGACCGACCCGCTTAGGCTCACACGCCGTATCTATAACCGCACGCGCAACCAGGACGACGTCACAAGAATGCAGACGCTCGACATCAACCTGTGGATGGTCGGCGATATTCTGCTTAAGGCGGACAGAATGTCTATGGCAAACTCGCTTGAACTGCGCGTTCCGTTTCTCGACAAGGAAGTGTTCAAGGTTGCGTCCTCTCTTCCGACGCGCCTGCGCTGTAACAAGCACAACACCAAGTACGCTATGCGCAAGGCGGCTCAGCGTCACCTGCCGATTGAGACGGCGGAGAAGGAAAAGCTCGGCTTTCCCGTTCCGACCCGCGTATGGCTCAGGGACGAGCAGTACTACAATGTAGTAAAAAGAGCGTTTACCTCGAAAACCGCTCAGAAATTCTTTAATACCGACATTCTCGTAAACTGGCTAGACGTTCACTACAGCGAAAAAGAAGACAACAGCCGCAAGATATGGACTATATACATCTTCATTGTATGGTACGACATCTACTTCAACGAGAACGGCGAAAAGCCGAAAAAACCTCAAAATCACCTCGTAGAGCTAAAGGCTAAGGCTGAGGCAAAACGCAAGCTCGCAAGGCAAAAGGCGGCTATCGCAAAGGTTCAGGCTGAGCTTGCGGCTCAGGAGGGCATCAGCGACGACGGTTATTCCACGGATACAGCCGACAACTTTGAGGACGCATTTGATGACGAGGAGCTAATCGCGTCGAGGTTCCAGAATCTTCAGGACAGCATAGTCGGCAATATTCCGACCGAGGATTTGACTCCGCTCCAGCAGGCTGAGCAGATTGCTATGGAATATGAGGTTCCCGACGAGGACGAGCATATTATAGAGGAAAACGGTACCGAAACCTATGTCGAGCCCGATGAGGAATATGTGGATATTACGAAACAGTCCGAAATCACAGACAATGAGGGTATCATCCGCGACGACGTTATTGACAGCATTCTTAATGATGTAGACTCTTTCAAGAGTACGCCCACAGACGAAGAATAGTTTTAAAAGGCTGTCAAACGACAGCCTTTTTATCATATTTCAAGGCATTTAAACAAAGCTTTTCTTATCCGTTTATATTCGCTCTGATAATCGGACAGCGGCAGCGGATTTTTCCCCTCTCCTGTTTCAACAGTGATTGCTGGCGTTTTAAGGTACGATATAAGCCAGTCCTTAAAACCTCCTCCCACGGAAGCTATTCCCTCGGGCAGGGCGAGCTTATAATCCGCAAGCTCTGCGAAAGTCTTTCCCAGTACAAACGCACACTCGGGTGTGCACTCATAGGTACAGTAGACCTCCCGCCCCTGGCTATGGAAGGCTATAGCATAGCAGACGCGGTTTCTCATACAGAAATTTCTCAGAGCAATTGTCTCGGGCTCGGAGAAAGGCTTTGCTCCGCCGTAACGCGTGGGCGCAGGTCCCGTTATGCCCATTTCAATTTCGTTCTTTCTGAGAGCGCACCAGCCGGCGTTAAAATTATGGTTAAGGTCGACTCCCCGTGCGTTCGCCTGCCACGTATTTGTATTTGTCGTTATGCCGTCAATAAATTTTTTGTAGAGCGGACATGAGTTTGAGCCGTTGAGCTGGATTTCCACGCCGTCGGGATTGACGCACGGAATGACCGCCAGACCGTGTTTCTGAAGAACAGAGCGCACATCTACGCCCTCGACCGTTTCGTTATTCTCGTAAGCGGCTGCACATTCCTCAATAAAGTTAAGCATAAACAGAGTATTCAGCCACTCCATTCCGTGAAATGTTGCGGCGTAAAGCGCAGGGCGCTCGGGCTTACCGATACACAGCGCGGTTATCGCGCGTCCGCACAGGCTCTTGCCGATAATCCGCCGGCGGATACCTTTGTATTTTTCACAAATGTTTTTGATTGCCGCGCTCTGCAGATAGAAGTCTGGGGCGGCGTTGTAAATATTAATAAAAATCACCTCGGAGAAAGCTATGTATAAAAATCTTACAGAAAAGACGATTAAAAGCACTACCGTTTTTGACGGAAAAATCCTTCGCGTTATTGTAGACGAGGTTGAACTCCCAAACGGCGCGTCCGCAAAACGAGAGGTCGTAAGACACCAAGGCGGAGTTTGTATTGCCGCGCTCGACCGCGACAACAACCTATATTTCGTTCGTCAGTTCCGCTATCCGTATAATGAGGTCGTACTCGAGCTGCCCGCGGGCAAGCTCGAAAAAGGCGAAACTCCCCTCGAAAGCGGCAGGCGCGAGTTAAAGGAGGAAACGGGCTGTACGGGCTACAGCTTTGTACCGCTCGGCGCAATGTACCCCAGCACGGGATATACAGACGAAATTATCCACCTTTACGCGTGCAGGGTTGAGAGCGTAGGAGAGCAGGAGCCCGACGAGGACGAGTTTTTAAACGTGGAGAAAATCCCGCTCGAAAAGGCTGTGGAAATGGTGCTGAACAATCAGCTTGCCGACGCTAAAACACAGATTACAATACTCAAGCTTGACGCACTGCTCAGGTCGGGCAAGCTCTAGCACACATTTACCGTCACTAAAATATTACGAAAGGGAACACACGGATATGCAAATTTTTCGTGATTTAAGTCCATATTCCTCTGATACGGCGGTCGCGCTCGGATATTTTGACGGCGTTCACCTCGGTCACAGAGCCGTGCTCGGAGAGGCTGTACGCTGTAAAAGCGAGGGACTTGTTCCGACGGCGTTTACGTTCAGCTCCACACCGAAATCCGAGGACGCCAATTCTCAACTCACGACATACGGCGAGAAAATCGCCCTGCTCGAAAAAATCGGCATAGAAGTACTGTATATACTCGACTTTGAGCTTGTAAAAGACAAGTCGCCCGAGCAGTTTGTGCGTGAAATCATAAACGGAGTTTTCCGCGCGAGAAAGGTTTTCTGCGGCTTTAACTACCGTTTCGGAAAACACGGCGCAGGCGGCACAAACGACCTTATCCGACTTTGCACAAATTTCGGAATAACCGCGGGCGTGTGCGCTCCCGTAAAGAAAAACGGCGTAGTCGTTTCTTCCACGGAAATAAGACGAAAACTTAAAAACGGCGACGTCGAGGATGCGAATACTCTGCTCGGCTACGACTTCGGACTTAAAAGCAAGGTCATAGAAGGTAATCACATCGGCTCGTCTATGGACACGCCCACCATAAATCTGACCTTTGACGAAAGTATAATTTTGCCGAAATTCGGCGTATACGCGTCCATAGTGACTGTTGACGGAAAAAGGCACGCGGGCGTCACGAACATAGGCATAAAACCGACTGTTTCTGAGGGTAACGCTCCAAACTGCGAGACGTGGCTTCCACTTTGGGGCGGCGGAGATCTTTACGGAAAAACTGTTGATGTGCGGTTAAAAAAATTTATCCGCCCCGAGCAGAAGTTCAGCAGTCTGGGCGAGCTTAAATCGGCGATTAAGCGCGACGGAAAAACCGCGGTAGAAATTACAAATGAATTTTTATAAAAAATTAACACCTTATACAAAGAAGCGCAAATGCAGAGAAAGACAGGTTGAATAAAATCACGCAAATAATTTAACACGCTATTGTACTGAAGAGAATTTCGTGCTATACTTAACTTATAAGAAAGGAAAGGATAGAAATTATGACTGTTACAAATGATATTAAATTCGTCGGCGTAAACGACCGCGAGCTTGATTTGTTCGAGGGCGAGTACATTATTCCTAACGGAATTGCGTACAATTCCTATGTGATTATGGACGAAAAAATCGCCGTTACCGACACGGTAGACGGAAACTTCGGAGAGGAGTGGCTTTCTAAAATTGACAAGGCTGTCGGCGGCAAAGAACCCGATTATCTCGTCGTTCACCATATGGAGCCCGACCACTCGCGCAATATCGTTACCTTTATGGACAGATACCCAAAAGCTAAGATCGTATCTTCCGCAAAAGCGTTTACAATGCTCACTCAGTTTTACGGAGCGGATTACTCAGACCGCAGGGTTGTGGTAAAAGAGGGCGATGTGCTCGAGCTCGGCAATCACAGCCTGAAGTTTATCGGTGCGCCTATGGTACACTGGCCCGAGGTGCTCGTAAGCTACGACGAGTACGACAAGGTTCTCTTCTCCGCTGACGCGTTCGGCAAGTTCGGCGCTTACGATTACGAGGAGGACTGGGCGTGCGAAGCAAGGCGCTACTACTTCGGCATAGTCGGAAAATACGGCGTTCAGGTACAGGCTCTTTTAAAGAAGGTTTCTGCGCTCGACGTTCAGATTATCTGTCCGCTGCACGGTCCCGTGCTTAAAGAAAATCTCGGCTATTACATCGACCTTTACAACACTTGGTCTAGCTACGGCGTTGAGACCGAGGGAGTAAATATCGCCTACACCTCCGTCTACGGCAACACGAAGAAAGCAGTCGAGCTGCTCGCGGAAATTCTCAGAGAAAAAGGCTGTCCGAAGGTTGCGGTAAACGACCTCGCGCGTGAAGATATGGCAGAGTGCGTGGAGGACGCTTTCCGTTACGGCAAGCTTATCCTCGCTACCACCACTTACAATATGGAAATCTTCCCTTATATGCACACCTTCATAAACAAGCTTGTGGAACGCAACATTCAGAATAAGACTATCGGTCTGATTGAGAACGGTTCGTGGGCTCCTGCCGCCGCGAAAAAGATGAAGGCAATGCTCGAAAACAGCAAAGTGGACTTTACCGATACTGTAGTAACGATTAAATCCGCTCTTAACGACGAAAGCAGAGCCGCCTTAGAGGCTCTTGCCGACGAGATTTTAAATGCGTAAAATAAAATTAAATAAAAATCGGACTGTCAGAATTTCGACAGTCCGATTTTTCATAAATTAATAAACAGCGTTATTTACTTTCCTTAAACGCGAAGAATCGCTGACCGACGTAGTTACAGGCTACGAACAGACAGCTTCCGACCAACATAGAAAGGTTTGCCGAAGTTTTCGCCACTGTCCAGCCGAAGAGCGTAATTTCAAAGCTGTTACACAGCATACCCGTAAGCGGAACGGCAATTACATACGCAATCACCCAGCATACGGCTATATTAAGGGAAAACCGCAAAACCGGCTTCCAGCCTTTTTCGTCGTTCTTAAAGGTAAAGTGCTTATTGAGAAAATAGCTCACAACGCTCCCGATAATATATCCGATCGCGCTGGCTGTAAATACTCCCATATCCCCCATCGCAGAAAGCAGTGTAAAGTTAAAAAGCAAAAATTGCAGTCCGTTTCCTACGATAGTATTTATAATACCGACGATAATGTATTTCCAGAATTTTATGTCAAAAAAATTTTTCAGAAAATCTCCCATAATGTTTCCTTTCTTAAACGATTTATTTGCATAAAGCTACTAGATTATACCAACTTGAAATAAAAAAGTCCAGTTTTTTTAAAAAAATCGGTTTATGTAGGATTACAATAGATGTGTTACAGTAAAGGAAAAAAGAGTAGCGAATAGAAAACCTCTGTGTTACAGTTAAGTT
>CANQOP010000022.1 GCA_947625485.1 uncultured Clostridia bacterium | reverse complement strand
CAAGCATATGACGTATATTTAATTTTGGTGGGAACTACAGGGCTCGAACCTGTGACCCTCTGCTTGTAAGGCAGATGCTCTCCCAGCTGAGCTAAGCTCCCACGGGTCACTGCCGGTTTGAGTGGTCTCTCGCCAGCGACTTGTATATAATACTACATTCACAATTAAATGTCAACACTTTTTTGAAACTTTTTCAAGTTTTTTTCACTATAAAAGGCAACATAAATTTAAGGCGGTTTTCATAATTTATATTTTTGAAAACCGCATTTGTACTAACTTATTTTATGTCTGATTTTGCGAGTGTAGTGCAATTATTTTTTCGAGGTCTTCGTTTGAAAATACATATTCCTTATTACAGAATTCGCACTTTACGCGCGCTGTGCCGCTCTCATCCATACAAGCCCGAATCTCGGATTCGGGGAGTCCCGCAAAGTAACTCTCGATTTTCCCTCGGGAACAGGAGCAGACATAGTTTACAGGCTGCTCGTCCAGCACCTCGACCTCAAAACCCTGCAAAGCGGTTTTACATATTTCAAGGATAGACATACCCTTTGCGAACATTGTGGTAACAGGTTCGAGCATGGATATATTCTTCTCCAATTTTTCTATTGTGCTCTCGTCGGCGCCGGGCAAAAGCTGAATCAGAAGTCCGCCAGCAAGGAGAACCCGGCTGTCTTCCTTATCAATCAGAACGCCGAGCGCGCACACGGTCGGTATCTGCTCCGAAACGGCGTAGTACCCCGCTATATCCTCCGCGATTTCGCCGCTTGTAAGCGGAACGTTTCCTATGTAGGGCTCTCCAGTACCGTAGTCCCGAATTACTCCCAGAGTGCCGTTCTTTCCTACGCCTGCGGCTACGTTTATTTTGCCGTTGTTATAATACTCTGTCGGACAGTCGCTGTTCCCGACATAGCCGCGCACATTGCCGTTTGAATCAGCGACAACGAGTATATTACCGAGAGGGCCGTCGCCCTTAATCTGCAAATTTAGTTTTGCTTTCTGCTGTTTAAGGCTTATGCCCATAAGCGAGCCCGCGGCGAGAAGTCTGCCGAGAGCCGCCGTTGCAACAGGAGTCGTTTTATGAAGTCTCTGGGCGGTAAACACAATGTCGGAGGCGTCCACCGCCGCCGCCATAATAGCTCCGTCGCTTGTAATGCATCTTATTATTTTATCCATACCGGTCACCTTTAAATTTTTCTTGCAATATAAATTGCCCGTTGTTCGTCCTCCGCGGGGCTCTCAAAGCTAAGGTCTCCATATACCGCTTCAAGCTCAAAGCCAGCTTTTGAAAGCATTTCGGAAAGCTCCTCGTGAGAGTACGCGCGCTCGGAAAAGCTCTCATCGGTTCTAAAATATGTATTCTCGTCACGTTCAAAGAACGTAAGCTCTATATCTATTATATTATTTTCTTTTAAAGAATTTTGCCACACGCAGAAAACGCTGTCCAAATCATATACAAAGGTGTTGTTCGCAAGCACGTTTCTATGTTTATATAATGTATTCACATCGAAAAAAAAGTAACCGTTTTTATTCATAAAAAGAGAAACGCGGTCGAAGGTTTTCCGGACGTCTGCTTTTAGGGTCATATGATTTATACTGTCGAGGGTGCAAATACAGGTATCAATAGTGCCGTAAAGGTCTATACTCTGCATCTGCTGACAGAGAAAAAGTATACCGAGGTTTTCCTCTATGGACTTTTCCTGCGCGCAGGAAAGCATTTCCGCAGAGCCGTCGATACCGTAAATATCAACTCCTCTGCGGGCAAGCTCCAAAGTAAGGTTTCCCGTGCCGCAAGCTAAATCGAGCGTGAGCCCCATATTGTGACCCAAGCGCTCGAATACTTTCATTATATAGTCCGCACGCTCTCTGTACTGAGCGTTAAGCGTTAGTTCGTCGTAAAAATCGGCAAAGATGCCGTAACTGCTCACTTCTCCACCTTTATACCGAGGTTTTTAAAAGCGAGCATATAGCCGTCTGTATCCTCGTTAAGGGAACGCTTTACGCGGCTTATGGTGGCGGTAGACGCGCTCGTCTGCTTTACAATCTCACTGTATACGACCTTCTGGGTGAGGAGCTTAGCGACTACGATGCGCTGGGACATAGCGTTCAGCTCGGGCTGAGTGCATAAATCCTCAAAAAATCTATAGCAATCTTCCTTCGTTTTCAGGGTTAAAATTGCGTCAAAAAGAAAATCTGTCTGCTCATTTTTTAGCTTTGTGTTCATATTTCTGCTCCTGTTTATCACGCATTAAAGCGCTAAATTAACGATAACAGCATTTTAACACATTAAAGCGGATTTGTAAATAGACTTTTGCGAAATTACACCAAAGTCTAAATACCCTTTATCTGATTGAGAGCGGATTTCTCTATACGGCTGACCTGAGCCTGAGAAATACCGATTTCGCTCGCAACTTCCATCTGCGTCTTTCCCTGAAAGAACCGCAACGCGATTATCTTTTTTTCGCGGTCGGAGAGATTTCGGATAGCGTCCTTCATCGAAATTTCGTCAATCCAGTCCCTGTCATCGCTGATATCGCCTATCTGGTCCATAACGTAGATAGTGTCGTTCCCGTCGGAAAAAAGCGGCTCATAGAGCGAAACAGGGTCTACAATCGCCTCAAGAGCGAGCACTACTGTATCCTTAGGAAGATCGAGTTGTTTTGCGATTTCTTCGACAGTCGGCTCGCGGTTCATTTTGCTTATAAGCTCCTCCTTAACCTGCATAGCGTGGTATGCTATATCGCGCATTGAACGTGAAACGCGCACGGTATTATTATCGCGGAGATAACGCCTGACCTCGCCGATTATCATAGGCACTCCGTAGGTACTGAAACGCACGTCCATCGTGCAGTCAAAGTGATCAATCGCCTTTATAAGCCCGATTACGCCGACCTGAAAGAGGTCGTCGGGATTTTCTCCGCGATTATTGAAACGCTGTATTACGGAGAGCACAAGACGGAGGTTTCCCTGAATCATTCTGTCCCTTGCGCGCTTGCTTTCGGCAGGCGTTCCGTTTCGGATAATGTTCAGAAGCTCGCGCTTTTCCGCCTCGGATAGCACCTCAAGATCGGAGGTATTTACACCGCAGATTTCGACCTTATTGTACTGCAAAAAAACAGCCCCTTTAACAATTACTCTGTTTAAAGTATTGCCAAAAGAACTGTTTTAAATTCACTGTATTGTGCGAAACGCCAATTAAAAATTACTATTGTTTTCAATCCGCGTCAGTATTCAAATTTCTTCTTTTAATTCGTTTTTAGAAAAATCATCTGAGCTTATACTCTGAACGTCGGAAAGCCTGCGCCTTATCTGACGTGTTCGCACGCCTACGAGCTTGTCAAGCTCGGAATTAGCCTGATTTATGCGCTGCTGAGTTGCGACGAGGACGTCGTTAAACTTATCAAACTCGGACTTAACCTGACCGAGAATATTCCACACCTCGGCACTGCGCTGCTGTACGGCGAGAGTTTTAAATCCCATCTGAAGCGAGTTTAAGAGAGCAGCCATTGTGCTCGGACCCGCCACGTTTACCTTATACTGCCGCTGGAGCACCTCGACAAGCCCGCGGTTTACGACCTCGCTGTAGAGGCCCTCAAACGGCAGGAACATAATAGCAAACTCAGTCGTATTCGGAGGGTCTATGTATTTATCGTGTATATCCTTAGCCTCGTTTTTAATGGTGGTTACGAGTGACCTTACCGCAAGGTCAATTTCATCCTTGTTGCCGCCCTCTATTGCGTCGCGAAGCTTAGCGTAGGTATCACCAGGGAATTTCGAGTCAATCGGAAGATATACACAGCCGTCGTCGGCAGGGAGCTTAACTGCGAACTCTACTACATTTTTCGTACCTTTCTTAGTAACAACATTTTCGTCATACTGTTCGGGTGAGAGAATCTCCGAAAGGATAGCTTTGAGCTGTATCTCGCCAAGGATACCGCGCGTCTTTACGTTAGTGAGTACCTTTTTCAGGTCTCCGACTCCGACAGCCAGATTCTGCATCTCACCGAGTCCCTTGTAAACCTGCTCCAGACGCTGATTGACAAGTTCAAAGCTCTTGTTCATTTTTTCTTCGAGTGTGGTCTGCAGCTTTTCGTCCACCGTCTTGCGCATTTGCTCAAGCTGACGGTTATTGTCTTGCTGAATGTAGGTAAGTTTGTTTTCCATAGTTTTGCGGATTAAATCAAGGCGCTGCTCGTTTTCGAGAGAAAAGGCGTTAAAACGCGTCTCGAATGATGTCAGCTTTTCCTGCTGAGACTGAGAAAACTGGCGTTGATTTTCGGATATCATATCCCCCATACTTTTAACGGACTGCTGAGTAGCGGCGGTAATTTCACTGCGAAGCAGGCTGTTTTGCCGCTGAGTTTCATCAATTACCGCGCGTGAATTATCGCAGTTCTTGTTTTTTAAAATCAGTACAATTCCCACGACCGAGAAAATAAGCAGTATAATTGTAAGGGCAATCAAGATAATTAAATAGATGTTTTGCATATGTTACCTCATAACTCTATACCTATATCCATTATATACGGAAAAGCTGTCCGATACGAAAATGCGCTTTCGGCGCACACTTTCGTATACCTTCGCGTACGCACGTTTAACGCACTGATGTGCGAAAACACAAATTTTAAGGAACGCTTTTGCAATTCCTGAAGATTATGACATTACCTTTACAAACTGTTCCTGCATATAAGTATAAGTTTCGTCGTCAATGTTGTGGAAGGTGTAGCACTTATCGAGATATTCGTCGGGCGGATAAACAAGCTCGCTGTTCTTTAAATCCTCGTCAAGAAATTTTTCCGCCCCCTTAACAGGGCTTGCGTAGGTAATATAATTCATATTTGCCGCGGACATTTCGGGACTGGTCATAAAATCAATGAACTTGTGAGCTCCGTCAACGTTCTGCGCGTTCTTCGGAATACACATATTATCCACAAAGAGATTGGAGCCATCTTTCGGAAGAACGCCGACGAGATCCTTGTTGTTGGTCATCATTGTATAAATATCGCCTGCGTAATAAGGCGCAATTGCCGCCTGATTGTTCTCCATTTCGGCGAAAACCTGATCCATAACATACTTTTTAAGGAGCGGTCTCTGCTCCTTGAGCTTTTTGGTAGCCTTATCAACCTCAGCCTTTGTGAAAGTGCTTGGATTAATTTTGCATAACTGCATCGCAATAGCGTAAGCGTCGCGGCTGTTATTGAACTGGAGTATAGAGCCCTCGAGGTCTTTGTCCCACAGACTCTCCCAACTGTCGGGCTTTTTATCGGTCATGGTTTTGTTGTATACAAGACCCGTTACATTCCACGAGTAAGGGACGGTATACTCGCTTTTCGGGTCGTACTGCATATTTTTAAACCTATCTATAATTTTATCGTAATTGGGTATTTTTGAGTAATCAAGCTTTTGAACTAAATCCTCTGCGATGAGCTTTTCCACCATATAGTCGGACGGAAAAATAACATCGTAAGCGGAATTGCTTGAACTTAAAATGTTGTAAAGCTCCTCGTTCGTCTCAAAGGTCGTATAGTTTACTTTTATATTGTACTCCTTTTCAAAAAGCTCGACGGTGTCCTCGTAGTCCTCGCTTCCGTCCGCGACATACTCGCCCCAGTTATAAACGTTGATTTCGCCCTCATAGCCTCCCGAGCCGCAGCCCGCAAAAACCGTCGCACAGGCCGCGCAGATAACAAGCGAAAGTAAAATACTCAAATATTTTTTCATTATATTTCCTCCTCTATATTCTGACCTTCTGCTCCTGTTCCTTTTCTTCGCGCCTGTCCTTAATATTTATAATAAGCATAAGGATAATAACAGCCACAAACATAAGAGCCGACAGCGCGTTAATCTTAGGCGAGATACGCTGGTGGGTCATTGTGTAAATCTGCACCGAAAGCGTCTGGAAGGTTGCGCCTCGGGTGAAGTAAGTAATAACAAAGTCGTCGAGCGAGTAGGTAAAGCTCATCAAAAAGCCCGTGAAAATCCCCGGCATAAGCTCGTGAATTACTACCTTTCTGAACGCCTGCCACTGGTTACAGCCGAGGTCAAGCGCCGCTTCGTAGAGAGAGTAGTCCATATGTCTTATTCTGGGCAAAACGCTTAGTACAACATACGGAGTGCAGAACGTGATATGAGCCAGCAAAACTGTCCAAAATCCCATCTGGAAATGAAACGCAACCCCCGCAATCGTGAACATAAGCATAAGCGATACTCCTGTCACAATATCGGGACTTAAAATCTCGATGTTGCTCGCGTTTTGAATAAGCAGGCGCTTTTTGCCCTTAAAATTATTAATGCCGATTGCCGCCATTGTACCGATAACCGTTGCGATTACCGAGGCTATTATTGCTATCGCAAGCGTGTTCCATAACGCTCCGATAATTTGCTCGTCCTTAAACAAATCTCTGTACCAGTTAAGCGTAAAGCCTTTCCAGACAGTAGTTTTCCCGTCGTTAAAGCTGAATATAATCAGTACAATAATCGGCATATACATAAAGAACATTATGAGCGCCGTGTAAATTTTACCTAGCTTTTTCACTCCGCAATCGCCTCCTCGTCTCCGAAAAGGTTCAGGATAATAAGGAAGATAAAGATTGCCGCCATAAGAACAAGCGCTATTGCGGAACCGGTGTGGTTATCGCTCCAGAAAATCTTATCTATAACGTCACCTATCATTATATCGTTCGTGCCGCCAAGATACTGAGCTACCAAAAAAGTACTCGCCGACGGAACAAGGACCATAGTTATGCCCGAAATAATACCGGGAATACTGAGCGGAAACACGACCTTGCGCATTACGCCTATCCTGTTTGCTCCGAGGTCGGACGCCGCCTCGATAAGGCGGAAGTCAATTTTGGACATAACCGTATACAGCGGGAGTACCATAAACGGCAGATACTCGTAAACCATACCGAGAATTACCGCGTTCTGATTGCCCAAAAGCTGCGTATGGATACCTAAAAACGACAGCATTGTGTCGATAGGACCGTTGTTCTGCAGCAGCGTGACCCACGCGTAGATGCGAAGCAGGAAATTCATCCACATAGGTATCATTATGAGCATAGTTAGAAAATTCTGCACACTTTTTTTCTGACGGCTCATAAAATAGGCTACGGGATACGCGAGAACAAGGCAGATAAGCGTGGAAATAAACGCTATCCAAAGGCTGCGCAGGAATACGTCAGTGTAACCGAAAGCCTTTGAAAAAGCCTCAAGGCTGAGCTGACCCGAGCGGTCGGTAAATGAATAGTAGAGTATCAGTACAATCGGTACAAGCGTGAAAACAAGCATCCACGCAATGTATGGGATTGAAGGTCTTTTAAGCCTCATTCTCGCCCTCCATAACCCTGAACTCCGCTTTTGCAAAGTCGAATTTCACAGGAACGTATGTGGCGACCTGCTCGTCAACGTCGCTCTGCATAAGCCACTTCTGACTATCGGACTCGAGAATAATCTCGTTGTGCTCTCCCTTAAAAATGACTGACTCAATATAAACGTCGTCGAGGTGACCGACTCCGTCGCCCGCGATTGAAAGTCCGCTGGGCGGAATTGAAATAGCAAGCTTAGTGCCTTCCTCGTAGTAGTGTCCCTCGATTTCAAACTCGCTGTCCTCCACCCTGACGGTTATGCTGTTTTCCGTCTTGTCAGAAGAAATAACGTCTGCGTAAAAGGTATTCTTCTCATCGAGGAACATCTTATTCATAATCTGTATATTAAAAGGTATAACTTTCATACCTATCGTCGTACCTACGGGACTGCACTCCGTAGAGTGGATTATCCACTCACACCCCTTGCACATAACGGTCATCTCGTAATGAACGCCCTTGAACACAACGTCAACAACTTCTCCTACGAGCTTAGCCTCCTCGGGCTTTACAACCTCAATGTCCTCTGGACGAATAACAACATCGACGGGAGTATTCTGTCCGAAGCCCTTATCCACGCACTCAAGCTCCTCTTCGAGCACCCTCACGCGGCAGTCGTCAATCATAACGCCGTTCAGAATATTTGCCTCTCCGATAAAGTCCGCTACAAAGGCGTTTACAGGCTCATTATAAACGTCGGTCGGAGAGCCTATCTGCTCAATAATGCCGTTATTCATAACGACAACGGTGTCGGACATGGTGAGAGCCTCTTCCTGGTCGTGCGTTACATATATAAAGGTCGTGTTGGTTTTCTGCTGAATCTGCTTTAGCTCGGACTGCATAATTTTACGAAGCTTTAAGTCGAGCGCTCCTAAAGGTTCATCGAGAAGGAGAACCTTCGGGTCACATACAAGAGCGCGCGCAATAGCAACACGCTGCTGCTGACCGCCGGAGAGTTTTGAAACACTGCGTTTCTCATAACCCTTGAGGTCAACTATTGCGAGCATCTCCTTTACGCGCTTTTTTATCTCATCCTTCGGCACCTTTTTTATACGCATACCGAAGGCAATATTATCAAATACGTTAAGATGAGGAAAAAGCGAGTACTTTTGGAAAACAGTATTTACGTTTCTCTTATGCGGCGGAAGTCCGTTGATTTTCTCGCCGTCAAAGTACACCTCGCCCGTCTTCGGCTCTAAAAACCCGCCGATAATACGCAGGGTCGTAGTTTTGCCGCAGCCGCTCGGACCGAGTATAGTAACAAATTCCTTATCTCTGATGTCAAGATTAATATGGTTTAAAATTACCTCACCGTCAAACTCTACAAAAATATCCTTTAAGGATACAATTATATCGTTTTTAGTCTGTTTCATTTATCTACCCCCAATATATTTTTTGCCGATAGATTTAAAAAAATAATTATATATAATGTAATATACAATTGCACGAAAACGATTATATAAATTTTTTTAATAAAAGTCAATGTATATATATGAGTAATTTATAATTTTATTAAATAAGGTATTTTATAAAACAATCACAAAAAGCCATTTTTGGCAAAATACACAAAATATTTTCAACTTATTGGTGGAAAAAGGATATATACATATTTTAAGTGATTTGTTATAATTAAATGGATAAGACGTGTAATAGCGTTAATTTCAGAAAGGAGTTTTGAAAAATGAGAAAATTCAAAGCTATTCTAAGTGTTGCTCTGGTTATTGCCATGCTTTGCACATCATTCGCTTTTGCAATCTCGGCTGACGCCGCGACTACCGAAGCGACTCAGGTTGCTGCGGACGCAAAACTTCAGGACAACATTCAAAACGGTGTAATTCTTCACGCATTCTGCTGGAGCTATGCCGATATCGAAAAAAATATTCCTGCTATTGCGGCTGCAGGATACTCGGCGGTTCAGACCTCGCCGGTTCAGCAGCCCAAGGATATGAACACCTCTACCGACGTTTCCGGTCAGTGGTGGAAGCTCTATCAGCCCGTAAGCTTCTCTATCGCTACGAACAGCTGGCTCGGCACAAAAGCTCAGCTCAAGTCACTTTGCGATACTGCTCACAAGTACGGTGTAAAAATCATCTGCGACATCGTTTCAAACCACCTCGGTGCTGACGGCGACGCAGGCGTTACAAGGTTTGCTAAAGAAGTCCAGACCTTTGAGAGCAAGCTTTGGGGTACTAACGGCGGAACAAAGGGCAACCAGTACGTTCACCAGAATTTTTCTGCGGTAAGCGACAGCTCGGTTGCAAGCGTTGTAACAGGCTGTCTCACGGGCTGTCCGGACCTTAACACAGGCGATACATATATCCAGCAGAGAGTACAGTCTCTCCTTAAGGAATGTGTAGATCAGGGTGTTGACGGCTTCCGTTTCGACGCCGCAAAACACATTGAGACCCCCGACGACGGCGCAAACGCTTCACAGTATTGGCCTAACGTTCTTAACACGACAACCAGCTATGCTAAGTCGACTTATAACAAGAACATCTTCTACTACGGCGAAATTCTTAACACGCCCGGTGCGGGAAGAAATATCGGTTCCTACACCAAGCTTATGAGTGTTACCGATAACATAACATCCAGAAATATCCGTAACGGAGTTAAAGGTCACAACGCAAGCTCCGCCTCGACCACAACCTACTCGGTATCTCAGAATGCCGCCAAGACCGTCCTCTGGGCTGAGTCTCACGACACATATATGGGCGAAGACGATAATACTACTAACATATCTAACTCCGATATTATGAAAACATGGGCTCTCGTTGCATCGAGAAAAGACGCGTCCGCTCTCTTCTTTGCTCGTCCTACCGGCATGAGTATGGGAGGAGCTGCTGTAGACACAGACTACAAGAGCGTTGCGGCTTCCGAAATTAACAAGTTCCACAACAACTCCGTAGGAAAATCCGAAAAGATCGGCTACAGCGGAAACTTCGCTTACGTTGCAAGAGGCACTGACGGCGTTGTTATTGTTAATACAAACGGCACATCCGGCTCTGCTTCCGTTTCGGGAACAGGTCTTGCAAACGGTTCCTATAAGGATATGATTACAGGAAACGTATTTACCGTTTCAGGTGGAAATGTAAGCGGTCAGATAGGCTCTACCGGTATCGCTGTTGTAACTCAGGGTTCAACCACTCCTTACGTTATGGCTGACCAGGAAAGCCAGACCTTCGCAGGCGAAAGCATTGTTGTTGGTCTTACACTTGCCAACGCAACAAGCGGCACATATCAGCTTGACAACTACACGCCCGTTCCATTCACAGGTTCTCCGAAGATCAGACTTGGTAAGGACTACAACTACGGTCAGACCTTCACCCTCACTCTTACAGCCACAGACGGCACGAACACATCGACTGTTAAATACACATACACTAAGTCGCAGGCGGCGTCCTCAGGTGTATATATCATTGTTCCCGACTCCGCAGTCTCCGCTGCAAAATGGGTTGCTCCGCTTCACTGCTATGTATACGACGAGGATACGGATAAGGGTACAACCGTAGGCGGAACTACCTACAAAAACGCCGAGTGGCCCGGAGAGGATATGAAATACGACGCTACTCTCAAGGCGTACTACGTTCAGGTAAACAACAACTCCTGTATCGCGAGCAAAAAGGTAAGCGCCAGCAGCACGACTAGCAGCGCGTCAACCTTTAACCTCGCAAAATCAATGAACACAAGAGTAATCCTAAACGACTCCGCTAAATCGAGCGGCGGTAAATCTCAGTCGAATCAGTTCCCAAGCTCAAGTTCAAAGAGAACGCTGGATCTCGGCGGCGTATCACATAAAGTAATCGCACTCACAGGTACTCCCGGCAGTTCAACGTGGGCGACAACAACCGATAAGCCCGGCAGCTCCGCCGATGTTCAGGCAACTGACGTGACAAAGGGCAACATTGCAACATCAGCTACAACAGCACCCACAACCGCGTCAACTGCACCTACATCAACAGCTCAACCTGTATCAACAACTCAACCTACATCAGCATCAACCGAGCCTACAACGTCTATTCCTCCGGTTACTGTAGAGGGTATCACTTATGGTGATGTTAACCTTGACAAACATATAGATATATCCGACGTAACCGCTATTCAGAAGCATCTTGCAAGTCTCGCGCCTATCACAGGCACAGGATACGCGGTTGCCGACGTAGACGGAAACAGTAAAGTAAACATCAAGGACGCTACATTAATTCAGATGTTCACACTTCAGATGTCCAACACCGGCAAGGTTGGTCAGGCTTACACGGGCGAGTCGCCAGAGCCTACGCCTACAGCGACTCAGGCTACTCAAACAATGCCTTCTACAAGCGAAACGCCTTCAGTACAGGCAACAACACAAACGCCCACAACCGAACCTACTACAGCTGAACCTACGACTACAACAGAGCCTACTACAACCGAACCTGCGACGGATCCGGTGCCCGCACCTGAGACCTACACGGTTTATCTGAAGACAGCGCTTACATGGATTAGCTCAATGGGCAGTGAGCCGTACCTCTACGACAACGCCACAGGTCAGTCCTATCTTATGGAGCGTGATTTAGACGCATATCCGTTCGTATTTACCGCAGAGGTTCCGATAACTCTTACTGACGGCGTAATCTACAGATACACGGCTCCTCTTGAGACTCCCGACGCAGGCTACAATCAGATGAATGTTTCCTACTCACAGACAAACAACTGCTATACGCTCAACTCGTTCCCCGATGGAGGTCAGCCTGACGGCATAATGGGACCTTATGTTCCCGAAACACCTCCTGCATTCTCCTTATCAAGACTTTATGTTGAAAACGATAAGGGTTGGAACGCTGTATATCTATACGGTTGGGGTTACGGTATTGACAACTCAAATACAATGGATATGACCCAGATTCCCGGCACTAACATCTGGTATATTGACCTTCCTGAGCCGATTCCCGACGGCGTTGAAACATTCCTCTTAAAAGATACTCCGGGCGCCGAAGAAACTGATTGGAAAAATCAGACTGCTAACGTTATGGTCCAGGAGCCTTATAACTGCTATAAGCTGTCAGGCAGCTGGACAACATATCAGGAATAATTTAATTTAATTTAAACCAATGGGCCAATGGGCTGTTCCTTTCGGAACAGCCCTATTTTTATTAGGAACCGATTAATATAATCCGATTCCGCGTCAGAAGTTTATAATTCATTTGACTTTATCATACTATTTGTTAATCGTTTACATAAAATTTCACTATTAATTGTACATTTAGGATATTTCTTTTTGCATTTATTTTTGATATAATATATTTTGATTAGAAATTTTGAAAGGGTGATTTTATGTTCAAAAAAATTTTCTCAATTATTTTGTGCATAGCTCTCGTAGTAACCGCTTCGTCAATTGCGGTCACTACTCAGGCGGCTACTGTAAATTCATCTCAGACTTCGGCTGATACCGACGTATCATCTGCCGCCGCAGTTCTGAAAGGTCCGTCCGACTTCTCTTGGGATAACGCTTCGGTGTATTTTCTTCTTACCGACCGTTTCTATAACGGAAACACCTCTAACGACCACTCCTACAAAAGAAGTCTTAACCAAAGCGGTCAGGTCGTTAAAGGCAGTTCTGACTGCGGTGCATTCCACGGCGGCGACTTCGCAGGTATCACGAAGAAAATTAACGAAGGATACTTTAACAACCTAGGCGTTACCGCACTGTGGATTTCAGCTCCTTATGAGCAGATCCACGGATACTGTAACGGCGGTCAGGGTAAGTCGGGCTCGTTCCCTCACTACTCGTATCACGGCTACTATGCTCTTGATTTCTCGCAGACCGATGCAAACTTCGGTACGGAGCAGGAATTTCAGACAATGGTAGACACCGCCCACAGCCACGGAATCCGCATTGTACTCGACGTAGTTATGAACCACGTGGGTTACAATACCATGCAGGATATGAGCGAGTACGGCTTCGGCACTCTGAAAAGCGGCTGGCAAACTCCTTACTACAACGCAACGCTCACTGATACTACATACAGCAATTATGTAGACTACCACAGCGACGCAAACGCATGGGGGAAATGGTGGGGCACTGACTGGATAAGAGCAGGCCTCGCGGGCTACAAGGAGGACGGAGGCGGCGACCTTACCGGCAGCCAGTCATACCTTCCCGACATCCGCACGGAAAGCACCAAAACTGTTGATATTCCGCAGATTCTAAAGACAAAGTGGCAGAAAGAAGGCACGCTTTCAAAGAAAACTGCAGAACTTAACAGTTATTTCAACACCGGCAAGCAGAAAAGAGTCCGCAACTATCTCGTATTCTGGCTCTCACAGTGGGTCGAGAAGTACGGCGTAGACGGCTTCAGATGCGACACGGCAAAGCACGTAGAGCTTGACTCCTGGAAGGCCCTCAAGGACCAGTGCGTACAGTCACTAAAGAAATGGCGCTCCAACAATCCGACCAAGCCGGGCGCTGACTGGGACGAGGATTTCTGGATGACGGGCGAGTGCTTCCCCCACTTTGTGGATTATGACAGCTACTACACTCAGGGAGGATTTGACTCGATGATCAACTTCTCCTTTAATAAGGACAATGCTTTCGACGCCAATGCAAGCGGCGTACCCGGAGCAGGCTCAATTAACAGCACATATTCGGATTACGCGGGCAAAATCAACAACAACGACAAGTTTAATGTTCTCTCCTACCTTTCTTCTCACGACACAAGACTCTGCCGCAATAATATGATTTATCAGGGTTCGGCATTCCAGCTTCTTCCGGGAGCTATCCAGATTTACTACGGCGACGAGAGCAACCGTCCCCTTGGTACCTTCTCGACTGGAAAAGACCATAATCTCAGAACGGATATGAACTGGAACAGTATGGATAACAACCTTCTCCAGCACTGGCAGAAGGTCGGCAAGTTCCGTTCAAGCCACGTTGCGGTAGGCGCAGGAAGTCATACAAACCTCAGCTCTACTTCCGGTACTGCATTCGCGCGTAATTACAACAAGAACGGCGTTAAGGATACTGTTGCGGCTGTTATCGGTGCAAACAACAATACGAATGTTACAATCACACTTAACAACACGTTCGCAAACGGCACGGTTGTTAAAAATGCATATGACGGCACAACCGCTACCGTATCAGGCGGCAAGGTTAGCTTTAACAGCGGAAAGAACGGTACTATCCTAATTGAGACGGACGGCACCACTGAGCCGACCACTGTACCCACAACCGCTCCGACTACTGTACCTACTACTGCTCCTACCACTTTACCTACAACAACTCCGACCGCTCCATCGTCTTCGGACACGTCTACAACTGCTCCGACAGCACCCACTTCGAGCGTACCCGACACACCGACAGATAAATACGGCGACGCTAACTGCGATAAGGAAATTAACATTCTCGACGTAACGTTTATCCAGAGACATCTCGCATCGCTTGGCTCACTCTCCGAAAAAGGTGCTGTACTCTCGGACGTCGATGAAAACGGACGCATAAGCATCAAGGACGCTACATATATTCAGAGGTATATTCTCGGTATGGACGGCACAAAGCGCGTAGGCGCAGGTTATACAGACCCATCCGCATCCACTGCTCCTGCCACAACGCCCACACCGGCTCCTACCCAGACTCCTACTCCCGAGCCGACTCAGGAAACCACTACAGAGCCGTATATTCCCGAAGAGCCGACGACCGAGCCGCAGAGCGGTACAGTAGTGTATTTTGACAATGCCGAAGGCTGGTCAACTCCGTACATCTACTACTGGGCTACAGGCTCCGACGGACCTCAAGCCTGGCCCGGTTTTCCGATGGAAACAGACAGTGAAGGCAGATGGACGTTTACTATTCCCGAAGGATACGACAATTGTATCTTCAGCAACAACGGAAATCCGCAAACGGATAATCTTAATCCTCAAAGTGGAATGACATTCCATTACTACGATAAAACCTGGTCATAACATAAAGGCTGACTCTCGGGTCAGCCTTTATTTTTTGCTTTCCTGCTCACATAAGAGTACTCCTAGAGTGCGCGCATATTATCGGTCGAATACTCTGCTAATCTCCCGTGCTTTTCCGCTAAATGAGTAAAAAATTGTATTTAAATTCTACAAAATTAATCAGATAAGGTTATATTTTTTTGAATTGACAAATAATAAAAAAGTTATATAATAGATGTGTTGGCAATATGCTAATTTTTTCTAATATTTTACCGTAATGTAAGGCGATGCTTATAGGGTAGCTCAAAGAATATACGCCGACAACAGCCGGCACAAAAATCAATTTCAAATTTCAACATTAAGTTTACATATTACAAAAAATTCCTAAGGGGGCGATGATAATAGTTTTTTTACGAGATATTATCAAAGAACATAAGGATTTCGGCAAGCGTATCTTCGTGCTCGCCAAAACAGAACTTATCAAAACATATAAGGGCGCCGTTATCGGACCCCTGTGGGCGGTAGTAAAACCCGCTTTCCAAATTTTCGTATATTGGTTTGCGTTTTCGGTAGGTCTGAGAACGCTCAGCACCGTTAAGGTTGATATAGGAGGAGAATTTCTGAAATTCGACCGTTTCACATTTCTGCTCGTAGGTATTACTCCCTGGTTCTTTATTTCAGAGAGCATCACAAAGGGCGCTAAAGACATACGGTCGCACAGGCAATATGTAACAAAGGTTAACTTCCCCGTATCCACGATTATGACCTTTACCTCACTGTCCAGACTGTATGTGCATTTTTTGATAACATTTATTATGTTCGTCATAATCTCGTTCTCTGTCGGTCCGAGCTGGTACAATTTACAGTTCTTCTTCTATATGCCGCTAATGTTCTTGTTCTTTGTGTTCCTGTCGTGGAGCACCGCGCCTATGTGCGCGTTCAGTCCCGACCTTGAGAACGCGATAGTTTCGATTATGTCCGGTATTTTCTGGCTGACAGGCGTTATCTACGACTCTTATAACCTGCCCGAGCCTCTGAAAACCATAATGCTCTTTAACCCCATCAACTTCTTCGTAAACGGCTACCGCAACGCCTTTCTGTATCACAGAATGTTTTATGAATACACGACGGAGCTTGTTATCTTCCTCGCCGAATTTTTCATTATATTCCTCCTCGGCGTATACAACTACAACCGTCTCAGGAAGAAAATTCCCGATGTTCTTTAATATTCTGTAAGGAGAATTAAAATGGCAAATGTTTTTGAAAATATGCACCGAGCTACGGTGGATATGAACTCAAAGCCTATAATTAAATTTGACAATGTAAGTAAAACATACACACTCTATAAAAATGACCGCGAGCGTTTTCGCGCGCTTTTCATAAAGCCTAAGAATCCGATACTTCACAGAGCACTCGACCATGTAAACCTTGAAATCCGCAAGGGCGAGGCTGTTGGTGTTATGGGCGATAACGGCTGCGGTAAATCGACCCTGCTCAAGCACATCACAGGCGTTACCTTCCCCGATGAGGGCACGGTTACCGTTGATGGAATGGTTGCGGCTCTGCTTGAACTCACGGCAGGATTTTCCACGGATATGACAGGCAGGGAGAACATCTACCTTAAGGGTTATATTCTCGGTCTTAAAGACGAAGAAATCAAGGAAATTGAAGAAAAAGTCGTTGATTTTGCCGAGCTGGACGATTATATCGACCAGCCGGTGCGCACCTATTCAAGCGGTATGAAAATGCGGCTTGGCTTCGCGATTAACGTAAACATTTCTCCCGATATTCTAGTCGTTGACGAGGCTCTCGCGGTTGGCGACGCTGCGTTCAGGACAAAATGCAAAAACAAAATACGCGAAATTATCGAGACGGGTGTTACCGTTCTCTACGTAAGCCACAACGCCGCCTCTGTCGAGGAGCTGTGCGAACGCGCCATCTACCTCAGAAAGGGTCAGATTATTTTTGACGGACCCACTAAGGAGACTCATCTTGTCTATTTGGTGGACAAGCGCAGGCTTCAGATAAAAAAGCGTAAGGCTCGCATCAGACAGCTTCGGGACGCCATAAAGAAAGCAGACGGCGATACCGAGGCTTACGAGAATCTTATTGAACGTCACAAAGAAAAAATCGAAATACTCCGCGCTGATTTGAATGACTGCAAGCAACAGCTTAAGGAATTCCGTACCGAATATTACGGCGAAGAGTAGCTGAAACTATGCCGGCTTTTTATGTCGGCATAAATTTATTTTGCGTGTTTACGCCTCTTGTAACAGGAGTCAGAATATGGAATATGAGGTAAGAAAACTGCTCAAAAATAAGCTATACAGCGATATACTGAGTATTACCGACGGTGATGCGGACTTCACCGCATTTAAAAACAAAACAGTTGTTATCACCGGTGCAGGCAAGCCGCTCGGCTACTATATCGCGTGCGCTATGCTTATATGTAATGATCTTTACTCGACTAATATATCTGTCGTTGCGGTTGACGCAGATAATGGACTGTTTGAGCAATACGGAAAGCTGACGTACAGAAAAGATATTGACTTTATTGTAAGCCGCAACTACTCCGAGCTGATTGCGGACAAAGCAGACTTCGTTATTCATGCAGAAAGCTTTCACGACCTTGACAGAACGGCTGTCGTTAATCTCCTAAGCTTTATACAAAAATACCGCGCAACAGCCGTTATCTCCACTAGCCAAGACGTCTACGGAGACGTTTTTAACGGTAAGGATAGAATTTCTGAAACCGATATAGGATATATCGACTTCACAAACCCTATGTTTAACAGCATCCAGGCTCAGCGTATGACCGAGAGCCTTGCGATTAAACTCGCCAACGACTGCGCGCTCGACATTAAAATTGCGCGAACGAGTAAAATTTACGGTGCGTTCGGCACGGACGAAATTTTTAATGAAAATATTGACAACGCAGTTAACGGCAGGAATCTTGTCGTAGATTTAAAGCTAATCAAGCCGAAAAGCTATTGCTACGTTACTGACGCCGCCGAGGCGGTACTAACCGTCCTTCTGAAAGGCAGGTCGGCTGAAATATATAATATAGCGTCAAACTGCGTTGCTGACAATCTTCAGATTGCATCTGAGTGTTTAAAGCTTTATCCCGAAAAAGAACTGATGAAATTAGTCCGTAAGGGAAACGCGGCGGCGCTCTCCCCTATGGCATCCACACTTCCTATACTCGACATTAAAAAACTTTCCGCACTCGGTTTCAGACCGCGGGTTAAGCTGAGTGAAGGAGTTAAGAGATGTGTTGACATACACGCCGAAAGGAGTGAGCTTTATGCTGATGAAAGACGTACTTGACACTTTTCAGTTTGACTGGGCGGCTACACCTGCGACGTTTGAGCTAAAGCCCGAAAGCCTTAGAAACAAAACTGTTTTCATTTCGGGGCACGCCGTTGCGCGCGCTGTCGCATACACCCTTCTCACTCTTAACGACAAGCTCGCCCTAAACGCAAAGGTCATTCTGTCGTCAACCGACGAAAAGCTTTTAAGCGAAATTCCAAACGGCATTTGTGAGCGAAGCGACTTTATATGCGCGGATATTTTCCACACGGGCGACATAAAGCAAAAGATTGATTTAATAATTTACACCGGTCTTTGCGGCGCAAAAATATGCGGCAGCTTTGACGAATACAGAGCGGAGACAAACGCGCTGAAAACTGTCGTCCAACTCGCTGACGAAAAGAAAATTAAGCGTATAATCTTTCTCTCCGACAGCCGAATTTACGGCAGAGGCGAGAACAAATTCCGCGCGTTTGCGGAAAAGGAAATGGGTTTGTCGTCACCTTATGACTACGGCACTCAGTTGCTGAGAACGCTAGAAAGCGACTTTATACGCTTCACCTCAGAGAAAAAAATAAGCACTGCGATTCTGCGTACAGGAGTTGTTCTCGGCGGTAACAGTGAGATTTACAACGGACTTAATGAGGTTTTTGACGCAGTCGCACACGGAAATAAATCTACCCTGCACAGCACAGACGGAAAAATCACGTTTACCTATATGACAGACGTTTTCGCGGGAATAACATATGCTCTTGAAAAAAAGCTCGAGGGCGTTTACAATCTTGCGAGCGACGACTCGACCGTCTCAACAGGTATGTTGTGCGCAATGCTACACGATATTTTCGGAGATAATGTAAAAATATCCCTGACCGACAGCGGGAATTTTGAGGGTAATGCGCTGAACTGCGGTAAAATAGAATTTGCGGGATTTACGCCTAATATCAGTCTTAAAATCGCACTGCAAATTTCCGTGCTGAGTTACGCAGAAAACTTTGTCGATAACTTCTACTTTCCCGACGAGCATATGGGCAGGGTCAAGGCAATCCAGCAAGTGCTTATGGCGTACCTGCTCGAGGTCGACAGAATATGCAAAAAGCACAACATTCGTTGGTATCTCGGGGGAGGAACTCTGCTCGGCGCGGCGCGTCACAATGGATTTATCCCGTGGGACGATGACGTGGATATAATGATGCTTAGAGAGGATTACGATAAGTTTCTCGAGGTTGCGGCGGCAGAACTGCCTGACGGAATGACACTGAGCGACCCGAAAAAAGACAAGCATTATAACTACTGCTACGCAAAGCTTAGGCTTGAGGACACAGTTTTTGCCACTGATTTTTCTAAGTATCACAAGGGTATGAGCAACGGCTTTGCTTTCGATATTTTCTGCCACGATAAGACCGCGAACTCAAGGCTCGGGCAGAAGATTCACAGTAAGCTTACCCTGTTCTGGCTTGCGGTGGTGTTTAATAAATGGAACCATAGGCGAGTTTACAACGGCAAAAAAATTCAGTCGGCGATTTCAAACTTCTGCAAGAACATCTTCCCTCTCCGATTCTCAATGCGTATGCTTCTATTTACGCTGGAGATGTTTAAGCACAAGAAAAATGCAAAATATCTTTACGACGGAATGGGCAAAAGCGTGCACAAGGGCGGTTTTGACCGCACTTATCTCAACGATGAAATTCGCATTGATTTTTGCGGATATAAAATGCCCGTACCTGCAAAGTACAGAGAATATCTCACAAATCACTACGGGGACTATATGGAGCTTTCTCCGCTTAGCACAAGACTAATGGGGCACGAGATTACCCTCTCTGATTTGGGGAAATACGCAAATTTCAAAGTTTCAAATATTTATTCATACAGCGAAAACTGCGATAATAAATCAAAATAAAAATTGACAACCTACCCGTTATTTGATATAATGGTTTAGTTAAAGGATATATCCTTTCTGCGGATTAAGCAAGTCGCTCCGCCTCGGTTTTTATCTCTCTGCCGTGTAAAAATTAAGAGAGAAAATCACAATTTAACAACCCGCGGATATGGCGGAATTGGCAGACGCGCATGGTTCAGGTCACGCCACTTCTGTGAAAAATTCAAAAATTAATATATTATAGATTTTGACAGGGTATTTTCCCTGTTGAGATACATTCGCAGGTATGGCGGAACTGGCAGACGCGTACGGTTCAGGTCCGTATGGAAATTGCTTCCATGCAGGTTCAAGTCCTGTTACCTGCACCAAAAAAGCCAGATTTTATCTGGCTTTTTTAATTATTCAAAAGCAGAAAAGAATTGGCACACATAATCGAAAGTTATAACCCTATCCTTATGCGTCTGCCAAATCTTTTCTGTTTTTTACAGTAATTAAGGACGAGAAACTACAGCAGTTTTTCGTCCTTGTTTTCTTAATTTATAGTTGTTACAGATTGTCGGTCTATTCTCTGAATTCGAGTCAAAAATGATTACTCCATTCTCGTCATAATAGTTTCTGTGATTTTTGAAATTTGCGTTGAGCTCAATTTCGAGATGCAAACCTTCTTTTACTTCATATATGACAATTCTTTCTATAAGCATTCTGAGATTCGCGTCGCTGATTGCCCCTTCCTTTACAACTTCATCTATAATTTCTACAGCGTGTTTTAAATCAGCTTTCCTCTTTTTGATTGTTTCATTGTAATTATTTATTTTGTTTATGTCGTCAGTAATACGTTTTATATTTGATTCGCATTTTTCAAGCATTTCATCATAAACCTCACTATGTGCTTCATCCTTTATTCTTGCCAGCAGAATATCTTTTTGATCACTTTTTTCTTGTTTTAGATTTTGTTCAAGCTCATCCAGCTTGACTTGAACTGTTCCTTTGTTCTTTATCCATTTTCTTACATCCGATTCGATACGGTTATAACTTGTTTCGGCTTGTTCGCGAATATGCATTATTTCTCCGTATACTATTCTGTCGATATCACTTTCGTTAATTCGGTGAGGTGTACAATTCTCTTTACCATATCTATGATATCCATTACAAGCGTACTCTATCCGAGTTGGCTTATCTTTCCATTCTCTTGCTTTACATACAAATGTTGAGCCGCAATCTCCGCATTTCAATAAACCGGAGTATCTATGACATGGTTTGTTAGAGCTTGCCCTAACATTACCTCGTTTTTTTGATTCTAACATTCTTTGCACAAGGCTAAATGTTTCTTTTGATATTATTGGCGGAGCAAAATTCTCATGTTTAATTTGTTCTTCTTCGGGAATATATCTTCGGACATGAGTTATTTTGCTGTTATATGTTTTATGACAAGTAAGAGTCCCTATATAGAAGTCGTTTTGAAGTATCCTTTTAACTCCTGTTCCGTCCCAAAGATATCTGAAACCTATGCTCGGTTTATTATAGCCTAATTCTTTGTTTAATAATATTTTTTGATAGTATGCCGGAGATTTTATTTCCTCGTCATTTAGTTTTTTGGCAATAGCGTTAAATCCGTATCCACTCAGATACATCTCAAATATTCTCTTAACTATTGCCGCGTGTTCCTCAACGATAACCACCTTATTGGTATTCTTATCCTTAAAGTACCCAAGCGGAGGAATAGTCACAAGGCCTCTATCTTTTTGTTTTTGATACATTCCCGCCCGAACTTTTCGGCTTATATCACGGGCATACATATCATTGAAAATACCTTTTACACCTATTATTAAACTGTCACTCTCATTGCTTGTATCTATATTCTCAGTTACGGATATAACCCTGACACCGTTTTGCAGCAGGTATTCTATGTACATATCCGTCATTGAACGGTGTCGTCCAAGTCTTGACAAATCCTTTACAATTACTGCGTCAATTTTCTTGTTTTCAACCTGTTCATTGAGTTTATAAATTCCTTCGCGGTTAAAATTCATTCCACTCATATTGTCATCAAAGGATTCTCCGATTATTTTATACTGTTTGGATTTTGCGTATTCTTCGATAATGCTTTTTTGATTTGTTAAGGACTCAAGTTCCTCGTCCTCGTCTCGAGAAAGTCGATAATACAACCATACTCTCATTTTTCATTCTCCTTGTTTTATTTTTTCTTTCTTTATTACCATTTAAGATAATAGCACTATCGGGAAGAATTTCATTTTCTGCAATGTAATCTTTGATTATATTGCGCGCAAATCTCTCAAAATCTCCCTGTGTCCCTACATAGTGGAAGCTTACCGAGAGAATTTTGGGGTAGTGGGGTTTGTTCATTACTTCTCCTTTCATTATGTTGTAGTTATGTTCGCGCCCCCTTAGTGCAAACACAACATATCACAAAGCTGTTTATATATCCAGACCAAAACAGCGTTTTTTCATAATTATGTATTATTTCCCTTTTCCTTAAAAATTCTTTCCATTCTATTATCGGAGTTCTTTGCTACACTGCATAGCGCAGTTAAAAACATTCCGATTATTGCCCCTAAAAACAATCCTAAGAATAAACCAATTGAATAATTCACCATATTTATCTCTCCTATATTTTTAATGTTGAGTTTGTTTAACGGCAGCAGGATGCAATTATCCTGCTGCCGTAATCAATCGTTTCTTAAATGTTGGTATTTATCCTCAATATCCCCCAACACGGGAACACATCAAACGGCGCCGCATTACGCCTCATTGGAATCTCACCACCGCGAGGATCGCCCGCGGCTGCCCCCATTGCTTGAGTCTGTGGCTGGGCAGAAGTATCATTATCCTTCCTGTCTGTCATCGCTTTCGTTGGGTTTGCCTCTCAACGTCTGAGTCCTGAAGGCTTTCGCGTCCGCTCATTTAGCTTGTCCGTTCCGAACAACAGGAAGAAGGTATTTGATATGCTGATATTCTGTTATCAAAGTACAACACCCGTTCTACTTGTAAGGAACAAAAGAAAAACAGGTAAAGGGAAATTAATCCCTTCACCTGTTTCCTCACTTAGGAGCAAAAACACACCCCTAAAGTGTAAAATAATCAAAATATAATAGTTTTGAGTTCATCAATTTCATCTTTATATTTCTCACAATCAATGTTTTCTAATAATCCGTTTATATCAATATTTACTAAAGCACCATTTTCAAAAACAAGATAATCAGAGAATTCCTCATCAATCATCATAGATAGATGCCTTGGTAAACCTATATTCTGTAATTCAATAACAGTACTGTTTGTAGTTCCATATTCAATATATTCTGCCCAATTTGGTCCGGCTATTTTTTTCCCGTTTTTTTCACATATAATTAAATAATAGTTTAAAATATAGTTTTTGATTTTAAAACGCAAAACATTATCTATATCAAAAATCAAATTATTTATTATTAGATTTATATGTTGTCGGTTGTTTGGGTTGAATAGTATTTTCTCATTTTTATCCCAAATTACTCTTTTCTTTTTATAATATGCAATAACATATGTAATCATTTTATTTAAAGGAGTTGAGCTAATCCAAGAGTACATTAAAACAGCAAAATATTGCAACCTTGATTTGTTTTTTACCATCGGATTTCTACCCTGAGATTCTTCTACTGCCCAATTATAATAATCATACAGTTTTTCCAAAACGTTAAGACAGGAGTTATATGAAATCTCTTTTGGAAAAGCTTCTTTTCCTTCTGTAATATCGTTCCATATATCATTCTGGTATATAACTTTTATATTGGAGCATTGTTCTAATATATAAAGAGGAATATGATTGTTTTTTTCCAAACGCTCTAGCGTTTTTTTGCCATCAGCATTTTTTCGTAAAAAATTACTCATTAAAATAGAGTCTGTTTTTGAAGCCTGATGTGTAAAAACTATATTGGCATAGTGATTTAATATTTCCTTTTCGTTTTGAGTGCAATCTGCTCTTGTGAAATTAACAGATTTCAATGAACAGTCTAAGTTTTTATAAAAATTTTTTGCACCATTAATTACTAAAGGTTGAATATCCTTTATATTTTTATTGCGTACTACTGATAAATCTTTTTGTGGATTATCCCATCTGTTCTTTTTATTTTCAAAACGAACACATATTATATTTCCGCTTAATTCTTTACTTAATCTACCTGCTCTACCCGCTAAATTCCAAAAGTCAACATCCGAAAACTTTGTGTTACCAATAGCATTATTTAAGATAAATATATTTTTAGCAGGTAAGTTTACTCCTTCTAAAAGAGTGGATGTACAAAAAATATAATCAATCGCTTTTTCTTCATATAATTTCTCTATTTTTTCTCTAATACGCTGTGGTAATCTTCCAAAATGGAAAGCAATACCTTTTTTTAGGCAATCAATTAAAAAATAATCTTTATGTACATAGGTTTTAATTAGCTTAATTAAAGAATTGATTCTAGGATCCTCTATATCGGGCAATGCTTTTGAAAACTGCAATGCATAATTAATTGTATCTGAAACTGTATTGCAATAAACAATATTCTTGCAATCTTTTCCTAACTGGATTAAAAGTTTAATTATATATCCTTTAGTTTTTTTTTCTAAATCTTTAAAAACTATATCTTTACCAGATTCGGTAAACATTACTCTGTTTCCTTCTACATAATCAATAAAAAATCTATTTTGGGCAACGGGAGATTCCTTAATCGTCATATTTTCATCTGTACTTTTTTCAAACAATTGTAAAAAAACATCTGCATTTGGTATATTAGGAGATGCAAAAAATAGTTTTACACTTTTTCTCTCGGCAAGCAGTATGGCGTGATAATACAAAGGTGATCTAGAATCCTTTTCGGCAACTATTTTATGAGCTTCATCAACGAACATATAATTAATTACAGGGTTTTTCTTTTCGGCTAAATAAGATATCAATCTTTCCGGAGTAAAAACAAATATGTATTTAAACATATGATTTTTATACATTGTCGGAACTACAGGATGAGCTATCACTTTATAATTTTCATTTTTTATAGTTTTTTTTAGTCTCGATGTAACCTGGTTTATAAGCGCTCTTGTAGGGACTAGAATAACTATATTATCTATGCCATGTCTTTCGTTAATAATATATTGAATAAACGAATCCATAATAAAAGACTTGCCAAAAGATGTTGGTCCCGAAAAACTAAAATGATTACTATCTTTCATAGCTTCGAACAGCTGATATTGTGGGTCGGTAAACACTAGATTACTAGATGGAACTTGTTGATAAATTCTTTTTACTTCCTTTTCTAAAGCAGTTTCTAATGTATCAACTTTGTTTAAACTAGGAACTGCAAGATCTAGCGATGCAAAATTTCCAAGTTTGGTTAATATGGAATTAGCAAAATATTGAAACTGTATATCATTTTTATAGTTATCATACATTAAACTAATTATTTTATACGCTTTATTTCTTCCCGCAGATTCGTTACTCCTTGATAAAATATCTGCAAAACGTAAAACATCATTAAACTCTTTGTTATCCATAACGATATCGGTTTTATGATACAAAAAACTTTCAGCATATATTAATTCTAATTTTTCTATTAATTCATTTAAATACGGGTCATTTAGTGCCCGTTCGACCATAGTTTCTAACCATGTCATTTTGTAATGGCCTCCATTATATTCTTTCTTTTGTTTTCTATATCCGTAAATGGTAGAACATATATGTAAAAATTGTGACCTTGTAATTTGTGTTCAATTATTTTTTGTCGAATATTTGTAATACAATTATTTACCTCATTGGCTACTCTTGATTTTATTATTTTTCTAAATTCTTCGGTTGGCATCTCTTTTTCTTCATTGCTTACATCAACTTGAAAACCAATAAAAATACCAAAAGCATCGTCTACATCAAAAGTTCTACTTTTTGATGGATAAATCAAACTATCTAAAAATACCATTTCTTCTTCCGAAAAAGCTTCTTTAAATAAATTATCACTAATTAAACTTTTTTCGTATTGTATTCCACTTTTTTTATTTCCTGTATCGTTGACTTCGTTTTTAAAATTATAAATTGATTTAAATGCATCTTTTATAGCCTGGTTTATATCTTTATATGTTTTTGATTCTCCAAAAATCAACTGATAGTTTCCATTTGGTAGTCTGAGAAAATGTACTCCATCTGAGCCATTCACATAATGGTTCGTTGAAGTTTTTAATTCCAACTTTGTTAATATTTTAGGGGCTTTCAGATGCGTTTCTAAAAAACAGAAAAGCAAGAGTTCTCCTAATTCACCATTATTGAAAGTATAATCAATGAATTTTTCTCTTGCCTTCTTCGAAAGTGTAGCTGGTTTGTTTTTATATTTTTCTTTTACTTGGCGCGATAGCGAAAAATCAATTACTGGATCAAGGAGTGTTTCTATTAATAAATCATAATCAAATTCATTAGAGTTTATTTTTAAAATAAAAAGATTAAGCTTATTTTTACAATATTTGTCTATATCTTTGGACCATAACAAATCGAAGGAATTTATAAAATCCGATCCCTGTAAACTTATCTCCATTTAGTCATCTCCTAATCATTATTTGGTGCGATTCTTAACTTCAATGGGCACTAGATGTTTCGGTAGTCTTTTTAATCGATAATTGTTGTTTGTTGTTTATATCGGTTAAAACATTTTTTATCGAAATAAATCCATGTTTACCTTTATCTTTTTCGTAATCTTTTTGTAATACTCCTGCTTTTATAATTCCAATTATTTCGTTTTTATTGTTTAAGACTACACCTCCACTGGAACCATGTATAATACGTCCGCTGACAGTATACAATTCTGCTCCTAATAATTTAGTTTTACTTGTTACTCGACATTCTTCAATATGAGGGGAGTCGCCTTTGATATAATTCGGATAGCCAATAACTGTTACTATATCTCCAATTTTAATATCTGGGTTTTCCGCAATGCTAAAACAACTCTTGTAATTGTTTGAATTTACTTTATAAATTGCGTAATCAATTTCTTCACTAAAGTATAATCTTTCTCTAAAATTATCCTCAAAATACTCGGTTAAATGAGACGGGTAATCGTTCCTTTTATATACTTTATAAAAATCATTGGTTTCTGTAACGTGAAAACATGTAATTAGTCCTAATGCTTCAGAATAAAAACAGGTTCCCTGGTTTTCAGTTGATTCTATTATCATAACCGAATCATTAATTGTTTTTTCAAAATCTTCGATATAATCTAATATGAATATCTGTTTTCCAAAAATCCGATTTGCTTCTTCCGCGTATTTTAAATAGATTCTATCATATTTTCCTTTTATTTGTCTTATAAACAAAATCTTACCAGTTATTACTTTTTCAAACCAATTTTTTATTGATATAATATCTTCTTCGTCTTTTGAATCTATTATGCTCAAAATAAATCTACTATTATACTTATTCTTTTTTACATATTTGCGTGCTTCATCTATAATAGAGGTTTTTGACATATTATGTAGGATTGCTCGTAAATTTTTTATGTATTTGCGATTAATGTTTACTTTTTTGTTTACAGTTAACCCCGTTACCTCTTGGTGTTGAAATCTATTTCTTAAAGCAAGTTTTTCCTCATTGATTTCAAACTTATTAATAGTTAGTATTTCAACAATATCGTTACCGATTTTAATTCCGCCATTTTCATCGATATTTATAATATTCTGTGGTAATTTACTGGAAAATGTGGAGATGGTTATATCGTCGGCGTATCTAGAATACGAAAGATGGTATTTGACAGCCAAGCGCATAAAGCTATTATCCAAAGACCTGCATACAATATTGCTAATTACAGGAGATGTCGGAGCTCCTTGTGGCAACTGACCTTTATAACAAACCAATTGAGCAATAGCAGTAGCAGCTTCCTCTCCAACGGAATATGGTTTTGACATCAAAGCGCCTCTAACTCTACCAAAATTAATCTGATTAAAAAAATCTTTTAAATCAATATTTAAAAGAAGCTTTGTTTTTATATGTTTTTGTGCGTTATCTAATATGCTTTTGTTTATAACAAATCCACATGTACATGCTTTCGGCTCATAAATAAGGTTTAATATATAGGCTATTTTCTTTTGAATTGATTTTAATTTTCTAGTTGGAGCATTAATCTTCCTAATAGCACCTGACTTCTTTGGAATAGAGAAGTCTATATACATATTATCAGGTTTTATACAATATAAAAAGTATCTTAGACTTTTATCTTTTATTTCTAATAATTCAGCAAGATCTTCTCTGCTTTGAAGCTTTTTGAATTTTTCGAAAAGGTCTTCATTTGACACCTTAAACATAATGCACCTCAAAAAAAGCATATAGAGAAATTCTACCTACTGACTAGACTTTTCAAGGTTCTTAAAAAGTTACAAAAGCATTCATTGCAATCTAGAAAGAGAAACATGCCTCTAACATTGTCTTACTCCGTTGCGTAACGCTCACGAAAATCAATTTCTCTATATGCATAATTTATTATATCATTTTCCCTTATTTTTCGCAAGTCGATCATATGACTTTATAAAGCTATGATAGCAAATAACCACTCTTGAAAAACACTTTTCATTCTTAAAATGAAGAGTGTTTTTATTTCATAGATATGTTAAGTTAATAAAGGATAACTACTGATTATCTTATCTTTACACCATTTCTCATTATATAAGTTATTGAGATAACGTTCTCCTCTATCAGGAAATATGCCTACAATTATATCGTTAAAAGAGTGTTTTAATTCATTTTTTTTAATTGCTGCTGTAACCCCTCCGCTAGATGCTCCACAAAGAATACCGTTCTTTAATAAGTATCGGCAATTTTCTATACAATCACTGTCACTTACTATAACAATATCATCAATTTTGGCTTTAGATAAGTTTTTAGGAATAATTCCTGAGCCCATCCCTGGAAAATTACAATTCACCTTTGAGGCTTTGTTAAAAATTTTTGATCCCTCTACGTCAACCGCAATTATTTTTATACTATTGTTTATGGCTTTTAAGTATGTAGAAAGTCCAGCAATAGTACCACATGTACTAATTGGGATATATACATGAGTTAAATCTGGAACTTGAGTGATTATTTCTTTTGCAAGTGGATAATATGATTTAACAATTAGATCGTTATCGTATTGATTAGTCCAATACACATTAGAATTATTCCTTAAAAAATTTTCTACATATTCAATCCTTGCGTTTTGATAAGTTCCATTTGAGTCGGCTCTTTTAACAAGTCTTAGATCTGCTCCAAACAATTCCATAATCTTTTTATTTATCTCTATTATATTAGGGTCAATAACACAAATATATTTATACCCTAAAATTTGACATGTAGCGGATAATGCAATTCCAAAATTGCCAGAAGAAGATTCAATAATTTTTGTTTCTTTATTTATTGTTCCATCTTTAGTTTTATTTAGTAAAATGTAACTTGCAGCCCTATCTTTCATGCTACCAAAAGGGTTCAATCCCTCTAATTTCGCATAAAACCCATAATTATTATTGAGCCGTATATGTGCGATGGGAGTATTCCCTATTCCATCTAATAAACTTATATTGTTTTCCATAAATAAATTCCTTTACATATTTGAAATAAGAGGTAAAAAATGAAAGTTGTTGAATATGAAGAAACCAAAGAAATCATAGATCGTGATGACGAAACAGATTACATTAATAATAGTTTAATTGGGGCTTCTAAATCGCAAGTGTTTATTATTCAAGCCAACTCCGGTCTAGGTAAAACTTCTCTAACCAAAAAACTTATGGCTGAGAAAAAAATAGATGGATATGATTATTTTCGTGTAAAAACAGCACCCCATAATAAAAACGATAATTCTACGGAATGGTTATTTATTGATGAAATTTTTGACTCTATCCGCACTTATTATGATCAATTCCTTTATAACGATTTTTTAAAATTCAAAAACTATTTATCTTACAATAACAACAAGTTAATCCAGAGTTTAGCAAATAACGAACTAATCTCAGGTTTGTCAATTAGCGATGATATTAATGGTATTAAAACGCTGGGTTCATTTGTCTTTTCAACATTCAAATCTTCCTTTAAACGATTTTCAAATCTTGGATATTATAATCCTTATGCTACAATCTACGATAATTCTGCTTTATCCCGAAGCATAAAAACAGAATATATACGTTATGTATTGTCTAATACAAAATGCATTTTAATTGTAGAAAATGCGCAGAATATTGATTATATATCTCTTAAATATTTATTGGATTGGATTAATGACACTAAAAATTATAAACATGGATTTATTTTGGAATATACAACGAGCGATGATGATAGTGTATCTTATTTAAAAGAACTGACACATAGTTTAATTGCTACAAATGTAAATATAAAAAGAATTGAACTTGGTATTATTGATAAAAAATATGTATTGCAAATTATTGACATAAATGTTAGGAACAAACCAACAGACATTAGTTTTAGTATTGATGCGTTGGAGCATTTTGACAACTATTCAAATGGAAATATATGGGATTTACTAGATTATGCTCGTACATATGAAACTTCAAAAAAGGAAAAACGAAAAAACGAAAAGCCCACATTAGAAAAGTTTTTAAGATTAAGTGATAAAGCTCAAATTGTATCCTACATTATTTTTTATTATTCAGGCATTGTAAACAAAAAGAAACTTGTATATATTTATGAAAGCTTTTTTTCATCAAAAGAAGAAGGTGATATAAAGGGTGTACTTGAAGAATTGCATGAAAGCAACATAATCGAAAGTGAGAATACAGAAGCTATTGTATTTGCGCATGCCAGTATTACCGATGTTGTGTCGGAAAGCATTAAATTAAATACGAATATTTATCTTTCTATATATCACAGTTTAATTGCAATATTTGAGAATAGCTATAACGGAAAAGATGTATTTGAAAACAAAGCATTTGCTTGGCATATGCTTTTAAAACTCTACGTTGACAACGAACCTGATAAAATAGCCTACCTTTTAGATGATTTTCTAGAAAATATTATGAACACTATCTCATCAAAAAATGCTTGGGCTTATATCAAGGCATTTATTATAAGCACAAAACATAAAATACCAGAGCTGATAGGGCTTTATTTCAAAGTATTAGAAGTATGCTATAAAACTCTTTTATACGAAGAGGGGTTATGGTGTATAACACAGATGGAAAAGCAGATAGATATCTATAAAAACGATCAACTTTTACTTCACAAAATGCTATATTTGTCAATTTTAGATAAACAAGATGATGTAATAAACATATATAATAAAATTATTGATAAAGTTGAAAAATACACCCATAAGTGGATTAATTTAAAACTTATTGTTTTGAATTGCTATATATCCATTAACCGAAAGGATTTATGTATAGAAATACACAACGAATTAATAACAATACCTAAATTAAAGAAATATGCAGAATATCCATATTTTTTGAGATTAACAAATATATACTTGCCTTATAATAAATCATTACGAAATGCCAAAAAAAGCATAAAACTGTTTGCAAAAATTGGAGACATAGAACAAGAAGGAAAGTCTTGGATTACATACTCAAAATTGCTATCCAGCATTGGAAAACATAAAAAAGCAATAAAAGCAATTAAAAATGCACAAAGCAAATTATCCAGTTCGCATGTTGGCTATGCTTGCATTTATAATAATCTTGCTGGATATCTAATGCTCAAAAATGAGCATGGCCCAGAGATTTGGAATTATTTAGATATTGCAGAACAATATTCTGTTACAATATATGATAAGCTTTCTGTTGTCTTAAATAAATTAGCTTGGTGTTATGAGAATAAGGCTTTTAATAGAATAGATCTTTTAGAAAACAAAGCAAAAGCCTATATAGAAAAAGAGCCCAGTAAACTTATTCATTGCACCACATATTATAATTTGTATTTAATAATGGTCCAATCCAATAATCAAACAAAAGCTAAAAAATACTATAAAAAGTTTTACGAACTAAAAGATTATTGCCCTTATATCAAAGCAAGAATTGATGGTATTAATTCTGAAAATAAATACTTAAAACATAGAATTAAAAAACCATATCATATTTGCTATCTGTCATTTTGGGTATATGACCTAAAGTGGGATGAATCTTATGAAAATAAGCATTCTTCATAAAACCGACTAATTACTGAATCCCAACCAACATACTGCATGTAATACTCAAGAGATTGCAATTCATAATTCAATAGGAAATGCTCTAAATACTGCTCTAAATAATTGAAGGAAGCCATTATTCCTGCGCTAGCTGATCCTCCAAAACGAAGATTTATCTCAATAAAATATAATTTTCCTTCTTTATCTTCAATAAATTCAATATTAGATAAACCGGGAATACAGTAATGATCATAAATTTTTTTACACAATTCTATTATTTTTTTATGATTAACTATCTGGCTTCTAAAAGCTGAAGCATTTTGAACTTCTAATTTTTTTCGTGGAAGTATAAGTTTAGGCACTCCATTTTTATCGGCAAAAATGTCAACGATATATGTAGTTCCATCAATGAATTCTTGTGCAAACCATCCATCCTTAAAGTGATTCTCGATTACGCTGCTGTTGCTAAAATCTACAATATAAATTCCAAGGCTAGATACAGAACATTTTTTTCGAAATATTATTTTCTTTGCATGAAAAAAATCTGTAATTATTGGGGGAATCTGAACACCTAATTTCTCGACATCAATACTGGATTTATATTTATCAGAGAACAAAGAAACAATTCTATTATCAGGATTAATGATGGTTGAGTTTATTTGATTTTTATATTTACTCATGAATCTGACTTCTTTATCAGAACAGACCAGCACCATATCAATTCTATTGTTTTCACATAAAGGTTTTATAAAATTGAAAAAGTTGATTTCTTCATCGATATCAGGAGATTGAAAATACTTATCTACCATATTACTCGCAGCAATATATCCTTGTTGTGCTACATCAGTTCCCCAGACTTCTATTTTGTATTTTTTTATTCTTTTTAACATCTTAATTAAAGCAGTGGCATTTGTGCTATGAATGTTATTAACTAATACTCTCATGATTATTTCCTTTCATGATAATCAGTAGTTATCCTTTATTAATTTTTTGTTCCACCGTAATCATAATGATTGCGGTTTTTCTTTTTGTTTTCTATCACACTTTGAATAGAAGATAACTCAATATTATCTTTTGTGAAATTACGATTTTCT
>CANQOP010000021.1 GCA_947625485.1 uncultured Clostridia bacterium | reverse complement strand
TTTTATTCTACCATAGGAGGTGCTTTTTTACTATTGGCTACTTTTACTGGTTCGGTTCATTTACGAGACTGCCTTTTATTTCGTATGTATTTATCAGCTTACTTTCGCGAGATACTTCTGAATTACTGTGACGTCTGTGACGTTTATCTCGCCGTCGCCGTTAAAATCGGCGTTATCAAGCTGGTCGTCGCTGAGATTTAGGGTAATATCAGCAAGATACTTTTGTATCAGTGTAACGTCGTTAATATCTACCTCGCCGCTGAAATCCGCATCTCCTTTAATATTTGTGTCGAATGTGCCGTTTGTTATCGCCTTGATAACGAGCGTTCCGCCGATGTCATCATTTAGATACGTTTTATAGTAGTCCTTTATATCTATAAACTTTCCGTCATATGAGAGGTACGATTTTCCGCTTTTACAAAAATCGCTAAACATCATTTCCTTGGTTGACGCGTTCCTGAGCCACTCGCTCACGCCGACGCCGTTCTGTAAATATTGGTCCTCCTGAAGTTCGCGGTTTATTTTAGAGGTGTCAATTTCCACAACAATTGCGCCCTTGCTTTGGGAAAGCACTTTATTATCTACGTCACAGCAGAGGTATCCTTTGAAGTCTACCGTGCCGCCGCCGAGTTTTTGCCATCTCTGAGTTTTCTGAACAGGCACGCCGTTTTCTTCAATGGGAGCGTAGTAAATGTTGTAGTCTGCGCCGATTGAGGTCGATTCAAAAATAACCTTCTCAAGTACGTTTCCGTTTTCCGAAAAGTCGAACACATTACAGTAATACATATCCTGATTATCTATGTAATTAAATTCATATGTTGCGCCGTAAATCTCGTTTTGATAAAGGTTACGGTTTTCCGAAAGCTCAGTAAGCTCATTAATAGCGTAGCTCGGTCCGAAGAAATCGTCGTTAAAAAGGTAGTAATCCTCGTAGGAAATCCAGAGATAGCCGCCGATACTGTTATTTTGAGGTCCCCAGCTGTTCTTGCACAGCCACGCGCCGTCCTCCTTGGGAATATAGTTTCCGTCAAAATTTTTTTTGCTGTAGTTGTCGTCCCAGCCTACGACCGAAACGGTATGACCCGAAATATTTGAAATTTCGTCCGTAAGACAATAGGAACAATTGTCTTTGCTGAAGGCTCTGCTGTAGGTGTTAAGATTAGCGGTGACAGCCCCGTTTTTCATAATAAATTTTTTAATCGCATTTCTGTCGCTGCGGTCAATGTAAGCGAGCGATGTAGTGCCAAAGCCCGCAGATTCGCCGTCTTCGCTTACAGGTCCGCCCCAACTCATAAAATATCCGATAGGTATTTCCGTATAACCTGCTTCGCGGGGACCTCTTTTCCAGCCCGTTCCGTCCTCGCGCATAGTTCCCCATTTGTCAAGCTCGTCTGTGCTGAGGGCAGATTTAAAAGCGTTATTTTTGAGTAAAGCGGTCTCAAAAGAGGATATTGAGGCGTACGCCCAACATATGTTCCCGATTTGAAATTTAACGTCTGTGCAGTATCCGAGGTCAAGAGAGCTGTAGCTGGGCGGCAGAGTTTCATCCTCATCGTTCTCGGTTACTTGAACAGATGCGTCTGAGCTAGTGTGACTTACTCCGACTACTGCCGCGTTTACAGAAAAGGTCGAGCACGTTATGAGAGTTACTATGAAAATTATTGTTAGGGTTTTTATTAGCTTTTTCATTTTAAACACCATTGATATATACATACAATAATTTTAACACCTTTTTCATATAAAGTAAAGGGCGTAAATATTGAAATGCGCGCATAGTTTCAGGAAAAATCCGCCATAATATTCTATAGAAGTTTTAGGAGTGATTTTAATGGAACGCAGAACAGACTTGGCGCTTGAAGCCCGTGAGCTTGCGGGAACCGATATTCAAGGCGTGGAGTTTTCAAAACGGAGTGAATGCGGTATGGAAATATCGCGCCTGATTGTTAAAAATCATCAGGCGAGCGTAAAGCTCAAGAAAGACGAGGGCACATACATTACTATTGAAATTCCCGCGCTTACAGACAACTTTCTGAGCACAGACGAGCGTATTTCCGTGATTGGAAGGGAAATACGCAGACTTCTGCCGGTCAACGGCTTGGTTCTCGTATGTGGACTCGGCAATATCGACATAACCCCCGACGCTCTCGGCCCTAAGAGCGTTTCGCGTATTTTGGCGACGCGACATATAACGGGAGAGTTAGCAAGAAGCACAGGGCTGGACAGTCTCCGTCCGGTTGCCGTGCTAAAGACCGGTGTAACAGGGCAGACGGGCATAGAAACCTTTGAATATATCGAGAGTATAGTAAAAAAGGTGCGTCCGACCGCCGTAATTGTAATAGACGCGCTCGCCTCGCGGCGCATAAACAGGCTCGGCTGTACCGTTCAGATAAGCGATACGGGAATCTCTCCGGGAGCAGGAGTTCAGAATCACAGAAAGAAAATAAATTCCGAGACTGTCGGAATACCCGTTATCGCTCTCGGCGTGCCCACCGTGGTTGACGCAGTGACGCTCGTGCTTGACCTGCTTGATGTGGACGACGAGAAAACCGCCGAAGATTTGAAAACTGCGCTAAACCCGAAGGACCGAACTATGGTCGTAACTCCTAAAGAAATCGACCTCCTCATAGACCGCGCAAGCCGTCTTATCTCCCTTTCTTTAAACTGCGCTTTGCAGAAAGACGTGGATATTCAGCTTATCGAGGCTCTGCTGTAATCATTCTCATATTTAAAAAATATCGACATATATTTTAAGAGAGTAGAGAAGTTATAAGCAGGTGATAGTGTGAAAATTAAGGGAAAAGTAAAATCAGCCGCCGCCGCTTTTTTGTCGCTGGGGCTTGTTATGACTGCGTTTTGCTGCGTTGCGGCGAGAATGCCTATGTATTTTGACGGAGACAGCGCGGTCGTAATGTCTGCTGCTCTCACAATTTCCAAGGGCGGATACAACACTCATATGAATACCGAAAAAGAGAGTAATAAAAAAAATGAGAAAACTGTCGCCGAAACCGAGTCTGTAACCGAGACAAAGCCTACTTCATCAGATTTCTCGCAGGAATACTATAACACCTTCTCAAAACACGGCAATTCTAAGAAATACCCTGTTTACACGAAGCAGTACACGGCTGGCGGAAAGAAATATCAGAATTTTTATGTCAAAAACAATACAGACTTTCCGCTTAACATAGGCGAGACTCTTAACGCTGAAATGCCGTTTAAAATGGAAAAAACCGACGAGGTACAGGTTCTTATCTACCACACACATACGAGCGAAAGCTATCTAGACTGCGATGTGGGCTATTATTACTCTGATTTCTATCCGCGAACAAGCGACAGACGCTATAACGTTACTCAGGTCGGAGATGAAATTGCAAAGGAACTTAAAGCGCAGGGGATAGGCGTAATCCACGACACCACTCCCCACGACAACACCTATACGGGCAGTTATCTCAGAAGCCGCGCAACAATTGAGAAGTACATTGAGAAGTACCCGAAAATCAAAGTAACTCTTGATATTCACCGAGATTCCATAGGCTCGGATACATATAAGGTAAAACCGACCTTTACATATAAGGGTAAGAAAGGCGCCCAAATTATGATTATGTCGGGGTATGACCCGACAGGTGAGTTTAATTTTCCGAAATGGAATTATAATCTTCGCTTTGCACTGAAACTCCAGCAAAGCTGTGAGAATAATTTTGGCGGAATGACACGTCCGTTGGATTTCGGGAATTTTGCGTACAATATGAACGTAAACACGGGTTCACTGCTTATTGAGGTCGGTACGGACTCAAATACGCTTGAGGAGGCAAAGTACTCGGGAAAATTATTGGGGAAAGCTCTTGCGCAAGTATTGCAAAATAATCCGTAATTTGGTATAATTTGTTAAGAAACTAAAATGGGTACTTTGGAGTTTTATCTATGAAGTTTAAAAATAAATGTTCAAGGCTATTGTCTCTTCTTGCGGTAATACTCGTTCTTACAGGCTCGTCTTTCTGCGCTTTTGCAGTTCCCGATGAGTCCGCGACAGCCGCACCCGGGACGGCGGCTCCGACAGAGCCGGCGACGGAGGCTCCAACGACCGCTGTGACAGAGCCTGCGACAGATCTTCCGACCGAGCCGATTACCGAACCCGTGACGGACGCTCAGACCCAACCTGCTACCGAAGCGCCTACCGAGGCGCCGACTCAGGTACAGACTGAGCCTCATACCGTTGCTACTCAGGCAACCAAAGCAACTGTAATAGAAACCGACGCACATCAGCTCCCCGCGGCTCCCACTGAGCCTGACCCGACCGCTCCCGTTATCTCGCAGGGAGAAGACGGCGATTTAACCTACGGGTATGTAAGTTGGGCGTGCGTTGTCGTGGGCGTTATGGCTGTTATCATCGTTATTATCAGCAATAAATCCCACTACTACGGAGGCAGCGGTAAGCAGCGCTATGACGAGGGCAATAAAATTACGGGGCAGAAGCGGCTGCTTAACGACGATTATTATAACGACAGAAAGTATAAATCCTACTACAGCAAGGATACAAGAAGTTAAATGAAAATCGGAAATACAGAGATTGGCAAAGTTGCTCTGGCACCTCTCGCGGGAATTACCGATATGGCGTTCCGCCGAATCTGCCGCAGCTTTGGCGCAGGCTATGCCGAGACCGAAATGGTTTCCGCAAAGGCTCTGAGCTTTAACGATAAAAAGAGCTTTGAGCTTATGGAGCTTTCAGAGGACGAGCACCCCTGCGGAATCCAGCTTTTCGGAAGCGAGCCCAATGTTATCTCTAACGCCGCCGTCCTCGCAAAAAACGAGGGAGCGGACGTTATTGACGTAAATATGGGGTGTCCGGCTCCTAAAATTGCGGGTAACGGCTCCGGCTCGGCGCTTATGAAAAATCCGAAGCTTTGCGGTGAAATCGTTGCCGCTATTAAAAGTAAGGTGGATTTGCCAGTCACAGTAAAAATACGAAAGGGATTTGACAGCGAAAATGTGAACGCCGCAGAGGTTGCGAAAATTTGCGAGCAAAACGGCGCAGACGCGATAATCGTCCACGGACGTACAAGACAGCAGTATTATTCAGGTAAGTGCGATCTTGATATAATTAAAACGGTAAAATCTGCCGTGTCTGTTCCTGTTATCGGCAACGGTGATGTAAAGGATATAAAAAGCGCGCAGAAAATGCTTGAATATACAGGTTGCGACGCGGTAATGGTTGCACGCGCGGCTCTTGGAAATCCTTGGATATTCAGAACGCTTAAAGAATATTTTGATAAAGGAATTATAATTAATCCCCCGTCACATGAGGACAAGCTCAAAATTATGCGTGAGCATATTGAGCTTGTGTGCAGCTATAAAGGCGAGCGCCTCGGAATGTTGCAGTCGCGCAAGCAAATAGCGTGGTATCTGAAGGGTTTTAATGGAGCGGCAAAATTCAGAAATGAGGCAGGCACAGTCAGTACACTAGACGATATGTATAGTCTGATTGACCGCGTTCTCTGTTATCAGGCAGAAAATAAATAAACCACAAATACTTTATTTACATAAGGAGAGTTTAGTAATGAAAGCAATGGACAACATCGAATTTGTAAAATCAATCGACCCTGAGGTAGGCAAATCAATGGAGGAGGAGCTTGCCCGTCAGAGACGTAACCTCGAGCTTATCGCGAGTGAGAATATTGTAAGCGAGGCAGTTATGGCGGCTATGGGAAGCGTTCTTACAAATAAGTACGCCGAAGGTCTGCCGGGAAAGCGATACTACGGCGGATGCCAGTATGTGGACGTTGTCGAGAATATTGCACGTGAGAGAGCCTGCAAGCTCTTCGGTGCGGAGGCGTGTAACGTTCAGCCGCACTCGGGCGCACAGGCTAACACAGCTGTCTACTTCGCAATGCTCGAGCCGGGCGACACGGTAATGGGTATGAACCTTAATGAAGGAGGTCACCTTACTCACGGCTCGCCCGTAAATATTTCGGGAAAATACTTCAACTTCGTTGCTTACGGCGTTGACCCCGAGACGCATTACATTGATTACGATAAAGTTCTTGAGACAGCTAAAGAGTGCCAACCTAAGCTGATTGTCGCGGGAGCAAGCGCATATCCGCGTATTATAGACTTTAAAAGACTTCGGGAAATAGCCGACGAGGTGGGCGCTTATCTTATGGTTGATATGGCGCATATCGCAGGCTTGGTTGCAGGCGGCGTTCACCCCAATCCCGTTCCTTACTGCGATTTTGTTACTACCACAACTCACAAAACTCTCCGAGGTCCCCGCGGAGGACTTATCCTTATGAAGGAGAAATACGCTAAGGACATAAATAAGGCTGTATTCCCCGGTACTCAGGGCGGTCCTCTTATGCACACGATTGCCGCAAAGGCGGTATGCTTCGGAGAGGCTATGAAACCTGAGTTTAAACAGTACGCCGAGCAAATCGTAAAGAATTGTAAGGCTCTTGCGGACGGCTTGATAAAGCGCGGGAACAAGCTCGTTTCGGGCGGAACGGATAACCACGTTCTGCTTATGGATTTACGCGGCACAGGCGTTACGGGCAAGGAACTCGAGGCTCGCCTTGACGAGTGCTACATCACAGTCAACAAGAACACTATTCCTAATGAACCGCTTTCTCCGTTCGTAACATCGGGTGTGCGTATAGGTACGGCAGCCGTTACGACGAGAGGTCTCAAGGAAGACGATATGGATAAGATTGCAGAGTATATCACCCTCGTCCTCAACGACTTTGAGGACAATGCCGATAAGGTAAGAGCAGGAGTTGAGGAAATCTGCAAAAAATATCCTCTATACGAGTAATTAATAGAACTTAAACAACGGCAGCATAAAGCATAGGAGCGCCGTGATGGGCGGGCGTGTGTCCGCCCGTTCGTTTACTCAGCCTTATTTATAAAGTCAGATATAACCACAGATAAATGTCCCCGCCTTTAGGGAGGCGCTGAACCCGTCGTGCTTTGCACGACCTATGCTTGTTAAAAGCAGAGCTTTGAATGGAGGTAATTATGTCCGCTCCCTTAGCCGACCGAATCCGCCCTCAAAGTCTTGATGACATAGTGGGGCAGAAGCACTTGCTCGGAAAAAACAAGCCGCTTCGCAGAATTATCGAAAGCGGAACAATTCCAAATTTAATTTTTTACGGTCCGTCAGGAGTAGGTAAGACCACTCTTGCGAATTATATCGCGCGCATTACTAACCGCGAATTTAAAAAGCTTAACGGTACGACCGCTTCTACAGCAGACATTAAAGAGGTTTTTGCGAGCACGGAAACCCTGCTCGGCATAAACGGCGTTGTTCTCTATCTCGACGAAATTCAGTACCTGAATAAAAAACAGCAGCAGACTCTGCTTGAATACATTGAAAACGGCAAAATCACGCTTATTGCATCTACTACAGAAAACCCGTATTTCTATGTGTATAACGCCATTCTTTCGCGCAGTACCGTGTTTGAATTTAAGAGCGTTGAGCCTGTGGAAATTGAAAAAGCAGTGCTGCGCGGTATAGACTTTCTCGCGCAGGAGCAAAATATCGAGATTGAGATTGACGATGAAAGCGTTACCCATATAGCAACCGCGTGCGGCGGAGATGTGCGCAAAGCTATGAATGCCGTGGAGCTTTCCGTTTTAGCCTCTCCCGAGAGGGACGGAAAGAAAGTCGTACAGTACAGCACAGTCGAGGAGCTCACCCAGAAGTCGGCTGTCCGCTACGACCGTGACGGCGACGAGCATTACGACATAGTTTCCGCTTATCAGAAAAGTATGCGCGGTTCAGACCCCGACGCCGCGCTGCACTATCTCGCGCGTCTGCTTGAATCGGGAGACTTGCCGTCAGCCTGCCGCAGACTTATGGTGTGTGCCGCCGAAGACGTGGGTCTGGCGTATCCGCAGATTTTGCCGATAGTCCACAGTTGCGTTGAGATTGCTATGAAGGTTGGTCTTCCCGAGGCGCAGATTCCGCTCGCGGACGCGGTTATACTCGTCGCAACAGCGCCCAAGTCGAACTCGGGAGTAAATGCGATTTACGCCGCAGCGGCAGATATAAGGGCGGGCAGGGGCGGTCCGATACCCCGACAGCTGCAAAATATGCACTATGACGGCGAGGATAATCAGAACAAAGGGCAATTCTATATTTATCCTCACGACTATCCAAATCACTGGACCTATCAGCAATATCTTCCCGATTCTCTCGCAAATGCCAAGTACTACGAATACGGCGACAACAAAAACGAGCAGGCATTTAAGGCGTATTGGGATAAAATAAAGAAAATTTAACTGCTATATTTTTTATATTTAGCTGATATATATTAAATAAAATATTTTTGAAGGAGTAGATTTTAATGTTAGGAAATTTCAGTTACTCAAACCCCACAAAGATTTATTTCGGGGACGACGCTCTGTCCTTTTTAGCCGAAGAGCTAAAAAAATACGGCAAAAAGATTATGCTCTCATACGGCGGCGGCTCGATTAAGCGAAACGGTATCTACGACGCTGTGATTAAGGTATTAAGAGAATGTGACAAATATGTTTTTGAGGATCCCGGAGTGATGTCTAATCCTACAGTAGATAAGCTTTATGAGGGCTGTAAGATTGCGCGCGAGAACGACGTCGACCTTATTCTCGCAGTTGGCGGAGGCTCCACTATCGACTATGCCAAGGCAGTGTCCGTTTCGGCGTGGTGCGACTGTGACCCGTGGGAAAAGTATTACCTTAAAATGGAAGAGCCTGATAACAGGATTATCCCCGTCGGAAGTATTTTGACTATGGTTGGAACAGGCTCCGAGATGAACGGCGGCTCCGTTATCACCAACCACGAACAAAAGCTAAAAATCGGTCACGTTTTCGGCGATGAAGTTATGCCGAAGTTTTCTATCCTCAATCCAAAGTATACCTTTACCGTACCGAAATATCAGATGATTGCGGGTATTTTTGATATAATGTCCCACATTATGGAGCAGTATTTTTCGGGTGATGACGACAACACATCAGATTATATAGCCGAGGCTCTTATGAAGTCGCTCATAAACAGCTCAAGAATTGCTGTAAAAAATCCAGAGGACTACGAGGCGCGCAGCAATATTATGTGGACCGCGACGTGGGCGCTCAACACCCTTATTTCACGAGGGAAAGCCACCGACTGGGAGGTCCATATGATAGGGCAGGCGATAGGAGCTTTTACCGACGCTACGCACGGAATGACGCTTTCAGCCGTTTCTCTCCCTTATTACCGTATGATAGCGCCTTACGGACTTCATAAGTTCAAAAGATTTGCAGAGGAAGTGTGGAAAGTTTCCTCTGAGGGCAAAACCGACGAGAAAATTGCCGAGGAAGGGCTAAGCGCTATGGAAAGCTGGATGAAAGAGCTGGGCCTCGTGCTTAACGCAAAGGAACTGGGAGTAACCGACGATATGCTCGACGGTATTGCAAAAGCAACCTTCCTGTATGACGGCGGCTACAAGACCCTGACAAAAGACGAAGTAATATTAATTATAAAAGAAAGTATGAATTATTAATTAAAAATTCAGGCTATAACAAATTGCTATGTTTATTCTGTAAAAGAAATAAGATTTGTTTTTAACTATAACAGTGATTTTGGATAGTAATTTTTAACAAAAATGTTGGGCGATATTCGTGAATATCGCCCAATGCTATTATTCTTATTTAGAAAATTATTACTTGTTTCTTTTGTTATAATTATTCTGTAAATTCGTACTTAATCAAATTGGGAAGTTTTGGGATTTACCGAAGGAGGAACTTTTTATGAAGAAAAAGGAAATTAAGTTTTTTAGCTTATTTCTTGCAGTAGTTATGGTGCTTTCCTGCTGTGCTGTAGCAGGCTTGTCCGTCTCTGCTGCAACCGGTGACGTTGTTTATTTCGATAACTCCGTCACACATTTTTCTACCGTATCCTGCTATATGTGGGGCGATAATATCGGAAACAATGGTGAGTGGCCGGGTAAGGCTATGACAAATGTGTCAGGCGATATTTGGGCGTATAATGTTGAAGGTGAGTTTGATAAGATTATCTTCAGCGGCGACGGTGTACAGTCTGACGATCTTGTTTATCCGGGCAACGGTCAGATTGCTAAGCCAAACGGCACAGGAAACAAGTTTGGAGTATCTTGGTCTCCGTATTCAGGCGATACTACACTGCCTACGTCTGCGACAAATCCGACGTCCGCCACAGCTCCGTCAGGCGGTATGGGCTCAGTTTACTGCCAGAATGACGCAGGCTGGTCGAATGTTTACTGCTATATGTGGAACAGTAAAGACGATCAGAATACCGGCTGGCCCGGTGTTGCTATGACAGATCTCGGCGACGGCGTTTGGGAATATAACTACACCAAACAGTATGCCCATGTAATTTTCAACAGCGGCAGTGATGCAAATAAGACAAGTGACCTTGACACTCCGTCCGAGACGTCAATTTACAATAACAAAAGCAATTCGTGGGAGCCTTACAGCTCAAGCCCCGTAAAGATTACGAGCTTCAAATCAAACATACAGTCTCCTGCATATACAGGCTGCAGCATTAAGCTCACAACAGTTGCGAAATCCAGCGAGGGCTCACTCTACTATAAGTACACTGTAACGGGACCAACGGGTGAATCCGTGCTTTCTAACAGTGCAGCTTCAAGTGTTACATGGATTCCTACAGTAGTAGGTAACTATACTGTTACAGTAGAGGTTTCGGATACAGCCGGTAATGTCAACAGCCGTTCTCTTAAATTTGAGATTAAGGACCCGACAAGCCTCGAAACAGCGTTCATCAGCGCTTTCTCGAACTCGCTCGGAACAAATACCCAGATTAAGCAGAACACGAACATCACATTTACAATGAACGCTCTAGGCGGTCATACGGGCAACAATCTACTCTTCTACAAGTTTGTTGTTACAGACCCCGACGGCGGCAATAATATTCCGTATTATACGACCAAAAACACCTATAGCTTCACGCCCACAAAGCTTGGCGCATATGCTATAAGCGCGTTTGTTCAAAATTCATACAACGACACTGTAAATGAGACATACACCTACAACTGTGTGACAAATATTACGGAAACTCCTGACGATACGTCTCCTGCTCCTCCGACTACGGCTCCGAGCTCAACTGCTCCTTCTTCGGAAGATGTTAAACCGAGCTCACAGCCTACCACAGAGCCTCAGAATCCGACAGCTTCCACGAGCGGCGAGGATAAACCGTCTACTCCTGGCACAAACCCGAGTTCTCCGTCAAATCCGAAGCTTGGCGAAGTTAACGGAGACGGTATTGTAGATATCATTGATGTAACTACTATTCAGAAGTATCTCGCTTCTCTCCCAATTGCTAAGTTCGTTGAGAGTCAGGCTGATGTAAACAGAGATGGAAGTATCAATATTAAGGATGCTACACGCATTCAGGAATATCTCGTAGGACTTGTTACACAGATTTAAAATTTGAGGTGAGCGGTAAATGAAGTTTAAAAAGATTGCGGCTCTGCTGCTTGCGATGGTAATCTGTGTTTCGGCGGGCGTGCTGTCTGTTCAGGCAGCCACCGCCGGCGAGAATACCTCTGCCGAGGAAAATTCCTCAGTCACAGTGCATTTTAAATGTACTGACGCGGAGCCATATGTATATTACTGGAACTCTCTCCCGAAAAATATGGAGACTGAGTATCCGGGTGTAAAAATGACCAAAGACGCTACCGAAGGCGAGGACTGGTACACCTACAAATTCGATAACGTCACAAAAATTAATATGATTTTCACCGATAAAGACGGAAATCAACTCACGAAAGAGCTGACACGTAATACAGGTGAATGGTGGTATAAAAATAAAATTTGGAGAAAGACAAATCCGGAAAAGGGAGATAGTGTAGAGGACATCGACTTCCGTGAGGAGTCCATCTACTTTGTAATTACTACCCGATTCTATAATGGAGACAAGAGTAACGACGTTCACTGCTGGGACGACAGTCAGGCTAATAATCCCGACTCCGACCCCGCATGGAGAGGCGATTTTAAAGGCCTTGCTCAGAAACTCGACTATATTAAGGCTCTCGGATTTTCAGCAATATGGGTAACGCCGGTTGTTGAGAATGCCTCTGGCTACGACTATCACGGATACCACGCTATGGACTTTAGTAAAGTCGATTCTCGTTACGAAAGCTCCGATTTTACATATGAGGATTTGATTGAGGCAGTACATTCAAAGGGGATGAAGATTGTTCAGGATGTTGTCTGGAATCATACAGGCAACTTCGGCGAAACAAATCTTTGCCCCGAATTTACCAAGAATTACAACGCCGACCTTTCAAAACTTCAGGATAGTTTGATTCCTACTAAGGAACTCCTTGATGTGGCAGGCGTAAAGACTGCGCAGGAGTATTGGAATTTACCTCCTCAGAAACAGTATGATTCACGACTTAATCTGATGAAGAATACTACAATTACCGATAACAATTCCACAGGTGTTCATCCTGACGAATCCGATTACGGTATGCAAAAGGTTTCAACATCAGATAAATATAATGCTAAAAACTACTGGCATACAGGTTATTTCCAGAGCCTTAACTGGGATGACTGGACTTGTAAGTATGCGCAAATCGCAGGCGACTGCGTAGATCTTAACACTGAAAACCCCGCTGTAGCAGAATATACAACGAATGCATACGCACAGTATATCAATATGGGTGTTGATGCTTTCCGTGTAGATACGGCTCGTCATATCCCCAGACTATCTCTCAATATGATGTACAATCCGCAGATGCTTGCGGCAGCTCAGGACGCGGGGAAGAACGGTTTTTACATGTTCGGTGAGATTTGTTGCCGTTATTCTCAAACATGGTATCGTGACCACGCTGAAGAGTCAGTTCCGTTCTATACATGGGCAGAAAGCGATGATTGGGCAGGAAAATGGAATTGGGGTACGGACGCTAAGGCTGTAAACGACAATATGAACCTTACGTTTGACCATTATAATAAATATGACAGTACTTCAAATCAACCGACATCGGATAATGCGTTACTGAACGGAATTAGTTATCATGATACGGATTATAGCAAATCCTCCGGTATGAATGCTATTGACTTTACAATGCACTGGTGCTTTGATAGTGCAAGCGGTGCATTCGGAGCCGCTCAGGCAGAAGATAAATACTTTAATGACTCGACATGGAACGTAATGTATGTTCAGTCTCATGACTATTCTCCTGATAATTGTCAGAGTGTCGGATATACGGGCGGTACAGATGCTTGGGCCGAAAATATGGATCTTATGTTTACTTTCCGTGGAATTCCATGTCTTTACTATGGTAATGAAATTGAGTTCGGTAAAGGAAATGTTATAGATAAGGGACCGAATATTCCGCTATCCGAAACTTGTCGTGCTTATTACGGAGATTATCTTGAAGGTAATGTTACTGCAAGTGACTTTAGTAATTATTCTGCAAGCGGTAAGGTTAAGGAAACCCTTAATATGCCTCTATGTCAGCAGCTTACAAAGCTCAACGCTATCCGTCGTGCAATCCCTGCTCTCCAGAAGGGACAGTACACAACTTCTTCAAACTATGTAAGCGGAAATATGGCTTTTGTAAGACGTTATACAAACGCTACCGAGGGTGTCGACTCTCTTGCTCTAGTCGCTATAAGCGGAAACGCATCATTTAAGAATATACCGAACGGCAAGTATATTGACGCTGTTACGGGCGAAGTTCAAAACGTAACAAACGGTACGCTTAACGTCGGTTCGATCGGCAAAGCAAATATGCGTGTATATGTATGTTGTGAAACCGGATTTACTCCTATAAGCGGCAAAATCGGCGGCGACACAACGTACCTCAAATAATTAATGCAATTAAAGCTATGCAACCACCTGTTTAGGCAGGTGGTTGTTTTTTCTTTTATTTCGCTGTAGTTGTTTCAATTGACTATCTGTATTAAATAATATAAAATAATTTTAATGGTCAGGCAGAAAATGTCTGACTAATTTTTCTTATTTTGTGCACGAAAAATGTACTCTCATTTGTATTATAGGTGAAAGGAGGTAATTAATTGGAAAAATTCGTCGACGAAAAGAAAATTGAAGAAATCATACGTCAGTACGCCGATATGATTTACAGAATTGCGTTTCAGAACGTTAAAAACAGGACTGACGCCGAGGATATTTTTCAGGAAGTCTGCCTTTTGCTTGTGACAAAGAACGCGCCTATTTACGACCCTTTACATATCCGCAACTGGCTAATCAGGGTGACTATAAATAAGTGCAACAACTTTTACAAGTCATTTTGGCAACACAATAGTGAGCCGCTCGAAGAAACGCTCGCGTGCTTTCAGCCCGAGCAACAGGAGCTTCTCAGCGAAATAATGAAACTGCCGAAGAATTACCGAAACATTATCTACCTGTATTACTACGAGGGTTATAAAATTTCCGAAATAGCAAAGATGCTTAATCTCAACCTTAATACAGTCAGTTCGCGGCTATGCCGCGCCAGGAATAAGCTAAAAACAATACTTATAGAAGGAGGCTTTAATGATGAATAAAAACTTAAATAACAAAATATATAAAAACACAATGGACAGTATTAAAATATCCGATGATGCTGTTGAGAAGGCTGTTAAAAATCTTAAACAGCCTGATGTTATCGGGAAAACTATTGAAGTAAAAAAACCAAAGTACAGAATCTTTAAACCGATTGGCGCAGTGGCAGCCGTACTGGCTCTCATAATCGGCGCAGGAGCAATTTTTAACCTCGGTAATATGCCTGACAAAGGAGCTAATAACAGCTTTTTTATCACCGCTAACGCCGCATCTACGGATGATGAGCCGGTCAAGATTACTAATGAGTTTACTACAATTGGCACAATTACGCCGTCCATTGAATCGAATGCATCTACATCTATTGTACTTAGTAGTCTTAAGGTTGTAGCAGATATTAACTTTAATTGCGTAGGCAATAACGTTAAAACTGTTACCTACAAGGTTAAAAACGGCGATTCCGATGGAGTAATCTGTTTGTTTGACTATAACACAAAGGTAGTCGATTACGGTAAAGTAAAGAAAATGTTCCAAAATGGATATTCAGGAGCCATGAAGAACGGTGTTTACGGCAGATATCTTTATTACGATTATGCTACATTTGATTATGACAACCAGCTTGACCCAGATGACGGAGCACAAATAGCCGTTGGTTATAAACCGACTTCTACTAAAGAAGCAATAAAAATGCAGAGTTTTTTAAATGAGATTAATGATATGGATCACAAATCATCCGATATGAATCTCAAAGAAGTAAAGGAAAGAATAAAAGAATTTTACCAGACTGTTTTCAGAAATACAGAGGTTGTTGTTACAGCTACCTATAAGGACGGATCAACAGAGTCTAAAACACTTAAACTCGGTATTAATAACATAATTATTTATGATGAACAAGATAATGAAATTACTAACGAAACAGGTCTTTACAGGAAATATTACGATTATAAGTTGATTATGACCGCTAAGCTCGCCTGATGCTAAGCTAATCCATTTCCTATCTATCCCCAAAATGCCGCTCTCCGTAAGGGAGAGCGGCATTTTACTATGTATTGACAAAATTAGACTATTGTGATAGTATAGACTATAGTAATAGTCTATATTTTATAAAGGAGCGAGTAAATTGCAAAAAATATTTGACAGTGAAATTAAAGTAATGGAAATAGTGTGGGAAAACGAGCCGATTTCAGCAAAAAATATTAGCTTGATTGCAGCTGAAGCGATAGGTTGGAATAAAAATACGACCTATACGGTAATAAAAAAGCTTGAAAAAAAGGGATTTATAAAAAGGACTGAACCTAATTTTATATGTACCTCGTTGTTCTCACGAGATGAAATTCAAAAGTTTGAAACGCAGACGCTTGTAGATAAGCTTTTCGGCGGTTCAAAAAAGGCATTGTTTTCTGCTCTTTTAGATGATGAAAAGCTGTCATCAAATGACATAAAAGAGTTGCGAGATATGATTGAAAAGAGGTGATCATTCTGCTTTCGGAAATTTTTTATTGGTTTCTTAATATGTCAATCTCCGCCTCAATCGTGGGAATTGTTATTGTACTGCTCAGCAAAATCCGAAAAATCCCACGGGAAATTATTACGTTTCTTTGGATAATTCCGTTTTTGAGAATGTGGATACCTGTCGGCTTGAACAGTAAGTACAGCCTTATGTCTTTAATATCAAAATTTACAACAAAAACGGTCACAGTTTATGAAAGCTCCGCGCGTTTTTCTATGATAAACCACATTATGGCAGCGGATACGTATTTCCCCTTGACGTATAGAGTTGATTTGCTTGAAGATGTGTTTAAAATTGCCGCAGTCTTTTGGCTAGTTATTGCTCTTGTACTGATTACATCAATGTTTATAGTGTATATATTCACTAAATCAGAGCTGAAGAACGCCCGACATCTGCGAGACAACATTTATATTTCCGATAAGGTTATATCGCCCTCAGTTTACGGAATAATTCGAGCGAAAATCATTATACCTGAGTTATCACGGAATAAGGATTTTAAATATATCCTGATGCACGAGCAGGCTCACATAAAGAGAAAGGATAATTTGTGGCGTGTTGTTGCAATTCTGACAGCGTGTATGCACTGGTTTAATCCAATGTTATGGTTGTTTCTTAAAAGTTTTTTGGAAAACCTTGAGCTTGCGTGTGATGAGTCAGTACTAAAACATTTTACAGATGATGAGAAAAAGAATTATGCATTTACTTTGCTGAATTGCGCTGAAAGCAAAAGTCTGTATGCATCGGCTTTCGGCGGCGCAAAAGTTCGTGTACGCATTGAACGTATTATATCGTATAAAAAGCTGTCTACGCTTTCGCTTATTGGCTTTGCAGTTCTGGCTGTTGTTGTCGGCTATGTGCTTCTGACGAATGCAGATTAAAGGAGGAATAAAAATGAAAAAGTTTGCTAAATATTGGATATTTTCCCTGCTGGGAGTATTGATACTGTCTTCGTATCCCGTATATATGGGAGTAAGCGTTATCAGCAGTATGATAACGGATGGTACAGTTTATAAAGATAATTATCCTAAGTATATTATTCCTTACACTCCGATTGCTGTTTCTGTTATCGCCGCAGTTTTACTTATGCCGCTGTTAATTAAATTTGTAAAAAAGTTTTCCGTTTTAATTGCGTCTTCGCTTTCTCTCGGTGTTTTCTTTGTTTCGGAGTTTCTATTTGAAAGTAAGGTCATTGTAACCACAACAGTCGCTTCCACCTTGGAAAGCTGGCAAATGTTTATGTGTTATGTTCCGCCTCAGGGACACGCAACCAGAACGTGGAAGGAAGTAGATGTTTTAATCGGCGAATACAGTCCTACTTTTAAGATTCATTTTTATTTAATATCGGTAATGATAATAATTGCAATTGTTAACTGTCTGTACGGATTTGCGAAAATGCTGTGCACAGGGAACAGGTCAAGATGTAGGGCGCTTGTCGTGCAGTCGGTGTGCACAGCTTCGTTTCTCGCTCTATGCATTTTAGCGTGTTTTACCGCGTTTTTCAGAGACGGGGAAATTACTGTTTCGCCGTTATCAGGAATCCTTATGAGCCTGTTTTTTGTCGTGTTCGGAGTTACGGCAGGTACATATGCCGCCTCTTTTTTAATAGGAAGGAAAAAATACATATCAATGCTGATTCCGTCGGTGATTGCGTCACTCGTAACTCTTGCGATGTATGTAGGCGAAATGTTTCTCTTAAGCGGTAATTTATATCGTTTCGGAGATGGGTTTATATTTAACGGGATTTCGGGAATTGTTCTGGCGCCTGTAGATATTTTGATAGTAATATTATCGGGCTTATTAAACTTCGGTATATGTTACCTGATAAATTTTAGGAAAAGCTCGGCAGAAACATAATGGTTTTTGCTCTCCGATTCCAATCCCATCTATTTTTTAATTTTGTGTTGACATTTTTCTTTGTTTTATGTATAATCTTAAATAGCGTTTTAATATGCGTTTTTATTATTTGGAGGTGCTTATGCTTCTTCAATTAAAGGAAGTCTTTCTCAACGACGGCCATAGGCTTAAGTTTGACTATTCCTTGCCGATGCAGGACTTTGAGATTAACGGTGATTATCCATTCAAATCACCCGTCAAGGTTTTTTGTACGGCGGTCAACAGAGCAGGGCTTGTAGAGTTGAGTGTAAATGCGGTTTTTGACTATACCACCCGCTGTGACCGTTGCTTTGACGAGCTTGTCGAGCATATGGACTTTACATTTACTCACGGACTTGCCGTTTCGCTGATTGACGACGAAAATGACGACTATATTGAAACACCGGATTACACTCTTGAACTTGACGACGTAGTAATCTCCGATATTATTCTCAACCTGCCGAGTAAAATGCTCTGCAAGGAAGACTGCAAGGGGATATGTCCTAAATGCGGCAAGAACCTAAATTACGGTGACTGCGACTGCGAAAAGACACTCGTTGATTCAAGGCTTGAAATCCTTAAACAGCTTATTGACTAACATACAAATATCAAGGAGGAAATCAAAATGGCAGTACCTACCGGTAAAACTTCACACAAAAGAAAAAGCACAAGACGTTCGGCTGTCTATAAGCTCGACGCTCCTGCTCTTACAACCTGTCCTAACTGCGGCGCTTTAACAGCTCCTCACAAGGCTTGCACAACCTGCGGTCAGTATAAGGGCAGACAGGTTGTTGTTAAGGACGACGCTACAGCAACAAAGTAAAAAAACAATGTCGGGCGGCACTTTTTAGCCGCCCTATTGTTTTATTTTTAATTATTTCAGTTATACCTTAGAGTGACATTTTAAGGAAAAGGAGGCGCTTATGTCCGTAACAATTAAAGATGTAGACCGACAGAGCCGCGCCTTCAGAAAGGGTATAACCTCAGGCGATAAACTTATTTCGATAAACGGCAACGATATTGTTGATGTGCTCGACTACCGCTTTTATCAGGTCAACAGGAATACTGAGCTTTGTATTCAAAAACCCGACGGCAAAATTAAAAAAATAAAAATAAAGAAGCAGGAGTACGAGGAGCTTGGGCTAGAGTTTGAGACTTATCTTATGGACGAACAGCATTCCTGCCGCAACAAATGTATTTTCTGTTTTATCGACCAGCTTCCAAAGGGTATGAGGGATACCCTGTATTTTAAAGATGACGACAGCCGACTTTCCTTCTTGTTCGGAAACTATATAACGCTTACGAACCTCACCGAGCACGAAATAAACCGAATTATTAAAATGCATATAAGCCCGATTAACGTATCCGTGCATACCACTAACCCCGAGCTTAGGTGCAGAATGATGAATAACCGCTTTGCGGGAAGCTCGCTTGACGCGCTAAGACGATTTGCCGAGGCAGGACTCATAATTAACTGCCAGATAGTTGCGTGCCCCGGTATCAATGACGGAGAAGAGCTGAAAAGAACCCTTGACGACCTTGAAAAACTGAACGTTGAGTGTGTGGCTGTTGTTCCCGTAGGACTAACGCGTTACAGACAGAACTTATATCCTCTAACGCCCTATACGAAAAAGACCGCCGCGGAAACCCTCGATATAATTGAGCAGTACGGCGAAAAATTCATTGAAAAGTACGGCAGGCGAACGGTCTACGCGGCTGACGAGTTTTATATCAAAGCGCAGAGACCGATACCCGAGCCTGACTTTTACGAGGGTTATCCTGCGCTTGAAAACGGCGTCGGACTCATCGCATTGCAAAAGGAAGAAATTGAGCTTGCGCTTGAGGAAAGAGAGTATAACGACTTGCTTTCGTATACTGTTTCCGTTGTGTGCGGAGAGTGCCCGTATGACTACCTTGTCAGAAATATTTCTCTCATAAATAAAAAGTTTCCTAACGTTAAAATAAATGTATATAAGATAAAAAACAACTTTTTCGGCGGCGGAATAGACGTTACGGGTCTTGTTACGGGCGGCGACTTAATTGAGCAGCTTCGCAGCAGAGATTTGGGCAGTAAACTGCTTGTACCGTCCTGTATGCTCCGCTTCGAGGGCGATATTTTCCTTGACGACGTCAGTATAGAGCAGGTCGAAAGAGAGCTTAATATAAAGGTTAATGTTACAGATAACAGCGGAGAGTCGCTCGTATCTGGGATTACTAAGGAGGACTGATTATGTCAAAGCCTGTAATTGCCATAGTCGGCAGACCAAACGTGGGTAAATCCACGCTCTTTAACAAGTTAATAGGACAGAGGCTCTCCATAGTGGACGACTCTCCCGGAGTTACCCGCGACAGAATTTACGGCGAGCTAGAGTGGCAGAATCGCAGGGCTATCATTATCGACACAGGCGGTATCGAGCCTAAATCCGATGATATTATCCTAAAGCAGATGCGCCGTCAGGCTCAGCTCGCTATCGACACAGCGCAGGTTATCGTGCTTGTTACCGATATGAAGGCAGGTCTTGTCGCAACCGACCTCGACGTTGCAAATATGCTTCAGAAATCGGGCAAGCCTGTAGTGCTTTGCGTAAATAAGTGCGATTCAATCGGCGAGCCTGCGCCCGAGTTTTACGAGTTTTATAACCTCGGTTTAGGCGATCCTGTTCAGGTTTCCGCTGTTCACGGTCACGGCACGGGAGACCTTCTGGACGAGGTGTTCAGCTATTTTCCTGAGGAAAACAGCGAAGAGGAAGAGGACAGCGTTATTAATGTCGCCGTAATAGGTAAGCCTAACGTAGGGAAAAGTTCTCTCATAAATTATATCACCTCCGAGGAGAGGTGCATTGTCTCGGATATTGCGGGAACGACCCGTGACAGTATCGACACAAGCGTTGAAAATAAATTCGGAAAGTATAACTTTATCGACACAGCGGGTATACGCCGCAAAAGCAGAATTATAGACGAAATTGAAAAATACAGTATTATCCGTGCAAAAATGGCGATTGAACGAAGCGACGTTTGCGTAATTATGATAGACGCGGAAGTTGGCTGCACAGAGCAGGATACAAAGGTCGCAGGACTTGCTTTAGACGCAGGCAAGGCGTGTGTTATCGCGGTCAATAAATGGGACGCGATTGAGAAGAACGACAAAACTATGAATAATTTCAAAAAGCAGATTGCAACGGAGTTTTCGTTTATGTCGTGGGCGCCTGCCGTATTTATATCAGCAAAGACAGGCCAGCGCGTTGACAATCTGTTTACCCTTATAAATACCGTGGCAGCTAACAACGCTATGCGTATCCGTACGGGTACTTTGAACGAGCTGCTCGCGCAGATTACCACCCGAGTTCAGCCGCCGTCCGATAAGGGAAAACGTCTAAAAATTTTCTATATGACTCAGCCGTCTACAAAACCGCCGACCTTTGTGAGCTTTTGTAACAATAAGGAGCTGTTCCATTTTTCATATCAGCGTTATATTGAAAACCGTATCCGCGAGACCTTTGCGCTCGACGGCACGCCGATTCGTATGATTGTAAGGGAAAGGGGAGAGAAGTGATGAATTTTACTGTATTTTTATCTCATAGCTGGGGCTTGCTTCTGATTTCTTTTGTGATTGCGTATCTATTAGGAAGTATAAACACTGCCGTAATCGTCACCAAAATCGCCACAAAGGGCAAAAGGGATATTCGCGAAATGGGCAGCGGAAACGCAGGCTTTACGAACGTTCTCCGTACAGTCGGTAAGCTTCCGGCAGTCTGCACTATTGTGTGCGACCTTCTGAAATCCGTTATCGCCGTATTGCTCGGCGGCTATCTGTTTTCTCTGGCGGCGACAGGGCTTAGCGGCGCCGACGCTATCGTAAGACTCGGTAAGTACGTATGCGGCTTTTTCTGTATATTAGGTCACAGCTACCCTCTGTATTTTCACTTTAAGGGCGGAAAGGGAATAGTTACCGCGGCGGGTATGATGTTGGTCGCGGATTGGCGCGTGTTTATTATTATTATTGCGACATTTCTTATTGTGTTTATCTTTTCAAAAATTATTTCGCTCGCAAGCATAACTTGCGCGTGCCTGTTCCCGGTATACACCTTTATAATAGCTTTCTTTGTTGACAGCGCATATTTCGGCTATCCGATGTGGTATGTATGGAGCTGTACTGTGTTAGCGCTCTTTACCGCGTTGTTTGTTATAATCAAACACTCAGGCAACATTAAGCGCCTGCTTGCAGGGGAAGAAAAGAAAATTACAGCGAAAAAGTAATATTGTTTACATAGGGTTGGATTTATTTCCAACCCTACGAATTTTTTGTGGCAAAGCATTACTAACCCTTGAATTTTCCTAAAATTAGTATTATAATTTTATTTAACCAATACGGCGAAATGCCGAAAAATCGGAGACTGTTATGGATTGTGTATTTTGTAAAATTATCGGCGGTTCAATTCCGTCAAAAAAAGTTTATGAGGACGAGAAAATGGTTGCGTTTTATGACCTTGAGCCGCAGGCTCCGGTTCACGTTGTTATGATACCGAAGGTTCATATCGAAAGTGCGAACGAGCTTACCGCCGAGAACAGCGGTTATATTGCTCATATCTTTTCAAAGGTGCCCGAAATTGCAAAGTCGCTCGGACTTGATAACGGCTATAGAGTTGTAAATAACTGCGGACCTGATGCAGGACAGACTGTTTTTCATATTCATTTTCACCTTTTGGGCGGAAAGAAACTTGAGACTCAAATGGCGTAAAGAAGTAAATGATGGGTAAGAGTTATAGAATGACAATCGCGGGCTGCGAGCGTGAGCTTCCGCTCTGCGAGGTAAGCGAAAACTTGGATATTGCCGCATTCGTTATGTTCGGCGACGTAGAGATTACAGAGGCGGCGGCGAGAGAGCTTCTTAAAATATGCCCTGAGCACGATGTTATCGTGACTGCTGAGGCTAAGGGAATACCCCTCGGCTATGAAATGGCGCGTCAGGAAAAGAGAGAGTATGTCGTTGCGCGTAAAGGGCTCAAGGTTTATATGCCCGAGTACATTTATGTTGAGGTTCGCTCTATTACAACTTTGTCGATACAGCGCCTATACATGGGCTTAGACGATATAGAGAAGATTAAGGGAAAGAGAGTTCTTATTGTTGACGATGTTATTTCCACGGGTGAAAGCATTACGGCTATAAGTAAGCTCGTAGAGAAGGCGGGCGGAAACACTGTCGGTATGGCGGCTGTTCTCGCGGAGGGTGACGCCGCTAATCGTGACGATATTATTTTTCTCGAGAAACTTCCCGTATTTCCCAAGTAAAGGACGATAAAAAATGACTAAACGACTGTTTGCGTATATAGGCCTGTCAATGCTCGCCGCGTTTACAGCCGTTTTTTATTTCGGCTTTCTCGGAGAGGTGTTCCTCGTTGCCTTTGCCGTTTCGCTCATAATTATAGCGCTGGCGATTAAGGTCGGTGCAAAAAAAGCGCTTGTGCTCATAAGCGCTGTTTTGATTGCGTCAACTGCATATTTTGAATTGTATTCGTACTTCTTTAACTCACGCAGCGAGGTATATAAAAATCAAACGGTCGGACTCAGTGCTGTTGTTGTCGAAACGCCGCATATGAGCTATGATATGTTCTATTACGCGCTCGAAAGCCGCGAAATAAACGAAAACGAGGAAAGGGTAAAAATTCTTTTTAAATCTTCGTTTGATTTAAACCTTGAATATTCGGATACGTTCAGCTGTAACGCAGTGCTTACCAAGTGCGACAACGACTATTACCGTTCAAAGGGCTTTCTCTATATCGCGACCGCGTCCGCGGACGGATTTGACTGCAAAGTTCAAAAATCCGAGAAAAAAGATATAACATATATTCCCGTTTTCCTGCGCGAAAGGCTTACTCACGCTGTCTCGGTACTTATGTCCGGATATGAGGGTGAGCTGTGCAACGCAATAATGTTCGGCGATAAATTCGGTTTGTCTAAAAATCTTTATAAAAGCTTTACCGATACGGGACTCAGTTATATAATCGTCGTTTCCGGTATGCATATGTCGATAATCGCCGCATATGTTCTTTTACTTTTCAAGCCGTTTGGAAAGCGCAGGAGAGTTCAGATTGCGAGAATGATTTGTTGCGCCGCTTTTATAGTGCTGTATATGGCTGTAACAGGATTTTCCTCGTCCGTCGTCCGTTCGGGAATTATGATAATTATTTCGCTCGGAGAGTTTGGCTCGGGACGGAAGAGCGAAGTCTACAACCGCGTCGGTTTTGCGGCGATTTTGCTAACTGTTTTCAATCCGCTCGCTGTAGGAGATGTCGGTCTGCTGTTATCCTTTTCGTCTGTTCTCGGTATAGTTTATCTGCAACCTAAAATGCATATATGGTTTGAGCATAAAACGCATATAGACAAAAGACTTTCAGACCTTGTTTGCCTTGTTTATGTTAGTAAAATAAAAATATTCGCTTTGAAATTTTTAAGATATATATTTGATGCTATAGCTACCTCGACTGCGGCAGTGATTGCTGTCTCGCCGATAACGCTTATGTATTTCGGTGTGTGCAACCCACTTGTAATCGTCTCGTCCCAGCTTATAGTTCCGTTTTTGAGCATACTTATGGTTTGTACGCTGATGTCCGCCGTGCTATGGTATGTTCCGATTTTAAACTGTTTTGCGTATTCATTCTCATTCGTCGCGTATTTTATTGCAAAGTTTATAATATGTGTAGTCAATTTTATGGCGGATTTACCCTTTAACAGAATTTTCGCAAATCCCGTATATATGCAGTGGTGGCTAGCTGCTGTGTTCCTTATTATCGCCGTCGCAATGCTGTTTAAAAACAGAAAAACGAGCGTAAGTATAGGGGTATTTGTTTCTATCGCTTTGCTTGCCATAGGTTATTCTCTTAATTTGATATTAACCGCGGACGATGTAAAGCTAAACGTGATGAACGCGGGAAACGGCACGACCGTATGGCTAAGCAGCGCAAAGGGAAACGATATTCTTTCCTGCGGCGGAAGCTTATCCGAGCGTTCCGATATTTTTGACGAAATAAAAACTTCTACCGACGGGATTGACTTTCTTCTCGTTCCTTCCGCGAATAAACGAGAATGTTCATATGCCGCTGATTTTCTCTCGGAGTTTGACGTAAATGGAGTTCTGATGTATCATAGATATAACACGAGCGAGAACGCCTACCGCCGTGCCGAGAAAATTGAGGGATTCAATACATTTTCGGAGGACGAAAGCATTAACGTGAAACTGATAAACGGCTTTAAGGACTATGTGGTGAATGTAAAAAATCACACATGGCAGTATTTAGACTGCGGCGAAAAAACTGTCCTTATCGCTCCCAAGGGCGGAAAGTTGTCGGAAATATCCGACAGCTTTAAAGATGCCGACATTCTTATCCTTAATAATTATATTTCCGAGATAGAGTTTCTCGACTGCAGTACGGTTATATGGAGCTGTGATAAACCTGTTCCTCCAACGCTTTCAGAACGCGCAATAACTTTAGACAATACATATTCTATCAACTTGAAATAAGGTGACAGTATGTCCGAAATAAACCGCAAAGAGCTAAGGCAGTTCATTAAAAGCAGAAAATTTGATAATATATATCTACTTTACGGCGAAGAGAAAATGTATGTAAAGGCAGATACCGAATACCTTGTAACTACTCTTATGGGTAAAGAACCGCCTGAGTTCAACTACCACGAGTTTACAAAGGACCACAATATCCAAGATATTGCTGTTTCCGTTCAGATTGTACCGTTTGTAAGCGAGTACAACTGCGTAAAGGTTGCCGACTACGACATAAACGCCGCCACGAAGAGTGAAACGGAGCGGCTTTTTGATATTCTCGATAACGTGCCGGACAGTACTGTACTTATTTTTACATTTCCGACACTTGAGCAGGATTTAAAAAAACTCGGTGCAAACTTCAGTAAGCTATTAGGATATGTAAAGAAAAAAGGTACAGCCTGCGCTATGAACCGCGATACAGATATTTCGCTTTCCAATCAGATTATACGATGGGCGGACAAGCGCGGCATAAAAATCGAACGCGCAGACGCGTATATGTTGCAGGAGTATGTCGGTTTTGACTTGAATACCATAAAAAATGAGCTTGATAAGCTTTGTAACTATGTCGGCGATAACGGAGTTATTACGAGCGAGCACATCGAACTGCTTGTCTCAAAACGTCTGGAGGCGAATATATTCCAACTCACAGACAAAATAGTTGAGAGGAAGAGCAGTGAAGCGTTTAATATCCTTAACGCTCTGTTTTACCGAAAGGCAACGCCCGATGAGATTGTCAGTATTATAAGTATGTCATACCTCGATTTTTATAGAGTCAGAGTCGCCTCCGAGTGCGGTGTTCCGCTCTCTGAAGTGGCTAAGGATTTCGGTTACGGCAGACGTGAGTTTGTTCTAAAAAAGGCAGAACAGAAAATTCGCAGAATTTCAACGTCCGCACTGCGCGAGAGCATAAGCGAAATTACGAACACCACTGCTAAGCTCCACAGCGTTTCCGTAGATAAGCGCGTGCTTGTCGAGATGCTTGTCGCAAGGCTTCTGATACTGGCTGAAAAGAGGGAAGATTGATGCTCAGTGTGAAAGAGGCTATAATCGTCGAGGGCAGATACGATAAAATAAAACTCTGCTCAATTGTAGACACGCCCGTGATTGAGACCGGAGGCTTCCGAATTTTTAAGGATAGGGAAAGGCAGGCGCTTATACGCCGTATTGCCGAAAAGCGCGGAATACTTGTCCTTACGGACAGCGATTCGGGAGGATTTGTTATACGAAATTTTTTACGCGGTACTGTACCCGAAAATCAGATAAAGCACGCTTATATTCCTCAGCTTAAAGGCAAGGAAAAACGGAAGTCGGAGAGGTCAAAGGAAGGTTTCCTGGGCGTCGAAGGAGTGACTGACGAGCTTATAACAGACTCGATCCGAAAAAGCGGCGCTACTGTACTTGGTGAGACTGCTGATAAAAAAAGCGGCGAAATTACCAAAACCGATTTATTTATCCTCGGACTGATGGGAAGAGATAATTCTTCAAAGCTCCGTTCGGCGCTTTTAAAAGAACTTAATATGCCGTCCTACCTTACCACTAATGCAATGCTTTCGGCGTTAAACTGTTTATATTCTTTAAAAGAATTAACTTCTTTCCTTGAAAAATTAGAATAAAAATAATCACCGCCCAGATACTAATACAAGCGTCAATTTTTGTATCGGGACGGTGATTTTATGTATTCAGAAAGAAAAAATTCTTCTCTGTTTGCTATCGGAGCTGTATGCTACGGACTTATTGAAATCGTGTGGCGCGGAAAGACCCACTGGTCAATGCCGCTCACGGGCGGAGCGTGCTTCGTAGCTCTGTACCGCATATTTGCGAAAGTAGCTGACTTTTCAATGACTGTGCGCTGTCTTATCGGAGGAGCAGTTATAACCGCGTTTGAGTTCTGCTCGGGCTGTATATTTAATAAAATGCTGAAATTAAAGGTCTGGGATTACTCCGACAGACCTCTGAATTTCAAAGGGCAGATTTGCCCGTTTTATTCGTTTATGTGGACGCTTTTATGCATACCCGTAAACGCAGTATGCAAGCGGCTTAGAGGCTAATCCTCCTCTTCTTTCTCATTCTTCGGCTCAATAATGACGTTTACGGCGATAATACGCTGGCTGTTGACCTGCTGGACGATTAGCTCCATATTCTCGTACCTGTACTTCGCTCTCCTCCTCGGAATAGCCGACAGGTGCTCCAGTATAAATCCGCCGACCGTAACCGCGTCGGTGTCAACGTCGTTGGGATCAATGTCCGCAAGTTCAAACAAGTCCTCAAGCGGCATATCTCCGCTGACGATGTACTGAGTATCCGAAATCTTTGTGCAGTCGTTTTCGATTTCTTCGTCCTCGTCCCAAATCTCTCCCACGATTTCCTCGAGTAAATCTTCCATAGTCACGATACCAAGCGTTCCGCCGTACTCATCGGTAACGACCGCCATATGAATTCTTTTGCGTTTAAACTCGCTTAGTATTCTCGAGAGATTCTGGTTATTAAACACAAAGTATGCGGGTTGAATGAGCTTTCCGATATTCGGCTCACAGCCGTTCGCAAGCTCCTCAAGGTAATCCCTAGTGTGGAGAATACCTATAATGTGGTCGATAGAGTCCTTAAACACGGGAATACGCGAATAGCGGCTCTCCATAACTATGTGCTTGAGCTTTTCGGGCGGGTCGGTTATATCAATAGCCGTCATATCTACGCGCGGAGTAAGTATCTCTAGTACGGTCTTGTCGTCGAAGTCGAGAACAGACTGTACCATTTCACTTTCGCTCTCCTCAATAACGCCCTCTTCCTCGATATTCTCGACAATCTGTTTTAGCTCGTCCTCGGTCACTGACGGCGCTTCTTTCTTCGTACCTGAAATTTTAAGAGCGATTTCTTTAAGCTTTACGAAAAGGAAAACGATCGGCGTGAGCACAACAGTTATAGCTTTTAGCATACCCGCCGATGCCAGCGAATAGCCCTCACTGTGCTCCTTCGCGAGGCACTTCGGGATAATCTCTCCGAAGGTGAGTACGAGCAAGGTGGTTGCTCCCGTTGCAATTGCCGAACCAATGTCTCCGAAAAGCTCGAGACATACTACGGTCGCGAGAGACGAACAGCCAAGATTTACAACGTTATTGCAAATAAGAATAGCGGTAAGCGCTTTATCAAAGTTGTTGATAATGTATAAAACATTTTTTGCCTTTTTATTTCCGTCGTCGGCGTAGCTCTGAATACGAATATTATTCACGAACGAAAACGCAGTTTCAACAGAACTGAAAAAAGCAGACAGCAGAATACATAGTATAATAACTATTATTTGCCACGATTTAACGTCCAAAAATTATCACTTCCGAATTTTTTTGCTTATACACCTTAAGAATACTATAATTTTTCGAAAAAATAATTTTTATTTAGAAAAAAGAATTAATTTTCTTGAATTATCTTCCATAAAATGTTATAATTTTAAAGAATACACACATTATATTGCGCTTTTATGGGTAAAATATCTGTGGAGGTGCATATTATGTGCAAAAAAGATAATCAGAGCGACGAATTTGTTCGCAACCCGTGCGAGGAGGAGGGCGTTCAGAACGCTGAGAATCCTGCCGACGAGAAACATTTCGAGCAGATTGAGGACTCAGGCTCAATACTGACCTCGCGCGGCGATAATGTTATCCATTGCCTCACCATAATAGGTCAGATAGAGGGTCATTATATTCTGCCTCAGAACAACAAATCCACGAAGTATGAGCACGTTATTCCGCTGCTTGTTTCTATAGACGAGGACCCTCGTATTGACGGATTGCTTATCCTGCTGAATACGGTCGGCGGAGACGTTGAGGCAGGTCTTGCGATAGCCGAGCTTATTTCGGGAATGAAAAAACCGACGGTTTCTATAGTTTTAGGCGGCGGTCATTCAATTGGTATTCCGCTCGCCGTGGCGGCGAAACGGAGCTTTATCGCGAAAAGCGCGTCTATGACCGCTCATCCTGTGAGAAGTACGGGACTTACAATCGGAGTGCCGCAGACATTTGAGTATTACCAGCGTATGCAGGACAGAATTACAAATTTTGTCGTTGATAACTCGAAAATTAGCAAAGAGGATTATACTGCCCTTGTTATGAACACAGGCGAGCTTGTTATGGACGTCGGGACGATACTTGACGGTCAGCGCGCAGTGGACGTTGGATTGGTTGACGCGGTCGGAACACTTACCGACGCGACCGACTGCCTGTACTCAATGATTGAGGAAAACAAAAAATCCTCATAAGGGAGGGCAACGCCCTCCCTAAAAGGATTAATATACATAATAGTTTTTCTTTACAAACGGAAAACAAGCAAACACAAAATCTAAAGGAGTACATATTTAATGGAACTTATAACACAAATTATTCAGAATGTAATTTTGGGAGTTATTCAGGGACTGACTGAATTTCTGCCCGTGTCGAGCAGCGGTCACCTCAACATCGCGCAACACCTTATGGGTATGGACGACGGCGGACTTTTTCTCGACGTTATGCTCCATATAGGTACGCTCGCCGCTGTATTTATCTTTTATCATAAGCTGATCTGGAGACTTATCAAGGCATTTTTCCTTCTTGTTAAGGATATTTTCACAGGTAAATTCAAGTGGTCGAAAATGGACGGAGACCGCAACCTGATTGTTATGCTTTTCATAGGACTTCTGCCGCTTTTCGCGCTTTTCCTGCCTATTCCCGGAACGAATATGCAGATTAAGGATTTAGCCGACTTATTTGCGCAGAGCAAGTATTTTATCGTGGTTGGTATTTCCCTGCTTACAACAAGCCTTCTGCTTTTTATAGGTTCTCTATGCAACAAGCGTGCTTCAGGAAAGCACTATAAACGGGACACCGAGAGCAATTATAAGGGCAACGGCAGAACACGCTATAATGTTGTTGACGCTATTGTAGTTGGTATCGGTCAGTGCTTCGCGGCTGTTTTTCCCGGACTTTCGCGTTCAGGAACTACGCTTGCAGCAGGCGAAATGCGCGGCATTAATAAGCAAGCGGCTTTAGACTACACATTCATTCTCGGTATTCCGTCGATAATCGCGGCGGCAGCTCTCGAAATAAAGGATATTGACGCGAGCGTTCTCAGTACATATATGCCGCTTGCCGTAGTTTGCGGAGTTTTGGCGGCGGCTATAGTCGGCTACTTCGCAATCTGGCTCTTTAAGTGGCTGTTAAAAACCGATAAAATGATTATATTTATAATTTACACGACTGTAGTGGGTCTGATTGTTACCGCAGTTAGTATTTGGGAAATGGTTAGCGGCACATTTGTTACGCTTATTCATTAAGATAAAGTTCTTTATTAGAATTATGGAAGTGAAATAATTGGCAAGTAAAAAACAATCGGCGAAAAAATCTACCGCAAAAAAGGCTTCCAAAAAGTCGAACGCGAAAAAAAAAGCGCCGCGCAAAATACAGGAGCAGAATCCTGCCGTACATAGGCTAAACTCCCGTATCAGAGCACTGCTGTATTTTTCGGCGGCTCTTCTGTCTCTTTTTGTGGTCGTAATTCCGGGAGCTGCGGTATGGGAGAGTATACGAGGATTCTTCTTTGGATTGCTCGGTATTTGCATTATACTTGTGCCTGTACTTTTCGTTTACCTTGCGGTAATTACTACTCTCGAAAAAAATATTTCGCACTTTATGCCGAAGGTATTAATATGTGTTTCGATTATTCTGCTCGCTGAGAGCCTTGTATATCTAATCAGTGGGGACAACTACCTGGAGGGAAATTACTTCTATGCGCTCGGCAACCTCTTTTCCAACGGCTTTAACGCTACTAACCGCTTTACCGCGGGGGGCGGCTTGCTGAGCGGAATTTTGGGATATCCGATTTTGGTAGGCTTCGGAAAGCCTGCGGCTATATGCGTAACTATAGTCGTAATGATAACGCTCATTCTGATTGTAAGCAAAATTTCCCTCAATGATATAGGCAGAGCAGCTAAGAGGGTAGGGCATAGCGTAGGTCAGGCTTATGAGAAGTCAGGCGCGCGCTTGCGCGCACGCAAATGGCCTGATGATGAATACGAGCAGCTTGAGGATTACAATGTATTTGAGGACACTCAAAGTGCGTTCGACGAATTTAATATCGACATTCCGATTGACGATATAAACCAAAAAAAGCGCCGCCGCAGAAAGAGCACCATTGATATATCAATCGACGACGACAGCGTTTCCGACAGCAGGACTGGCGGAAGCGAGGCGGAGGCGTTTCTTGACGCTGTTAAATCAGCCGAAAGTCCCGATATTGAAGATAAAGAGCAGGGTTTTGAACCTACGGTATCTGACTATGAGCCCGAAAAACGTTCTACGAAAAGCCGTAATAATCAACACCCTGAGAATAACGAGCCGCAGGAAACGCGCTACGACTATCCGCCTGTCGGACTCCTGCGCCTTGTTGAAAACGGCGGCGAGAACGGTGAAGCTGAAATGCGCGCCAACGCTCAGAAGCTTATGACTACCTTGGAGAGCTTCGGCGTAAAAGCAACTATCACACATATTTCACGCGGACCGTCCGTAACTCGCTATGAGCTATATCCCGAGCCAGGTGTTAAAATCAGTAAAATTACCAACCTAGCCGATGATATTGCGCTCAATCTCGCCGCTAACGGCGTTCGCATTGAGGCTCCGATTCCGGGCAAGGCGGCAGTCGGCATAGAAGTTCCGAATAAGGTTGTAAGTACGGTAAGTATACGCGAGCTTATCGATTCCGACGAGTTCGAGGACAGCGAGAGCAAGCTGACATGCGTGCTCGGCAGAGATATTTCGGGTAAAATCATCACCACAGACATCGCAAAACTGCCGCATCTTCTTATCGCGGGTACTACAGGTTCAGGTAAGTCTGTTTGCGTAAACTCCCTGCTTATCAGTATCTTGTTTAAGGCTAATCCCGACGAGGTCAAGCTTGTGCTTATAGACCCGAAAATGGTTGAGTTTTCAAAGTACAAGGGAATACCTCACCTGCTTATCCCTGTAGTTTCGGACGCCAAAAAAGCGGCAGGCGCGCTCGCGTGGGCGGTAAACGAGATGCAGAACCGCTATAAGCTCTTTTCGGAATATGACTGCAAGGATATTGAATCCTACAATAAGCTTATAGAGTCAAATCTCGAATACATAAAGCAAAATCCGCCTGTACTCGACGAGGAAAGCGAGGACGGCGAGTACGTTCAGCCCGTGCTTGAGGTTAACGGGCTTCCCGTAGCTAAGGAAAAACTGCCTCGTATAGTGATTGCTATAGACGAGCTTGCCGACCTTATGATGACTGCTCCGAGCGAGGTAGAGGACAGTATTGTACGTCTTGCTCAGCTTGCGCGTGCGGCGGGTATGCACCTCGTAATCGCAACTCAGCGACCTACGGCGAATGTAATCACAGGTCTTATTAAGGCAAATGTTCCGAGCCGTATCGCCCTGAAGGTAGGTTCCAATATGGACTCGCGCATTATTCTGGATACGGGCGGAGCAGAAAAGCTTATCGGTAGGGGCGATATGCTCTATATGCCGGTCGGAGCGCCTAACCCAATACGAGTTCAGGGTTGTTTTGCTACCGAGGAAGAAATCGGTAACGTCACAAAGTATGTTAAAAAATCATTTACCGCTCAGTATAACGAGGATATTGAGGAGAAAATCAAGCGAATTGCCGCAGAGGGTCTCGGAGGAGACGACAGCGACTCCGGCAATTCAATGGGCGGTATAGAGGTCGACAGTAAAATGGAAGAGGCTATCCGCATTGTAATAGAAGCTGGACAAGCCTCCACCTCAATGCTCCAGCGCCGTATGAAAGTAGGCTACGCTAGAGCGGGACGAATGATTGACGATATGGAACAGCTTGGTATCGTAGGGCCTCACCAGGGTTCAAAGCCGCGCGACGTAATTATGACCTACAGCGAGTGGCTCGAGCGCAGCAATAATTTACATAACGAATAAAAGAGGAGCATTATGTCATTTTTACCGATGACAATTAAAGAAGTAAAGAATCTCGGGTGGGATCGTGTGGACTTCGTCTACATAACAGGCGACGCGTACGTCGACCACCCGTCTTTCGGCGCGGCAATAATAACCCGAGTTCTCGAGGACAGGGGCTATCGCGTTGCCGTGCTGTCGCAGCCTGACTGGCGTACCGACAGAGATTTCATTCAGTTCGGGCGGCCTCGTCTGGGCTTTTTTATTAGCGCGGGAAACATAGACAGTATGGTTGCGCACTATACGGTTGCAAAGCGCAGGCGAAGCGACGACGCCTATACGGCAGGCGGTAAATCGGGCAAACGTCCCGACCGTGCGGTCACGGTATACAGCAATATTGTTAAACGGCTTTATCCCGACGTACCCGTGGTGATAGGCGGTCTTGAGGCGTCGCTAAGGCGTTTTGCCCACTACGATTACTGGTCGGACAGCGTTATGCCGTCAGTACTCTTCGACAGCAAAGCCGATATTCTTTCATACGGAATGGGCGAGATGCAGACCGTAGAAATCGCCGACCGCCTTAATGACGGACTTCCGATTGAGTCTCTTTACGATATACGCGGCATCTGTTACGCAATACCAACAAAGGACTATGTGCCCGAGTCGGTCGTTGATCTGCCGAGCTTCGAGAGGGTAAGGGAGAGTAAACGAGACTACGCGATAGCCGCGCGAAAAGAGCTTGAGGAAGCAGACGCCGTCCGCGGCAGAAAAATGATTCAGCGCCACGGCAAATATATTTTAGTTCAGAATCCGCCTATGAAACCGCTGAGCACAGAAGAGCTTGACAGGGTGTATTCACTTCCGTACGAGCGCTATTATCCCGAGTGCTACGAGAAGCAGGGAGGCGTTCCCGGTATTAAGGAAGTGGAGTTTTCAATTACGCACAATCGGGGTTGTTTCGGCGCGTGCAATTTCTGTTCTCTCGCATTTCACCAGGGCAGAGCGGTTACTGTTCGCAGCGAGGAAAGCGTTATAGACGAGGCTAAGAGTTTTCTTAATAATCCGCGCTTTAAGGGTTACATAAGCGACGTCGGAGGTCCGACAGCGAACTTTAGAATACCCTCCTGTAAGTTTCAGGAGAAAAGCGGACTTTGTAAAAATAAAAAATGCCTTGCTCCCAATCCATGCAAAAATCTTGACGCCGACCACAGCGAGTATATAAAACTTTTGAGAAAGCTAAGAAAAATTGACGGCATAAAAAGGGTGTTTATCAGAAGCGGTATCCGATACGATTATTTTCTCGCCGATAAATCCGACGAGTTTCTGGACGAGCTTGTCCGCTATCACGTCAGCGGTCAGCTCCGTGTAGCTCCCGAGCACTGCTCCGAGGCTGTTCTCGACCGTATGGGCAAGCCTCATATAGAGGCGTATAAGCAGTTTTCGGACAAGTTTTACAAAGCCACGAATCGCGTGAATAAGGAGCAGTACATTGTACCGTATCTTATGAGCTCGCACCCGGGGTGCACTATGAAGGACGCCGTGGAGTTAGCGGTATTTCTCAAGCGCGAGAAAATTCACCCCGAGCAGGTGCAGGATTTTTACCCGACACCGGGCACTATTTCCACGGCAATGTTTTACACGGGTCTGGACCCATATACGCTTGAGGAGGTTTATGTCCCGAGAAATCCCGAAGAAAAAGCAATGCAGCGCGCGTTAATGCAGTACTTTATTCCTAAGAATAAGGAAACGGTTTTCAAAGCGCTCAAAGCCGCGGGCAGGCTCGATTTGGTAGGGTCAGGCAAAAACTGCCTTATTACTGCGCCGAAGGGTTACGAATTAAAGCAAAAAACAAAACAGAAGAACAATAAATATTCCCGAAAGTCTAAAAA
>CANQOP010000020.1 GCA_947625485.1 uncultured Clostridia bacterium | reverse complement strand
GCTTTTTTGTGCTGTCTACACAATTTGGGGCGGTTCATTTTGTTGTGAGTGCCTTGTTCCTTAAATTAATGATATTGCCCATTCGGGTGCTTTTGTTTTGCCTGAATTAGTGAAATGGCATTTAAAAATAAATGCAAATATTATGTACTTTTTAAATTTGTCGTTTATTTAACCATTAATTGGTTGACATCTTCTCCTTTAATATTTATAATAGTAAAGAAAGTTAAGATTGAAATTTGGAGTGATTATATGAAAAGATTTTTTACTATAGTGCTTTCTGCGCTTATAATGGTTGCGTGCTTTGCGGGTTGCGGTGCTAAGGAAGCAGATCTTTCAAATGTTTTAAAGGACATAAATTCGAGTTTTTCCAATTCTACAAAGAATTTAAAGGAGCTTAAGGATGTCAGTGACCTTAACACTTATTACGAAATCAGCGAAGATGAAGTTAAACAGTTTGCAGCCGAGATAAATCCTGACACATCCACTGCACCTGTTGAAATTGTTCTTGTGGAAGCTAAGGATTCCGATGCGGCAGAGTCGGTAAAGACTAAGCTTGAGCGTCGTTATAACACTATATACAGTCTTTATTCTTCTTACAGCGCCGAGCAGTTTGATATGGTAAAGGACTGCAAAGTTACTCAGAGCGGAAACTTTGTTACTATGATTGTCGCAGAGGATTACAACGATATTATAAAAATGGTAAACGAAGCAATCGGATAATATTCTACAACTGAATTAAAAGTCTCAACTTTGTAAGTTGAGACTTTTCTTTTTGTATGTTATACTTATTTTGTTATACATTCAACAGAGAAAAGGTATTTTTATGAGTATCAAGGATAATTTTTCACATATGAATAATATGCAGCAAAAAGCCGTGTTTTGTACCGAGGGACCACTGCTCATTTTGGCTGGTGCAGGTTCGGGAAAGACGACCGTGCTTGTAAACCGTATTGCGTACATATTGCAGAGCGGTCTGTGTAAGCCTTGGCAAATTCTCGCAATCACATTTACCAACAAAGCCGCGGGGGAGCTTAAAGAGCGCATTTTGCAGTCCGTACCCGAGGTCGGGGACGAAATATGGGCGGCTACCTTTCACTCGACCTGCGCGCGTATTCTCCGACGCTACGGAGACCGTATAGGTTATTCGAGCCACTTTACGGTTTACGATACAGCCGACCAGAAGAGTCTGATCAAAAGGGTTATGGCTCAGCTTAATATAGACGAAAAGCACTTGCCCGTAAAATCCGTAATAGCTGAGATTTCAAAGGCAAAGGATAAAATGCAGTCTCCGGAGACTATGCTCAAAAAATCCGAGGGAGATTTTCGCAAGGAGAAAATTGCTAAAATATACCAGATTTATCAGGCAGAACTTAAAAACTCCGATGCAATGGATTTTGATGATATGCTGTGCAATACCATTCTTCTTTTTGAGCAGAATGACGACGTGCTGAGTTATTATCAAAACCTGTTTAAATACATTATGGTCGACGAGTATCAGGACACCAACAAGGTGCAGTATAAATTCGTTTCAATGCTTGCCGAGAAGTCGGGCAATATTTGCGTAGTCGGCGACGACGATCAGAGTATTTATAAGTTTCGCGGGGCAACGATTGAGAATATACTGTCATTTGAACAGCAGTTTAAAAACGCTCAGGTTGTCCGCCTTGAACAGAACTACAGAAGTACAAAAACTATTCTCGCCGCCGCGAATAAGGTTATTGAAAACAATACGACCCGAAAAGGAAAAACCCTTTGGACGGAAAACGACAGCGGCAAGAAAATCATTGTTCATACGTCTCTCTCAGAGCGTGATGAGGCTTCATATATAGCAGATCAGATTCTGAGTGGAGTCGCAGAAGGCAGACGATTCAGCGATTACGCGGTTTTATATCGAATGAACGCCCAGTCGAACGCAATAGAAAACGCTTTTTCCCGCAGTGGTATTCCGCACCGCATTATCGGAGGACACCGTTTCTATGATCGTGAGGAAATAAAGGATATGACCGCGTATTTGCGAGTGCTGGACAATCCGCACGACAATATACGGCTCAACCGTATCGTAAACGTCCCGAAACGCGGTATCGGAAAGACGACAATGGACAGGGCAGGTGAGATAGCCGTTTTAAACAACATCAGCGTTTATGACGTAATCCGTAATGCCGAAAATTACACTGAGTTGTCGCGCTCTTCATCAAAACTCAAGGATTTTGTTACGCTTATCGACGGACTTCGCGAGGCTCAGGAGAGCGGAGATTATACACTTGCAGAGTTGTACGAGCTTATTTTAGAGCATACTGACTACAAAAACTACCTCAAATCCGAAAAGGAAAACTCCGATGTACGTATAGAAAATATCGAGGAGTTGAAGTCAAATATCATCAAGTTTGAGGAGGAGTACGGAGACGAGGCGTCGCTTTCCGCATTTCTCGAGGAAATTTCCTTACAGACCGATATAGATAATTATGATGAAAATGCCGACACTACCGTAATGATGACTCTCCATAGCGCAAAGGGACTTGAGTTTCCCGTTGTTTTTATAGCAGGAATGGAGGAGGGCGTGTTCCCTGGTATATCGGTTTACTCCAATCCTGACGAGCTTAACGAGGAACGTCGCCTTGCATACGTCGGTATAACGCGCGCCAAGGAGGAGCTTATTATTACAAAAACAAAGAGCCGTATGCTGTTCGGTTCCACCACTCACAACGCTACATCGCGATTTGTTCAGGAAATACCCGACGATTTGCGGAAATCAACGGGCGAGACGGTATTCGATAATTTACCAAAAGGCTCTTTGTTTAATTCTGAGAAGGTTGAAATCGGCTCTTCTTCATCGCAGTATACATTTAATCCAAAGCTTTCTCCGTCATTTAGAAAGCCTATTGAGAAAAACAATAACACTTACGCCGTAGGCGACCGCGTGCTTCATAAGGTGTTTGGAAAAGGTATGGTAATCAAAGCCGAAAAAATGGGTAACGATACAATGCTTGAAATTGCATTCGATACTAAGGGGACAAAAACTCTTATGGCAAATTTCTGTAAAATGGAAAAGATTTAGAAAATACAATAAAATTTTTGAAATATTGAAACTTTTTCAGAACTTTCCGACGCTACTATAGTAGAAAGAAGTTTTTAAAACGGGAGGTTCTGGTATGAAAAAGTACAGATACAGAGGAATTATAATAAGAATAGTTATAATAGCCATCATTACAGCCTGCGCTATATATATACCGAGTTGGGTTGCGGACGCGGTTATTAAAATGCAGTTGTTATAATCTGACGGAAATGTCTTTTTTGTGCAGATATTTTTTGAGTTTGGAAATTTTGATTTCTCCGAAGTGGAACAGCGAAGCCGCAAGTACGGCGTCCGCCTTGCCGTGTGTAAAAGCGTCGTAGAAGTGCTCAGGTGCTCCTGCGCCGCCGCTCGCGATTACTGGGATATTTACTCTTTCGGAAACTGCTCTCGTAAGTTCGAGGTCATAGCCGTTTTTCTGACCGTCCTCGTCCATACTTGTGAGGAGAATTTCGCCCGCGCCGCGCCTTTCGCACTCGACAGCCCACTCAATCGCGTCAATACCCATAGGTACGCGTCCGCCGTTTATGTAGACTTCCCAGCTGTTGCCCTTACGTTTTGCGTCAATAGCTGTTACAACGCACTGACTGCCGAATTTGTATGCCGCCTCGCTTATGAGCTCGGGACGTTTAATTGCGGCGCTGTTTACGGAAACTTTATCCGCTCCCGCGCGCAAAATTTCGTTAAAGTCATCCACGGTTCTTATTCCTCCGCCGACAGTAAAAGGAATGAAAATTGTATCGGCTACTTTTCTTACCATATCCGAAACTATATTTCTCGCGTCGCTGGACGCTGTTATATCGAGAAATACCAGCTCGTCCGCGCCCTGTTTATCGTATTGCTTTGCACACTCTACGGGATCCCCTGCGTCTACGAGATTTACAAAACTCATACCCTTTACGACCCTGCCGTTTTTGACATCAAGGCAGGGTATTATTCTTTTTGCATACATTACTCCGTACCTCCGCACATCTTAACAAAATTGTCAAGCATTTTAAGTCCGACGTCGCCGCTCTTCTCGGGGTGAAACTGCGTTGCGGTTACATTACCGCAGTTTACCGCCGCGTCAATCGTAACGCCGTACTCGGTTTGTGCGCTGACAATATTCTTATCCTCGGCGTCAAGGTAGTAGGAGTGGACAAAGTAAACATAAGCTCCGTCCTCAATATCTTTAAATATTCCGTCCTTTTTTAGAATTTTAATGCTGTTCCAACCCATATGAGGAATTTTAAGACCCTCGCCGTTCGGAATTTTCCTTATCTCGCCTTTGAGAATATCAAGTCCCTCAGACCCTGGACTTTCAAAGCTCTTAGGGAACAAAAGCTGTAAACCGAGACAAATTCCGAGAAACGGTTTACCCGTTGAGATAAAATCCTTTACAGTCTCGCGTATGCCGTACTCTTCGAGGGTATGTATAGCATCGCCGAACGAACCGACTCCCGGAAGGATTGCGCCGTCAGCTTTCATTATAGTATTCTTATCGCTTGTAACCCCGCACTCTGCGCCGATAAACTTGAGAGCCTTATAGACGCTCTGAATATTGCCCGCTCCGTAATCAATAATAGCTATCATAAAGTTATTAGACCTTTCTTTATGTAAATCTTCCGTTTTTCTCCGTCAATTTTAACATAATAGATAAAGGAATGCAAGAATTGACCGCCTTAATTTCTAAAACTTGCATAAATATATAAAATGTGTTGCAAAACGGTTGAGTTTTGCAAGTTTTAGTGTTAAAATGAATGAGCGAAATTAATGTGACTATATGTTGGAAATATATATATAAGGAAGTAAAAAAATGGTAGAACACTTACTTTCAAGAATTGAAATGAATATGAGTTCTTTTTCCAAAGGGCAGAGAAGAATTGCAAATTATATAGAAGAACATTACGACCAGGCGGCGTTTATGACTGCGTCAAAGCTCGGAAAAACTGTAGGCGTGTCCGAGAGTACGGTAGTACGCTTTGCAACCGAGCTGGGATATTCCGGCTATCCTAAGTTACAGAAGGCTATGCAGGAGATGATTCGTGATAAGCTGACTTCCGTTCAGCGAATCGACGTTACCACAAACCGCATCGGAAACAGCAATGTTCTCGACGCTATTATGAATCAGGATATAGATAAAATTCGCCGTACTCTCGAGGAAACCTCCCACAAGGATTTCGAGAATGCAGTAAAATCAATAGTAAACGCGCGCCGTATTTACATCTTCGGCGTTCGTTCCACCGCGTCGCTTGCTCAGTTTTTAGGGTATTACTTCGGACTTATTTTCGATAACGTAAGGGTAATTACAGATACGTCCAAAACGCACACCTATGAACAGCTTTTCCGTATAAGCGGTGAGGACGTTATGATTGGTATCAGCTTTCCGCGCTACAGTACAATGGCTGTCGAGTCGATGACACTTGCGCGCGACCGCGGAGCTAACGTAATCGCTATAACCGACAGTATGGTTTCTCCGCTGGTTTCCGCAGCAGACGAGGTTCTTATAGCGCGGAGCGATATGGCGTCAGTGGTCGATTCTCTCGTTGCTCCGCTGAGCCTTATAAACGCGCTGATTGTTGCGACCGTGCTTGAGAAAAAGGACGAGGTAACAGACACATTCCGCGAGCTTGAAATGGTATGGAACCATCAGGGCGTGTATGACAACAATCATACCGAGATTAATGAGCAGTAGGGTCGCAGTAGTCGGAGGCGGAGCCTCAGGACTGATGGCGGCGGGCTTTGCCGCGTATTACGGGGCTTATGTGACTGTCTTTGAGAAAATGCCCCGAGTCGGCAGAAAGCTGATGATAACTGGAAAGGGAAGATGTAATCTCGCGAATTTCTGCGACGTGCAGACATTTATGCAGAACGTCCCCGTTAATAACCGCTTTCTTTACAGCGCTTTAAATAATTTCACTCCCGAGAATATTGTGGACTTTTTTGTGGAAAAGGGTCTGCGCACTAAGGTCGAGCGAGGAAACCGCGTTTTTCCTGTTTCCGATAAGTCGGCGGACGTTGTTGATACTATGAGGCGTTTTGTTTTGGATAACGGCGCTGAAATCGTCACCGCAACAGTTGAGGAAATTCTTGCTGAAAACGGCGCAGTAACCGGCGTTAAGGCTGACGGAAAAATTTATAAAGCAGATAAGGTTATTCTTGCGACCGGCGGCGCAAGCTATCCGCGTACAGGCTCTACGGGCGACGGTTATAAATTCGCAAAAAAGCTCGGACATACTTTAATAGCTCCGAAGCCTTCTCTCGTTCCTCTTGAAAGTCCCGATTCAGACTGTAAAAAGATGCAGGGACTGTCGCTTAAAAATGTTGCGCTGAAGATTACGGACGGCAGCGGAAAACAGATATACAGCGACTTCGGCGAAATGCTGTTTACACACTTCGGTATTTCCGGACCTATGGTGCTCTCTGCTAGCTGTAATATGCGCGACTACTCCTCGGGATATACCGCTCATATTGACTTAAAACCCGCGCTCAATGAAGAACAGCTTGATAATCGTATTCAACGCGACTTTAAAGAGAATATTAACAGAGCGGCTTCAAACTCGCTCTCAAGGCTCCTTCCGCGAAAACTGATTCCCGTTGTTTTGAAAAGATGGGGAATAAACCCCGACAAAAAGTGCAACTCGGTAACCAGGGAAGAGCGCAAGACGTTGGTTAATATAATAAAGGATTTGACACTCGCTATCTCAAAGCCGCGTCCGCTTGAAGAGGCAATCATAACTTCGGGCGGCGTAAAGGTTTCGGAAATTAATCCCAAGACTATGGAAAGCAAGCTTGTAAGCGGACTGTACTTTGCAGGGGAAATTATTGACGTAGACGCGTACACGGGCGGCTTTAATTTGGTAATAGCGTGGTCAACAGGCAGGCTTGCGGGTGAGTCCGCGGCAATGTATTAAATGTATCTGAAGAAAGGAACATATTATGTCTATCGCGATTGCAATTGACGGACCTGCAGGAGCAGGAAAAAGCACGATTTCAAAATTCGCAGCAAAAAAGCTCGGATTTATTTATATTGATACGGGAGCGCTCTACCGCACGGTAGGTCTGGCCGCAACAAGGGCAGGAGTTGAGCCTGCCGAGGGCAGGGAGCTTGATAATCTTCTCTCAAAAATTACCGTTGAGCTTACGTTTAACGACAGGGGCGAGCAGGTAGTTCTCCTCAATAAAGAGGACGTTTCGGGCTTGATCCGCACTCCCGAGGCGTCGATGATGGCGTCTAAAATTTCCGCTGTTCCGTCAGTACGCGCTTTTCTTCTTGACCTCCAGCGCAATATGGCGAAAACTAACAACGTAATTATGGATGGTCGGGACATCGGTACGGTAGTTCTGCCCGATGCAGAGGTTAAAATTTTCCTCACAGCGGCTCCCGAGGCGCGCGCAAAGCGCCGCTATGACGAGCTTATTGAAAAGGGTATGGACGTGAAGTACGAAGATATTTTAGAGGACGTAAAGACCCGCGATTATAACGATATGCACCGAGATATTGCTCCTCTGAAGCAGGCGGACGACGCTATACTCGCCGACACCACGGAAATTGACCTTGAGGGCAGTATTGACCTTATTATTAACATAATTAAGGAGCACAGCAATGGCGCAGTCTAAAGTACTTTATACAGTCGGAAGAGTAGTCTGTACGCCGATATTCAAGCTTATTTACCGATATAAAGTCATTAATAAGGCTAATATACCGAACGACGGAAAGGGATATATTATCGCGTCTAATCACATATCGTTTTCCGACCCTGTTCTGCTCGGCCTTGGACAGAAAAGACGTCTAAATTTTATGGCAAAGGACGAATTGTTCTCGAATAAGTTCTTTGCGTGGCTAATACGTCATCTCGGCGCTTTCCCGGTAAAACGCGGAGCAGGGGACGGAAAGGCTATCAAAAACGGAGAGGACATCATAAACGAGGGCAACCTTATGACTATTTTTATCGAGGGCGGCAGGAGTAAAACGGGCGAGCTTATGCGGCCGCGCTCAGGCTTTGCGCTTATTGCGCAGCAGACAAAAGCGTCTGTAGTGCCTGCCTGCATTACTAAAAAAGGCAAAAGAATTTTCTCTAAAAGAATTATACACTTTTCAGAGCCTATTTCGGTTGAAGAGCTGGGTCTCGATTCCGTTGACAGGCGCGCTCTACGAAACGCGAGCAGTATTGTAATGGGAAAAATCAAAGAAATGAGAGAGCAGGATTTAAAATGAGTATTAAACTCGCTGAAACAGCAGGATTTTGCTTCGGCGTAGACCGCGCTGTTGAAATAGTAGACAACCTTCTCAAAAACGGAAAAAAGGTGTGCACGCTTGGACCTATTATCCACAATATGGAGATGGTTTCCGAGCTTGAAAAAAGAGGCTGCCGCGCAATCGACAGGGTTGAGGATTGTCCGAAGGACAGTACGATAGTAATTCGCTCTCACGGAGTGGGAAAGAGTACTGTTGATGACATCACGGAGCAGGGACTGAGCTTTGTAGACGCTACGTGTCCGTTCGTCAAGAAAATTCATAATATTGTAAAAAAAGCGGGAGCGGCGAATATACCTGTCCTTATCGCGGGCAACAAAAATCACCCAGAAATTCAGGGTATTATCGGTCATTGTTCGAGCAAGTGCTACACGTTTAACAATGACGAGGAGCTTCAGAAACTTGTCGATATTATTCCTTTAAATAATAATGACGAGGTTTATGTGGTCGCACAAACGACTTTTAGCAAAAAAGAATGGAAAAAATGTTTAAAAACTGTAAAAAAGGTCTATACAAATTCAAAAATATTTGATACAATATGTAAGGCTACATCGGAACGACAGGAGGAGGCTGACAGAATTGCCGCCGAATCCGACTTAATGATAGTTATAGGCGACCGCCACAGCTCAAATACTGCGAAGCTCTACGATATTTGCAGGAGCAGATGCGCCAATACCTGTCTTATTGAAACTGCTAAAGAGCTAGACCTTAATCTCGTTAGTAATTCACATTCCATTGGTGTAACTGCCGGCGCTTCAACACCGGCAAGGATAATAAAGGAGGTACTGGATACAATGAGTGAAGAAATCAAATCCAGCGAAACTGTTGAAACAGAATCTTTTGAGGAGATGCTTGAGGAATCCCTCAAAAATTTGAATACTAATGAGAGGGTAAAAGGCGTAGTCGTAAGCATAGCACCTAACGAAGTTATCGTTGACGTAGGCAGAAAACAGTCGGGTTATATTCCGGCTGACGAGCTTTCAAATGATCCGTCTGCAAAGCCTGAGGACGTTGTCAAGGTCGGCGACGAACTCGAGCTTCTTATAATGAAGACCAACGACTCTGAAGGAACCATTATGCTTTCAAAGCGCAGAGTGGACGCTCAGAAGGGTTGGGAAGAGCTAAAGTCTCTTGCCGAGTCCGATGAGGTTCTTACGGGCAAGGTCGCTTCCGTTGTTAAGGGCGGCGTAATCGTTATATATAATGACAACCGCGTGTTTATTCCGGCTTCTCAGGCTACCGCGTCACGCGACGACAGCCTCGAGGACTTAGTAGGTCAGGAAGTACAGTTCAAGCTTATTGAGGCGTCGCAGCGCGGCAGAATGAAAAGAATAGTAGGCTCAATACGCGCAGTACTCCGTGAGCAGCGCGCAGCTCAGAGAGCTACTTTCTGGGAAACCTGCGAGGTAGGCAAGCGTTACACGGGCACTGTTAAATCAATCACAAGCTACGGAGCTTTTGTTGACCTCGGCGGCGTTTTCGGTATGATTCATATTTCCGAGCTTTCGTGGACGCACATCAAGAATCCGTCTGAGGTTGTAAGCGTCGGCGATAAGGTTGATGTATATATTAAGGATATAAACGAGGAAACTAAAAAGATTTCTCTCGGATACAAGGACCCTGACGCTAACCCGTGGGAGATTCTCCGCCGCGATTACCCTGTAGATACCGTTGTGGACGCTACTATCGTAGGTCTCACAACCTTTGGTGCGTTTGCAAACATCATCCCCGGAATTGACGGTCTTATCCATATTTCTCAAATCGCCAATAAGAGAATTGAAAAGCCCGAGGATGTTCTATCCGTAGGCGAGAAGGTTCAGGCTAAAATTATTGCTATTGATTTTGAGAATAAGCGTGTAAGCCTTTCAATTCGCGCGCTCCTTCCCGAGGAAGCTCCCAAGGCTCCTGCTGTTGAGGAAGAGAAAGCAGACGAAGAGGTTGTCGCTTCGACTGAAACTCCCTCAGAGGAGAAAGTTGTCGCTTCGACTGAAACTCCTTCAGAGGAGGAAGTTGTAGCTTCATCCGAGACTCCTGCGGAGGAGTCAGCAGCTGAAGAGATTGCCGCTGAGGAATAATTATCTACATAAATTTGGGCTGTTGCTTTTGCAACAGCCCTTGTTTTATATGTTTGATTGTTGTCGTATTTTCATTTTACGCCAGCTGTAAAAGCCGTACAAGTCATTTATCAGGAACATAATAAAGCAGACTATCATCGAAATGTACGAAATATCCTTTATGCTTGCAATTACCCAGAGTATTATTAAAACAACATCATTTGCGGCGTAAGCCAGGGCGTAGTGTTCGCTTCTGAGCATCGTAAGAGTAGATGCTATAAAGCTGGTTGTCACGGATAAAGTGCTGAATACTATACTGTTTGTGCCTAAAAATTTAAGTATAAAATAGAATAAAACAGTAACGGCAATTGTAGATATAATAATCCAAAAATATTTTGCTTTATTCAGTTTTGCAACCTTTACTTCGCTTGAGTCTTTAAAAGGATTTTTAATCCACGTACAGACCGAAATTCCAGCAATCGGAGCCGTCATTCCGACATATGTAATCATCTCGCCGTAATATTTTTGTTCAAATGAAATCACGGCGTAAAGAACAGCAAAAGCAATAATAAGTATCTGACCGATTACGTTGCCCTTGGCGTTGAGTATCAGAGCAGAAACTCCGATTACAGAAGCAATCATTAACAGTATATTAAATTCTTTCGTGAGAAGAGAGGACGCCGAAACTACAATAACCGAAACGGTCCATAGTATTTTCTCAAATAACGATAATTCTTTTAAAGAAAATATCATTTGCATTATTCACACTCCGAAAAAGCATCCGTCTACATATCTTCTGAGACCTAACGATATGTAACCGAATGCTTTTGCATTTCACTACCCGGTGGCAGTAATTATTTTATTTTACCTTGTGAGTATAACATTTATTGTTTTTCGTGTCAACTTCTAATAATATTTTTAAAGAGTATTTTTACCGTAATATAATCATAGAATAAAAAATAAAAGGGTCATAATCCTTTATGGACTATGACCTCAATCATTTTTATTATACTCCGAGCATTTTCTTCATAGCTGACTCCAGCTTGTCGGTGACTGCCTGAGCGTCAGCTTTATCCCTGCCGACAGCAGTGAGATAAATCTTAATCTTCGGCTCTGTACCGCTCGGACGGACGATAACCATATTTTCAGAGTCGAGGTTGAACTGAATAACGTTCGACTTTGGAAGAAGAATTTCTTTTTCTGCTCCCGTAACTGTATCCTTTTCAATGCTAAGCTTATAGTCGGCAGTTTTTAACACCTTATAGCCTGCAACTTCAGCCGGAGCGTTGGAACGGATAGACGCCATAATATCAGCCATTTTCTGCATACCCTCTGAGCCTTCAAATTCAAAGGAAAGAGTGGTGTTTTTGTAGTAGCCGAATTCTTCATAAAGACCGTCGATAACCTGAGCGAGGGTCTTGCCCTGCTTCTTAAACGTCGCCGCCATTTCGCATATAAGCATTGACGCTACAACTGCGTCCTTATCCCTTACATATGAGCCGGCAAGATATCCGTAGCTTTCCTCAAATCCGAACACAAAGTTATCCTGCTCACCCTTTTTCTCAAGGTTCAGAATGATTTCTCCGATATACTTAAAGCCTGTGAGCACGTTTTTAAGCTCGACGCCGTACTTTTCGCAGAGCTTTTCAACAAGCTTTGACGTAACGATAGTTTTAACAACAACCGGATTTTCGGGGAGCGTGCCGTTAGCCTTTCTGTTCGAGAGGATATACTCCGTGAGCATAATTCCGTCCTCATTGCCCGTAATGAGTCTGTAGCTGCCGTCATAATCCTTTACGGCTATACCCACGCGGTCGGCGTCGGGGTCGGTCGCAAGGAGAAGGTCAGGCTGTACCTTTTCGCAAATATCAAGACCGAGCTGTAAAGCCTCTTTAATTTCAGGGTTGGGGTAAGGACAGGTCGTAAAGTTGCCGTCAGGGAGCTCCTGTTCCTTAACAATTGTGACGTCCTTAACGCCTATTTCATTAAGTATTCTGCGAACCAGCTTGTTGCCTGTGCCGTTTAGAGGTGTGTATACGACCTTTAAATCAGCGCCTTCGCATACGCCCGGGTTAATCTGCTGTTCCTTAACCTTTTCGATGTAGCTTGTATACACTTCGTCCGATACGTATTCGACTAGACCGCTTTCAACAGCCTCATCGAGATTCATCGTCTTAACGTCGTCAAACATATCTATTTTACAGATTTCATCGTAAACAGCGTTTGCCGCGACGTCCGTCATCTGGCAGCCGTCCTCGCCGTATGCCTTGTAACCGTTATAAGCAGCAGGGTTGTGACTGGCTGTTATCATAATGCCCGCCTGACATTTAAAGTGTCTTACGAGATACGAGAGAACAGGCGTGGGCTGGAGCTCGCTTGTGATGTATACCTTTATGCCGTTAGCCGCGAGAACCTTCGCCGCTTCGTTCATAAATACGTCTGCTTTTATTCTGCTGTCGTGAGAAATTGCAACAGAGCCCTTGCCGTATTTTTTAAGAACGTAGTTAGCCATACCCTGGGTGGCTTGACGAACAACATAGATATTCATTCTGTTTGTTCCTGCGCCGATAATGCCTCGAAGACCTGCTGTTCCGAACTCAAGACTTCTGTAAAATCTCTCGTAAATTTCTTTTTCGTTACCCTCAATACTTTTGAGCTCCCGAACTAAATCCCTGTCCTCATAGGCTTTGCTGAGCCAAAGCTTGTAATTACCCATAATATCCATAAATTACCTCCTGGCAATAATGCCAATTAATAATTAAAAATCAATTTATATAAATGCAGTGAAATTATTTAAGACATTTATGCTCCTTTTACTCCATTATAAAAGAAATCATCTTACTATACCATATTTTAGTGTTATTTTCAATCAACAAATATAAAAAAATGCAAATTTTATCTTCATTTTTACAATTTAAACAAAAATCTTGATTTATGGAAAAAAATATAGTATTATAAATTAGTTATTTATTAAGGAGGTATCACGATGGAAGATTTTGAAAAGCTGGAACAGTCCTCCGAAGAGACTGTTTCCGAGGAAGTTGTCAAAAACGAAGATACAGAAAACATTGCAGAGGAAACCGTTCCCGTAAACGAGGATGATAATTCTTTTGAATATGCACCTGCCGAGGCACAGGCTACGACAAAAACAAGAAAGAAAGTCCAGACGCCCATAATTATAGCCGCCGCTATTTTGCTCGCGGCGATACTCGCGTTCGCGTGCTTTAAGGTGTTTTTTAACAACAGTGTTGTAGGTACGTGGACTGTTGTAATGGATAACGAGGCTCAAAGCGGGGCGACGGCTGATGAGACAGACGCCGCGTCAAAGGAGTACTATACCTTTGAAAAGGACGGAACAGCGTCGATTACTCTGGGCACAATGAAAGTTGTAGGTACTTGGAGCTATGCAAACGACGACGAGTCAACTACCGACCAGGCAGGGAATAAAATTAATATTGCAATTTCATATTTTGTAAACGGTACATTTGATATTGAGCTTGAGGGTAATGCTATTACGGGAAGAACAATGACATTTAAAAACGAATATATGCAAACTCCCGTTAAGTTCGAGAGCACTTCTATCCCGAAAAATGACCTCAAGCCTGATGAGAATTTTAAACCTAATGATAAAATCACGGGAACGTGGAAGAACAGCGAACAGAATCAGGTGTTCACGTTTAATGCTGACGGTACCTGCACGCTCAATCAGATGGATTCGATGATTGTTGACGGTATTTATTCCATAGACACAAAGAAAAAAACAATTACAATGAAGTATCTGCGTCCTGACGAAAGTGAAATGACCATCGATTACGCGGTTCCGAGCAAGGATAACTCGAAGATTACGCTTCTCGGTATCGAATATAAGAGAGTGACCGAATAAATCAAACTAAAAGGCTGTCCTCGGACAGCCTTTTTAACTTCTTTGTTCCTGGTATTTCCGTACCGTGAGCACCAGATCTGCGTTGCTTATTTTCCCGTCGCCGTTTAAATCGGCGGCTTTTTTGTATACTCCGTTAAGACTGCCGCTTTCCAGAAGGTGTGCGAACAGTGCGTCAATATCCCTTGTATTTACATTACCTTCGCCCGTTAAGTCCCCGAGAACGATAAATGTATAATGCCTTTTCTTTTTGCCTTTCGAGAATGTAACGCCTTTGCCGGTACCTATGTTTCCGCTTCTTTTCTCACCAAAATCAATTTTGTAACCGTTATATGTTACAGACTGTTTAAACCGATAATACGTCGTTCCCCTTGGAATGTAGATATATTCGCCACTCTGTTTATATTTGCCGAATTTAAGTGATGAAGATGAATCTGTTTCTCCGTTGTCGTGGCTTTGCTCAGCTTCCTGCTTGTTAAAAACTCTTTCGTTTTTTGATTCAAACGAATAAATTCCGTTCACGGTATTGAGCGCAACGACCTTATTATTGTATGCGCTGACTGCCTCGGGCGTGTATGCCAAATCTATGCTGTTTATGAGTTTTCCGTTTTTCTTATCATATGCGTTTAGCTTATTTTCACTGAAGCTTACCAGATAATTGTCGGTTTCTCCGCAGCTGCAAATAGACTTATTTCCCGTATTAAGAATTTTTTGAACCTTGCTTTCTACCCTGTAAACACTTCCGTTTTTGTCGCCGATGTAGTTGTCGGATATTCTGTAGATAACAAAATTGTCGGTGTAGGGTCCAAGCTTTTCAAAGCCGTCTGTGCCTAGAACGTAAATACCTCTGTGATTTGCCGCGTAAGTCTTGCCGTTAAAAGGTGTAATGCTGTAAAATGCATCGGATAGGGTTTTCTGATATTTTCCGTTACGGCCAAAAATGTCAACCCGCGACTTGTTATTTATAATATAAATGTTTCCTTTCCTATCTACGGACATCTGCGTAACAGTCTCATGCTTGAGATTTATGAGCATTGTTCTTTTCTTGATTCCGCCGTTTTGAAGCTGTTCAACATAACTGACGTCCTGCTGCTCGGAGGAATCATAAAGGACATAAATTTTATTGTCGTATATGCAAGAAGCGACAATTTTGTTTTCAAATTTGTATTTATATTCATTTCCCTCAGGAGCGATTTTCTTAGCGTAAAGAGTATCATTATTTTTGAGCGTGATAAAGACTCCCGAGTTGTCGTTTACCAAATCGATCTCATAACCCGAGAAGTTTTCCGTTCCGTATACTGTTTTAACGCTTACCACGGTACATACAAGCAACATTGAAATAAAAAATATGCACCACAAAACCCTTTTCATAAATCCCGCTTAAATCCCGCTTAAATAAGAAAAGGCAGCAAAAGCTGCCTTTCATAAATCATATTTCCCAGTTGTGCCAAACGTTCTGAATATCGTCGTTATCCTCAAACATATCGAGCATTTTTTGCATAGATTCCTTGGCTTCGTCGCTCTCAAGCTTTGTGTAGGTATTGGGCACCATCTCAATCTCTGCAGATGCAAACTCATAACCCTTAGCCGCTATATCGTCTCTGACAGCGCTGAAATCGGAAGGCTCTGTGTAGATAGTGAAAATATCGTCGTCCGCTTCAAAGTCAGACGCGCCCGCCTCTAAAGCGTCCTCCATAACCTTATCTTCGTCAGCCTCTAAATCCTCACGCTCAATGACAAGAACGCCTTTTTTTTCAAACATAAAAGTAACGCATCCCTGTGTGCCCATATTTCCGCCGAACTTGTCAAAGTAATGTCTCACTTCGCCTGCGGTACGGTTGCGGTTATCGGTTAGAGCCTCAACAATTACTGCGATACCGTTCGGACCGTACCCTTCGTATGTAACGGATTCAAAGTTGTTTGAGCCGCTGTCGCCGGCTGCTTTTTTGATTATGCGGTCAATGTTGTCGTTAGGTACGTTAGCCGCCTTGGCCTTTGCGATAACGTCTCTAAGCTTTGAATTTACGCTAGGGTCGGCGCTTCCGCCGTCTTTAACAGCAACGAGAAGCTCACGCCCGATTTTAGTAAATACCTTTGCTCTCGCAGCGTCGTTTTTACCCTTTTTCTGTTTTATTGTACTCCATTTATTATGTCCTGACATAAGATTCATTCCTTCTTGTTTTATTTCGATTTGAGTATATCACAATGTAATAAAAAATGCAACTTTAAAAAAGAAGTTACAATTTGGTTACAAAACCATTGTTTTTTATATAGTATTAGTGTTAGAATATAAATAAATAAAATTATATAAGGAAAGGACTGATGATATAATGATAAACTCAATGACGGGATTCGGAAGATTCGAGGGACAGGTTAACGGCAGGACTATAACTCTTGAAATCAAAAGCGTAAATCACAGATATATGGAATTTAATTGCAGAGTTACGCGCGGTTATGCGTTCCTGGAGGATATGCTCAAAACCTATATATCCGGGTATATTTCGCGCGGTAAAATTGATATGTTCGTATCCATTACCGAGCCTGAGGACACTCCTACAGACGTAGTAGTCAATCACAACCTGGCGGCAGGTTATATAAATGCTCTTAAAGAGCTTGAGGAAAAGTACGGAGTAAAGAATGACGTCACGGCATTTGATATAGGACGTTATCCTGATGTGCTTACCGTACATAAAGCACCCGAGGACGAGGAAAAAGTATGGGCGGATGTAAAGACGGCTGTAGACTCAGCTCTCGAAGGCTTTATGGCAATGCGCAGAGCAGAGGGTGAAAGACTTAAGGCAGATATTCTCAACCGGGCTGAAACGATTATGAGCCTTGTTTCTGAGATTGAAAAACGTTCTCCCGAAACTCTGTCGGAGTATCAGCAGCGCCTTCGCGAGAAAATCGAGGAGCTATTAGGCTCAAAGGATTATGACGAACAGCGCATTATCACTGAGGTCGCAATCTTTGCGGACAAAATTGCAGTTGACGAAGAGACCGTGCGATTGAGAAGTCACTTTGAACAGCTTAATTCGTATCTTAACGAGGATATGCCTGTAGGAAGAAGTATAGATTTTCTTATCCAGGAGATGAACCGCGAGGCGAATACAATCGGCTCAAAGGTAAAGGACGCCCAGATTGCCCAGATGGTCGTTAGAATTAAGAACGAAATCGAGAAGATAAGAGAACAGATACAGAACATTGAATAAAACGAGGTTTACTTATGAAGCTTATCAACATAGGTTACGGAAATATGGTTTCCTCATTGAAAATCGTCGCCGTTGTGTCGCCCGATTCCGCTCCGGTAAAACGAATCGTTCAGGAAGCAAAGGCTAAGGGACTCGCGGTTGACGCCACCTGCGGACGCAAGTGCAAGGCGGTAATTGTTATGGAGAGCGACCACGTCGTCCTGTCCGCTCTTTCACCCGAATCCATTGGAAACAGAAGCGAGGAGAGGTAGAATGAGAAAAGGGAAACTTATTGTTTACACGGGATATTCCGGTGTAGGCAAGGGTACTATAATGAAAAAACTCCTAAGTCTAGACGACAGAGTTCGTTTGTCGGTTTCCTGCACAACACGAGAGCCCCGAGAAGGAGAGATAGACGGAGTCCACTACTTTTTTATCAGTAAAGATAAGTTCGAGGATATGATAGCGAAGGACGGATTTCTCGAGTACGCAACCTACTGTGGAAACTACTACGGAACACCCGCAAAAGCCGTGGACGATATGTTAGAAAAGGGATACAATGTGTTCCTTGAAATTGAAGTTCAGGGCGGTATGCAGATTATGAAAAAGCGCCCCGACTGCGTTAGCATATTTATTGTTCCGCCGTCCTTTGAGGAGCTGGAACGCAGACTTCGCGACCGAGGCACTGAGGATGAGGAAACTATACTCAAACGCTTAGCTGCGGTTGAGGAGGAAAAAAACTTTGTAAAATATTACAGCCACACCGTTCTCAACGATAACGTCGACAGAGCGGCTAAAGAAATTTTAGAAATAATACATAATTCATAAAAGGAGTAATCATAATGAAAAAGGTAAATGTAGACGAGTTATTCGCAGGTAAGGCAAGCCGTTATGCTCTTGTTATAGGTGTAGCAAAGAGAGCGCGCCAGATTACTAAGGATTTTGAGGACCAAGGCTATATTACAGACGATAAGGCTGTTCTCCTCGCAATCGATGAAATTAAAAATCACGAAATCGGTATTCTAGAGCCGGAGAGCAATGACTGATTTTATCGCCGGAGTTGCGGTTGAAAATACTGCCTATTCCTTTGATAAAATCTTCGATTACTCAGTTCCTGACAGTATTTCCTCGGAAATATCGGTGGGGAGTCGGGTTGTTGTTCCGTTTGGCAGCGGTAACCGTAAGCGTCAGGGTATGGTAATGTATCTCAAAAGCGAGGCGCGGGACGACCTTAAACCTGTCGTATCCGTCCTCGATTCAGAGCCCGTGCTCACCCGAGAAATGGTGCGTCTGTGTGCTTTTATGCACGAGCATTATTTCTGCACCTATTATGATGCTGTCAGGGCTATGCTTCCTGCGGGAATCAGCTACAGAATAACGACCTTGTACTCAGCTGTAAAGGGTGCGGACACGAGCGGACTTTCACCCGACGACGAGCAGATTTATAACTATGTCCTTGCTCAGAAAAAGCCCGTAAAATCAGACGTTCTGAGAGAGGCGCTTGGTTTTGACTATAGCCGTTTTGAGAAGCTCGTAAGGTCGGGATTTCTCAGAAAAAGCGACGAGGCTTTTCGGAAAGTCGGCGACGCTGTTATGAAAATGGTTGCCGTTAATGATGAGGCAGATTGTTCCGATGTAAAGTTAAGTCCTAAACAAAAGCAGGTGTTTGGGATTTTGCAGACAGCGGGCTGCTGCTCCGTTAAGGAGATTTGCTACTATACGGGAGTTACGACCTCTGTAATCGACAATCTCGTAAAGAAAAATTTAGCCTACTATTACGAGGACGAGGTTTACAGAACGGGCGATAATATTTCTGTAAACGAAAATAAGGAAATTGTTCTTACCGACGAACAGCAGAACGCTTACAACGATTTAATCGGCAGATACCGCGATGGTAAACCGAGCGTCAGCCTTTTGTACGGAATAACAGGCTCGGGCAAAACATCGGTTTTCTTTAAACTGATTGAGAGCGTTATTAAGGACGGAAAGGGTATAATATTAATGGTACCCGAAATCGCTCTCACTCCGCAGTTTATTAATATATTTAAGTCAAAATTCGGAGACGACGTAGCAGTGTTCCACAGCGGACTTTCGCTTGGCGAACGGCTTGACGAGTATAAACGTGTAAAGCGCGGTTTAGCGAAAATTGCGATTGGCACTCGAAGTGCGGTTTTTGCTCCTTTTGAAAATCTCGGATTGGTTATAATTGACGAGGAGCAGGAGCATACCTATAAGTCAGAGTCAACTCCGCGTTATCACGCGAGAGAGGTCGCCAAATTCAGGGTAAACGAACATAAGTGCCTTTTGATTTTGTCCTCCGCTACGCCCGATATAGAAACCTATTATAAAGCTCAAAAGGGTATTTACTCATTTAATAAGCTTTCTAAACGCTACGGCAACGCTATTCTTCCGAGAGTACAGATTGTCGATATGAACGAGGAGCGTATGCTTGGAAATACCTCGGCTTTTTCGGGCGATTTACTTTCGTGTCTTGAAGAGAATATTGAAAAAGGCAATCAGTCGATTTTGCTTTTAAATCGTCGGGGTCACAATACGTTTGCTTACTGTTCAGGCTGCCGCGAGACAGTAACCTGCCCGAACTGTTCAATATCGCTTACGTATCATAGGGATAACAACAGACTTATGTGTCACTATTGCGGCTACTCGATAAACTATCTGTCCGAGTGTCCGACGTGCCACAGCAGGAAGCTTCGCTTTGGCGGTATCGGAACGCAGAATATCGAACAGCAGCTTGCTGATCTGCTCCCTCAGGCGCGCGTTTTGCGCCTTGACGCGGACAGCACGATGCGAAAATCCTCTCACGAGAGGCTTCTCGGCGCTTTTGCAAACGGCGAGTACGATATATTAATAGGCACACAGATGGTCGCAAAGGGACTGAATTTCCCTAAGGTCACGCTGGTCGGAGTTTTGAATCCCGACTCAATGCTTTACGCCGACGACTACCGAAGTTACGAGCGTTCGTTTTCGCTCCTTACTCAGGTTGTCGGGAGGAGCGGACGCGGAGACAGAAAGGGCGTAGCGATAATTCAGACCAATACGCCCGAAAACAATGTTATTTCCATTGCCGCAGCTCAGGACTACGAAAAATTCTATAAAAGCGAGATTGAAATCCGAAAGGCTATGCTTTATCCGCCGTTCGCAGATATTTGTATGGTCGGTTTTGTTTCGGACAGTCACCCCGCGGTAATAAAAGCGTCAGCTCGGTTTTCAAAACAATTTATAGAAAAAGCCGAGTCGGAATACAAAGATATTCCTATGCGCGTTCTCGGACCTTCTCCTGCGTCGATAGCAAAAATGAGCAATAAATACCGCTATAAGATTATAATCAAATGCCGCAACGACAGACGTTTTCGTAAGCTTCTGTCCAATTCGGTGAAAAGTTTTTCTGCTAAGTCAGAAAATAAAAATATTACAACATATGTCGATATGAATGTTTTGTCATTCTAACGTACAGAGAAAGGCTATGATAATATGGCACTCAGAGAAATAGTAAAAAAAGGTGACGATGTTCTCACCAAGAAATGCCGAGAGGTCGTAAAGTTTGATGAGAGACTCTCAACTCTTATTGACGATTTGATAGATACTCTGCGAAACTCAGGCGGTGTTGGTCTCGCCGCTCCACAGGTCGGAGTTTTGAGAAGGGTTGTCGTTATTGAGATTGACCCCGAGCAGGGTGTGCTTGAGCTTGTAAATCCCAGAATAATTGAAACCCACGGAGAGCAGTGCGGACTTGAGGGCTGTCTCAGTCTCCCGGGAGAATGGGGAATAGTAAAGAGACCTTTTAAGGTAACTGTCAAGGCGCAGAACCGAAAAGGCGAGGAGTACACAGTAACAGGCGAGGAATTGCTTGCGCGATGCCTCTGTCACGAGCTTGAGCATTTGGACGGAGTGCTGTATGATACGGTTGCCGACCGTATGCTGTCGCCTGTTGAGGTCGAGAAGTATAACGCGGGCGAACTCGACTTTGCCGATGAATCCTACGTAAAAACCGAGGACTGATTTATATGAATATAGTTTTTATGGGTACGCCTGATTTTGCAGTACCTACGCTTGAAAAACTCTATAAAAGCGGGCATAATATTCTTGCAGTCTTTACTCAGCCGGATAAGCCTGTCGGCAGAAAACAGGTGCTTACGCCGCCCGACGTAAAGGTGTGCGCCGAGAAGTATGAAATACCTGTATTTCAGCCGGCAACACTAAGAAATGAAAATTCTTATAAAGAAATAAAGACAATAAATCCCGACATTATCGTCGTAGTAGCTTACGGCAAAATTCTGCCCAAAGAAATTCTTGATATTCCGCGCTATGGCTGTATTAACGTACACGGCTCTCTTCTTCCCAAATACCGCGGCGCGTCTCCAATTCAGTCTGCCGTGCTGAACGGGGATAAAATAAGCGGCGTAACGACTATGTATATGGGCGTAGGACTCGACACGGGAGACATTCTTTTGCAGAGAGAGACTGAAATAGGCGAGAACGAAACCTCCTCCGAGCTGTTCGACAGACTTGCTGTTATGGGCGCTGATTTGCTTATTGATACGCTCTCTGCGCTTGAAACCGGCATAATTAAACCTAAAAAGCAGGACGACAGCCTAGCTACCTATACCTCTAAAATCACAAAGGAGCAATGTCCTATAGACTGGACAAAACCCAATACAGAGGTGCATAACAAGGTGCGCGGTCTCCAGACGTGGCCTGTCGCAGTTTCAAAAATAAACGGTAAAAATATTAAAATCCACTCCACCTTGCTTTGTGACAAAGAGGGAGAAGCGGGTAAGATAATTTGTACCGACCCTCTTACCGTAGCCTGCGGCTCGGGCTCAGTCGTTATAAACGAGTTACAGCTTAACGGAAAAAAGCGAATGGACAGCAGGTCTTTTCTTCTCGGTCATTCTCTAAATATAGGAGATAAATTTATTTAATTATTTAATTTAAAAGTAATTATTTTGGAGTAAATTATGGGATATTTTAACTATCTATACTACTACAATTGGTCATATTTTATCTATATGCTGCCCTTAATCATTTTTACCATAATTGTGCAGGCGAAAATGAGCTCAACCTTTAGAAAATACAGCAGTATCCCGAATATGCGAGGACTTACGGGCCTTCAGGCGGCTGAAAATGTTCTCCGCTATAACGGAGTGACAGGCGTGCGTATTGAGCGCGTTTCGGGAAGCTTAACCGACCACTTCGACCCGCGCACGAACGTTATTCGTCTTTCCGACTCAGTGTATAATTCAAGTTCGATTGCAGCAGTGGGCGTAGCCTGTCACGAGGCGGGACACGCCGTTCAGCACGCGCAGGGATATGTCCCCAACAAAATCCGCAGCGCTGTTCTTCCTGTAGCTAACCTCGGCAGTAAGCTTAGCTGGATATTTATTTTTATGGGACTTGTCATCTCGGCGTTTCAGTTCCTTATGTACGTCGGAATTGTGCTTTTTTCATTCTCTGTCCTGTTTACGGTTGCAACTCTTCCCGTCGAGTTTAACGCGTCCTCGCGCGCTCTCAACTGTATTAAGGAGACGGGTATGCTCGCCGAGAGCGAATATACAGGCGCAAAGCGTACCCTTCAGGCGGCGGCTATGACCTATGTAGCGGCTACGGCTACCGCAATAGCGCAGCTTCTGCGTCTGGTTATGATAGCGCAGAGCAGGAACAACAGACAATGAACACGAGAAATATCGCTCTGAAAATTCTTTTTTCAGTGGAACAGGACGGAGCTTATTCCGCACTTGCTTTGAATAATTCAATAAAAGAAAATAAGCTAAACCATCTTGATTCATCATTCGTCTCTGCGCTCGTATACGGAGTCCTCGAGCGCAGACTTACGTTGGACTATATAATAAAACAGTATTCTAAAATTCCTTTAAAGAAAATAGATATAAAGACAAAATTAATATTAAGACTGGGAATTTTTCAAATTTTGTTTATGGACAAGGTGCCGGACAGCGCCGCCGTTAACGAGAGTGTAATTTTAGCTAAGAAAAACAAACTGTATAAATCGGCTGGATTTGTAAACGGAATTTTGCGAAGCATAACACGCGCAGAAGTAAAGTACAGACTTCCCGACGGGAAAAAGGACAAGCTATATTATCTCTCGGTGAAGTATTCGTGTCCGACGGATATAATCAGCCTTTGGATTAAGTCCTATGGAGAGGAAATTACGCTGGGAATACTCGAGTCACTATTCGGAAGACCGCAGCTTACAGCCAGGGTAAATACGATTAAAACGAGCGCCGACGAGGTTATAAAGGAACTTGCAAAAGAAAACGTAAACGCAAAAAAATCACCGCTTATTGAAAATACGCTTTTGCTTTCCAATACAGGCTCGGTCGAAACCCTCAGAGCATATAAAGAGGGAAAGCTCTATATTCAGGACTGCGCTTCCCAGCTTTGTGTTAAAGCGCTAAATCCTGAACCTGGGGATATTGTGCTGGACGTGTGTTCCGCGCCCGGAGGCAAGTCCTTTACAGCTGCTCAGTATATGAATAATTCGGGTGAAATTTATGCGTTCGATATATATGAGCATAAGCTAAAGCTCATAAACGATACGGCTAAGCGGCTCGGTATAACGAGTATAAAAACAGCTATCCGTAACGCCGACACAGATACGTCCGAATTGCCGCTCTCTGATAAGGCGCTATGCGACGTGCCTTGTTCGGGATTAGGAATAATACTTCGTAAACCCGAAATCCGCTATAAAGATGATTTGTTTAACCCTGAATTGCCAAAGCTACAGTATAGAATCTTATGTAATACATCGGAATATGTAAAAGCAGGCGGAACGCTGGTGTACTCAACCTGCACTCTTAATCCTGAGGAAAATCAAAAAAACGCAGAAAAATTTCTGATAGAGCACACCGATTTTGAGCCTTTGCCGCTTAACCTTAATGTAGAAAGGCTAATTGATGAACCCGAGAATATGTTAACGCTCTTTCCCCAGGCAAACCATACAGACGGATTTTTTATCTCCGCTTTCAGAAAAAGAAATTAAGGATATAATATGACCGACATCAAATCTCTCTATCTTAATGAGTTTGAAAGCTTTATAACAGAAAACGGATTTCCTAAATTCCGCGCCAAGCAGATACGCGACTGGCTTAATAAAGGAGTTACATATTTCGACGAAATGCACAATCTTCCCAAAAATCTCATCAAATTCCTGAGTGCAAGTTGTTACATTTCTGTTGCAAATATTGAAAAAAAGCTCACATCACGGTATGATAAAACAGTCAAGTATCTTTTTCGCCTCTATGACGGTGAATTTGTCGAAACTGTAGTAATGAGCTATCATCACGGCTATTCTATATGCGTATCGACTCAGGTCGGATGTAAAATGGGCTGTACTTTCTGCGCAACTGGGAAAAGCGGTTTTTCGCGCTCGCTCTCAGCGTCCGAGATTCTCGCTCAGATTGAAAGCGCGCAGCGTGATTTAGATATACGGATAAGCAACGTTGTACTTATGGGTATGGGCGAACCTCTCGATAACTACGATAATGTCGTACGTTTTTTAAGGCTTGTTTCGAGCGAGGACGGACTTAATATCGGTATGCGTCATATAACCCTCTCGACCTGCGGACTTGTACCTAAAATTTACGACCTTGCAGATGAAGGGTTTCCAATCACGCTTTCTGTATCATTACACGCTCCCGACGATGAAACAAGAAGTAAAACGATGCCCGTTAATAATAAATATCCCCTGAAGGATTTAATTAAAGCGTGCAGAGATTATTTTGATAAAACGGGCAGACGAATAAGCTTTGAGTACGCTATGATTGACACAGTCAACGACTCCGATGAGTGCGCAAGAAAACTTGCGTCGTTGTTAAACGGTCTGAACTGTCATATAAATCTTATCCCTGTAAACAGCGTAAAGGGCAGCTCTTTCAAAAAGAGCAAGTTTGAACGCCAAAGGGCTTTTATAAAAATTCTCGAGAAAAAGGGAATTACGGCTACCGTGAGGAGAACACTCGGAAGCGATATTAACGCATCCTGCGGTCAGCTAAAGCGAAATCATACTGATAAAGAAGGAGGAATTTGACTTGGAAATTTTCAGCAAAAGTGACATAGGTCTTGTTCGCACCCAGAATCAGGACGACTGTCGTTTCGGCGTTATTTCCCCGAGCTGCGCGTGGGCGGTAGTCTGCGACGGTATGGGCGGCGCTAACGGCGGTAATATTGCGAGCGCGACTGCTGTCGACTACATAAGCACGGAAATTCAGAAAATGTTTTCTGAGGATTTATCCAAGGCAGAGCTCTCAACACTTATGACGGAGATTGTATCTCAGGCGAACCGTGAAATCTTCAATTTGGCTCAAAACGACGTGGAGCTTACGGGAATGGGAACTACCTGCGAGTTTGTTCTCGTCAAGGATACAAGCTGTCACGTTGTACACGTCGGTGACAGCCGAACCTATGCTATTCGCGGAGGAAAGATAAAGCAGCTTACCGAAGACCACTCTGTTGTTCAGGAAATGGTTCGCAGGGGCGAAATTACCTATGAGCAGGCTCAGACCCACCCGAACAAAAATTTTATTACCAGAGCGCTCGGAATAAAACCCGATGTTCACCTCGACTATATTGAAACAAACTTTGTTTACGGCGATGTGCTCCTTGTATGCACCGACGGCTTCTCGAACTGCGTCTCCACAGGCGATATGGTAAAGCTATGCCACGAAAACCGCGGCGAAGGACTTACGGACAAACTAATCGAAAAAGCTAAGGACGGCGGCGGATCGGATAATATCACCGTTGCGGTTATATACTGAGGATAGGGAGGAATCTCTTTGGATAAATACAGTGGTAAAAAGCTCGACGGTCGCTACGAGATACACGAGCTTATCGGCGTAGGAGGTATGGCGTATGTATATCGCTGTACCGATACGATTGACGACCGTGAAGTCGCGGTTAAAATCCTCAAGGACGAATTTTTAAATAACGAGGAGTTTATCCGCCGTTTTAAAAACGAGAGTAAAGCAATCGCTATGCTCTCGCACCCTAATATTGTAAAGGTGTATGACGTAAGCTTCGGCGATATGATTCAGTATATCGTTATGGAGTATATAGACGGAATTACGCTCAAGGAGTATATAGAGCAGCAGGGTGTTCTAGACTGGCGCGAAGCTCTCCACCTGACAACCCAGATTTTGAAGGCTTTGCAGCACGCCCATAACAAGGGCGTTGTCCACCGCGATATAAAGCCTCACAATATTATGCTTTTACAGGACGGCACCATAAAAGTAACCGACTTCGGTATCGCGCGCCTTACGGATAAAGCTACGAAAACTATGACCGAGCAGGCTATAGGCTCCGTTCATTATATCGCTCCCGAACAGGCGCGGGGCAGTAAAACGGACGGAAAATCCGATATATATTCTGTAGGAGTAATGCTCTACGAAATGATTACGGGTAAGCTTCCGTTTGAGGCGGACAGCGCCGTTTCCGTTGCTCTTATGCAGTTGCAGTCAACTCCCGTTATGCCGCGCGATATAAATCCCGGTATTCCGATTGGACTTGAGCAGATTACTATGCACGCTATGCAGAAAAATCCTGCCGAGCGTTACAGTACGGCGCTCGATATGCTCGGAGATCTTGAACGTTTCAGGTTAAATCCCAATGTGCATTTCGATTACAAGCATTTCGTCGATTCCGAGCCGACTAAATATGTAAAAAATATAAAAAAGACGAGGAAAATTGAACCCGTTATTACCGACGAAGAAAATGATGATAATGACGAGGCGGAAGAAATAAAAGAGAAAAAGGAGCATAAAAACTCCTACTATGCTGTAAAAACAGCAATCATTTCAACTGTAGCCTTGATTGTTATATTTTTACTTATGGCATTGGTGAGAGGCTGCTCGTCGTCTCAGGCGACCGATGTCGAGGTGCCGAATTTCATAGGCATGAATATCACAGAGGCAAACAACAAAAATCCAAATAACTTCAAGTTCGAAATAAAGAGCCGTTTTGTAAAGAATAAAAAAATGGGAGAAATTCTGGATCAGGACCCCGAACCCGGCTCAAAGCTGGTTAAATCAAATTCCGTGATTGAGCTTACGGTAAACGGCACGGATACCGAGCTTGCTGTTCCTTATTGCAGAAATACAACAAAGAGAGAGGCAGTTAAAGCCTTAGAGGATAAAAACTTTAACGCTCAGGTAATAGAGGTGTATGATACGCTTACGCCGAAGGGCTATGTATGCGATACATTCCCTCCCGCGGGCGTTAAATGTACGGTAGGCTCAACCGTATATGTAATTGTTTCCAAGGACGAATATCAGGAAAAGATTGAAGTGCCAAGGGTTACAGACCTTATGCTTTCCGAAGCTCAAAAAACGCTCGGTCAGCAGCTTGAGTGCAGGTATACCTACGACGACAAGAGCCTTGAGCCGGAGGGAACGGTTATCCAGCAGTCTCCTCTCCAGTACAGTATGGTTGAAGAAGGAACTATTATCAACCTCGTGGTGAGCTCGGGTAAAGGAAGTCAGACGACCGTGCCAATTACGGTTGATATGCCGACAAATGTAGACTATGACATTAAGATGACGGTCTCCGTTGACGGAAAGGTTGACAGCGCGTACAGTAAGACGATTAATCCGAAATATAATACGAGCTACGCTATGACCTTTACAGGAAGCGGTTCGTCCACCATAGTGGTTATGCTCGACGGACAAATATACAGAACCTATGTAATCGACTATACGACGCGAAATTACACGGTTAAAAACGGCGAGTATAAACCTACGGAACCCGAGACAACCGAGCCGGAGACCGAACCTCCGACTGAACCGACTACTCAGGAGACTACTGTACCGGAAACAACCTATTATGAACCGATAGACGGTGAGTAAATGAATAATATTCAAGGAATTATCCTTAAAAGCACGGGCGGCTTCTATTATGTAGAGGCCGCCGGCGATATATACGAGTGCAAGGCGCGCGGAATTTTTCGGAAAAAAAATAATTCTCCGAGGGTAGGCGACAGAGTGGAAATTTCCGTGCCTGACGACGGATACAGCGCGATTGAAAAAATACTTACGCGTAAGAATACACTACGTCGTCCGCCGCTTGCAAATATTGATATTCTTGTAATTGTTGTATCTACGGTGGAGCCTGCTCCGAATTATCTAGTTATAGATAAGATGACCGCCGCCGCTGTTGATAACGAAATCGAGCCCGTTGTTGTTATTTCAAAATCAGATTTAAAATCGGGAGAGGAGCTTTTACAGACTTATCGTAAAGCGGGAATAAAAGCTTTTAGTTATTCGCCTGAAAATTCAGAGTCTGTAAATGAAATTAAAAGGTTGCTCAGCGGTAAAATTTCCGCTTTTACAGGTAACAGCGGCGTCGGAAAATCCACCCTGCTCAATATTCTTTATCCTGAGTTGAATTTGGAGACGGGCGAAATCAGTGAAAAACTCGGCAGAGGCAGACACACAACACGCACGGTTGAGCTTTTTAAAATCGGCGGCGGTTATGTGGCGGATACCCCGGGATTTTCCACAGTAGACCTTGAACGCTATAATTTGATAGATAAGGATAATATTCAGTTCTGTTTTCCCGAGTTTCGGGAGTATATAACGACTTGTCAGTTTACCTCGTGTTCGCATACTTGTGAAAAGGGCTGCAGTATAATCGCAGCCGTAAAGGAAGGTAAAATTTCCGAAAGCCGCCACAAAAGCTATGCAGCTATGTACGACGAGGTTAAGAATATTAAGGAATGGCAGAGAAAATAATGGAGAGATGTGTTATAATCTGCGGCGCTCCCGATGCCGATGTTGATTTTATAAGGCAGAAAATACGCGGAAACAGTCCGACGGATAAAAGCGTACCTGACGATTTTGTTATTTGTGCAGACAGCGGATATACTTACGCAAAAAAAGCGGGAATAAAACCCGACCTTTTTGTAGGGGATTTTGATTCGCTTTCGGACTCTCTGCCCGAGGATATTCCTAAGGTCACTCTGCGCACGCATAAAAATGACACAGATTCTATGCATTGTGCAACTGTTGCGCTGGAGCGCGGATATAAGGAAATTATTCTTTTCGCCGCAGTCGGCGGAAGACTTGACCACACGCTTGCCAATATTTCTGTGCTGCAATACATCTCGGAAAACGGCGCAAAAGCGGCAATTTTTTCCGACAGGGAAGAGATATTCTACTTTTCAAAGGGAAGACATACATTATATAATGTTGAGGGGAAAACTTTTTCCGTGTTTCCTTTCGGTTGCCCCGAGGTCACGGTAACCTACGACTGTAATGTGGAGTATCCCGCCGATAAGCTGAGAATACAAAGCTCGGTTGCTGTGGGAATTTCCAATATTTTTCTAGATAACAGGGCGGAGGTTGTGATAGAATCGGGTACAGCTGTTTTAATACTGGAAAAAAGCGTTTAATTCTCTAAAAGTATTAAAATAGTAACCTTTTCGCTTTGTTTCCACTTTCTTCGTTACCAATCGACGCTTCATTTAACAAAACTGTAATAATAAATACACTTGCTTTTATTGCTTTTTGAGAATTAATTATGTTATAATTTTAAATATAGCAATAAATTAGATAATCAGGAGGTAATTTGATGTCATTATGTATGGGCTGTATGAGGGAAATCGGCGACAATATCAAATGTCCGAGCTGCGGTTTTGATAATTCAAAAGCTCAGCATTCCCCGTATTTACCGTATGGAACTATCCTCCACGGAAGATATATTATAGGCTCCGTCATTGATACGAACGGAGAGAGCTCTCGTTATATTTCATTCGACAAGCAAACGGGAGATGTCGTTATTGTCTGTGAGTTTTTGCCGATGGGACTCTTTACGCGCGAAAACGGCGAAATTAATCTTTCAATAAGCTTTGAAAATGACGACATATTTCGCAAGCTTATGTCGGATTTTATTTCCTATTTCCGTACTATCGCTGAGCTGAAGGACTTTTCCGCTCTCATAAAAATACACAATATTTTTCAGGAAAACAACACAGCTTATGTAATAGAGGAGAATCAGGACCTCATTCCGTTTGAGGAGTATATAGAGCGAAGTAACGGTCACCTCGACTGGGATATAGCACGTCCGCTGTTTATGCCTGTTATTTCCGCCTTGGAGGCGCTTCACCGCCGCGGTCTCGGCCACTATGCCATTTCTCCTAAAAATATGTATGTGACAGCCTTCGGTAAAATTAAAATCGCAGGCTTTGCCACAGCAAACGAACGCAAGCGCGGCACACCGCTGAAATCTCAGCTATATTCGGGTTGCGCTGCTCCAGAACAGTATATGGATAATTTTCCGTTGGACAGTATAACAGAGATTTACGGAATTTCGGCTACGCTCTTCTATGCTCTGACAGGAAATCTCCCCGCAAGCGCTAAAGACCGTCTGAAGGACTCGCGCCTGCTTATGAGTACAAGCACCGTGAAGCGTTTGCCGCCTCACGTGGTAACCGCTATTGCCAACGGCTTACAGGTAAAGCGTGAGAATAGAATTACAGATTTTGACGACCTTCGTTCTCAGCTTTCTGTTTCTCATACTGCTCAGGCAATTCAGGAGGAAATCTCACGCACGGCAAGTATGAACGTCAAAAATTCCGATATAAAAAAGGAGCAGGGGATTTCACACCGCTCTGTGAGTATAATTACTGCTGTCGTTTCAATCCTTATTGTCGGTACGCTCGGAGTATTTTTACTTATTCAAAACCCGTTTGCAGGTCTTTTCGCAGAGAAAAACATAGAAGAAACAAAGTCTGCTACCGAGGAATGGACAGGAGAAACCGTTCCAAAGTACGTCGGTATATCTTACGAGGACGCTGTCAAGGATTCTGAAAAGGCAGGAGATATAAAAATTTACCGCGATACCGACGAAAGCTACAGCGATGAATACGCAGAAGGCGTAATTATGGAACAATCTCCGAAGGAGGGCTCTAAGGTTACTGCCTCGGGAGAAATTTCAATTACCGTAAAGGTAAGTAAGGGATTGCAGATGCGCAAGCTTCCGAAAATTAAGAAAAAAACCGTTAATATCGCCGCAAAGACTTTGGCCAATCAGGGATTTGTCGTCAACGCCGAGTATCAGTACAGCGATAAGTATGATGAGGGTACTGTAATCGGTTATAAGGATTACAAAGACGGAGATACCCTAGAGGACGGCTCAACCATTACAATTATCGTGAGTAAGGGCGAGGAGGAAACTGAGCCTACCTCAGCATCTGAACAATAAAATTGCACCCGCTGTGTGACTTGACATAGCGGGTGTGTTTTTGTAAAATTATATTGTTATAATTTAAAATTCTGTTCGAGCGTTTTTTCTGCATTTTTAATAAGGTGGTGCAGGGAAGTGTAGCTTTCGCTGAACTTGTCCGAAAGTACGTCTGCGGACAATTCGGGACCGTCTATATTCTGTTTAATATCATTAATTCTCGCGGTGCTCAGCGCCATAGAGCTTATGCAGTACTCGTCTATAGAGTTGCTTTCTATTCCGAATACGTCCAAATTATTATTTTCTTTTAAAGAATAAATATATCTGAACATTCTGTATTCTGCAACGCTCAGGTATTCGGTAATGTGTTTGCTCAGCTTTTTGTTGTTAATCTCCGCGAGCAGACTGTAGATTATTGCGGCGGAGTTTACTATCAGCTTTCTGTTGAGCATGCAATAGGTGTTGCTTTTTATTTTGTTGACATCGCTTACTTCGTCAATTTCCGGAATATCATTTGCTTCTGTTTTGCCGCCCGACGGATTCGGTGTGCGTCCTAGAAGATAGTCCACGGATACATCGTAGAAATCGGCAGTCCTCACGAGAAAGTTAAGTCCGCATTCGCGTATACCCTTCTCGTAATGCGACAGCAATGCCTGAGAAATCCCAAGCTCTTTTGCCGCGTCTTTCTGGCTGAGTCCCTTGTTTTTTCTCAGATTAGTTATAATTCTTCCGAACTCTTTATTCATAACAAACACCCCTTTGAACTAAATGTTATATTACTGCTAGTATAAACGATAAAATACAATTTGTAAAGTGAGTGTTACTATGCAATCATATTTAATACATTTCATTCGTCACGGAGACATATCCGATACTCTTAAAGGTAAGTATATCGGCACGACAGACGTTCCGTTAAGCGACGACGGCAGGCAAAATCTGCTTGAGTATGACAGCCGCTTTATCTACCCGGGCACTCAGGTCGTGTTTACAAGTCCGCTCAAACGCTGTACGGAAACCGCAAAAATTCTCTATCCGCACCAGAATCCTTTAGTGATAGACCAGCTTTCGGAGTGTTGTTTCGGAGAATGGGAGGGAAAGACCGCGGAGGAACTGAAAAGTGACCCGACCTTTGAGCAATGGCTTGCCGGACAGAAAAATGTTAAACCGCCGAAAGGGGAGAGCGGAGCTGAGTTTACAAAGCGAATTTGCCTTATTTTCGAGCAAATTGTTGAGGGAATGATGAAAACGAATAATACCGAAGCAGTCGTTATCACGCATGGAGGAGTTATTATGACGCTGCTTTCGGTCTACGGACTTCCGCAGGCTAAGCCCTTCGAGTGGGTAATGGATAACGGCTTTGGTTATTCTGTGCGCATAAATCCTATGCTATGGCAGCGCGACAGGGTAATGGAGGTTTATCAGAAAATCCCGATACAAAATGAGTAATAGGCTTTTGATTTTTTGTATGATTGTATAATGTTTTACAATCTTTTTCGTTACACCATGTGATAATTATTTCGTAACTTTTATTATCTTACCGTGGACATATTATCTGTGCAATACCACCTTTTAATAAATAAAATTAAGGAGATAAAATTATGGCTGATTACAAAATTACTTTGCTTAAAGGCGACGGCATCGGTCCCGAAATAGTTGACGAGGCTGTAAAGGTGCTTAACAAAACAGCGGAAAAATTTAACTTTACCGTTGAGTATGACGAAGCTCTTATGGGCGGCTGTGCGATTGACGCAACTGGCGAGCCGCTTCCTAAGGAGACTATTGATAAATGCAAATCGTCCGACAGCGTTCTTCTCGGCGCGGTTGGCGGACCTAAGTGGGATACTCTTCCGGGAAATAAGCGCCCGGAGGCAGGACTTCTCGGTATTCGCGGTGCTCTCGGACTTTTCGCTAATCTGCGTCCTTCCGTTATTTTTGAACCGCTTCAGGGTGACTCTCCGATAAAGGACGAAATTATCGGAGGTCAGCTCGATATACTTATTGTTCGCGAGCTCACGGGCGGAATTTACTTCGGTAAGCGCGGCCGCTGCACAAACGAGGACGGCGCTCCTGCGGCTTGGGATACTGAGATGTACTCTGTTCCTGAAATTGAGCGTATCGCTCGCACAGCGTTTGAAATGGCAATGAAGAGAAATAAGAAGGTAACGAGTGTTGATAAGGCTAACGTCCTTGAGTCCTCGCGTCTTTGGAGAGAAACTGTTATCAAGGTTGCAAAGGATTATCCCGAGGTTGAGCTGAATCACTTGTATGTTGATAACTGCGCTATGCAGCTTGTTCGCAATCCCCGCCAGTTTGACGTAATTGTAACCTCGAATATATTCGGTGACATTCTTTCCGATGAGGCTTCTATGATTGCCGGCTCAATAGGTATGCTTGCTTCCGCAAGCCTTGCGGAGGGCAAGTTTGGACTTTACGAGCCTATCCACGGTTCAGCTCCCGATATAGCGGGACAGGGTATCGCCAATCCGCTCGCAACTATCCTTTCGGTTGCAATGATGCTGCGCTATTCACTTGACCAGGGAGAGGCTGCCGACGCTATTGAAAACGCCGTTAATGAAACGCTTAAAAAATATCGCACTCCCGATATTCTTTCTGACGATACTGTTAAGGTATCCTGCTCGGAGATGGGCGATAAGGTTTGTGAAAATCTTTGAATTAAGGTGAAAAGATGACCTACTACGATATGCACTCACACATACTCCCCGAGATGGACGACGGCTCAAAAAGCGTCGAGATGAGCTTGGAGATTATAGATAAGCTGAGAGCGCAGAATGTCAAAAACCTCTGCTTTACTCCGCACTATTATACCAATGAGGAAAGTATGGACAGCTTTCTTCAAAGGCGTGATAAGTCGCTTCAAAAGCTTTTGCCGTATCTTCCCGGCGATGTAAATATCTGTGTCGGAGCGGAGGTTTATGTGACGGACTATCTGTTCAACAACAAAAACCTTGAGCCTGTGTGTTACGGTGGCTCAAAATATATTTTGTGCGAGTTCCCGTTCGGCGCCAGTTTTAAAGGTAAAACGCTTGATTATTTCAACACCTTGCAGAATAACCACGGACTACAGCCGGTTCTCACTCATATTGAGCGATATGAGCACCTTATGAGCGACGAAAGTCTCGTACAAAATCTCGTGAATGAGGGAATACTTATTCAGACAAATGTAGGAGCGTTCAAAGGCTTCTCACAAAAACGCAGGCTAATAAAATATATTAAACGCGGATATATTGATATTGTAGGAACGGACTGCCATTCACTGACGCGCGGTAATCCCGACGATTACACCGAGGCAATAAACCTGATACGCGAAAAATGCGGCGGTGAGTTTGTTGACCATATTGTTGAAACGAGCGCAGAAATTTTCACACCGTATAAAAGATAAATATGAATAAAAGGACTTCAAAACGCTTAGTTTTGAAGTCCTTTATTGTGTTAGTGATAGTTTTGCATTTACTTCTGAGGGAGCTTGTAGCCTGTCCCGATTATCTGAGCAATATCTCTGCCTGTATCGTCGCAAATATCTATGTTATATATACAGGTCGTTCTTCCGTCTTTGCGGCACTTTGAGCGGGCAATCAGTTTTTCGCCCTTCGCAGTGCTGATAAAGCTCGCGCTCATCTGCTGCGCTACCGTGGGCAGATGAGCGTTGTTAGCCGCCACGGAAAAAGCTAAATCGGCGAGCGTAAAAATCGCACCGCCCATAACTCCGCCAATAGCATTTCTGTGGATGTCTGTGATTACCATACTGCACTCGCACCAGTCGTCGCCGATTTTGTCAATTACGATACCGCTCATCTCAGCATATTTGTCATTTTTAAAGAAATCTCTAGCTTCCTCAACATTCTTAAATGTACTCATATAATTAACCTCCGATTTTAATTATTTCTTTGTTAATAATACCACGCACTCCACATGTTTATCGTTGTCCAAACTCAACTCCATATCCCCCTCAATAATGGGGAGCTTGAATTTCATGGATTTGAGCCATTGGCCACTAGGCTGCCTGTCCTCAAAAATCTGTATCTCTGAAATCAGCGATTCCATAAGCTGCCGCTTCTCTACATCATTCATC
>CANQOP010000019.1 GCA_947625485.1 uncultured Clostridia bacterium | reverse complement strand
ACGCGTCGTGCTGCGCACGTACCCTGCTTGTTGAAAGCACAGCTTTGAACCACAGAGAAAAGTTCACCGCCTCTAACTAGGCGCTCAACTTTTTCGTACATAAGGGGGTAACCCCCTATGTACACGTCGTGCTGCGCACGTACCCTGCTTGTTGAAAGCACAGCTTTGAACCACAGAGAAAAGTTCACCGCCTCTAACGAGGCGCTCAACTTTTTCCTACATAGGGGCTATCCCCCTATGTACGCGTCGTGCTGCGCACGTACCCTGCTTGTTGAAAGCACAGCTTTGAACCACAGAGAAAAGTTCACCGCCTCTAACTAGGCGCTCAACTTTTTCGTACATAGGGGCTATCCCCCTATGTACGCGTCGTGCTGCGCACGTACCCTGCTTATTTAAGACAGAGCTTTAAAGCAAAACGAGGTGAACGATATGACTAAAGGACAGATTGCGAAAAATCTTTTTTTGCAGGGATATAACTGCTGTCAGGCAGTCGCAGGCGCGTTTGCGGGCGAAATGGGAATGGAACTCAGCACCGTAACAAAGCTCTGTTCGCCCTTCGGCGGCGGTATAGGGCGTATGCGCGAGGTGTGCGGAACGGTAAGCGGAATGATGTTCGTGCTCGGTATGCTATACGGCTACGACGACCCGAAGGCGAGCGCTGAAAAAAAGCGCGTCTACAGTGATGCTCAACAGCTCGCGGGCAAATTCCGTGAGGATAACGGTTCGATTTTATGCCGCGAGCTTTTAGGACTGCAAAAAAGCGGAGCGGACTCCCCTACTCCGTCAGCACGCACCGAAAAATACTATAAAAAGCGACCGTGTCCCGAGCTTTGCAGATATGCGGCTGACCTTTTAGAGGATTTTATCAAAAAACATAAACAGGAAAACGCGTAAATTTAGCACATATTTTTATATAATTGTATATTCAATAAATCCGATTACTTAAAAGCAGACAGATTAAAAACTCATTTATATGTAGCAAAAGCCGACCGGCTCCGCGCGGAGTCGATCGGCTTGTTTTTAAATATTAGTAATATTCGTAATTAAATTAAACTTTCTCACAAACTGCGTTGATTGAACTTGGCAGGTCGTCTTCGCATGCGGAAATCAAAAGAATTATATTTGCGTTGGAAGTTTCGCTGAGATTCTGCAGCTTTTTAGTAAAGCTTTCAAGACCGTTTACACCGTCGGGACAAATCTTGAAGGTGGAGTCAACAAGAATATCGGTAACGTCGTAATTGCCGGCGCATATACCGCTTAAAAATCCGAATAACATATCATAACCTGTTACTGCGTACTGGTCCGTGTCAATAAGACGCGCTTTAGAAGTGATGTCGTAGGTGAGCTTAGCGCCCTTTTCAATAACGACAACGTTTCCCTGAGACGCCGCAACAGCTTCGTTAGCCTTTTGAATAAGCTTTTTAGTTTTTCCTGAACCTTTTTTTCCGATAAGTAAAGTAACCATACTTACTTCCTCCTTAGTTTTTGCTTTTGAAAATTATCCGAGTCTCGCCTCAAGAGCGGCTTTAGCGTCCTCGTAGCCTGGCTTGCCAAGGAGAGCAAACATATTTTTCTTGTAGCTCTCTACGCCCGGCTGGTTGAACGGATTAACGCCGAGGATATAGCCCGAGATAGCGCAAGCCTTCTCGAAGAAGTAGATAAGGTAACCGAGATTGCTTTCGTCCATTTTCTCGACGTTGAGAACAATGTTTGGAACTCCGCCGTCATTGTGAGCAAGAACAGTGCCCTCGAACGCCTTGCGGTTTACAAATTCCATCGACTTGCCCGAAAGGAAATTGAGTCCGTCAACATTCGTGGGATCATCGCCCAGAGTAATTTCCTTTTTACATTTATCAAAGAGAACAACAGTCTCGAAAAGATTACGTCTGCCGTCCTGAATGTACTGACCGAGAGAGTGGAGGTCCGTAGAGAAGATAACGCTTGCGGGGAATATGCCCTTCTTATCCTTACCCTCGGACTCACCGTATAGCTGCTTGAACCACTCGTTCATAAGAGTGTATGCAGGCTCGTAGGAAACCATAATTTCCGTGGAATAGCCCTTGTTGTAGAGGATATTGCGGATAGCCGCGTATTTATAGCAATCGTTTGAATATAAATCGTCGTTGTTAAACTCGTCCTGAGCTTTCTTGGCGCCTTTCATAAGTGCGTCGATGTCAGCGCCTGAAACCGCGATAGGAAGAAGTCCTACAGCCGTAAGAACGGAGTAACGTCCGCCTACGTCGTCGGGAACTACGAAGGTCTCGTAACCCTCTTTGTCGGCGAGCTGTTTGAGCGTTCCGCGGGCCTTGTCGGTCGTGCAGAAGATACGCTCCCTGGCGCCCTCCTTGCCGTACTTTTTCTCGAGCATATCGCGGAATACGCGGAATGCTATAGCAGGCTCTGTGGTTGTGCCCGATTTTGAAATCATATTTATGGAAACGTCCTTGCCCTCGCAGAGCTCGATAATGTCGGAGAGAGCGTCGGAGCTTATTGAATTGCCAGTGAAGTAAATCTGCGGTGTGTCCTTGGCGAGAGCGTTATAATTAGGAGAGGATAGAAACTCGATAGCAGCGCGCGCTCCGAGGTAGGAGCCGCCTATACCGATAACAACGAAAACATCGGTATTCTTCTTAATTTTTTCAGCTGCCTTTTTAATTCGGCTGAACTCTTCCTTGTCGTAATTGGTAGGAAGGTCAACCCAGCCGATAAAATCATTGCCGAGACCCGTGCCGTCGTGCAGAGCCTTGTGAGCGTTCTTTACCTGAGTCTCAATTCCCTTGTACTCGTCTTCGCCTATAAAACCGCCAAGATATTTGTCGTTAAGTTTTGTTGACATTTTGATTACCCCCAATAGATACGGCAGAGCCGTATATAATTACTTATGGTTATTTTAACACAAAACACCAACATATGCAATATTTAACTTTATTATTTTGTATATTATTTATAATTCTTCAGAAGAATTTAACAGCCCGCCTAAACCTCTGTCAACGCTCTGAGCATCTCTCTGAATACCGAGCCGAATGTCATTTCCTCAACAGAGTTTTTTGCGGTAAGCCTGACGCTCTTGAGCATATCCTTGCCGGAGTAGTAGTTTACCTCTCCGAGCACGTCGCCCTTCTTGACGGGAGCCTTTATCTCTTTTTGAATTTTGCACTCCGTAGTAACCGCCTCCCCTGCGGTGCGGCTTACTATCATAGAGCCGGGGTCGGGACACTCGAGTTTAACCTCTCCGGTCATACCGCCCGTGACCTTCTGTACCTTGTGTACGTCCTTAGGCAGTTCGAGCTTTTGCACAGTATAATTTGCAAAACCGTAGTCTAAAAGCGCGGCAGAATCCGCAAAGCGACTTGTGCCCGTATCGCAGCCGAGCACGACCGAAACAAGCGACAAACCGTCGCGCGTAGCAGTCGCCGCCATACAGCAGCCCGCGTCATTGGTAGTGCCTGTTTTAAGACCTGTAATACCGTCGTAGGTTTTGAGCAGCTTATTTGTGTTTACAATCTGAGTTTTGCCGCCGCGCAGATTATCAAGCCATATGGAAGTATAATCAAAAATTTTCGGGTGCTTAGTAAGCTCTGCCGACATAACGGCAACGTCATACGCGGACGTAATGTGTCCTTCCTCGTCAAGACCGTTGCAGTTTTTAAAAACAGTGTCCTTCATTCCGAGCGATTTCGCCTTTTTATTCATCTCGGCGACAAAGGCGTCCTCGCTTCCGCTTATTGCCTCCGCAAGCACTACGGCGGCGTCGTTCGCTGACGCTACTGCGGTCGCTTTTATAAGATCGTCCACACTCATAGTTTCTCCCTCTTCGAGCCATATATCCGAGCCTCCCATAGACGCGGCGTGAGCGGACGACGTGAGAGTGTCGCTGAGCTTAAAACGACCGTTGTCCAGCGCCTCCATCGTCAGCAAAAGCGTCATTACCTTTGTGACTGACGCGCAGGCGCGCTGATCGTGACTGTTCTTCTCAAAAAGAACTTTTCCGCTCTCTCCCTCTATTAAAACCGCCGCAGGAGCGGATACGTCCAAAGCAGGCTTTTGCTCTGCGTTCGCGGCAATCGGTACGGAGAAAACTAGAAGTACGCTGATGAATATTGATACAAACCTTTTTAACATAAAAAACACCTCGTTCAATGGTATGAACGAGGTTGTCAATTTATTCAAGTACTGTCAGTATTAAATATTGTCAATTAAACATACGGAGTGCGCCGAAATTCCTTCGCCGCTGCCGGTAAATCCGAGCTTCTCCTCTGTCGTAGCCTTAACGCTCACTTCGCCTGCGTCAAGTCCGCACGCCGCGGCAATATTTCGGCGCATAGTGAGTATAAAAGGTGCGAGCTTCGGGCGCTGGGCGATTACCGTAGCGTCTATATTTACGATTTTGTAGCCGTTCTCATTAAGCACGCGGCACACCTCTTTTAGCAGCAGAATACTGTCCGCTCCCTCAAAGCGGTCGTCCGTATCGGGGAAAAGGTGACCGATATCTCCTAAAGCCGCCGCACCGAGAATCGCATCGGAAATCGCGTGGAGCAGAACGTCCGCGTCGCTGTGACCGAGCAGTCCCTTTTCGTACGGAATATCAACTCCGCCTAAAATAAGTTTTCTGTTTTCAACGAGTCTGTGCACGTCGTATCCGTGACCTATCCGCATATTTATTTCCTTTCCGTTTTCTGTCTGCTTTTTAAAATCGTCTTTGCAAGGTTTATATCGCTCGGCGTAGTCAGCTTGATATTCGTATCTGAGCCTATAACTATATGAACTCTTGCACCGAGAGCTTCCGCGAGCTTACAGTCGTCGGTTATGTTAAGATTCTTGTTCTTTGCATTATCCAGCGCTTTGAGGTACAAATTTTTCTCGAACACCTGCGGCGTCTGCACTGCGCGCAGCTGAGAGCGTATCGGCGTGTCTACGATAATATTATTTTCGTCAACCACCTTAATCGTATCTGTAACGAGTGTTCCGAGAGCCGCCGCTCCCGTCTCGAACGCTTTGTTTACGACCCCGGCTATATCCTTCTGCTCTATCAGCGGACGAGCGCCGTCGTGAATAGCGTAGTGCGTCGTTCTTTCGTCAGCCGCGAGTATTCCGTTGCGCACGCTTTCGTCGCGTACGGAACCTCCGTACACAACCGCCCTGACCTTAGAAAAATTTCCGTCCGCGATTTTATGTATCTCGTACTCGTCCTGAGGTCTGCAAACGACAACGACCGAGTTGATTACCTCACTTTGCTCAAACGCTTTCAGAGTGTGCTTAATAACAGGCTCTCCGCACAGCGGGATAAACTGCTTGCTGATTTTAAGTCCCATTCTCGTGGAATTTCCTGCCGCCACTATGACTGCGGTTACAAATCTGTTCATATCAGTCGATACTGTCAATAGCCTGCTTTAAGTCGGCTATAATATCCTCGACATTCTCAATTCCTACCGAGAAACGAATCATACTCGGCGAGATTCCGGCGGCAACAAGCTGCTCGTCCGACATCTGGCGGTGGGTGGAGCTTGCAGGGTGCAGACAGCATGTGCGCGCGTCTGCGACGTGCGTAACGATAGCCGCAAGCTTGAGCGACTTCATCAGCTTTTCAGCCGCCTTTCGTCCGCCCTTTACTCCGAAAGAAACTACTCCGCAGGTACCGTTAGGCATATATTTTTTAACTCTTTCGTAGTACGGACTGCTCTTTAGAGACGGGAAATTTACCCATTCAACCTTGTCGTTGGCCTCTAGAAATTCGGCTACCTTTAAAGCGTTCTCGCAGTGGCGCGGGATCCTGAGGAAAAGTGTTTCCAGACCGAGGTTCAAGAGGAAAGCGTTCATCGGGCTCTGCTGAGGTCCCATATCGCGCATAATGTGGGTACGCGCCTTAGTTATAAACGCGGCGTTTCCAAAACGCTCGGTATAAATCATACCGTGATAGGTCTCGTCAGGCTCGCTTAGCATCGGATATTTGCCGTTGTTCCAGTTAAATTTGCCGCTGTCAACAATAACACCGCCGAGGGCAACAGCGTGACCGTCCATATATTTCGAGGTGGAGTGCAGCACAATATCGGCGCCCCATTCTATGGGACGGAAGTTAATAGGCGTTGGGAAAGTGTTGTCCACAAAAAGCGGAACATCGTGCGAGTGGGCGCAGCGCGCGAGCATCTCAATGTCCGCAACCTCAAGCGACGGATTTGTGACCGACTCGGTAAAAACAAGTTTTGTATTTTCTTTAAAAGAATTATTTAATTCTTCCTCTGTAATGTCCGCCGCGATAAATGTGCAGTCAATACCGAGGTCTTTAAACGTCTTTGCAAAAAGGTTAAATGTTCCGCCGTAAACCGCGCTGGAACAAATAACGTGGTCGCCTGCACGGCAGATATTCGTTACAGCCGCGAGGGTCGCAGCCTGTCCCGAGGAAGTTAGCATAGCTCCCACGCCGCCCTCGAGGTCCGCGATTTTCTTCTCAACAGCGTCAAGCGTAGGGTTAGCAAGCCGAGTATAGAAAAATCCCGAATCCTCTAAATCGAACAGTCTGCCCATCGCGTCTGAAGTCTCGTACTTATATGTAGTGCTCTGTACTATCGGAACAACACGCGGCTCTCCGTTTTTCGGTGTATAACCCGACTGGATACATTTTGTCTCAATATTCATTTCAGTCTCTCCTTATGTAAATAATGATTTAATTGCGTTTATGATGAAATCCGTGCCGTAAATTACGCCCGCGAAAAGTAAAATAAGAAGTATAGCGGAGATAATCCTCACGGCAGTGCGCTTTGAAGACGGCATTTCCTCGATTTCGTCAGCTTCGGCGGGAGTGTTCTCCTCAATAAGCTCCTCGCCCTCAAGCTTGATACTGCCTATACCGACAGCGACGTCGAACGCCTTTTCGTACAGCTCGTACGGCACGAGAATATCAAAGCTGTCGAAATCCTTTCCCGTGATAAGCTGTGAGTTAGCGGTAACCATATGGCGCGTAAATACGCTCGGTATTCCGCTGTCCTTAAGCGCCGCCTGAACGCGGTCGCGCTCCATAACGTCGCCGCTGCACAGATACACCGAGGTTTTCCCGTCAACAATTTCCTCGAGCGCCTTGCCCTTGCACTCCGAACAGGTGCAATTTGTATCTTCATCGTTATATAACTTCTTGCACTTGGGACAGTATTTCATAAAATAAGCCCTCCTTTGGTAGCGGTAGTATTATACAATACTAGATTATACCAAATAGAGAGCTTATTTTCAAGTATTATTATCCGAATACAGGCTGCGGCTGAACACCCTTGAGCGCCTGCTTTACGCAGTCGGGAATGGTCTCGAAATGGGCGACCAGAGAGTTAGGCTTGTTCACATAATCGTCCTGCGACATCGGCACAAAGTAAATATTCTTCGTATTGAGCAAACGCCCGATATTCTGAGCCGCCGCGCCCAATCCGTCGTTAGTCGCCGTGCAGAGCAGCACGGGTCTTTGAATACGGAGATGCGACTTCACCGCCATAGTTACAGGCGTGTCCGTTATTCCCGCGGCGAGCTTTGCGAGCGTATTGCCCGTGCACGGAGCTACAACCAGCAGGTCGCACATCTTCTTCGGTCCTATCGGCTCCGCGCCGGATATTGTATGGATAATCTTCTCACCTGTGAGATTTTCAATTTTATCTATAAAATCCCGCGCAGCGCCGAAACGCGTATCTGTTGTGTACGCGTTTTCGGACATTATGGGAATAACCTTGTATCCGTCCCTGACAAGCCTCTCCATTTGCGGCACCGCCCTCGAAAAGGTACAGAACGAACCGCACATAGCGAAGCCTACGCTTGTTTTTTCCAACTGTATTCCTCCCCTAAAACAGTGAGAATAGTGTCGGATATAATACGTCCCGCGGCGGCAGGAGAACATTTTCCGGGCAGGGAAAGCGCGGGTATCGCTGTAAAGCCGAGCGACTCTGCCGCGTCGAAATCAACGCCGCCGGGAGCGGACGCAAGGTCAACAATCAGCGTGTCGCTGTCGGAGCGGCGCAAAAGCTTTTTGTCAATCACCACAGCAGGAACCGTATTAAAAACAATATCGTACCCGCCCAGCGTTAAAAGCTCCGTCATATTTACGGGAACGTTTCCGTCGGCACGAATATACTCCGCTTTTTCAGCGCTGCGAGTCGCTACGTCAACGTCGGCGTTAAGAGCTTTAAGCATTTTTGAGAGTATTCTTCCTATTCTGCCGTAGCCTATAACCAGACAGCGCGAGCCGAGTATCGTATCCTCGTAATTTTCCATAGCTACCTGAACCGCTCCCTCAGCGGTGGGCTGAGCGTTTGCAACGGCAAAATCCTCTCGCCCGAGCAAATCATAAATGCCCGCACTCGGGCACATCGAGCGCAGAGTGTCGCCCTTACCCATAAATACCAGCTTGTTGTTAAAGGTATCTTTATTTATATTTAATTCTTTATCAGAAAAATAGCACGGTATGATATTTCCCTTTATCCCGGTTATCGGAAGTACAATTATATCCGCCGACAAAAGAGCGGTCTTCATATCCGTAAGGACAAGACCGCCCAGACTTTCGAGCCTGTCGAAGCCCGCGAGGTACACCTCGAACCCGAGCCTCAGAAAACAGTCCGCCGCAAACAGCGACCTCTTGTCGCCGCCGAGAAAAGCGATTGAATTAGTATTCATATCCAACACCTGACTTTGTAAGTTGTCATATCACATATTATGTGACGCGTCGGGTTTGGTGACAGCCGCGAACTTTTTGAACACTTTCCGAAACCTCAATAAATTTCTTGACAATATTCGACCGTACGCTATAATTAAAAACAGAAAACTATATTAAAAACAACAGTAATATTAATTCGTGTATTGATGTAAACGGCAAGGTTTACAAGTTTAATCCGAATGAGGTGCGTTATGTCTGAAATTAAAGTAGAACATATTGCAATGTACGTTAACGATATTGAAAGTGCAAAAAATTTTTTTGAAAAATATTTTAATGCAAAGTCAGGCATAAAGTATCATAATACAAAAACGAATTTTCAATCTTATTTTTTGAGTTTTGAAGGCGGTACAAGACTTGAAATTATGACAAGACCTGATATTGCGGATAATAAAAAGCCATTACATCGGGCAGGATATATTCACCTTGCTTTCAGTGTTGGAAGCATAGAAAATGTTGATACTCTGACAAGTCAGTTGCAGTCAGACGGCTATGAAGTAATCAGTGGTCCGAGAATTACAGGTGACGGATATTACGAAAGCTGTCTAATTGGATTTGAAGACAATTTGATTGAAATAACAGTATAAGGATTAATTAAAATTTTGCCGCCATCGGTATTTTCTACTGTCCGCAAAAACTGATACAGTTCAATGTCACCGCACACTTTAAACTGATTGTCAGGTCTTTTTCGTATATATATTTTTTAAAATTTTCTAAAAACAAGGCACTCACTTTTTTTGTTGTGAGTGCCTTGTTCCTTAAATTAATGATATTGATTTTATTTATCTTTCCGCCTCATCTGCATACCATACGAAATTCTTGTCAAAAGATTTTCGCCTACGAAGTGCTCTCCGAATTTTGCGAGCTTCATAAGCGTTCCCGGGATAATAATCATTTTCCCCGAGAGCGTTTTTTCGACCGCGTACTTTGCGACGAACTCGCTCGAAAGTCCGCCGACAGCGAATTTCACATTCGCTACCCTGTTAAACTCCGTGTTAACGGGACCCGGACAGAGCGCGCAAACCTTAACATTGATTTTATCGCGGCGCATTTCCTCGTGTATAGCCTCCGTAAGGCGTACCACATAATTTTTTGAGGCGTAATAACTGCTGAATGTAGGACCTGCCAGAAATCCCGCCGCCGAGCCGACGTTAAGAATATAACCGCTGTTTCTCTTAATCATATCCCTGATATAGAGCTTTGTGAGAATATGAAGAGCCTTTATATTAGTGTTAATTAAATTAAGCTCTTTTTCAAGCGGAACTTGAGAAAATTTTCCGTAAGCTCCAAAGCCCGCGTTATTCACGAGAAAGTCAATCTCTCTGTCCTTTGTCTGCTCGTAAAGCGCAAAGCAGTTCTCTTCTGACGACAAATCCAAAGCAATTGTATCAATCTTAACTCCCGAAATGGATTTTTTCAGCTCCTCAAGCCTGTCCTCCCGGCGAGCCACAAGGATAAGGTCAAAATTTTTGCTTGCCAAGCATCTTGCTATATCGCGCCCTATTCCGCTGCTTGCTCCTGTAATAAGTGCCGTCATATAATCAGTCCTTTTTTATGTAGTATTGCCGTTTTTTACAATTTCAATCAGTTCACGCTCGCTCTCAATATCCGCGCTGCTCGGATAACTCGGAGCAATTTTCTCGAAACAAACTGAGTTTTTGCCTTGCAACCCCACTCAATCAAATCTCGACAGCAACGCAACCGTCTCCACATGGCTTGTTTATTGGAACAAATCGAAAGAAATTAATATTCTTCGTCATATGGCAAAATTAACCACTCTCCGGTTTCTGTCACACGATAAAACTTGTTGGTATCAATATCTAATTTAATAACAGGAATAGTTCCGCTATCCAATACTGTTCCATCAATATAGTAATGGCTTTCTCCATCATAATATATATCATGGAAATAGCGATTTCCTGAAATCTCAGCTGTTCCTACATGTCCGGCAACGATATTCATGCAAAATTTTCCTGTTTCTGCAGGGTATTTCTCCATGAAAGTATAATCATCAGTTTCCCATTCCCATGAGGGGCCAGCTTCTTCATTCACTCCTGCATGGACAAATATGGTATCTCCTTCTACGTAATATCTTCGTAAATTTTCCATCCAGAAAATGTACTTATCTTCATTGTCGTCATTGTCAACTCCGACCCCGAAAAAAAGGTCTTCCCCAATAGGCCATCTTCCACTAATCGCCATATCTTCATGGTTTCCGGCAAGGACAATAATTTTCTCAGAACTATATTCGCGTTCCAATTCTATAATCCTATTAAGTACTCCATAGTTATCTTCTCCTCCATGTATGTAGTCTCCACAAAGGATAAGCTTATTATCTCCTGATAAATCAATAAGATTTAAAGCTTCCTCAAAAGATTGCAGGCAGCCATGGATATCACTCATTGCATATATAGAACTCATTTTTCCATCCTTTCAAAAAATATGTAGTCTACTTCTATAATCCGATTTCAATGCAGCAATAAGTATACCATTTTCCGGTTCAAACGGTAAGCTTTCCTCTTTTCCCTATCTCATACCGTCCTCAATGCCGAACCGGCTCCTGAAAAATGATCTGTTTTGGCAGTAGCGTAAGATGATTTGCTGAACGTACGGACGTGTGCAATAGCTATCTTCAGTTTCGCCACTCTTTGAGCTTATTCTTTTGAAAATACCTTTTTTATTCCAGTCGTCTCTCACTGTGTTCACCAAGCCCTCGCCCAATTCGAGGTGAGCGAGAACAGTGGCGTTTAGGTCTCTCTCTTTAATCTCTAAAATTTGCTCATAAGAACTAAGCTGTTTTAGTTCTCTCTCAATCGCTTCTGTGTATGTATTCATACAATTCCTCCCGTATAATAAGAATTCAGGGGTTACGTCTAAAACCAAAGCTATTCGCAACAAATTAACCGCTCGTGGATCTTCCTTTGAGCCTCCCTGCTCATAACGCCGAATATTCTGAGGTGACATATTAGTTAATCTAGCCAATTTCTCTTGCGTATAACCCAATTTTTTTCTTAAAGCTTTTAACCTGCCGCCAAAAGTTTCTAAAGTTTCTTCTGTATTCATCCTGTACCTCCATTTTATACCAAAATCTAAGACTTTGCACTACCCAAAGAATAGTAGTTATATTTAATAGGCAAATTATATCATAAACGCCACAATATTATTGAATCATTTTATTGTCCTTTTTGGGGCTTGTGTACTAACCCCCTAGCTTTTTTTCACTCTGTATACCAATTCCCTTGACAGCAAGACTACGCACTCCACATGTGCTGTGCGGCTGAACAAATCCACGGGCGTCAGCTCTTTTACAAAGTAATTTTCCTCTGAAAACAGCTTTAAATCGCGCGCCAACGTTTCGGGGTCGCAGGAAACGTAAACGACTCTATCGGGATACATTCGGCTGATTGTTCGCACTAGCCCGCGGTCTATACCCTTGCGCGGAGGGTCAATTATAACCACATTCGGGTGCACTCCCTCGTCTTCGAGTTTATCAGCCGCAGATGCCGCGTCACCGCAGATAAACCGAGCGTTTTCTACTCCGTTTAATTTCGCGTTTTCCTCGGCGTCTCTGACCGCGTCCTCAACAATTTCCACGCTGATAAGCTCTCCGCACTTATCAGCCATAGTCAGTCCGATCGTACCAGTGCCGCAGTAGAGGTCTAAAAGCACCTCGTCCCCGCTAAGGTCGGCGTATTGGGCGGCAATTTTATAGAGCCGCTCCGCCTGAGTTCGGTTTACCTGGTAGAATGACAAAGGCGAAATTTTAAACCGCTTTCCGCACAGAATGTCCGTGATGTAATCGCTTCCGAACGCTGTGCGGTTTTTTTCGCCCAGAATTACATTTGTTTTTTCTCTATTAGAATTAAAAATTACACTCTTTAAATTCGGCAGTCTATCTCTCAGAGTCTTAATCAGAACGTCCTCCTGCTTTAATCCGTTTCCGTTTACAACGTAACACACCATTAACTCGTCGGTCATTTGTGCATATCTTATATAGAGATGCCGAAGTTTTCCTCTGCCCATGCGCTCGTCGTACGCCGTCTGCGCAGTCAAATTCATAAAGTCACGCGTTATATCCATAACCGTTTTGAAAATCTCTGGCTGTAAAAAACAGTCCCCGCAGGGAATAATCCTGTGGCTGTGGTTAGCGTAGAAACCAAACTGCACACCGCTTTCGGTGTTTTGCGCGGGTATTTGCGCCTTATTTCGGTAGCGGTCGACGTTTTCATTTGCAACAATGGGGTTGATTTTCAAATCCTTAAAACCGCCTATGCGCTCCACAGCGTCCTTAACACGATTATATTTTATTTCTAATTCAGAATTATAATTAATATGCCTATAAACGCAGCCCCCGCATTTTGAGAAATGCGGACAGCTCTGCTCAACCCTGCTCTCGGAGTGCTTAATAATACGGCTGATTTTTCCGTAGGCGTAGTTTTTCTTGGTCTTGAGTATCTTTACCTCAAGCTCATCGCCGACTGCGGAAAGCGGGACAAAAATCACGATACCGTCCTCAGTTTTGCCTACTCCGCTGCCCTGAGCGGTCATTGAAGTAATATTCAGTTTAATTATATCGTTTTTCTTCAAATTCATAGAATAACCCACTTAAATACGGTCAATAAAAATTGTGCGCGCCGAAACTGCGCGTTGAATACAAATTATTTTATCATTATATGCGTTATTTGGCAATATGCAAGAAATATTTATTAATTTCGGAAAAAGTATTTATTTTTTTCGCAATTGGCAATATAATAAAGAGGAATTATTTTCTATTCGTATCTGACCTTACGGTAAAGGGGACCTAAAATGAAATACGATCATCTTTTGGATAACAAAAAGAAAATACATTTTATCGGAATAGGCGGCAGCGGAATGTGTCCGCTCGCCGAGATACTTATGAGCGAGGGCTTTGAAATTCAAGGCTCTGATATGAACGAAGGCGAAACTCTCGACAAAATCAAGGGCTATGGTATCCCCGTATTTATGGGACACAAAGCCGAGAACATTGACGGTGCGGAGCTTGTCGTTTACTCTGCGGCAGTAAAGGAAGACAATTCCGAGAGAAGAGCGGCTATGGAAAGGGGTATACCCTGCATTGAACGCAGTGTTATGCTTGGTATCGTGTGCCGCCGTTACAACCGAAGTATCGCGGTCTCGGGCACGCACGGCAAGACGAGCACTACGGGTATGCTCACTCAGCTGCTCATCGGCAGCGGCTTTGACCCGTCGGCAATTATCGGCGGAAAGCTCCCGTTTATCGGCGGAAACAGTTACGTCGGCCAGAGTGACATCATTGTTTGCGAGGCGTGCGAATATGTCGACACATTTCTTGAGCTCACTCCGTTTATATCCATTATACTAAACGTAGACGCCGACCACCTTGACTATTTCGGCACGCTCGACAATATTAAGAAATCCTTTAATAAATTTGCGCACCAGACCACGGGCGCTCTCGTGCTCAACGGCGACGACAAAAACACTCTCGATTGCGTGAGCGATGTTGATATACCAAAAATAACATACGGCTTTAATGACACTAACGACTACTATGCATCTAATATCAGCGCAGATAAGGGCGTTCACGAAACATTTGACCTTATGCACAAAGGCGAGCTTCTCTGCACTGTCAGGCTGATGATACCCGGCAAACACAATATTTACAACGCGATGGCTGCCGCCGCAACGGCTCATTATCTCGGAGCTACTCCTAACGAAATTTCGGAGCATCTCGGCAAGTTCGGCGGAGTTCACAGACGCTTTGAAATTCTCGGAACGCCGAACGACATAACCGTCGCGGACGACTTTGCTCACCACCCGACCGAGCTGACCGCAACGCTTAAAGCAGCTATGGGTATGGGTTTCAGAAAGGTATGGGCGGTGTTCCAACCTCACACCTTCTCGCGGACGGCTATGCTTCTCGACGACTTCGCCGAGGCGCTGAAAATTCCCGACGAGGTTATTATCTCGGAAATTCTCCCCGTGCGCGAGACAAACACCTACAATATCTACAGTACCGACCTCGGTGCAAAGGTGCCAAATTCCAAGTGCATAGACACCTTCGAGGACATTACCGAGTATGTATGCAAAAACGCCCAGCCCGGAGATATGATACTCACTATGGGCGGCGGAAATGTGTATATGTGCGCCAATATGATTTTGAAAAGATTAAAAGAGATTTACGTATAAAAGCGCGCAACCGCTCGGACAGTACAAATCAAAAATTAGGGCTGACTGTAAAAGTCAGCCCGTTTTTATTATGGAAAATCCATACATAAAAGTAAATTCGCAGTCACTCTTTTTCGATTTTCTTAGCCGCTTCCTTAAACGGAACGACTTTTCCGTCGGGGAACTCCACGTCTGTATTGTCGAGTTGTTTTTCTATATTACTTCGGAAACTCGCAAGGTATTTTTTATAAAGCTCCTTCTGCTCCTTTTGCTCCTCCTGCGTGAGTCCCTGCTCACGTTTCTTCTTTGCAAGCTCATTTATGCGTTTAATCATTTCCGTCAATTCAATCACCTCTGCCCTATTCTACCACACAAACCGAAAAAAATCTATATTTATGGATTTTCTTCTTGCCGCGCGTAATTCAAAGTGATACAATAATCACGAGGTGATACTATGGAAAACTTCAGTCTCTTATATCCCGAAAACGCCGAGCGCAATTTAAACACTCTGTCTGACGAGGCGATAAACGACCTGTCTGTGGACTTTATATGCGACGCTCTTACCGACGACGACTACGAGCGCAATCTTATCCGCAGGCTGATGATAACCGTGACAGACGACGAGGCTACTATTCGCTACCGCTGCGACGTTTTCGAGGACTTCCTGCGTTTTCCCGAGTTAAGGGATAACCTAAGCGCGCTCGTCTTAAAGCTCGCGGACTTGCGTGAGCTGGAGCGTTTTCAGAAGGACCAGGACGCGTCCTCACTGTGGATGCTTATCAACAGACTGAGAGAAATCGACGAATACATCGCCTGCATAACCGCTATTAAATCAACGCTTGAAAAGCTGGACATACGTTCCGAGGGCTTGCGCACACTGCGTGACAATGTAAATGAAATCTACAGCAGCAGCGGTTTTCCCGAGCTTAAACGCGACATAGACGAGACTCTCGATAAGGCGCGCCGCGTAAAGAGTATCACAATTGGAGTAAACCTCGACGGACTCCTCCGTCCGAAGAACGCGGGTGTTCTCTCCCTGAACGACGCAGAGTTCGGCGACGCGGGGCTTATGCAGCGCTTTATGAAGTTTACGGACCGCGAGGATGATATTCACAGCGGTACCGACGTAAGCGGCATCAAAAACTACCACGTCTCCACACCCTCTACCTCTCACGTTATAATCGGAAGCGTTCAGCAGAACGCCGCAAACCACAACGTGCATATTGAGACTAACGACATCACGGGAGCCGACCCTCTGTCGTCGGCGCTGACAAAGAGCGTAACCAATATACTGAAGCGTACCGTAAAGGATATTAAATCGACTCTGAAAAAATACATAAATATAAGCGGATACGCATTGATTAACCTTATGCCCGAAATTATTTTCTACATCCGATGGTCTGAGCTGTGCGAAAAAATAATTGCGAGCGGTATGCCTATGTGCAAGGCGGAGATAGTTGGCGGCGAAAAGCGTTATTGTTCTTTTAAAGAAATTTATAACCTCAAGCTAGCTATAAACAAGCTTCACGATATCGGTCTTGAAATTATAACTAACGACGTGGATTTTGACGACGAACACAGAATATATATACTCACAGGTCCGAACCGCGGCGGAAAAACAATTTTCACCCAGGCGGTCGGTCTCGTGTGCCTTATGGCGCAATGGGGCGTTTACGTTCCGTGCCGCTCGGCGATACTCAGCCCCTGCGACAATATTTATACCCACTTCCCTGCCGACGAAAATATGACTGTTGACCTCGGCCGCCTAGGAGAGGAATCAAAGCGGCTTTCGGAAATTTTCAGTTCGGCATCCGACCGCAGTCTGCTTCTTCTAAACGAAAGCCTTGCAACCACCAACGTGGCTGAGGGTCTTTTTATCGCCAAAGACGTCGTAAAATCTATGCGTTATCTCGGCACAAGGGCAGTATTCAACACTCATATGCACGAGCTTGCAAGAAATCTCGACGAGCTGAACGATTCTGTCGAAGGGAACAGCGTTGTCGCGAGTATAATTACGGGCGTTCACGACGGAAACCGCAGCTTTAAAATCAGCATTTCACCGCCTCAAGGCGTGAGCTACGCGAAGGACATAGCGTGCAAATACGGCGTGACTTTTGAGCAGATAAAAAGCAATATAGACAGCAAGCACAACAAATAAACAAGCGCATATTTGTGCAAAACGCAGAAATAGCACAAACCACTTGAAAATAACGGCGAATAATGCTAGAATGAGGGCAGATAACTTGTATGTAACATATTTACGGAGGTGTTGTAATGAAAGAATATATTGCACCCGAATTTGAAAAACTGGAGTATGAGGCGGATGACTGTCTTGTCGGCTCCGAAGGAATTCCGACCGAGCGCGAGGATATATCGGATTTTATTTAATTAAGCAAACATAAAAGGCTGCCAAAGAGCAGCCTTTTTATTTGCGCTTTTATTTACAGAAGCTTCTCCCATTCCTTCTCCTTAAAGCCCGTTAGGACGGTATCTCCGTCTATCACAAGGGGACGTTTGACGAGCATACCGTCGGTTGAAAGGAGTCTTAACTGTTCGTCCTCGCTCATATTCTCAAGCTTGTCCTTTAGCTGCATATTTTTATACACAAGTCCGCTTGTATTGAAAAAGCGTTTAAGCGGCAGACCGCTCATTTTGTACCACGCCTTAAGCTCTTCGTAGGTCGGGTTCTCCTCCTTTATGTTTCGGTCGGTGTAGTCCACTTTGTGGTCGTCAAGCCACTTTTTTGCCTTTTTGCAGGTTGAACACTTCGGATATTCAATAAATTTCATAGTAACCTCAGCCTTTCAATATTTTATTGCAGTCTGATTTTAGCATATTTGGAAAAATATGTAAATAAGATATGGACTTTTAAAGCAATTAGAGTTAAAATAGTGTTAGTTAAGATTAACCGAAAGAATAAGAAAGGACAGATAAAAATGATACAGACAACAGTTAAAATCGACGGTATGGCATGCAATATGTGCGAGTCGCATATGAACGACGCTATCCGCAACAACTTTAAGGTTAAGAAAGTCATATCCTCCCACACAAGCGGTCAGACTGTTATAACATCAGAGGAAAGGCTCGACGAAAGCAAACTCAGGGAAGTCGTCGATAAGACAGGCTACAAGTTTCTCGGGGTTCAGGAGGAAGAGCTTGAAAAGAAGGGTTTCTTCTCAAAATTCAAAAAATAACAGAACACCGTTAAAAATGAGCGCTTTGGGAGTGCCTTTTTTCAAGCAATATAAACATTTTTAATTAAAAATCCTATAAACCGAACAAGACAGACAGGTTTTAAGCCTATCTGTCTTGTTTTTTATCTTTTTTCAATATTAACCCTTAGCCTCAAAGCTCTCGCAGTCTACACATCTCTGCTCGGTTGGATGCGGCTCGTGTGTGCCTACGCGAATCGCGTCGAGTGAGCAGTAGTTTGCATCCTGATTGTGATACTTACAGCTCTTAACAGTGCACTTTATGCACTCGTTTGCGTATGAATTGTCTGTCATAAATTTCACCTCACTCAGTTTCATAATAATATTTTTTACAGAAAAAAATAAAATATTCCGCACAAAAAATTTTTAAAAAAATAAAATGAAATTGAGGTGTGTTTATGTATTATTTCAGCATTTGTGTGCTAGCGTTCTTCGCGGTTATAGGCGTGTGCAATCTGTGCCGCGGGATCGCTCAGGTAGTGTCAAGACCACGCGACGAGCGCGAAATTATACTTATCGAGCCCATACAGTACGGTCAACAGAACGCCGAATTTGTACTGCGCAGAGCGGCTCAAAAGGTGATGTGGTACGGGCGCAATGCTCCCGACAGGGTAATCTGTCTGGACTGCAATATGGACAGCGACACGCGCCGTATGTGCAGGCTAGTGTGCAACGAGTATCCGTTTATGGAAATCTACACGAAGGACGAGATGCACAAACATATTGACAATCTTACCTAGCGCTACAGCTCCGCTTTAAGCTTTTCTATCTTTAAACAGTCCGACAGCCCAGAACGCCGCGAAAGCGACTATATCAATCGCAACTATCGTCGAACCTACGGGAGTTCCCGCGATAATCGAAATCAGTATTCCCAAAACCGAACATACAACCGCGAAAACCGCAGCGCATAGAGTCACGGATTTGAAGCTTTTAAAAACGCGCATTGCCGACAAAGCAGGAAAAATTACAAGAGCGGAAATCAAAAGCGAGCCGACCAGATTCATCGCGAGCACAATAACTACAGCAATCGTCACGGCTATGAGCAGATTGTAAAGGTTTGCCCTTGTACCCGTGGTCTGAGCAAAACTCTCGTCGAAGGTTACGGCAAAAATTTTGTTGTAGAATATTATAAACACCGCAACGACCGCAACCGACAGAGATATGCACAGCCACACGTCCGACTGCGTGAGGGTGATGATTGAGGTGGAGCCGAACAGCGTCGAGCATATATCGCCCGAAAGATTTCCCGAGGCGGAAAAAACATTCATAAGAAGATAACCGACTGCAAGCGAGCCTACGGAAATCATCGCGACGGCGGCGTCGCCCTTAATTCTCGCGTTTCTGCCCGTGCGCAAAAGCAGCACGGCACACAGCGTGGTGATGAGCAGTACAAGCGGCATATTGTTGGTAAGCTTTAACACGGAGGCGATTGCTATCGCGCCGAACGCCACATGGGAAAGGCCGTCTCCAATAAAAGAGAATCGCTTTAAAACCAGAGTAACGCCGAGAAGCGAAGAGCAAAACGCAATCAGCACACCGACAATCAGAGCGTACCATACGAACGGATAATTAAAGTAGAGCGCAAATTCGGACAAAATTTCAGTCATTAAAGCGTCCTCCCTTCGCAAAGCTCCGCCCCACGGCGCTGTTTAAATACTCAGCCTTTGTGCCGAAAAACTCAGTGTCTCCCATATGGAGAATATGGCTAGCATATCGGACAGCCGCGGAAATATCGTGGGAAATCATAATTATTGTAATACCCTCTTTGCGGTTTAAATTCTCAATAAGAGCGTACATCTCGGCTGTAACTCTCGGGTCGAGTCCCGATACAGGCTCGTCGAGCAGAAGAATTTTCTTGGCAGCGCAAAGGGCGCGCGCAAGCAAGACCCTTTGCTGCTGCCCTCCCGAAAGCTCTCTGTAGCAGCGTTTTTCAAGCCCCGAAAGTCCCATCTTCTCTATATTTTTCTTAGCCAACTTCTTTTCCTCTTTATTGTAAAAAGGTCGGAGTCCGCACCTGCCCTGGCAGCCTGAAAGCACAACCTCCCACACTGACGCCGGAAAGTCGCGCTGGACGACCGTCTGCTGCGGCAGGTATCCGATTTCATTTTGTTTAAGTCCATTTTCCACAATGACTTTGCCGTGCATAGGCGATTGCAGTCCGAGCAACGTTTTCATAAGCGTAGTTTTACCCGAGCCGTTTTCACCGACAATACAGAGGTAATCCCCGCTGTTCACGTCAAAGCTGAGATTCTTTATTATTTCAATTCCGTCGTAACCGAGCGACAGGTTCTGACAGCTGAGCAGTGGCATATTTTACTCCTTACCGAGCGCTTCTGTGAGCACATTCAGGTTTTCTTCCATTATGCTAATGTACGTAACACCGCTTTTAACTTCGTTTGAGGTTACGGACTGCATAGATTTAAGCGTTAGTATTCTCTGATTCTTCAATTTTGTAGCTTCCCTAATTGTTTTCGCTATTGAGCCGTCCGCAGTTTCGGTCTGCATTATTGATTTGACCCCGAGTTCATCTATCTTGTCAGCGAGAAAAATAATTGTGTCGAAATCCGCCTCGGTCTCTGCGGAACAGCCCGCGAATGCGGCGAAATAGTTAAGTCCCAAATCATCAAAAAGATAGCGGAAAGGAAACCTGTCCGCAAACACGACAGTATCGTACTTCGCGCGTTCAACCGCCTTTTTGAATTTACCTTTAAGCTCATCAAGTTTTTTAAGGTAATCGGACGCGTTTCTGCTGTATAAACCGCTGTTGTCAGGGTCTATATGGGAAAGACTGTCAGAAATTGCCGTTACAAGTTTCTTCGCGTTATCCGGCGAAAGCCATATATGCTCGTCAATTTCATCGTCATCCGCGCCGTCCTGCATACCCTCGACTACTTCTTCCTTCTTAGCAGATTTTCCCAGCAAATTAATGAGATTTACGGTCCTAATATTCTTGTTGACTGCCTCTTTAAGCGTATCGTCAATCCATTCGTCGGACTCTCCCCCGACATATACAACTATATCCGCGGTCGATACGTTTATAATGTCGTCAACCGCAGGCTGGAATGAGTGCATATCTACTCCACTGCGGAGCAGATAAGCTACGTCAATGTCACTGGCGCCCTTAGTCAGTCGGCAAGTCCAGTCATATATCGGAAAAACTGTTGTGACAATTTTTATTTTACCATCGCCGCGCGGCATTCTCCCACAGGCGGACATAATACATAATGCAATTATAACAGCAAACAAAACTGCAATTATTCTTTTCACCTATAAGCCTCCGAAAAGTTCTGTTTATTTTCGAGAATTACGGCATTTTTCGCATACGCCGTAGAGAACGGTCCCGACCTTGTCAATAAAAAACTTCTCCTGCGCCGCTACACTATTCATAAGCATATCCGCGCCCTGCGCGCTCATATGGTAGGTTTTTCCGCATTTCTTACAAGACAGATGCAGGCATTCCTTGCACTCCTCGCAGTCTGCGTACTGATAAAAAACCTCTCGGCCGCCGCCCTTAATAACGCGCCTCAGCTTTCCGTCCTCCTCCAATGCGGAGAGATTTCGGTAAACTGCGCTTATGCTTATTTTATCGCCGTTCAAACTTTCGGCAATCTGTCTAGCCGAAAAGCTCTCGTCATGGTGTTCGGCGAGAAAGCCAAGCAGCGCCTCACGTTGCTTAGTCATATATTTAGACAAAAGCCTCACCTCAATTTGCGAGTAGTTCGCAAATTAGTATAGCATTGTTTTAAATTATTGTCAACCGCGCACTCAGATTACCGCCGCAATTTACATCAAAAAACCGCCTGATTAAAAAACAGGCGGTTCTTTCTATAAATCAAAATTATTCTTCGGTTGTTGTTTCTTCGTCGTCGGAGTCTTCGTCCCAAACAAACGTGCCGTTCATTACTGCCTCGAAGTCCTCGTTGTGCATCTTCTCATTTTTGATAAGATACCTTGCGACCTCGTGGAGCTTATCAATATTCTCGTTGAGGAGCTGTTCTGCCTTCGAGTACGCGTCCTTTACGATTTTCAAAACAAGCTTATCAATTTTAGCAGAGGTTTCCTCGGAGTAGTCCTTAACGTGACCCATATCCTTTCCAAGGAAAACCTCTCCGTTCTGCTGACCGTAAGCAATAGGTCCCAGCTCGTCGGTCATACCGTACTTGGTAACCATATTTCGGGCGGTTTTCGTCGCCTTTTCAATGTCATTCGACGCGCCTGTAGAAATATCGTCGAGCACGATAGCCTCCGCAACACGTCCGCCGAGGTCAACAACAATATTTTCAAACATTTCGTTTCTCGAATGGTAGGACTTATCCTCGGTTGGCAGAGGCATAGTGTAGCCGCCCGCCATACCGCGCGGAATAATCGAAATTTCGTGAACGGGGTCCTGAGTATCGCACACGTGGAACAGGATAGCGTGACCTGCCTCGTGATATGCGGTCAGGCGCTTTTCCTTTTCGGTCATAGCCTTGCTCTTTTTCTCCGCGCCGACAACAACCTTAATAGTCGCTTCCTCGATTTCTTTCATTGTGATAGCCTTTTTATCCGCTCTGGCGGCGAGCAGAGCCGCCTCGTTAAGAAGATTTTCGAGGTCCGCTCCCGTAAAGCCTGCGGTAGTTTTCGCGATAGTGCGCAGACTCACGTCGGGAGCAAGCGGTTTTTTGCGCGCGTGTACTTTAAGAATAGCCTCACGCCCGTTTATATCGGGGTAGCTTACGATTACCTGACGGTCGAAACGTCCTGGTCTCATAAGCGCAGGGTCGAGTATATCTGGGCGGTTGGTAGCCGCAATCATAATAACGCCCTCGTTGGCTCCGAAACCGTCCATCTCCACAAGTAGCTGGTTAAGAGTCTGCTCGCGCTCGTCGTGACCGCCGCCCAGACCTGCGCCTCTCTGGCGGCCTACCGCGTCAATTTCATCTATGAATACTATGCAGGGTGAGTTTTTCTTGGCCTGGTCAAAGAGGTCGCGCACACGCGACGCGCCTACGCCGACAAACATCTCGACAAAATCGGAGCCCGAAATTGAGAAGAACGGAACGCCTGCCTCTCCCGCAACAGCGCGCGCAAGGAGGGTTTTACCTGTTCCCGGAGGTCCGACAAGCAGCACGCCCTTAGGAATACGCGCGCCGAGTGTGTTAAACTTCTGGGGCGTTTTAAGAAACTCAACTATTTCCTCCAGCTCCTCCTTCTCCTCGTCCGCGCCCGCAACATCGTCAAAGGTTGTTTTTCGCTTTTCGTCGTTGGTGTTCTTAATTTTCGCCTTGCCGAAGTTCATTTCCTTTCCGCCAAGGCCTCCGCCCATACGGCGAATTATAAAGAACCAGAAAAGAACGAGCAAACCTGCCATAATGATGTACGGCACTATGCTCATCAGAAGGGAGTTGTCCTGCCTTCTGATAAGGTCGTAGGTCATATTCTTATTTCTCGAAACGTAAGGCTTTATATCCGCACGGAACTCTTCGGGATCTGCCAGAGTACCGCTAACAACGGTTTTCTTGCTGTCGTTGAGGGTTATTTTAATAGCGCCTGTTCCGTAGTTAATAACGTAATCGGCAACCTTACCGTTCTGGAAGTACCCCACCATTTTTGAGGTTGTAACCGTCTCGCCTCTGGGCTGATTGCTGAACAGCAGTGCCACGAGCAGAATCACAACCACGGGGATTCCGATGTATAGCAGTAGATTTCTCGTTTTATTCTTATTATCCAATACTTAGTCACTCCTTCATATAGTATTGTATTTTATTTGCAATTTATTATGAATAGATTTCGTGTTTTAAAATACCCACATAAGGAAGTGTGCGGTATTTTTCCGAATAATCGAGACCGTAGCCGACGATAAACACGTCAGGAATTACCTTTCCGACGTAGTCAACGGGAATCTCAACCTGACGGCGGTCGGGCTTATCGAACAGCGTAACTATTTTTACGGACTTCGCTTTCTTTGCGTTAAAATACTGAACAAGGAAGTTTAGCGTGTTGCCCGAGTCGATAATATCCTCCACAATGAGCAAGTCCTTGCCTTCAACGGATTGTGAAACATCTTTCAGCACATTTACGCGTCCTGAGCTCTCCGTTCCGTTCTCGTAGGAAGATACGACAACGAAGTCGATACTAAAATCCTTTTCCATAGCTTTCATAAGGTCAGCCATAAAAAGCACGCTTCCCTTGAGCACGCCTATCATCATCAAATCCTTGTCTTTATAGTCAGCGTCAATTTCCCCGGCAAGACGTGCAACGATTTCTCTAAGCTCGTTTTCGCTTACGAGTATACTTTCAACGTCCTTATTAATAAACAATACCCCTTTCCTTAACTTTAATATTTATTCCGAATTTTTTAAGCTCATTACCCTTTTCGGAGAAGCCTATACCTTCCACCCAGAAAATATCCAACCCCTCGGCGAGGACAATGATACTGTCGCGCTTTTCCTCGGGAATTTTCAGCTCATTAAAAAACTTTTTCAGCGTCTTTGTAACCTTTCGCCCGGGAAGAGTAATCTTATCACCCGCTTTTCGTGTTCTGAACACTAAATTCATTTTATTAACCAAACTGTTTTCATCAAATTTTGCCTCGAATGATTTGCCCTTATATATAAATTTAGAATTTGATTTTAATTCTACAGGAGAAAATAAATTTTTGTCCTGCTTTGTTTGCACAAATCTAAGCACACCCTGTTTGCACACCGCCCGAACAGTGCCCGAAAAATCAACCGCGCCGCCTTTAATTAAGCAGTCAGACAGTATTTTAAGCTTTGAGTACTCCGGCTCGACGCCGTTCTGCTTGCACAGAAGATACAGAGCCTCATTTTTGAGCGCTATGGGCAGAACGGCGAGCCTTTCCGCGCTGTAACCGTGTTTTACTCTTACCTGCCCAATCGTTTTGCGGGCATTTAATTCTATAAAAGAATTTATGTTTCTCAGCATTTCACTGTTGTTTGTCACATTATCTTCAAATCTCGCGTTAATTTCCTTTAAAACAGGGACAACCGCGTGGCGGATTTTGTTTCTGGTGTAGTCGTCTTTGAGATTCGAGCTGTCGGTAACGTAGCTCAGTCCATTATCCTCGCAGTAGCTTTCTATCTGCTCCCGCGTGACATAAATCAGCGGACGTATAATATTTCCGCGCACGGGCTGAATACCGCACATTCCGTTAAGCCCCGCGCCTCTTGAGAGGTTAAACAGCACAGTTTCGGCGTTGTCGCTGGCGGTGTGCGCCGTTGCGGTTTTAGTACCGAGTTTTTCGGAAAGCTCACGGAAAAATTCATACCTTATATTGCGTCCGCACATCTCTGTTCCTATTCCCTGCTTTTCTGCAAGTTCTTTAACGTCAACGCTCTTTACAAACAGCTCAACTCCGTTTTCCTCGCACAGCGCGCGCACGAAGCTCTCGTCGCGCAAAGACTCCTCTCCGCGCAAATTATGATTAACGTGTGCGGCGTACAGCAGTAAATCGTATTTTTCACGAAGACTCAGCAGAACATGAAACAGCACTGCCGAGTCCGCTCCGCCCGAGAACGCAACAACGATTTTGTCCCCGACCGAGAGCATATTGTTTTCGCAAATCGCGCGCATTACCGCGCTGTCAAAATCACTCATTGTGGACTCTGTCGGGAGAGGTGAACCTCATAAATTCGCCCTGCCAATGCAGCTTTACGGGCATAGTCTCGCCGTGACGGTTCTTAGCAACTATACACTCGCCGCTGTTCTGGTCGGGCGCGGGACCCGCTTCGTTTTCTCCGCCTTTTGCGTAGTATCCCTCGCGGTAGAGAAACAGAATAATATCCGCGTCCTGCTCTATTGAACCCGATTCGCGAAGGTCGGAGAGCATCGGTCTGTGGTCGGTGCGGCTCTCCGCCGCACGGTTGAGCTGCGAGAGACAAATAAGAGGCACATTCAGTTCCTTTGCAAGAATTTTGAGGTTTCGGGTAATTTCCGAGACCTCCTGAACACGGTTTTCAATACGTCTGCCGCTCGTCATAAGCTGGAGATAATCTATAAGCACAAGGTCTATATTTTTAAGTCTTCTCAGCTTTGACTTAATCTCCGTGACGGTGATGCCCGGAGTGTCGTCGAGGTAGAAGTCGCACTTTGAAAGTACGTCGCCTGCGGACACAAGCCTCGTCCACTCCTCATCATTGAGCTTGCCCGTTCTGAGCTTCGTTCCCTGAACCAGAGCCTCCGAGGAGAGAAGCCGCGACGCAAGCTGCTCCTTCGTCATCTCGAGAGAGAAAAACGCAACTGTTTTTTTCGCTGTTGCGGCGACATACTTCGCAATATTAAGCGCAAAGCTCGTTTTACCCATACCGGGACGCGCCGCGAGGAGAATCAGGTCGGAACGGTTAAGCCCCGTAATCACTTTATCTAAATCGCCGATACCCGTAGGTATGGGCTTTAGGTTATCGTCCGAGTTATTATTCAGCGCGTCAAGGCGGTCAAACTCCTTTAGAATGACCTTCGAGAGCAGTTCAAGCCCCTGCGTATTATCGCGCCGAATATCGAAAATCCTCTGTTCTGCGGAGTCGATAAGCACCTGGGGTTCGGCTTCGCCCGCCGTTGCCTCGTCAATTATATCGTGAGACGCGGTTATGAGCCTGCGTACGTCGTACTTCTCGCGTACTATTTTAGCATACTCGGGTGCGTTGGAAACGGAGGGACAATTGTTTGCGAGGTCTAAGAGATATGTCTTTCCCGTCGTATCGTCAAACTGTCTGTTTCGCTTCAATTCCTCAAGCAGAGTAACGAAATCCACGTTATTTCCCGCGTTAAAAAGGTCGAGCATAGCGCCGTAAACTACGCGGTGAGTGTTTACATAGAAAAATTTCGGGTCGCTCAAAATTACGGCAATTTCGTTAAGCACATTGCCGTCGAGAATAGCCGCACCGAGCACAGCCTGCTCCGCCTCTGCGCTGTAGGGCAGGTTAAACCCGTCGTATCCTGTTGTAATATTATTTTCTGCCATTTCTTATATCCTTAGTATGTAGATAACCGAAAACATACACACCCAAAAGTGTAAAGCCTATTCTTCGACTACCTCAATATTAACCTTAGCAGAGATTCCAGTGTAGAGCTTTACCTCTGCTTCATATTTTCCAAATGCCTTTATATCGTTCTTTAGAGAAACCTTGCGCTTGTCTACGCTTACGTTGTAGCGCTGTTTGATTTCATTCGCAATATCCTTTGCCGTAATACTGCCGAAAAGCTTATCGTTCTGACCCTTAGCGCGCATAACAAGGGTTTTTCCCTCAATTTGACTTTTATAGTGCTCCGCCTGAGCCTTCTGGGTAGCAATTTTATAGTTTTTGCTGTCCTCGGCATTCTTATATTCGTTCATCGCCTGTGCGTTAGCCTCGCGCGCGAGCTTCTTCGGAAAAAGAAAGTTGCGTGCATAGCCGTCTGAGACATTCACAAGCTCGCCCTTTTTACCCAGCGGCTTAACGTCCTGTAAAAGTATTACCTTCATAATTTTCATAGCCTTTCCGCCCACAAATTCAAGTTTAAAGATGTTTACAACCCTACCGTGGGCGGATAAGGCGTAAATAAAACTCAGTCATCGCTCGTCGCTGCTCGCGGCTAACTGAACGGGCAAATATAAATATATCTTTCTAATATCTTTTTATCTACACATAATTATTTAACATTTCAATTAATTTTGACTTTGCTTTTTCGGGCGTAGTATCTCTCAGCTGTACCGCCGCCATATTCTGGTGTCCGCCTCCGCCGAGCGCTTCCATTATAAGCTGGACATTCAGCTTACCGTAACTTCGCGCGGAAATATTTACCACATCGTTCGACTTAAATATCACGAAACTCGCCGCAACCTTAGATACCGAGAGCAGCTCGTCTGCCGCCTGCGCGGCAATAAGTCGTATATTGTGCGTATTGCCGTCGGCAATTACAACAGCGCAGCCGTCTATGATTTCCGCCCTGCTTACTATCTCGGTCTTTTTGCGGTAGGTGTCGAGCGAACTTGAAAAAAGCTCCTTTGTCTCGACTGTATCCGCGCCCCTTTTTCTAAGGAACGCCGCCGCTTCAAATGTACGAACTCCAGTGCGTATAACAAAATTCTTTGTATCCAGCATAATACCCGCAAGCAAAGCCTCAGCCTGCAGCTTATCTACATAATTCTCGCCGAGATATGTGATAAGCTCGGTAACCATTTCAGACGCCGACGAGGCGATAGGCTCGTGATAGAAAACTATGGAATCAGAAATAAAGTTGACCATTTTTCTGTGGTGGTCGATAACTATTACCCTCTTGCTGCGGTTCAGCAGCTCGGGACTTTCCACCACGTCGGGTATATGCGTATCCACAATTATAAGCAAGGTTTTCGAAGATATGCCCCTCAAAGCCTCCTCGGGAGTTATAAACATATACTGTCCGCTCTCCTCAACAAGCTCAATAAGGCTTTGCGCCATTGAGGTTTCCCTGTCGAGAACTATGCGGCAGTGTTTTTTGTAGCAGTTTTCAATTACAGGCTGCAGTCCGACGGCAGCACCCAAGCAGTCGAGGTCGGAAAAGCGGTGGCCCATAATCATCACCTTATCCGACTCGGAAACCGCCCTCGCAATTGAGGTTGCAATAACGCGGCTGCGCACCTTGCTCATTCGCTCAATACCCGCCGAAACGCCGCCAAAGAACTCATAGCTGTCCTTGTGCATAACGGCTACCTGGTCTCCACCTCTGCCAAGTGCCATATCGAGCGCCTTTCGCGCTTTCTGCTCGCTTTCAATAAGGGTGTCGCAGTCTGCGCCGATACCGACCGAAATCGTCGCCTCGCGGTTGTTGTACTTGATTGAGCGGATTTCTTTTAGTATCGGAAACTTCTTCTTTATCTGATTATCAAGGTGAACTTTATCGAGAATAATCATATATTTATTCGACGGAAGGCTCTTGAACAGAGCGTTATTCTCGCTTGCAAATCGCAAAAGCTTTTCCTCGAGCGAAAGGATAACGCGAACGCTCTCCTCCTCGCCGTCGCCGGAAAACTCCTCACGATTATCAAAAACAATGAGCGCAACGGATTTTCTGGTATCGTTATACTTCTTCAAAGTTTCCTTATAGTATGTATTGTCAATATAAAAACAGATGTAGCCGTCCGAAGCGTTAGTGCAAAATACAGTGTAGTGCTTTCCGTCGAAGTCCATATCAAAACCCTCCGAGTCAGCAACGTCCTCAATATTGCGCGAGCTAATATACTCGGAGATATTGTCATTGACAGGATTTCGTCCCATACAGAGCTGTTTCTTAAAGCGCAAGTTGGACCACAGAATATCGCCGAATCTGCCCGCAACAACCACAGGCATCTTGAAACGCTCAAGATACGACTGATTGACCTCGTAAATGTTGGAAATTGCCGAGGATATTGTTCTGTTGATATAGCGCTTAAAGCTAACCCCGAACAGCACTACCACGAGCACCGATGCAGCCGCGATTGCCGTCTCAACTATAAAGAGAATGTAACTGAAACGGTAGGACGCGAACGCCATTCCGAGCATTACTGCCGAGAAAATTATAAGCAGCGGTGACGATGTCCAGACTTTCCTTCTCATAAAATGTACCCTTGTTTATAGCTGACGTTAAGCGGACTATGTAAACCGTAATACGTCAGACTGTTGTTATATTTTTTATAAATTTTGCCTCGGAGGGTGGTTTCACCCTCCGCTGCAAAACGGTTATACTTCCTGCAAGATAGGCAGAATCATCGGAGAACGGCGGGTTTTCTGACTTATCATTTTAGAAACCTCGTCTTTGATTCTGTTCTTAATGGCGCCCCACTCGTGAATGTTGTTATCCGCACAGTTCTCGAGAATATCGAGCGACAGCTTGCGGATTTCGTCGAGCAGTTCCTCGCTCTCGCGAACATACACAAAGCCCCTCGAAACAATATCGGGACCGCTTATAACGTGACCGTCGTACACGTCAAGAGACGCTACGATAATAATAAGTCCGTCCTCGGCGAGATGCTTTCTGTCGCGCAGTACGATAGAGCCGACGTCGCCTACTCCGAGACCGTCGACGAACACTTTGCCCGCAGGCACGGGAGCAAGCTCCTTTATATAATTCTCGTTAATTTCAAGCTGACTGCCAATATCGCCGATAAAAATATTTTTCTTATCTACGCCAAGCGAGCGCGCCAGCTCCGCGTTCTTTCTAAGATGCTTCTGCTCGCCGTGGACAGGTATAAAATATTTTGCGTTCACAAGCTTCTGAACGATTTTCAGCTCTTCTTGACACGCATGGCCCGAAACGTGAACGTCGTACATACTCTCGTAAATTACGCGGCAGCCGCGCTTTAACAGCTCGTCAACTACATTGCCGACTGTTTTCTCATTACCCGGAATAGGATTAGCCGAAATAATTATGAAATCGCCCTCTCCGACCATTACCTTTCGGTGATCGGAATAAGCCATACGGGACAGTGCCGACATAGGCTCGCCCTGACTGCCGGTCGTAATAAGCACGATTTGTTCCGGAGTGTAACGGTTAAGCATATCTATGTCGATAATAATTCCATCAGGCACCTTTAAATACCCTAACTCCTGTGCAACGCTCATATAGTTTACCATAGAACGTCCCGAGAAAGCGACCTTGCGGTTGTACTTCACAGCGCAGTTGATTATCTGCTGAACCCGGTTTACGTTCGAGGCGAAGGTCGCGATAATAATTCTGTTTTTTGAAGCCTCGTTAAAAAGATTGTCGAGACTGTGAGTTACCGTCTGCTCCGTAGCAGTGTAGCCCGGCCTTTCCGCGTTCGTGCTCTCGCATAAGAACGCGAGCACACCCTCGTGTCCGAGACGCGCGAAAGAATGCAAATCAATCATATCCCCCATAAACGGAGTACAGTCAATTTTAAAGTCGCCCGAGTGAACGACAATTCCCGCAGGCGTGTGAAGAGCAATCGCCACAGCGTCAGGAATCGAGTGGTTTACGTGGATAAACTCAGCCTCAAAACAGCCGAGCCTTACCTTTCCTCCCGCGCCTACCACGTTAAGCTTTGCCGAATTATAAAGATTGTGCTCCTTTAGCTTATTCCCGAGAAGTCCGATTGTAAGCGGAGTACCGTAAATCGGAATATTCATTTTTGAAAGCAGGAACGGAACACCGCCTATATGGTCCTCGTGCCCGTGAGTAATTACAAGACCCTTTACCCTGTCTATATTCTGCTCTATATAGGTAAAATCGGGTATTACAAGGTCAACGCCGAGCATATCTCCGTCGGGGAACGCCATTCCGCAGTCCAGTAGAACTATATCACCCTCACACTCGAACAGAGTGATATTCTTTCCGATTTCGTTAAGACCGCCAAGAAACGCAACCTTTATCGAAGGCTTTTTAACAGCGGGCTTTTTCTTAGACCATTCGTTGTTTTTATTCGCTCTGTTAACGCTTTTTCTCCTGTCATTAGAGTAGCCCTTTGCAGAATAAGATTTCGAGTTGCGTTTGCCGCTGTAACGTTTTCTGTTATTGTTGTTTTCTGCTGACACAAATTTACCTCCATTTTCAAATTTTATGTAACGGCTCTTTGACTATACGGTTTTAATTATTATACTCCTTATTATACTCCAACGGACAGAGTTGATGAAATGAACAAAATCACACTTTCATATATAGTCATTATGCCATATGATTAAGACAAATTGCGCTATTTGCCTATTATCCGATTATAAATATTCATTATATTTTAACTTATTTCCCACATATATGTCAAGTAATTTAAAAAATAAATTAAAAAGCTAAGGCAGTCGTTCACATTGTATTATTGACAGCTTTATCCGGCACTAGTCACCCCGCCAATACCGCATACCGCAAGTGTTAATTCCAGCCGTTAGTCATATAATAATTGAAAAAATAAAATTCCTATGAAAAAAACAGTTGCAAATGACTAACCATAGTATTATAATAGGGATTAGTGTAAGCTAATTAGTTTCGGAGTGATAATGTGAAAGAAGTAGAGATTTTTACAGACGGCGCCTGCAAGGGTAATCCCGGTCCGGGCGGCTGGGGCTCAATACTCCGCTATAAAACGACCGAGAGGGAAATTTCGGGAGGCGAAAGAGACACCACCAACAACCGTATGGAGCTTATGGCGGTCATAAAAGCACTTGAAATGCTCAAGGAGCCGTGTAAGGTCACTCTCTACACCGACAGCCAGTATGTAGCTAACGCGCTGAAGCTCGGATGGGCTAAGAAGTGGAAAGCTAACGGCTGGATGCGCAACAAAAAGGAAAAAGCGCTTAATCCGGAGTTGTGGGACAAACTTCTCGCCCTCTATGATGTTCACGAGGTTGACGTCATTTGGGTAAAGGGACACGCAGGGCACCCCGAAAACGAGCGTTGCGACCGCCTCGCCGTAGCCGCAGCGGAAAAATATATGTAGGATTGAACAAAACGAAAGGTTGATTATATGAGAGAAATATACGCCGACAATGCCGCGACCACAAAGCTGTCGCCTGTTGTTCTTGAGAAAATGATGCCATATCTTACCGAGGTTTACGGAAATCCCTCCAGCCTTTACGGTATCGGACAGACAGCTAAAAAGGCGGTCGAAGGTGCGCGTGCAAATATTGCGAAAAATCTCGGAGCTAAGTCCCCAAGCGAAATTTACTTCACCTCGGGCGGCTCGGAGTCCGATAACTGGGCGCTCAAGGGGATTTGCCATCGTCTGAAGGCGCGCGGCAAAAAACATATAATAACATCAAAATTTGAACACCACGCTATTCTTCACACATGCAAGGCGCTCGAGAAAGACGGCTTTGAGGTTACCTATCTTGACGTTTACGAGAACGGTATTGTACGACCAGAGGACGTTGAAAATGCTATCCGCGAGGACACCGCTATCGTATCCGTTATGTACGCAAACAACGAAATAGGCACAATTCAGCCTATTGCCGAAATCGGAGCAATCTGTAAGGCTCACAAAGTGCTTTTTCACACTGACGCCGTTCAGGCGGCGGGCTACTGCAAGATTGACGTTCAAAAGCAAAACATCGACCTGCTTTCTATGACGGCTCATAAAATCCACGGTCCCAAGGGCACGGGTCTGCTTTACGTCCGAAAGGGCGTGCTTATTGACAATCTTATCGAGGGCGGCGCTCAGGAGCGCAACAAGCGCGCGGGCACTGAAAATATCGCAGGTATAATCGGTCTGGACGCGGCTTTACAGCTAGCGATTGACACAATGGACGAGCGCAATTCAAAGCTCGAAAGGCTCAGGGACAAGCTCATTGACGGACTTCTTGAAATTCCGCGAAGCCGGGTAAACGGCGACAGAGTTCACCGCCTGCCTAACAATGTAAATATGTGCTTTGAAGGTATCGAGGGCGAAAGCCTGCTTTTAAGGCTCGAAATGGCGGGTATTTCCGCTTCTTCAGGCTCAGCTTGCACCTCAGGCAGTCTCGACCCGAGCCACGTTCTGCTCGCTATAGGACTGCCGCACGAAATCGCTCACGGCAGCACGCGTATGACCTTTGATGAAACGACCACGGAGGAAGATATCGACTATATCCTGGAAACAGTTCCGAAAATTGTAAAACTGCTGAGAGATATGTCGCCGCTTTGGGAGCAGATAATTAAGGGCGAAAAAAGCGGCGCAAAATTTATCAGCTAAAATAAAGCTAAAGGAGAATTACTATGGCATTCACATATTCCGAAAAAGTTATGGATCACTTTGCTAACCCGAGAAACGTCGGAGAAATTGAAAATGCAGACGGCATCGGAGAGGTAGGAAACTCCAAATGCGGAGATATAATGAAAATGTACCTCAAGGTCGACGGCAATACAATTACAGACGTCAAGTTCAAGACCTTCGGCTGCGGTGCGGCTATCGCTACAAGTTCAATGGCGACCGAGCTAATAAAGGGCAAAACCATTGACGAGGCGCTCAAGCTAACAAATAAAGCTGTTATGGAAGCGCTCGACGGACTTCCGCCGGTAAAGGTTCACTGCTCCGTGCTCGCCGAGGAAGCGATTAAGGCGGCGGTTTCCGACTACTACACACGTCAGGGTATAGACCCTGAGCCGATTGTAGGTAAAATCGAAATCTCACACGACCACGAATAATTAACACGCAAAGACTGCCCTCTCGGGCAGTCTTTTTATATTGGAGAAAAACCGCGTTTCCGTACACGCGCGATAAGCACCAAACGCTCACATATTATATCCGCACTTTTTATAAACTATTTAAAAAATATTTTAAATAGTTATTGACATTTAAAAATTAATGGTTTATTATCTATTTAAAGGAATTTTGAAATAGAATGGAGCGCATATCTTGTCTATAAATAAAATTCTTACGGCATTAGCCGACGACACCGGAAGAAAAATACTCCTAAAACTAAAAGAAGGCAAAATCAGCTCAGGAGAACTTGCACAGCATCTGAATATAACTCCGCAGGCGCTCTCCTATCACCTGTCAAAGCTCAAAAATGCCGATTTAATTTATGAAACAAAATACAAAAACTTTATTTACTATGAACCCAATCTCTCCGTTTTGGACGAGGCAATTATGTGGCTCAATATGCTCAAAGGAGGCAAAAAAAATGAAGATTAAAAAATCTATATACATTATATATTTAGCGCTTGTGCTGTTGCCGCTAGCCGTAACCTCTGCCGCTCTTCCTTTTCTTGAAAATACAATTCCAACACATTACGGCGCAGATTTTCAGGCTGACGGTTTCGGAAGCAAATACACGGTTTTTATATTTCCCGCTATTGTATTTATAATAGGAACTTTAATGTTCGGATTTTCAAAGCTCGCGGTAAAATTTGAAACAAACGGGAACAATAACAACGAACGAATTACTATGATTTTCGGAATAGTTATACTGTCCGTATTTAACGCTATGACATATTATTTTCTATACGCTTTTCTTGTTCCGGTTTATGATTTGAGTGAAATGCCGATAAACGTCAATAACTTCGTCTTTTTTGCATTCGGTATCGGATTAGTTGTTATGGGAAATCTTATGCCGAAGACGCGTAAAAATTCATATATCGGCCTGAGGACAAAATGGAGTATGAAAAATGAAACTACATGGAGAAAGTCACAGCTTTTTGGAGGAATTTGTCTCGTGCTTACGGGTATAGTTTTCGTTGTTCTGAGCATAATAGGAGTTATATTATATTGGTACTTTTTAGTTTTACTGCTTGCTGTCGCGGCGAGCGTGCTGTACTCGTATCTCATAGCAAGAAAATATGCGTAAAAAGCAGACACATAAACTTGACTATACACTAAAAGAGCCGCCCATCGGGGCGGCTGAAAATTATTTTTCTTTAAGTAGTTTATTTAACTCGTCCATAAAGGTCTCAATATCTTTAAACGAGCGATAAACCGATGCAAAGCGAACGTAACTCACTTCGTCCACCTTGCGCAGCTCTTCCATAGCCATTTCGCCTATCTGTTGAGTCGTAACCTCGCGGTCGAGACTCGCCTGAACCTTACTCTCAATCTGATTGACGATTTCCTCAATCTGGTCGATAGATACGGGTCTCTTCTCACACGCACGTACAAGACCGTTGGTAAGCTTGTTTCGGTCAAAGCTCTCGCGGCTCTTGTCGCGCTTTACAACAATTACGGGAACAGTCTCGATAATTTCGTGAGTGGTAAAACGCTTGCCGCATTTTAAACACTCGCGCCTGCGGCGAATACGCTCATTGTCGTCAGCCGCGCGGGAATCAATAACCTTGGACTCGGTATAACCACAATATGGACACTTCATTATACACACCTCTATCTTGTGTTTTAATTCGATATACGCATTATAACACAAGCCGACAGCTTTTGCAAGGGTTCGTATAAAGAAACGATATTTTAAGAAAACTGTTGACAAAAATGCCCTGATATGATATGATTTTAACTGCTTGATAAAGCGATGGAGAGGTGTCCGAGTGGTTTAAGGAGCTAGTCTTGAAAACTAGTGATCCCGCAAGGGACCAAGGGTTCGAATCCCTTCCTCTCCGCCAATAAACACTTTGCCATACGGAGGATTACTCAAGTGGTGAAGAGGCTCCCCTGCTAAGGGAGTAGGTCGGGTAACCGGCGCGAGGGTTCAAATCCCTTGTCCTCCGCCAATAATAACCTATCGGCTTTTGCCGATGGGTTATTATTTTTTATGCGAGGTCAAGGGATTTGAAGCCGACCGTTAAAAAAATCGTCCTGTGGACGATTTTTAGGGAGGAGCGTTTATGAACGCCTTAATTCCGTCACACGCCCCAACTGGCGAGATTAAGCTTTCTCATAATACTAACATACTTGTCCTCCGCCAATAATAACCTATCGGCTTTTGCCGATGGGTTATTATTTTTTATGCGAGGTCAAGGGATTTGAA
>CANQOP010000018.1 GCA_947625485.1 uncultured Clostridia bacterium | reverse complement strand
AACTGCTCATAATGCAAATTACAACAAGCAACGAAAGGTCTTAGGACAGCGCCCTAACGAGAATTACTGTTTTACAACTACGGAAGTACAAACAGTTTGTTCGCTGAGATGATATAGCAGAACCGGAGAAAGCAACAATGCTCCTCTGGTTCTCTATATTTTACCTTGATTTTTTTCGCTTTGCCTTTGAAAACCTGATAATTAAATCATCTACAGCGTCGGTATAACGCCCTTCCTGCCGCAGTTTATTCTGAAACCAAATGAGATTTTAAATGAGAAATTTGCGATCTTTTTCCGAAAGATAGAGATGATGTTTCTTATCTCTCATATGAAAATCAACTCGCTGTTTATGATTTCAGTGGCTCGGCTTCGAATTCCGCTTAAAAGCAAAGGACGGTCAAAAAACCGTCCTTTATGGCTGAGCTGGCGTATGTTCAATTTATAAATAACTTTCATCTCGTTTGTTGGGACGTGCAGGAGAGGAAATCGTTCATCAACGCTCCTCGCTAAAATCGTTTCACTGAAACGATTTTTTAACGCTCGGTTTCGAATCCCGCCATACGTAAAACCAGACAGGCTAATGCCTGTCTGGTTTTTTGGCTGACCTAACGCAATCTAAGTCGAACACTTGAGGTGTTCGACTTAGACGTTCATTGGCTGAGCTGGCGGGATTCGAACCCACGAGTGCAGGAGTCAAAGTCCTGTGCCTTACCGCTTGGCGACAGCTCAATATTCAACTGTATCATTATATCATATTACCGAAAAAAGTCAATAATACACTTCATTATATTGTGCTCTTGATTTTTATATTTTATATGTTATAATAAAATCATAATCCATAATTGAATAGCTCGTGCGGTTTCGCGAGGATTAATAGGGAAGGCGGTTTGAGTCCGCCGCAACAGCCATTACTGTATTTAGTCTAAAGAGAGCATTATGTCACTGAGTAATCGGGAAGACGCTCTGCAATATACGACTATAAGCCAGGAGACCTGCCGTACAGGGGCGGAAAACTGTTCTTGGGCAATGAAGAATTTGTTATCAGGCCGAAAGGCTTCATTAATAATGCCCTTTTTATAAAAGGGTAATTTTTACTTTATGGAGGTTTTATTTATGAAACGAGTAATTTCAATCATTCTCTCAACTTTAATGCTGGCGTCCTGCTTTGCGTTTACAGTAAACGCGGCGGACAAGCAGAATGTAAGCGTTCGCATTGAGGGTATCACAAAGACTTTGTTCGACGGCGGGGTCGGTGTTGAACTCACTGACGCAACCACTGTCAAGGACGTTCTCAGTGTTCTGAACGCAGAGAATAAGGACGTTACAATCAAAGGAATTGACGACAACTACATCACCGATATAAACGGTGAAACAGCGGGAACATTCGGCGGCTATGACGGCTGGTATTATCAGGTCAACGACAAGGCTCCCGCGGTCGGTATTAACGACTGCAAAATAACCGCTTCAGACAGTATTGTTCTCTATTACGGAGGGTATCCGTGTCAGGTTCCTGTTGCCGATTTGACAAATGTAAAGTCGGGCGTTATTAAAATCACGAGTTATGACGCTTCCTATGACGAGAACTGGAACGCTACATATGCATGGACACCTGTTACAGACGCTACCGTAACGCTCAACATAAAAAAGTACACGACCGATAAAGACGGAATAGTTAAGTTTAATCCCAAAGATTTCTCGGGCAAAGTTACTGTTCAGATTTCTAAGAGCGATGAGTCAGGCGCGCCCGCAGTCTGCAGATTTTCTTCAAACTGCTCCTTTGAGCTTGAAAAGAAAAGTCCTGTTATCAGGAAGAGCGCCAACACCTTGACAGTAAAGGGTTCCAAGCAGACCGTAAAAGCCAAGAAACTTAAAAAGAACAAAGTAACTATCAAAAAAGCCGTAAAGGTTTCAAAGGCTAAGGGAAAGGTTTCTTATAAAATTACAAAAATCAGCAAGAAAACAAAGAAAATCACCATAAACAAAAAGGGTGTAATTACAGTAGGTAAAAAGCTCAAAACAGGAACATACAAGGTGACCGTAAAGGTGACGGCGGCAGGTACTAAACTCTATAAAAAGGGCTCTAAAAAGACTGCTGTTACAATTAAGGTAAGGTAATCGGGAGAGAGATAATTATGAAGCTTTGGGAAAAGGCAACTGCATCAATACTAGCGCTGCTTTGCACAATATTTACGCCCTTTTCCGCAAATGCTTTATCTGACGATACCCTTAGTGGCGTTCAAAACGCTATTGAGGGTATTATTTCATACAAAAGCAGTACATATGAAGCGGCCTCAACCGAGGACTTTTTAGACCGTTTAAGTGAAAATGCGGGAACAAGCAGCGCCGATTGGTATTATATCGCGCTTTCTCTTTACGGTGTCGACTGCAATAACAATAAAAGTGTTCAGGCTTTAAAGTCGGAAACGGATAAGTTGTATAAGGGCGATATGAGCAGAGTTAAGGCGACTGACTTACAGCGAATTTCTCTCTCTCTGCTTGCGTGCGGCTGTGACGTGACGAATGTGAACGGGCACAAGCTGCTTGCAGATTGTACTTACAACCGCGCAAATTACAGACCGCTTGACAGTCAAGGCGTGAACTCCGTTGCGTATGCACTGCTTTTGCTTGACTCAAATAATTTTTCTGTTCCGAAAAACGCTGTGACCGACCGCGAGGATATGATAAATCTCATTCTCGGCAAGGAGCTTGAAAACGGCGGCTTTTCGCTTGTCGGAAACGTGATGGATATTGATGTCACGGCGATTGCTGTTCAGGCTCTCGCGCCTTATAAGGAGCGCAAAAATGTCTCAAAGGTTATTAACAGAAGCATAGATATTCTATCGAGAATTCAGTGCGAAGACGGAGGTTATAAGTCATTTTCGGGGAAGACCTGCTGTGAGACAACCGCTCAGGTAATACTTTCGCTCGTGTCGCTCGGTATCGACCCCGAAAGCGACAGCCGTTTTATTAAAAATGGAAACAGCGTTCTTGACGCGCTTATGAGATTTAAGCTTTCTGACGGAGCGTTTTGTCATTTCGCAGGCGGAGCGGAGGATAATATGGCGACGTATCAGTCGCTTTGTGCTCTTGTCGCGTGTTACCGATATATGAACGGAGAAAAATCCTTTTACGCATTTAACGTTAAAATCCCAGACAACACCGACGAAATAAGCAAAACAATTTCAAAAACTCACGTCCAATCTAAAACACAACCAAAGAAAAACAAGACCGATAAAACAATTGATAATAATTCTGATACAGAAAATAAAAACTCAGAAGTATCAGACAAACCGAAAGGTACTAATGAGCCTGTCGAGAAAAAACATAATAATACAAGGTCCGAAAATCGCTCAAAAAAGAAGAATACAAAGACTAATAAGGAGCAATCAACTTCTGAGACGTTAGATGTAAAGACATTTGTCTCGACCGCCGACGAGATAATTAAGCAAAAGAACGATAAAAAAAATACACCTGTTTTAGAAAATAAAAACTTTATTTATTTGGATTTTGCACTTATTTTTGCGGGATATATAGTCCTGCTTATATTTAAAAAAGGGAGCGGTAGACAGTGAAAAAGATTTTACCTTTTATTCTATTGCTTGTGTTCGTTTACAGCGGTTGTTCGATAAAATCCGCGGACGATTATTATAGCGCTACAGAGAGCGGAGAGTACACCGCGACTATATCAATTTCCTGTAAAACTGCGGTAGATTGTAAGAATTTCGACAGAAAAAACGCAGAAATTCTTACCGACTATGCCGTCGGCTTTGACGAAGGCGATACGGTCTTTGATGTACTTAAAAACGCGTGTAAGGAAAATAAAATTCAGTTCGAGTATGACGGAAGCGGCACTTCGGTATACGTCAACGGAATAGATTATCTCTATGAGTTTGACTGCGGAGAGCTTTCGGGTTGGGAATACCGTGTGAACGGTAAATTTCAAAACGTCGGCTGTAATTCGTGTAAGCTTTACGACGGTGATAAAATTGAGTGGCTTTACACCTGCGACCTCGGCGCGGATATTGGCAATGTCTATAAGGTTGAATAAAAATGAATACGTTCAGAAATTTTCACCCTTTAACGCTCGCCGGTTATTTTTTGTCGGTCATAGGCATCTCGATTTTCACTTTTAATCCTATATATCTGCTTTCGGGACTTTTCGGAAGCTTACTGTTTCTTATTACTCTTATGGGATTTAGAAAGATGTTTGCACACTTACGATTTTATTTCCTTATTTTTTTGATTGTTACATTTACTAATCCTGTATTTTCGCACAACGGAGCTACTGTTTTGTTCTTTATAAACGACAATCGCGTGACGCTCGAGGCGCTTATCTACGGAGCAGTGCTCGGACTTATGATAACGGAAGTTCTCCTTTGGTTTAAGTGTTTTAACCTCGTGTTCGACAGCGAGCGTCTGCTCTGCCTATTCGGGAAAACGTTCCCAAAACTTGCGCTGGTCGTATCAATTGCGCTGGGATTTGTTCCGCAATTTATCAGAACCTTTAAAAGTATAAATTCAACACAAAAGGCGCTCGGTTTCAGCAAGAGACGGGTTCAAAGATACCTTACCTCGTTTTCGGCTGTTATTACGCGCAGTATGGAGGGCGCGATAATCACGTCCGACAGTATGAAATGCCGCGGCTACGGACTAAAAAACCGCACTTATTTCTCGCGTTTCCGATTTACGGCGTATGACGTTTTGTATATTTTAATTTTTTTTGTTTTACTTATATGTACGTTGCCTGCACTCTTTTTGGGACAGTCAGGGGTTAGTTTCTATCCGTATGTAAAGTTTGAGATGCCAACATTCTTTACAGTGTTGAGTTTATTGTCGTTTACCGTGCTTGCAATGATACCGTCGTTTTTTGAAGTAAAGGAAGGTATAAGGTGGAAATATTTAATCTCGAAAATCTGAGCTTTACATATAACGGGTCCGACCGTAACGCTTTGAGCGGTATCAATCTGACTGTTAATTCAGGCGACTTTCTGCTATTGATAGGCGAGTCAGGCTGCGGAAAAACTACACTTCTTAAAATGCTTAAAAGGGAGCTCACTCCTTTTGGACAAAAAAGCGGAAAAATATTCTATAAAGGAAAAAAGATTGAAGATATTGAAAGCCGCGAGAGCACCTCACAAATCGGTTTTATAATGCAGGACCCTGACGCTCAGATTGTAACGGACAAGGTCTACAGCGAGCTTTCGTTCGGACTTGAAAACCTCGGTTATGAGAGCAGAATTATCCGCTCAAAGGTATCTGAGTTTGCCACGTATTTCGGGCTGTTAAAATCCTTTGAGCAGAATACGTTTACTCTCTCGGGCGGTCAGAAACAGCTCTTAAACCTGGCGTCGGTTATGTCTATGAATCCCGAGGTTATCATTCTTGACGAACCAACCTCGCAGCTTGACCCGATTTCGGCGCTTGAGTTTATAGGTACGCTCAAGCGTTTAAACGATGATTTCGGAACGACTGTTATAATTGCCGAGCACCATTTGCAGGAGATTTTTCCGATCGCAAATACGGTTGCGTATATCGAGGACGGAAAACTCTCGGATATAGGTTCCCCTAGGGAAATCGGAACAAAGCTAAAAGGGAAAAAAATAGAGCGCACACTTCCGTCGTCTGTTCGTATTTTCAACGCTTTGGGCGCAACTTCAAAATGCCCGATTACAGTAAAAGAGGGGAGAGAGTTTCTCTTTGATATATTGAGTGAGGACGACCATATTTCTTATATAGAACCAAAAATCTCAAAAAAAATAATTGAATGCAAGAATATATGGTTTAGGTACGAGAAAAGATCCGCGGATATTTTAAAAGGCTGTAATCTTTCCGTAAATAAGGGCGAAGTTTACGCTTTGCTCGGTGAAAACGGTTGTGGAAAGTCAACTCTTCTGAAAATAATAAACGCTTCACTAAAGCCGTATCGAGGAAAAGTGATTCGACCGAAGCGCGTAGTCTGTCTGCCCCAAAATCCCAAGGATATTTTCGTAAAAGATACTGTTGCAGACGATTTAAAAACGATTGATAATTCCTATAAAGAATTATCCGGTCTTTTAAAAATTGACCATCTGCTCGGACTCCACCCTTATGACCTGAGCGGCGGAGAGCTGCAGAGAGCGGCTATTTGTAAAATACTGCTTACCGATCCCGAGATTCTCTTGCTTGATGAGCCGACTAAGGGACTCGACAACTTTGCTAAGAGCAATCTCGGTGAGCTTTTGAAAACCTTGACTGACAGCGGTAAGACAGTCATTATTGTTACCCACGACCTTGAATTTGCTGCTCTGTACGCCAATAGATGCGGACTGCTTTTTGACGGAATTATAACGAGCGAAAATTTTACAAATCCGTTTTTTTCATATAACAGCTTCTACACTACCGCCGTCTCCCGTATGACAAAGGGTATAGTCAAAAACGCAGTAACGGTTGAGGATATAATCGAACTTAAAAGGACTGAATATGAAAAAAATTCTTAAATTTTCAATCATTATTTTATTGATACCTCTTACGGTTTTATTGGGTATTTGTTTGTACGGGAATCAAAGCTATCCCGCAGTCGCAATTATTGTTGTTCTGCTTGCTTGTGTGCCTTTTTTTATGAGCTTTGAGGAGAGGTCTGCAACTACGAGAAAAATCGTTATGCTCGCTGTTATGACGGCTCTTTCGGCGGCAGGTCGTTTTATGTTTGCGCCGATACCTTTTTTTAAGCCGGTTACGGCTGTTGTCGTAATATCCGCTATGTACTTCGGGGCAGAATTTGGGTTTCTTACAGGCGCTCTATCCGCTGTGGTTTCCGGCTTTTACTTCGGTCAGGGACCGTGGACGCCGTTTCAGATGTTTTCCTGGGGAATAATAGGATTTCTGGCGGGGCTTTTGTCAGAGCCTCTTATTCGCAGTAAAATTTTCCTCACCATCTATGCCGCTTTTGCGGGGCTTGCGTATTCTGTGTTAATGGATGTGTGGACTGCAATGTGGGGTGAAGGTGCGTTCAGTATGTCACGTTTTTTTGCGGCGATTGGCACAGCTTTACCGGTAACCGCCGTTTATGTTGTATCGAATATAATTTTTCTGTTGATTTTGACTCCATTGTTCGGAAAAAAAATCGAACGCCTTAAAATTAAATACGGAATTTAACAAGGATTTAAAAAATAATAATTTGTGCGCGAGAGTAAAAAAGGAAAATTGAAAAGTCTCCTATTATCGGAAAGGTAAACGAAATTGACAACATCTACACAGGCTCAGGAAAAGCACAGATTGTTTCGGTTCCTTCCGACTCAACGCTTAAAATAAAGGGACTTGAAAAGGGTATAACCTACAGTTAAGGTGAAGATAAACGGAGTAAAAACAATTAAATTAAAGGTAAAGGTCATATAACATTAAAGAAAAGTGTGTAAGTTTTTTAGCTTACACACTTTATTTTACAGGGTCAAAATTATCTGAAATCCTTTATAACTTTTTGAGTCAATTCAGTTAAATGAGGTTTGATTATTTGTTTTATAATACTTTAAAGCGCAGAGTAACCAAAGCTGTTTATAAGGGCTTCAATTTTTTCTCCCCTTGCGCAAATAGGACACTGGTGAGGCTTATAACTCTGATAGTCCGTGAGGTCATGGGGGTTAAAAATTGAGTGAACCGCGTGACCGTCACATTCGTCTACGGTCGCGAATATCGCTGAAACTCCCGCAATATGACCGCCGTAGTACTTTACCGCGTCAATGGCGGCGAGAGCGCTTTTGCCGGTTGTGACAGACGCCGCGAGGATAAGAACGTGCTTACCCGCAAGCATAGGCGTGAGGTTGTCGCGGAAAATCATCTGACCTCCTCCTATATACTCGGGAGAGAGAACGTAAATCGTCTGGTGGGCGTTCAAATTTATAAAATTGTCTTCGGTAAGCTCATTGGCGACGAATGCGCCGATAACCTCTGTTCCGTCAAGACAGATAATCGAGTCTACAATCGTGTTCGAGCGGTAGGCGGAGACCATCTCCTTAGCCACCGCCTTCGCCTCGGAAAGGCGGTTTTTTTGTGTTGTAACATCTATATAGTAGTTGGTGTGACTGTGCATAGTTGCAAAATGACCTTTTGTAACACGCAAAAATACGTTCGGGTTTTTTGTTCTGATTTTATATTCGCGTCCCATATTGAGCCTCCTGATTATTCAATTTAATTCATTCTACAATATATTTTACAATAAATCAAGAGCATTTATACAAAAAAATAAGAGAAACAGCATTGTTTTTGTGTTATTTTACATAATTAGTTATTAATGGTGATACTTGACGCCAATTAAAACAGATAACGTTTAGTATATTTTCGTATTTTTGACAAACAAAATATAAAGTAAAGAACCGCCGTACAAAATGCGGCGGCTGACAATATCAGGTTTAAAAATACTCAAATTACCCAATCCCAGAAGCCGTCCTTGTATTCTTTCTTGTCTACACTGTATTCGAGCTGCGGACTGCGGACGTTTACCTTCATACCGTCGGCAACTGAGCTTACGATAAACGCGTTACCTCCGATTATTACGTTGTTTCCGATTACGGTCTCACCGCCGAGTATGCTTGTTCCAGAGTAAATTGTTACGTTATCTCCGATTGTCGGGTGACGCTTTACGCCCTTGAGCATTTGTCCCTTGCGGGTCGAAAGACCGCCGAGGGTTACGCCCTGATAGATTTTCACTCTCTCTCCGATTACTGTGGTTTCACCGATAACGATGCCTGTACCGTGGTCAATAAAAAAGTATTTTCCTATTGTTGCTCCGGGATGAATATCTATCCCGGTGAGGTTGTGCGCGTATTCCGAAATAATACGCGGTATCATCGGTACCTCGAGAAGCCACAGCTCGTGAGCAATTCTATAGACGGTAATTGCGAAAACACCCGGATAGCAGTATATAATTTCCTCGGTACTGTAGGCGGCAGGATCTCCGTTGTACGCCGCCTGAATATCGGTGTAGAGATATTCACGAATTTTCGGTATGCGCTCTATAAATTCATTTACTATCCTTTCCGACTTTTTCTCTATGGCGTCGGCGCACAGAGGGTCGTCGGTGTTGCAGTTGCTAAGCGCCCGCTTTACTTGCTTTTTGAGGTTGTATTCGATATATTCAAGCTTCGAGCCGACGAGATACTCGACGTATTCTCGGCGTACCTTTGCGTTGTCAAAATATCCCGGGAAGAGAAGCCTTCTCAGCTCCTTTACTACGCTTATAAGTACATCGCGGCTCACTATATTTTCCTCTCCGATACGGTTGGTGAGGTCGTATTTATCGTAGCTTTCAAGTATCATTTCAATATGTCTGTCCGAGTTGTTCATAATGTCGCACCTCTAAAAAACTAATTTATACCATTATACTAGACTTTTATAAAATGCGCAACAAATTTCTTGAAAAGCTACTTATTATGTGATATTATAAAATAAAGATGCAAAGATTTCGGCACTGTTGAGATAAAACTTAATTAAAACCTAAGAGGTAAAATATGAGAATTTCTACAAAGGGAAGATATGCTTTACGTATGCTTGTGGACCTTGCGCAGCACCGTAACGATGGATTCATTGCGCTGAAAGACATAGCGGAAAGACAAAATATTTCAAAAAAATATCTTGAGCAGATTGTGCCCGTCCTTAATAAATCAAATATTCTTAGGACTAACCGCGGTTTTCAGGGCGGATACATGCTGGCTGTATCTCCTGATAAAATTACGGTGGGAGAGATTTTACGTCTTACCGAGGGTTCGCTTTCTCCTCTGGCGTGCATTGACGACGATAATTATATTCAATGCGGGCGCAGTGAGGAATGCAGCACACTATATGTGTGGCAGGGTCTTAAAAAGGTAGTGACGGAGTACCTTGACGGGATTACTTTGCAGGATATTCTCGATAGACAGATTGAGGACTATGCTAATGATTATGTAATTTAAAAGGATATATTTTGAATATTATTTCTTTTACAGAAAAAAAGGTTGTCTCGGAAATTACCTGAGACAACCTTTCTTTGATAATATTTTATGCTTCTGAGAACATCGGTGTTGAGAGATAACGCTCGCCTGTATCGGGGAGAAGAGCCACGATAACTTTACCTTTGTTCTCGGGTCGCTTAGCCAGCTTGGTAGCCGCAAATACCGCCGCGCCGGATGAAATACCTACAAGTAAGCCTTCGCTTTTTGCAAGAACTCTGCCTGTAGCAAAAGCCTCCTCATTTCCGACTGTAATGATTTCGTCAAAAATTTCTGTATTTAGTGTTTCAGGGACAAATCCTGCTCCGATACCCTGAATTTTGTGCGGACCGGGAGTACCCTTTGAGAGAACGGGTGAGGATGAGGGCTCAACCGCTACGACCTTGATGTTCGGGTTCTTACTCTTGAGGTATTCTCCTACGCCTGAAATTGTGCCGCCTGTGCCTACGCCTGCGACAAAAATGTCAACCTTTCCGTCTGTATCCTCCCAGATTTCGGGACCTGTGGTAGCGGCGTGTACCTTAGGATTGGCCGGATTCGTGAACTGGCTCGGAATAAAGCTGTTCGGGATTTCGTCTGCAAGCTCTTCAGCTTTTGAAATAGCACCTTTCATACCTTTAGCGCCTTCGGTGAGTACAAGCTCAGCTCCGTATGCCTTTAAAAGATTTCTGCGTTCAATGCTCATAGTTTCCGGCATTGTGAGAATAATTCTGTAGCCGCGCGACGCAGCGACTGCGGCAAGACCTATACCCGTATTTCCGCTTGTGGGCTCTATGATAACAGCTCCTTTTTTGAGCACTCCCTGAGTCTCCGCCTCGTCAATCATAGCACGCGCAATTCTGTCCTTTACGCTGCCTGCAGGGTTAAAATACTCTAGCTTTCCGATAATTTTAGCCTCGAGATTATTGTCTGATTCGTAGTTTTTTAGTTCGAGAAGCGGTGTTGCGCCAATTAAGTCTGTAATTTTTTTATATACTTTCATAAAGATTATCTCCTTAAAATAAAATAGATTGAATTTGGTTTTACAGCGTCAACATCGCCCGCGTATTTTAATAAGCTCCATAATTACCTCCAAATTATCAATACTTATTAATCCTATTGAGATTATAGGTATTATAACACTATACTATATCTCTGTCAACTGTTTATTTAAAATTTTTTAATCACAATCCAATCACAATAATTGTATTAAATTAAGAAACATAGTATAATACATATATAAAAAATTTAATTTTTGGAAAGGTAATAACCACAAAATGTCTGAACAGTTTTTAAGGACGGAGCTTTTGCTCGGAGAGGATAAAATGGAAAAACTGAATCAGTCGCACGTTGCAGTTTTCGGCGTGGGCGGAGTAGGCGGATTTACGGTAGAGGCTCTCGTCCGCAGCGGAATCGGAACGATCGACATAATTGACGATGACGCGGTGTGCCTGTCAAATCTCAACCGTCAGATTATCGCGACCCGAAGTACCGTCGGCAGATACAAGGTGGACGTGATGAAGGAGCGAATACTCGATATAAACCCCGATGCTGTCGTGAATACATATAAAACATTTTATACTCACAAGACGTCAGAGATGTTCGATTTTACTATGTATGATTATATTGTTGACGCAATAGATACCGTTTCCGGTAAAATTGAGCTTGTTTTACAGGCGCAGAAAGCGGGGACCCCAATTATCAGCTCTATGGGAGCAGGGAACAAGCTGGACCCCACGGCGTTCGAGGTTTCCGACATTTACAAAACCTCCGTGTGTCCGTTGGCGAGAGTTATGCGAAATGAACTCAGAAAACGGAATGTGAAAAAACTCAAGGTCGTTTACTCGAAGGAAAAACCGATTGTCCCGAAAAAGTCTTTGGAGACTGACGGTAAAAGCTATGAAAATCCGCAGGGAAGTAACACCTGCCGACAGACGCCCGGAAGTACAGCGTTTGTACCCTCGGTTGCGGGGTTGATTATAGCGGGAGAGGTAGTGAAAGATATTATAAAGCTATGAAGAAGATAGTATGTATATTACTTGTATTTGCTGCGTTTTTCCAAAGTTTTGCGGTGAGCGCTGAGAGCAATAAGGAAGGGAAGATATATCCGTTAATTCCTGCGGTCGATAAGTATTATGACGAGGCTAAAGATTATATCGCGCAATGTCTCAGAGAGCGTAAAACCACGATAGATATAAGCGCGTATGATGTTTCGGTGCCGGATATGATGTATGTGTTTAAGGCGGCGGTATTCGACAATCCCGATATTTTTTATGTAAACGCGTCGTATATAGAATACAAGTTCAGCAAAGCTGAGAACAAAGTCTATTATATTAGTCCCGTGTATATATTCAAGAAGAGCAAAATCCCCGATTATATAAAGAAGTTTAACAGTGCCGCTTTATCTCTGACCGACGGCATAAATCCGTCATGGTCCGACTACCGTAAGGCGCTTGTTCTGCACGACAGACTGGCGGTACATTGTGAATACAAATATCAGAATGTGAAATCGTATACAGCTTACAGCGCATTTGTGACGCGCAAAAGCGTATGTGAGGGCTACGCCAGAGCGTACAGCTATCTGCTTTCGCTTACAGGCGTTGACAGCAAGATAATCAACGTGGAGAGCATAAAGCATTGCTGGAATATGGTAAAGCTCAGCGGAAAGTGGTATCACGTTGACGTTACCGCCGACGACCCTACGCCCGACACAGCAGGATATGTTAGGCACAATTTTTTTCTTTGCAGTGATAAAAAAATAAAATCCTATAAGGATGAGCAGCACGTCGGATGGAAGAACGACATAACCTACAACTCGGAATATAAGTGTTCAGGCTATAAATACGACAGTGCGTATTTTCGCAAAATCACCTCTCAGATTGTTTATGATAACGGCGCCTTTTACTATATGGACAACAATTTTAAGGGCAAGGGAAAGGCGGCTTTGGTGAGACGCGGCGCCTCGGTTAAGGCTGTGAAATATATTACAGACAACTGGTATCGTATCGGATACAACGCTTTCCCGAAGCTTTGTGAAAGGGACGGGTATATCTACTACACAGCGAAAAGAACCGTTTACAGAATGAAGATAAGCAGCGGAAAAATCAAGCGTGTGTTTGATATGCCGAGCTTCTGGAAGGACAGTTTCTATGGAATAAAGTCACAGGGAGATTATATCTACGCGGTGAGGAAGAACGAAGAGTTTGCAAAAAAGTCACCGTTCAGGCTCCTTAAAATTTCATCAAAAAATAAAATCTTGCAAATGCCTTTTTTAAAGTACGGCAAATTAACGATGAAAAATAAAAGCTCTGCTGTACTAAAGGTTTACAGAGGCAGTGGAAATTCTATGTATACGAGTTCAAACAGTAAGGTGGCAAAGGTTAATTCAAAGGGCAGGATAAGAGCCTTGAAAAAAGGAAGCTGCACGATCACCGTTGTCAGAAACGGAAAAACTATGAAGTGTAAAATTACCGTTACAGGTAAGAACCAATAAAGGAGTTTCAGTCTCAAACTTCAGTTCTAATATATCCTTTAAATCGTTACGCGTATATGCAACGCCATTTGTCTTGTCAGATAATACTGCTTAACTTTACGAGATACTTGCTGAGCGTGTTCCTTCTCGTTTATTCTTTTCTGTACTTTTTTAATTACAGTTCATTTATCCGAAATAGAAAAAGTGTGTAGGTTATTTACTAACCTACACACTTTTTTTACGGGCATTGGAGTTTGCCTTATTTCTTGTTCTTCTGTGCCTTAATTACCTTCATTCGTGAAAATTCCTCTCTGTCCTTTTCATCAAGAGCGTCTGTGATAAATTTCACGTCAGCTTCAAACTTAGGTATCATAATATTTTTCAGGGCGTTCGCACGTTTTTGTGTTTTTTTGATAGCGTCCGCGAGGCGGTAAACGCTGTTTTCAATTTCGGCGAGCTTTGTCGTGAGCACTTTGACCTCGGTAAATTTCAGGTACGCCTCGTCGAGTGCCGTACTGGTCGAGTTAAGTCCGAAGTAAAGCTCCTTGCGGTCAGGTTCGTCTATGTGAACGATAGGAATTTCAACACCCATAACCGAGCGGTAATCGAGCGTAAGCGAATTTTCCACGGGAGTAGTTTTGCTTATATCGGCACAGTAGCCGTGCGTGATGTTCGCCGTCTGAAGCGCAAGATAAGCCTCCTCGTAAGCACCGTCAATTTTGCCTTGGATTTCATTTGCTTTATCTATAAGCGCCATCATTTCGCGTATCAGAATATTGCGCTTTTTATCCATAAGCTCATATCCGACTTTTGCAAGTAACAGCGATTTTTTTGTATTCATCAAATTACCCTTGGTGGGTACTGCCTGAACTGCCAAGATGAACACCCTTTCTTAATAAAATTAACCCTTGTAGTACTTGTCGAGCAGCTCGTCGTCAATTCGGTCTAGCTCGTTTCTCGGCAGAGTGGAGAGCAGCTCCCAGCCGAGGTCCAGACTTTCGGAGATGTCTCGGTTTTCGTAAAAGCCCTGATTTATGAAACGCGTCTCGAAAAGCTTACCAAACTCGATGTATTTCTTATCAATAGGGGAAAGCTCCTCCTCGCCGATTACTGACGCGAGCGAACGTGCGTCAATAACTTTAGCGTACGACGCGAAAAGCTGGTTTGCGAGAGGCTGGTGGTCAGCTCTCGTAAAACCTTCGCCGATACCGTCCTTCATAAGTCGCGACAACGACGGAAGTACTGAAACGGGCGGATAATAACCCTGACCCTGAAGCGTGCGGTCCAGAGTAATCTGACCCTCTGTGATATATCCCGTAAGGTCGGGGATAGGGTGGGTAATATCGTCGTTAGGCATTGTCAAAATGGGAATTTGCGTAACTGAACCGCTATGTCCCTTTATCATACCGGCGCGCTCGTAGAGAGACGCAAGGTCTGAGTAAAGATAACCGGGATAACCCTTACGACCGGGAATTTCACCCTTAGAGGACGAAAATTCGCGGAGAGCCTCGGCGTATGATGTAATATCGGTCATAATAACGAGAACATGCATATCAAGTTCAAACGCGAGATATTCAGCGATTGTAAGAGCGCAGCGCGGCGTAAGAGTTCTCTCAATGATAGGGTCGTTTGAGAGGTTTAAGAGCATAACAACGTGCGAAAGTACGCCCGAGTCCTCGAAGCTTTTGCGGAAATATTCCGCAACGTCCTTTTGAACGCCCATTGCCGCGAATACAACGCAAAAATTATCCTCGGTAGCGCCGCTTATCTTTGCCTGACGTACAATCTGTACGGCGAGGTCGTTGTGTTTCATACCCGAGCCCGAGAAAATCGGGAGCTTCTGACCTCTGATAAGCGTCATAAGCGTGTCTATTGTCGAGATACCCGTATTAATGTAGTTGGTCGGGTATACACGGGATACAGGGTTGATAGGCGTACCGTTGATATTCATTTTCTTTAAAGGGAAAATATCGCCCAGACCGTCAATGGGACGGCCTGCGCCGTCGAGAACACGACCGATGATTTCAGGCGAGAGCGCCTGTTCCATCGGATGACCTGTCAGCCTTGTTTTAGTGTTTACGAGGCTTATGTTTCTTGTGCCCTCGAACACCTGAACAACGATTCTTTCTCCCTCAATCTGAACTACACGGCCCTGTCTTACAGTGCCGTCGTCAAGGCGTATGTCAACAATTTCTTCGTTGGAAACGCCCTTAACACCGTCGATAACAATTAGCGAGCCGTTAATTTCCTTAACGCCTACATAATCTATTAACATAGCGTTTCCTCCTTACAGAATCCGGTTAATTTTCTCATCGATTTCCCTGATGTAGTCCGCAAACATTTCGGGCTTGCTGTTAGGAATATCGTATTTCATTTTGTTGAGTTTTTCAAACAGTCCGAGCGACAAAAGCTTGGAAATCGGTATTTCCTTCGCTACGACCTCCTTGGAACGGTCGTAGAGATGAAGAATTACTTTCATCATATTCATCTGCTTTTCAAGCGGAACGTAAGTGTCGTCCGAGTGGAAAGCATTTTGCTGAAGAAAACCTACGCGAATAATGCGCGCGATTTCTATAATCAGTTTCTGATCGTCGGGGAGAACGTCAGCGCCTATGAGCTTTACAATCTCCATAAGCGAGCTTTCCTCCTGAAGAAGAGCGGAAATTCTCGTTCTGTATTCAACGAACTCAGGACCTATATTTTCGTTAAACCACGGGTCGATATCGTTAAAGTATTCGCTGTAGGAATCCATCCAGTTGATAGCTGGGTAGTGTCTTGCGTAAGCGAGCGATTTGTCAAGCGCCCAGAAACAGCGGGTAAAGCGCTTTGTGTTCTGCGTTACAGGCTCCGAGAAGTCCGAGCCCTGAGGAGATACAGCGCCGATTATTGTAACCGAGCCGTTGCAGTCGCACAGAGTTTTAACGCGCCCTGCGCGCTCGTAGAACTCCGCGAGTCTCGACGGAAGATAAGCGGGGAAGCCTTCCTCTGCGGGCATTTCCTCGAGACGTCCCGAAATTTCTCTCAGCGCCTCCGCCCAACGCGAGGTTGAGTCCGCCATAATCGCTACGTCATAGCCCATATCCCTGTAGTATTCGGCGAGCGTTATTCCCGTGTATATAGACGCCTCACGCGCCGCAACAGGCATATTTGAAGTGTTCGCAATAAGCACAGTGCGGTCTGTCATAGGTCTGCCTGACTTCGGGTCGACGAGCTCCGAAAACTCCTCAAGTACCTGAGACATTTCGTTGCCGCGTTCGCCGCAGCCAACGTATACAATTATATCTGCGTCACACCACTTTGCAAGCTGATGCTGAGTCATTGTTTTGCCCGTACCGAAACCTCCGGGAATAGCTGCCGCGCCTCCCTTTGCTATAGGAAACATAGTGTCGATAACGCGCTGTCCCGTGATAAGCGGAATATTCGTCGAAAGTCTTTCAGCAATCGGTCTTGAAGTACGTATGGGCCACTTCTGACATAGTGTAAGATTGTGCTCAACGCCCAAGTCGTCTTTAATAACCGCAACTGTGTCGAAGAGAGTGTACTCGCCGTCAGGCTTGACTTCGACTACCTCTCCCGAAAGGGCAGGAGGGACCATAAGTCTGTGCTCGATAATTTCTGTTTCGGGGAGAACAGCGTAGATTTGACCGCCCGAAAGCTTATCGCCTGCCTTTACCTTAACGGATACGTTCCATTTTTTCTTGTCGTCAAGTGAGTTTACCTGAGAGCCGCGGCTGATGAACGCGCCGGACTCCTCTTCAATCGCTTTAAGCGGGCGTTCAATACCGTCGAAAATATTGTCCAGAATACCGGGACCCAGAAGAACGTTCATAGGATTGCCTGTACCTGTAACAGGGTCGCCCGGGCGAAGTCCGGTTGTCTCTTCATATACCTGAATGGTGGTAAATTCGTCGGTAATACCGATTATCTCGCCAACGAGATTTTCTCTGCCGACGTGCACCATTTCCATCATTTTAAACTCAGTCGAACCCTTAACAGTGATGACGGGTCCGTTTATGCCGAATATAACATTCTTTTCCATAGTTAGTTCCCTCACCTTAGTTAATGCGAAGGTCTGCGTTTTCCACAAACCATTCTTTCTGAGCCTCAAGCTTACTGTCAAGAGTGTTATCCGCAACGAGATTTAATCTCTCGCAAAAGCCTCTAACGCCGCCGATTCGTATTTTAATATCTTCTTTTATTTCTGCAGAAGAATTAAAAAGCAATTTAATTTCATCAGCGTACTTCATATCTTTTTTATTTAAATAGATAACGCAGTCGTTATCCCCAAATGTATCGGCAATTTCCTTTGCATCAGCAATCAGCTTTGAGCCGTAATCGTCAGTTAAGGTAAATTTCGTGAGCTTTTCCTGTGCGCGCTCAAATATTTCCTTAACCATTACATCGCGCTTTTTGAATAACTCGCCCTGAGCTTCAAGGTTTTTAACGGCGTATTCGCTTGTAATTTTCGACTTTTCTTCTGAGAGTTTCTTCTTAATTGCCCTTTCGGCGTCAGCTGACGCGAGACGTTCCGCCTTTTTGAGCTTCTTTGCTTTTTTGGCCTCAAGCTCTGCGATAGCGGTTTGACGCTCGTTTTCGGAATATTTTTTTATAGCGTCAAGAAAGTTGCCGGCTTTGTTATTTTCATTCATATTGAAAACCTCTTCTCAAATTTAAAGCTTAACTCCAATCGCTTCCTGAACGTACTTTGTGATACTGTCCGCAGTACGTCCGTTGCCGTGACGGTCGGGAATTTCGACAATCAGCGGCTGCTTTCTGTTAAGCTTGAGGTCATACACGAGGTCGGGGCACTTTGACACGAGCGTTTCGGTCATAAGGATAACCGCAACGTCCTTCATTTCCATAGCCTTTTCAAGCTCTCGTCGGATATGCTCCTCAGAGTGAACTACAACGCCCTCAATCCCTGTAAGCCTCATACCCATCTGGGTATCAACATTATCGCTTATAAGATAATATTTCATAATATCAGCCGTTGAGAATAAGGATAGAAATGAGCATACCGTAAAGAGCAATACCTTCGCCGAGAGCAACGAAGATGATAGCCTTACCGAAGTTTTTAGCGTCCTCGGCGGTTGCGCCGATAGCAGCCGGTGCGCCGTTACCTACGGCGATACCGCCGCCTATGCAGGCTATACCTGTGGAGAGACCTGCGCCGAGGTACTGGAGACCCTTAGCGACGGGATCGAGCGAAGCAGCGGCAGCATCTGGGCTTGCGGCGTTTGCAATAATCGGGCAGGCTATGCAGAAGGAGAGCACCGCGCCGAAGGAGATGAGCTGGGTGAGCATAGAGCGCTTTGCATTTCCGCGCTTGTTAAAGGATTTTGTAACCAGTACAACGGAAAGAACTAGGAATGCAACCGGAATTGCAAGGAAAACAGCATTGATGAAATTCATAATAAAACCTCCTGAAATATTATGTTAATTAATTTTTGGCTAAACTTAATCTGACAGGCTCGTACGGCTTGCCCTCGCCCGAGTAGAAACGGCTGAACATTTCATAAAACTCGAGCCTGAGAACCTGTATACATACGAGCAGCGCTTCGAGCACACATACAAGAGCGTTGCCTATTACAACAACAGGGATATATCCCGCGCCACCTACCGTTTCGGCGAGCGTGAACACAACCTGCATCATACCCGCGTGAACAAGTACGAACGCCGCGACTCTGAGAAAGCTCATTGTGTTTGTTACGTAGCTGAGAATAACCTCTATGGACTCAAATACATTTTCCATAATAAATCCGCCCCAGCTTTCAGGCTTCCAGTCCGCGTCTCCCTCTACGAGCTTTCCGAGCGGCTCGCGAAGGAATATAAGTACGAACATAATAGCAATCACAGCAATATACGGAATACTGAAAAGATTGGTGTTAAACATCATCATTCCAACTATGCCCGCGCAAATCATACCGTAGAATACGAGTCCGCATATACCGCTCGTGTCGAATATCATTTTGCCGATATTTCCCTGACGCAGCGACGTGTATATATTAAGCACCATAGCAACGCATAAAAGAAGCATACCGATTCCGACAGCAGAGTACAGAATAGTGTTCGTGAAATTGGGGGACATAACCTCAATAGGTTTTTCGCTCATACCCAAAACGCCTACATACAGCCAGTCCATTGCGTTCTCGAAGCCGAATACGCTTCCGTACAGAGCGCCGAAAACAGCTCCCGAGAATCCGCAGGGCACAAGTATCTTGCCTATCGGCATATGCATTACAAACCACATTACAAGCCCCGCAATCATTACGCACAGTCCGTGACCTACATCGCCGAACATTATGCCGAACAGGATAACGTATGTGAATGCGATGAATGCTGTCGGGTCGATTTCCTTGTACTTAGGTACGCCGTACATCTCGGTGTAGAACTGAAACGGACGAGCAAGGAAAAAGTTTTTGAGCTTTACGGGAGGTGAGAGCTGAGGCTCGTCTTTTGCGTTCGATACCGATACTTCGACGCTTTCGATACTTGTGAGCTTTTCTTTGAGAGACTTTGACTGCTTTTCAGGAACCCAGCCCACAAGGCAAAAGCTGTCGCCGCGTTCCATAGCGTGCGTCCTTATTGAGAGATAGAGATTGTACTCTGCCGCTTTGGTGTAGTACATCAATATCTTTCTGCTTTTTTCTTGTGTAAATGTTTCAATTTCGCCGTTGATTTTCTCAAGAGCGTTCTTTAAAGCCTTTTTATCGTCGGTAAGCTGTTTAAAACGCTTTGCGGGAGCAACGTCCATACTGGCGAATGAGCTTTTTTCAAAGTACAGTCTTGAAAAAATCCTTTCAGCTTTATCGTATTTCGTGAGCGGTACAAAGTAAACGCCCCAGACGTAAGAGCCTTCCTCGGAGCATGGAAAAAACTCAATGTAATCGTAGTCTTTTTCCTGTAGTTTTAATATATTTTCCTTTGGCATACGTCCGAACACAGCCTTGACATATTCCATTTGAAGGAGCTCTTCGATATTTTGGTCGAGGTCAACAAAATGACCGGTTTCTTCGATAGCTCGCTTACACTCGTTGTACGCCTGCTGAGCCTCGGCTTTAGCCTTTGTGAGCTTGTCGGTTTTCTTTTGTAAGTGTCGGGAATACTCGTCAATTTTCTCAAAATCGGGATTAAATTTTTTCCCGACTCTGACATAATGCGCGTCAATTCCGAGGGAACGCATAGCGTTCGTGTAGCGGCCTAACGCCTCGTTAAACGGACCCGCCGCAGTAACCCGAACAAAATCCTTGGTGTCGGAGTAGAAGTTGCTCACCTCGTCGGGCTGAAATACCTTTGATTTGCCGAGAGTGAGAACAACGTCGTCGAGTGCATTTTTGTGACCGATAATGCTGAATGCTTTAATGTTTTCTACGCTCAAGTAAAATCACCTCCTTAAATTATTTCTATCAATAAATAAGTAGCTTTTCAATTTTACTTTTGTCCACATTATATCTCGCGCCCTCAATTATACAAATGAGATTGTAAAGCTCAATTTCGCAGAGAATAATGTAGGAAATCATAACGGTTGACGGACTGTCCGAGAGATACATATTATGTTTAGCTTTTCTAAACTTTACTCTGTTGACAAGCTCGCCTATATCGTTATAGTCAATTTTTTCAATCAATTTGCCCGTACGGGTGTTGCACATAGCTGTGAAAACTCCGTCAGCGTTGTCAGCCGTGCACATTTCCGTGAGAGATTTCTCCGTAAGACTGCCGAAGGGGATAAGATGCTTTCTTATCGTCTTTGGTTCGGAATGATAATATTTCTTTAAACGAATTATGCTTATAAAATTCTTATAATCTATAATCGTATCAAATAAATCTCTGAGTTCCTTAGACTCGGTTGCTCCTGCCTTTCCAATAGCCTCGTAGAGGTCCTTATACAGGTTAATATAAAGCCTGTTTTCAATTTCCGACACAGGCAGGGGAAGGGTGTATCCTTTCAGTATATCCTCATACTTCGTTCCCTTCATAGCCGCGAGTACCTGACTGAAGTCCTGCGCGTCGGCAAGCTTATTCAGGTCGATCGTGGTCTTTTTTGCCATATGAGCGGGAACGGTAAAATGAAACTGTTCTTTTTCGCGCTCAGTGCTGTTAAGTGTTGTAAGTATGCGGACTATTTCGTCAATTTCCGTTTTGTGCGCTATATAGGTGGAAAAATCCTCGCCGACGCTCAGTTCGTAACGGCTGAGTATATCAAATTCGTTTGTCATATACTGCTTTAAAAGGCTTTCAAAAAGTCCTCTCCTTATTCCTCGTTCGTTAGCCTCTCCAAAAGCATTGATATAGTGTGTATTCGATTTTAAATATGTCATAACCTCGGCAACATTCTCACAGTCCAGAAGAGCTTTGTAGTCCTTGTCCGTGAGCCGCTTGCCAAATTTCGCTTTAGCACGCGTGAGCACTGCGTAGCTTGTTTTTGACATTGATACACACCTCCTTATCTTGTAATTAGCTGAATATTAACTAAGAACATTTTTTACTATAGTATTTACCCAGTTTTCGCTGTTCTTTGCAAAATTAGCTTCAAGCTTTTCAAGCTCCGCCTTGCGCTTGCTTTCGTTTTGTCTGAAGGTCTGCTCGGCAGCTTCAGCCAATTCTTTGCTTTCCTTTTCAACCTCGGCCATAGCCGCGTCCATTTTGTCTGAATATATTTTTTTGCACTCAGACTTTATTTCCTCCTCAATACGCGCGGTCTCTCTTTTAGTTTCTTCGCTGTAGCTTTTAGCCTGCTCGTCGATTTCAACAAGTTTTTTTATCATATCATTCATATCAAAACACCTCATTTACGTTGAACAGACAATATGTCTGTCCGAGCGAAGTTTTAAATATTTTAAAAAATTTTTCAAAATTCGGTCTGCAATCAAACAGAAAGACTGTCAGTTTTTAAGCGCCTGCAGCGGTGCGGGAAGCCTTCCGCCTCGGTTTATGAATACCGAAGGGTCGCCTTCTCTTATCGGCATAACGGGACCGGTGCCCAAAAGACCCCCGAAGTTTAACTCATCGCCGGCTTTCTTGCCTATTGCAGGAATAAGACGAACAGCGGTTGTTTTGGAGTTTACCATACCGATAGCAGCCTCGTCGGCGATAATAGCGGAGATTTTCTCCGCACTTGTATCGCCCGGAATAACTATCATATCAAGACCGACCGAGCAAACGGCAGTCATACATTCAAGCTTTGTGATGTCAAGCGTTCCGCGTTTTGCCGCCGCAATCATACCCGCGTCCTCGGAAACAGGAATAAAAGCGCCGCTCAGTCCGCCGACGTGAGACGAAGCCATAACGCCGCCCTTTTTAACCGCGTCGTTGAGGAGCGCAAGCGCCGCCGTTGTTCCGTGACAGCCGCAGCTCTCAAGTCCCATTTCCTCCAGAATATACGCCACGCTGTCGCCGACGGCAGGTGTCGGAGCGAGGGACAGATCGACGATACCGAACGGTACGCACAGTCTTTTTGACGCCTCCTTGGCGACGAGCTGACCCATACGCGTTATCTTAAAAGCGGTTTTCTTAACCATATCCGCAATTTCATCTATGCTTTTTCCGTCGCCGTCTTTGGCGAGAGCTGCTCTCACAACGCCGGGACCGGAAACGCCGACGTTAATTACACAGTCAGCCTCGCCGACGCCGTGAAACGCGCCTGCCATAAACGGATTGTCCTCGGGAGCGTTGCAGAAAACAACAAGTTTAGCCGCACCGATGCAGTCTCTGTCGGAGGTTTTTTCGGCGGTTTGCTTTACAATTTTGCCCATCATTTTTACTGCGTCCATATTAAGTCCCGCCTTGGTCGAGCCGATGTTTACCGAGGAGCAAACCTTATCCGTGATATCGAGCGCCTCGGGAATACTCTCAATGAGAGCGTAGTCGCCCGACGAAAAGCCTTTCTGAACGAGAGCCGAGTATCCGCCTATAAAGTTAACGCCCAAAGTATTCGCCGCCTTGTCAAGAGCTTTTGCGAATTTAACTACGTTTTTGCTCTGGCACGGAGCGGCAATCATACCGATAGGGCTTACGGAAATTCTCTTGTTTATAATAGGGATACCATATTCCCTTTCAATATCCTCGCCGGTTTTTACGAGATCCTGAGCGTATCTGCAAATTTTGTCGTAAACCTTTGCACTCGCCCTGTCAATATCCTCGTCAACGCAGTCAAGCAGAGAAATCCCCATAGTAATAGTGCGTACATCGAGGTTTTCGTTGTCTATCATATTTATTGTTTCGAGTATATCTTTTGTTTCTAACATAATAAATCCTTCTCAATCTGTATAATACAGTTAACCGACTATATTTTATGCATACTGTTGAAAATATCCTCGTGCATTACGTGAACTTTGGTTTTTGTTTCTTTGCCTACCTTGTCGAGACCTTCTCTGAGCGAGTCGAGATCTACAGTACCCTCTTCAATCTGAACGAGCATAATCATAGCGAACATATCCTGAAGAACGCTCTGGGTAACCTCAACTATGTTTACTCCCATATCGGCACAGCACGAAGAAACCCTTGAGAGAATACCCACGGAATCTTTACCTATAACGGTTATAACAGCTTTCAATTCAAAAACCTCCTGCTCAAATCAAAAATTCGCTCTATTATACTACATTTTATCAGATTTTGCAAACTATACATAAAAAATCGGTCTAAAGTCGGTCTACTGAATATTTCATTTGCATATAGGTTAGAATTATGATATATTTGTACTATCGGTATATTTTTAAAAGTCTATGTAAATAGGTGATTTTATGAAAGTATTATGCGATACTCACGTTCATTCGGTAAATTCCTTCGACGGTGAAAGCACAGTACGTGAAATCTGTAACGCCGCTTTAGAAAAGGGGATAAGCGCGGTAACCATAACCGACCATATGGAGGCGCCCGAAATCCGTCTCGGAGACCGCAGCGTATACGGAAACGCCGTAAAGCAAATTACTCAGTCTGTCAAAGATGTGGAGTCTCTGGCGCCTGAGTTTGACGGCAGGCTGAGACTTTTTAAGGGTATGGAACTAGGGGAGCCTATGCATATGCCTAAGCTTACGCGAAAAGCTATGGAGATAGCGGATTTTGATTTCGTTCTCGCGTCTGTCCATAACTTGAAGGATATGGAGGATTTTTATTATATCGAATATGACAAAAGCAACACAGATAAACTGCTTGCGATGTATTTTGAAGAGTTGCTTGATACGGCTGAAAATGCTGATTTTGACAGTCTCGCTCACTTGACCTATCCTCTCCGCTATGTATGCGAGAAAAGTGATTTAAAAGTGGATTTAGATAAATACATCGGTGCAATTGACAGTATATTCAAAGTCCTCATAAAGCGTGATAAGGCTTTGGAAATCAATACCTCGGGATTATTTAAAAAGATTGCGGTTACTATGCCTGATATTAACCTTGTACGGCGTTTCCGCGAGTTGGGAGGGAAATATATCACACTCGGCAGTGACGCTCATAACTGTAAAGACCTTGCTCAGGGGATAGAGCAGGGAGTTGAGCTTGCAAAGGTGTGCGGCTTTGACTATTTTACTGTTTTCAAAAACCGTAAACCCGAAATGGTTGAAATATGGTTTTGATTTAAAAAAGGTATATAAATAAAGTTAAGGCAATGAAGCGGAAAGCTTCATTGCCTTTCGTTGTTGTTAAATTATATCACTCTGCTTTTAGCTTTGCAATAAGAGTTTAAAATCTTTTTAAAAATCGTCACTTTTTGTAAAATTACAATTCTTTTGCAAGATTTTTTATATATTCTTTCAACTGTTCCTTGGTTTCGGGGTGCTTGAGTCCCATTATTATATTAGCCTGAAGAATACCGAATTTGTTACCCATATCAAATCGGTTGCCTTCCATTTCAACAGCGGTCATACCCTTAGTTAAAGCAATTTCTCTCATAGCGTCCGTCAGCTGAATTTCGCCGCCAGCACCGGGCGTAGTCCTCTCAAGAATCTCAAAGATTGACGGCGGAAGAACAACGCGATCCGTGATTGAGTAGAGCGAAAGCACTTCCTCCTTGGTTTGCGGCTTTTCAACCATATCCGTGCACTTGAAAACATTGTCGTGAAGTTTTTCTACCTTGAGTGAGCCGTATTTATGAATTTCTTCCTCAGGAACTTTCTTAACCCCTAAAACGCCCTCGCCGTACTCGCCGTAAGCGTCTATAAGCTGTTTGATAGCAGGGGTTTTGTCGCAGTCGATTACACCGTCGCCGAAAAGAACAGCGAAAGGCTCGTTCCCTACAAAGGAATTAGCTTTAAGCACAGCGTGACCGAGACCCTTCATCTCCTTCTGACGTATAAATGAAATATCCGCTAAATTTGCAATATTCCTTACCTGCTCGTACATCTCGTTTTTGCCGCTGTTTTTGAGCGCAGCCTCAAGCTCGGGAGCGTAATCGAAATGATCCTCCATAAGTCCCTTGCCGCGGCCTGTGATGATGAGAATATCCGTGATGCCTGAAGCTACCGCCTCTTCTACGATATACTGAATTGCCGGCTTATCCACGATAGGAAACATTTCCTTAGGCATATTCTTAGTAGCAGGAAGAACTCTTGTTCCGAATCCGGCGGCGGGAATTATGGCTTTCCTTATCTTCATAACTTTTAACCTCCCATTTGTACCATAAAGTAGGGTACGTAATTTATTATTATATAGATAGCGTACATACTTATTGCCAACGCAAGGTTTACACCGCCGCTGTTTTCGAGAGACTGCTGAGGATTATCGAGCGTTTTAATTTTAGCTACCTGATTGATGCAATGCTTAAAATACCACTGATTTGCTTTGAATCCCACGACAATTTGCAGTATAAGGCGTGCCATTGAGCATAAAAACATAACGCCTATTGCGACCTGATTTTCTATGCTCATTGAGAAAAACGCGTTATACATATATCCGTACGGCATATTATAGATTGATGCAGACTGAGATGCAAACTGCTCTATAGCGTTATTGTATGCGGTATAAGCAGGGGAATATGAAATAAGCATTTCCGTAACAAGCAGTGAAAAAAAGATAATACCTACTATTGTGCCTATCTTGTACATCTTTCGGTACATAAGGTACGGAACGCTGATTAAGAACGCGACGAAGTTAAACCGTCCTTTAAAAAATTTCTTAATATTATTAAAAACCCGCATAAAATATAGGGTGTTTTTCTGAACATATTTAGAAATTTCACCCGCCGTTACGCCGTTTCCCCAGTCCTCCTCGGGATTTATTCCCGCCATAGGGTCGAAATTCTGGCTAAACTGCGCTCCCGCGCCAAACGGACCTGTTCCGTTAAACATTCCGCCCTGCTGCTGAGTCCCGTTATTATATTGTGTCTGCTGCTGATTTTCCATTCCGATAGGAAATCCGCATTTGCTGCAGTAAAACGAGCCTTTCGGATTTTCAGTTTGACACCTCTGACAGATAATAACGTCAGCCTCGCTTTGCGCCTCTTCTTCACTCTGCTGAGACTTTCTGTATTTCTCATAGTCGAAGTTTTCTCCGTGCATATCCTCGAATGCGCATCGGTTTTTAATTTCATAACATTTTCTGTGATGCGGAGCTCCGCACTCGGGACAAACGACAATATCGTCGCCCTCAACGAGCGGCCTTTCGCACACAGGACAATCGTATTTATTATAATCCATATACTTCTCCTACTATTATTTTCATTATGTTTTATTAATTTTACTACAATATACCAAAAAATGCAAATTATATTGGTTTATTAATTCATTTAAAATAAAATATTTACAATCTACGCAGGATTTGGTATAATAATACGCAGATTTTCTAAAAAGAGGGATACTATGGTTCAGTTTGAAGAACTTTTGCTTCGACTCCAGAACTCAAAGCCTGACATTGATGATTTATCCGACGCACTCGGGCTAAAGTCAATGCTATCGGAAATTCAGCAGCTTGAGCTGCGCGCTACCGAGCCGGGATTCTGGGACGATGTTGAAAAATCGCAGAAAGTTTTACAGAAAACAGGCGCACTTAAAGGTACTGTTGATGAATATAATAAACTAGTGAGCCACTACGAGGACGCTTACGCGCTTATTGAGCTTGCGAATGAAGAGGAGGACGAAAGTCTCTACGAGGAGGCTCTTAGCGAGGTAGAAAGCGTAGAGAGCGAGCTTGCAAAGCAGAAACTTAAAACCCTGCTCACGGGCGAGTATGATAAGAATAACGCTATTCTTACTTTCCACGCCGGCTCGGGTGGAACGGAGGCTCAGGATTGGGCGGAAATGCTTTTCAGAATGTATACACGCTGGGCGGCTGCTCACGATTTTAAGGTCAAGACAGTCGATTACCTCGACGGAGACGAGGCAGGACTCAAATCCGCAGTTCTTCTTATCGAGGGAGAGAACGCGTACGGCTACCTCAAAAGCGAGGCAGGCGTACATCGTCTGGTGCGTGTTTCTCCGTTTGATTCACAGGGCAGACGTCATACGAGCTTTGCGTCTTTAGAGGTTATGCCCGAAATAAACGATGATATTCACGTTGAAATTAACCCCGACGATATTGAAATGGACGTTTACCGTGCAAGCGGCGCGGGCGGACAGAAGGTAAATAAAACTTCGTCTGCCGTACGTCTTACCCATAAGCCGACAGGTATCGTGGTAGCGAGTCAGGTGGAGCGTTCTCAGTATCAAAACCGCGATGTTGCTATGAAAATGCTTATTTCCAAGCTAATGGAAATCAAAGAGCGTGAGCACCTCGACAAAATTGAGGACATCAAGGGTGTGCAGAAGGAAATAACCTGGGGCAGTCAGATTCGTTCATACGTATTTATGCCATACACAATGGTAAAGGACCACCGCACCTCTTTCGAGACGGGTAACATCGACAAGGTTATGGACGGTGATCTTGACGGTTTTATAAACGCCTATCTTAAAGCCCTCAGCACGGGTACTCTGAATAATTAATTTGGAAGAAGGTAACTTTATGAAGTATTTCGTAATGCTGTGCGACGGTATGGCTGATGAGCCGAGTGAAAAGCTCGGCGGGAAGACGCCGATGATGCTTGCAAATAAGCCGACTATAGACTTTCTTGCGTCGAAAGGCGAGGTAGGACTCGTGAAAACAGTGCAGGAGGGTATGAAGCCCGGTTCCGACGTCGCAAATCTTTCGGTGCTCGGCTATAATTCGGCAGACTGTTATACAGGACGTTCGCCTTTGGAGGCGGCGAGTATCGGTATAGACCTAAAGGATACCGACGTGACTTTGCGCTGTAATCTTGTAACTCTTTCAGACGAAGAGAATTACGAGGATAAGCGTATGGTTGACTACTGCGGCGGAGATATATCTACTCCCGAGGCGCGTGTGCTTATTAAATATCTCGAGGAAAAGCTTGGAAACGACGAGTTTAAATTCTACTCGGGCGTTGCTTATCGCCACTGTCTCGTATGGAATAACGGAAATCCGCACCCGGGTACTTTCACACCGCCCCACGACATTCCAGGTAAGGTGATTGCAGAATACATTCCTAAGGGTAAGGATACCGCTAAGCTCTACGACCTTATGAAAAAGAGCTATGATTTACTTAAAGACCACCCCGTGAATAAGAAACGCGTTTCGGAAGGCAAGCGCCCCGCAAACTCGGCTTGGTTCTGGGGGGAGGGTACAAAGCCTCAGCTTACAGATTTCAGAGAGAAAACAGGGCTTAAAGGAAGTATGATTTCCGCTGTTGACCTCCTTAAAGGTATAGCTATTTGCGCCGATATGACGAGTGTTGACGTTGATGGCGCGACGGGATATATAGACACAAATTTCGAGGGCAAGTGCAATGCCGCTATCGAGGAGTTTAAACGAGGTCAGGATTTCGTGTACGTCCACGTAGAAGCGCCCGACGAGTGCGGACATAGGGCGGAGGCTGATAATAAAGTAAAGGCTATTGAATTAATTGACGAAAAGATTTTAAAGCCCGTTGTAGAATTTCTAAGGGGATTTGACGACTTCGCGGTTTTAATATGTCCCGATCATCCTACGCCTTTGAATATACAGACGCACACCTCAGACCCTGTTCCTTACGTTATTTATGACAGCAAAAACGAGAAGGACAGCGGAGTACAGACTGTAAACGAATATACCGCAAAAAATACAGGTAACTACATAGAAAAGGGCTATACCATGATGGATTATTTTCTTTCTAAATAAAAACGCATAAAATAAAATCGGGCATACAGTTTGTACTGTATGCCCGATTGGTTATTAAAATTTATAGATTTAAATTAATGTTATGTAGTTTTAAGCCAGTGTTTTTTTATGAACCTATACGCAAATTTATAGCATTGAATAAATGCAATCAAACCAATAACAGTCAGTATAAATGTAAACAGTAAGCTAATCCAACCACCGATTCCGCTGTTTCCGAATATATACATCAAATGTAGTTTCTCTACAATTCGGAAAATGATCATTTGAGCAAGATACATTTCCATGCTAATTCCAGATAGGAATTTTAAGGGTTTAGATGAAAGAAATTTACTTTCTACACCAATAGCATACGATAACCACATACAGAAAAGTAGTAAACTTTTTAGATAAAAGACAATCTGTATCCCACCGTTAGGTATAACATACCACAAAGCCGTATAACCAATGCAAAGTCCTAGCGTAATCCATCTATATTTGCTACAGATCCTTTGAATTTCATTTTTGTATAAATAAATAAGTCCTCCGGCAATGAATAATGGAATGCAATATATAAAGCTATGTCTTGGCGCAAATGATTTAGTTACAAAATACTTTGTAAAGAAATGTTGCTCGCACACAAAACTAATCCATAGTGAGATGGCTAAAGAAATCCATGCCCTTTTTTTAGACTTCATTAGGACAGAAAATGCCGGAAAAAGCAAATAGAAAAGGAATATTACACCTAATGTCCAACAAACACCAAGAACAGAGACGGCGTTGTTTGGAAGTAAACCGTGCAAAAGAAGAAACTCAACCGATGCTTCGTAAACCGCCTTTAAATTGTGCTCTATTACAATAGCAATAATAAGCAGAAATCCAAAAAACGGCAATATTTTAGCGTATCGCCTTTTATAGAATGTTTCTAAATTTACAGAATTATTTTGAAATTTTGAAAGATAGCCTGTACACATTCCAAATCCGCTGATCATTATAAACAAGTATACCAGCCATGTCAAAGACGGAATAAATTTATCATAGATGAAATTGCCTTGTAAAGTATAATTTGTATTAGCCTGAATGTGCATTAGTATTATGCCCAAACAGGATATAGCTCTTAATCCGTCTATTGAACTATAGTGTATAGGAGATAATGCCCCTTTTTGCCCTTTGCTTAAACTCATAACTTTTCCTTTCAAATAGTACATTATTTAATTTTGTATCAAATATACTCAAGAGCTTCCTCGATACAGCGGGCAAGCTGGTCGGGACAGGAAGTACCCCTTCCTCGGCAGTCTATTCCCTTGAGCCTTTTTATCGCGTTCTCAGCGTTCATACCTTTTATAAGCGAGCAGATGCCGAGAGTATTTCCCGCGCAGCCGCCTATAAACTCGCAGTTTTGGATAATGTTGTTGTCGTCGATCTCGACGGTAATCTGCCTTGAACAGACGCCGACTGGCGTATAACTATGTGTCATAAAAAATCTCCTTAGCTGTTTTGAAGCTGCCCCGATATGAGACAGCTTCAATTCTGGAGCGGATAACGAGGCTCGAACTCGCAACATTCAGCTTGGGAAGCTGACGCTCTACCATTGAACTATATCCGCATTGAAATAAGTATAGTCCTATTTTAAAAAATAGTCAACAATTAATTTGTAATTTTTTGTAGCATAGTACGGAGTTTTGTGTTATACTACGTTTATAAATATACAATAGAGGGAGTGCTTATGTCTGTCCGAATCAATTTAGGAGGCTGGGGTTCAGTTTTCGCTGTGCCGAGCTGTATCGTAGACGAGCATTTAAAGCTTTCGAGTCCTCAGCAGTTAAAGGTAATACTTTTTCTGCTGCGTAACAGTGAAAAAAGCTATACATATAAAGAAATAGGGGATACTCTCCTTATCCACGAGGAGGACGTTAAAGATTGTATAACATTCTGGAAAGAACGCGGTGTGCTCGCCGAGCATGAAGATGAACTCATTCCGGATAAATCCCCAGCGTCCGAGAAAATCGAATCTGAGACGGCAGACGTTGAGCCTGAGAAAACGGCTCAGAACGCAAAGTCTTTAAAAACTGTTGTTTCACGTCCTAAGAAACCCGATATAATTACAGCCGCACGGCGCGTTTCCTCCGACGAAAATCTTCAGAATATGCTGGCTATGGTCGAGTCGATTCTATCAAAACCGCTCTCAAGCGGCGATACCTCAACTCTCGTTATGCTCTACGACACCTGCGGTTTGCCTGCCGAGGTTATCGTAACCCTCGTCGGCTACTGCCAAAGTATCGGAAAGGGCAATATGCGCGCGATAGAGCGGCTCGGAATTAAATGGGCGGACGACGGAATAGACAGTCTTGAGGCGGCTGACAATAAAATTGCTCAGAATAAGCGCTCAAATGCGAATTGGAATCGTATAAGCTCCGTTTTCGGTTTAAAAAACCTCGGTTCCCCGACCGCAAAGCAGCTGGAGTTCGCCGATATTTGGCTTGATAAATGGCATTTCTCCGATGAAATGCTTCGCCGCGCCTACGAAATCAATGTTGATACCACTGGAAAAATGTCCGCCGGATATATAAATAAAATTTTAAACCGTTGGTATAATGCGGGGATTTTTAAGCCAGAGGATATTAAAAAACTGGAACCGAAAAAGCCCGCTAAAAAATCTAAAGATTTGAAATCGGAAGCGTCCTACAATATTGACGAGCTAGATAAAATTCAGTAAGAGGTAACGTTATGGGATATAGTAACGAAGTAATAAAAGCCGCAAATAACATAATTCGTGAGCGCAGACTCTCGGCGGAACGCGCTGCTGATTTGCGCAGAGAAAAAATTTTCGAGGAGCTTCCGAAGGCGGATGAATTTGAAAAAGCGATAGTGGACTGCGGTATTAAAGCGGGCAGAGCCGTTGTTGGTGGAGGCGATGTGAAGTTTGAACTTGAAAAGCTGAAAGCACGCAGTCTTGCTTTGCAAAGCGACCTCGAAAAGCTGCTCAACACCAAAGGATACACCCGACGGGATATGGAGCCAAAATATTTCTGCGAAAAATGTAACGACACGGGGTACATCGAGTACGAAAACCGTACAGTTATGTGCGACTGTCTAAGGCGCGCAATGATAGAGACGGCTTGCGCAGAGCTAAACAGCCATTCAAAGCTCAGCTTGTGCACTTTTGATGATTTCAGCCTGGATTACTACAGTAGGGAAGTCGAGGAGGGCTATCCGCGTTCCTCGTATGAGCAAATGTGTATTATACTGAAATATTGCAAGGATTACGCCGAACATTTTAGCCTTAAATCAGAAAATATTTTTATGCGCGGACTCACGGGTCTCGGAAAAACTCACTTAAGTCTGAGTATCGCTAACGAGGTGATAAAGAAGGGCTACGGCGTAGTTTACATATCAACTCCTAAGCTGCTTTCTCAGCTTGAAAAAGAGCAATTCTCGCGCTATAAGCCTGAAACCTCTGTTATGGATACTATCGAGGAATGTGACTTGCTCATAATTGATGATTTGGGAACAGAGTTTTCAAACCAATTCTCCTCTCAGGCGGTGTATAATGTGTTTAACGCCCGACTACTCTCGGGTAAACCGTTTATTGTGAACACTAATTTATCTCTAAAGGAGCTTGAAGGCTTGTATACCCAGCGCTTTATCTCAAGAATATCGGGTGAAGCAAAGCGCCTCGATTTCTTTGGCAGGGACATTAGAATAATGAAAAGCAATTTATAGCTTTTTTATGCAAACGAAAAGACCACCTTCAGATGATATGCTCCCTATCTACTTGACAGGGAGCATATCAGAGAGGGTGGTCTTAATAATTTATTTGCAGTCCGCAGCAAAGCAACGTGCGGCGAGCAAAGAAAATGTTTATGGAAACAGCTTATAAATTGACACACGGGATATATTGGTGTATACTAAAATAAATAGCAAAAAACATAAAAAATAAAACTAAACAAGGATAAAAATATGGATATTGTTGTAGGATACACAGGCTTTGTCGGCTCGAATATATCTGTGTCTCACGAGTTCGACGGCAGATTTAATTCAAAAAATATTGAGGACGCGTTTGACACAAACCCTGATTTATGCGTTTACAGCGGTGTGAGGGCAGAGAAATTTCTCGCAAATAACGACCCTGAAGGCGATATGGCGATAATAAACAACGCTATTGATAATATAATTAAAATAAACCCGAAAAGGCTTGTGCTGATTTCTACAATTGACGTATATAAAAATCCGAACAATGCTGACGAGGACACCCCGATAGACACCGATAATTTACATCCATACGGACTGAACCGCTATCGTCTGGAACAATGGGTAAGAGATAATATTAAAAACTGCCACATAGTAAGACTCCCGGGGCTTTTCGGAAAAAATATTAAGAAGAATTTTATCTTTGATATGATAAATATAATTCCCTCGATGTTAAACGAAAAGAAATATTCGGAGCTTTCCTTGAAAAATTCTCTTATTGCGAAAAGCTACAAAAAGCAGGATAACGGATTTTTTAAGCTGAACTGCTGCGAAAATGAGAGAAAAGCTGTTAAGGAAGCCTTTTTAAAGGTCGGTTTTTCGGCTCTCAATTTTACAGACAGCAGAGGTGTTTTTCAGTTTTACAACCTTGAAAGACTTTGGGAGCATATTAAAATAATTATAGATAATAACTTGCGTCTTGTGAATATGGCTGTCGAGCCGATTTGCACAGGCGATATTTACAGGGAGATAAAAGGCGAGAGCTTTTTTAATGAAATTTCCGAAAATCCTCCGCTTTATGATTTTAGAACGAAGTATGCGCCGCTGTTTGGCGGAAATAACGGATATATATTCTCAAAGCAAGAGGTAATGCGTGATATTGTAAGGTTTATTCGGCGTGAAAGTATTGATTATACTTAAATTCTTCTAAATACTGAATTTTAAAGGACATATTTTATGAAACTTTCAATTTCAAATATAGCTTGGGGAGCGGAAAACGATTCCGAGATGTACCGGTTTTTGCAGGAGAGCGGATTTTGCGGACTTGAAATTGCGCCTACGAGGCTTTTTCCCGAAAATCCATACGACAAAATATCGGATATAAAGGAATTTTCAAAACGGCTTTATGAGAATTACGGACTCAGAATATCATCAATGCAGTCGATATGGTTCGGAAAAACTCAGAGCATTTTCGGAACAAACTCTGAAAGACGTGAGCTTATCGACTACACGAAAAAGGCTGTCGATTTTGCATATGCGGCAGGCTGCGGGAATCTTGTTTTTGGCTGTCCGAAGAACAGAGTTATTCCCGACGAGAGTTATGTTCCGTCTGCGCTTGCTTTTTTTGCCGAGATAGGGGATTATGCGGCTCAGTGCAGAACATCGCTTGCTCTTGAAGCGAATCCGAAAATATATAATACTAATTTTATGAATACAACAGAAGAGGCGTTTGACATTTGCCGAAGAACGGACAGCGCCGGTGTTTCTGTGAATGTCGACCTCGGAACTGTAATATACAATAACGAGTCACTTGATATTGTCAGGGACAATATTAAACTCGTTAATCATATACATATCTCAGAGCCTCACCTTGCCCCGATTGAGAGACGAAATCTGCATAAAGAGCTTAAAACTTTCAGTTATAACAAATTCATTTCAATCGAAATGGGAAATAAAAACGATGTTGGCAGGGTAAAGGAAATCATAAAATACATTGCGGAGGTACTGGGATGATTTTTGAAAGGCAAGACGGTGTGCCTGAGTTTTCCTGCGACGAATACGCCCCTAAGAAAAGCCGTTACTGCGTTTTAATCCCGATAATTAACGAGGGAGACAGAATAAAAAATGAGCTTTTAAGGGCTAAGAACGCAGGTGTTCACGAACTTTGCGATATAATAATATGCGACGGCGGCTCTAAGGACGGCTGTACCGAGGAGAGCCTGCTCAGATCTCTCGGAGTAAACACTCTGCTAACTAAGCAGGATAAGGGGAAACAGGGAGCCCAACTCAGAATGGGTTTCTGGTGGGCAGAAAGAAGAGGTTACGACGGATTTATCACGATTGACGGCAATAATAAAGACTCTATCGAGGACATACCGCGATTTATTGAAAAGCTTGAAATCGGTTTCGATTTTGTGCAGGGCTCGCGTTTTATAAAGGGCGGACGCGCGATAAACACTCCTATTACGCGTCTTGTATCTGTTCGCCTTATTCACGCCCCCGTGATATCGCTTACCGCGCGCAAGCGGTTTACCGATACGACTAACGCCTACCGGGCATATTCAAGGAAATATATAACTCACCCGCAGCTTCAGATTTACCGTGATGTATTCCAAACCTACGAGCTGCTTGCGTATTTATCTGTAAGAGCCACAAGGCTCGGACTCAGGGCGTGTGAAATACCTGTTACAAGGGCATACCCGAAAAATGAAAAAACTCCTACAAAAATAAGTCCGTTTAAGGGTAATGCGCAGCTTATGAAAATATTGTTTAAAAATTTATTCGGCGCTTACAATCCTAAGTAGAGCCGATATATGTCAGAATCGTATAAAATTTATCAGGTGATAAAAATGGAAAATGTAAACACAAAAAACGGTTTTTTAAACAGGCTTATACAGAAAAGTATGGGCGAGAAACTACTGTATCTTTCGATTATACTTATGCCTTCCCTTGTTCTTGCGTCGTTTCAGGCATATAACCCGGGCGGGAACTATATTTTTACAAGCGTTTTGCTGGGTATTGTATTCGGCGTTATTGCTCTGCTTTTGTTCAAGTGTTTGATTCCGTCGTCGCTTAAGGGTAATTATAAAATGAAAGCAGCGGCAATGCTTTTTCCTGTTGTTTTGCTTTTAAGCTATGTGATAGACGCTCAGCAATCAACTGTCTTTTACTGCATTGCTTTTATTTTGTTTTTTATTTTTCTGTATTTTGGCTTTGTCTTTCCGATTCGGGATAGGGGAAAACACGTTTGCTCCGCGTTAATTCTTCTTTTAATACTTTTCGCGGTTGAGTACAGCTTTTACGTTTACGATTTGTTTTCTCCCGATTCCTTCTCGTATTTTGACATAAGTAAGACAATATTCCACGATTTTTACAATGTCGATACACAAAGACAGTATATTGTAGATACCAGCCTCGGAGTATCCTTTCCTTATCTTTACCCGACGCTTATAGCAATAGTTAACGAGCTTACGGGACTTAAAATATACAGCGGAACAATAATAAATATTGTGATTGTCGGCGTAACCTGCCTTATGCTTTATAAAATATCGGTAAAGCACTTTAAAACCCCGTACCCTTCGGTTCTTGCCGCTGCGTTTATGCTTACAAATGACCATTATCTTACCGAGATGCGCGCCGCAAGAAGCATTCCGCTTACTGTTCTCTGCATATTAATTTTGACATATTATATTCTCAATTTGCCGAAGATCAGCACAAAAAGCGCAGTTCTTGCAGGAGTAGGCGCGGGAGCCGCTATTGTGTGCCGTTTCGACGCACTAGCCGCCGCTTGCTTGTGTTTTGTTGCGGTGTTCGTTTTCTCACAGAAAGGCAGACGAATTAAAAATACTGCAAAATATACAGTCGGAATGCTTATTCCGACGTCTCCGTGGATAATTTTCTCGCTGTTAAACTTCGGCAAGCTATGGATAAGCGACAACGGCGGCACAATGTGGATGACGATACCGTCAATTCCGCAGAGATATTATTCAAGCGGATATACGCCCCAGACGATTTTTAACAACTTCGGCGAATGGTTTAAGCAGCTTTTTGACTACAAACTGAAATATGTGGGACAGTACGGTTTTTTAATGTGTATTTCCGTTTTTATTTTTGTTCTGTTGATAGCATGGATTATTATTCTGCTGGTAAAATTTATCCATAACGACGGATTAAAAGGATATGTAAAAAGCCATAAAAAGCTGCTTATAAGTGCGGGCATATGTGTGTTAATATATGCGGCAAAGTTCTGCGAAATTTCTATAGTCGGCTTTATTGACGCGCGTTACCATTGCGAAACCTATGTTATGCTGATACTCTTTATTAGTGCATTGGCGTGCAGTATGTCGGCATATTCAAAATCTGACCTTTTAATCGAACAACAAGCGGCAACTGATAATTACGCAAAAATATCGCGCAGCTTTGTTATAAATTTTGCAACGGTAATTTTGTGCGTCGCTTCAATTATGATAACAACGGGCGAAAAAAAATACCTGGAACGATTTACACCGACAATAGTGTATGAGTCCTATCTCACAAAGCCTGTAGATGTTGAGGAGATTGAAAAAGCGGTAACTCAGAAAAATCCCGATCCGACAGTATTCTTCTGCTCAAATTCTGGAGATCCGTTTACTTTCGGTCCTTATACGGGACTTAGAACATATACGCCTCCCACAACGATGCAGGACGACCCAAACGCGTTAATTGAGATAACGGATAACTACATTATGCCCGATTATGTAGTGTGTGCTCCGAATGAGCTGAGGAAGGATTTCTCCGAAAGATACGGCCTCGCAGCAGTTTATGATTATTACGGTTACTATACCGTTTACGAGGTGACGAATAAATCTACCTACGCCAACGAGAAAAAGCTGTTTCCCTCTGTAGGCGGCTGAGAGGAGTTGTAGCTCTTGAAATATGATAAAATTATTATAGGAGCAGGGCTTTACGGACTTTATTCCGCGCTGTTCTGCGCAAAGCTCTCTCAGAACGTACTTGTGCTTGAGTGTGACAGTGGGGCGTTCAGGCGAGCCACATATATTAATCAGGCGAGAGTGCATATGGGTTATCATTATCCGCGTTCGATTTCGACAGCGGTTAAGTCAAGAGGATATTTTGACCGTTTTAACGAGGACTACGGCTTTTGCGTTCACAGCAGTTTTGACCAGGTGTATGCGACAAGTGCAAATTTTAGCTGGACGAATGCCGAACAGTTTAGAAAATTCTGTAAGGACGCAAACATAATGTGCGAGGAAGCGCCTCTTTCAAAATATTTTAAAGACGGAATGTGCGACGGAGCATTTCTTACAAAGGAATATACCTACGACGCACAGATATTAAAGAATTATTTTCTTGAGGAAATTGGGAAGTACAACAATATCACGATAAAATACAATTCCAATATTACTGATATTGAAAAAACGGGAGGAGAATATTGCGTAAGACTTTCGGACGGTTCAGAATACAATACGGGATTTTTGCTAAACGCAACCTATGCGAGTGTAAACCAGATACTGAGCAAGCTTTCACTTGAGCCGTTTAAGATAAAGTACGAGCTTTGCGAAATCATTCTTTGTACTGTCTCCGAGGAGTTCAAAAACACGGGTATTACTGTTATGGACGGACCGTTTTTCTCAATTATGCCGTTCGGCAAAACGGGACTCCATTCGCTTACCTCGGTTACATTTACACCGCATATGACAAGCTATGACGCAGTACCGACATTTCCGTGCCAGCAGGAAAGCGACGGCTTCTGCTCTCCGTTAAAGCTCGGAAACTGCAACGACTGTCCCGCAAAACCGCAGAGCGCATGGCCTTTTATGTCAAACCTCGCTAAGAAGTATCTGAAGGACAGCTTAAAGTTCGAGTACGTTTCGTCCCTGTTCTCAATGAAGCCCATATTAAAGGCGTCCGAAATTGATGATTCGCGCCCGACGGTAATTAAAAAATACAGCGACATCCCAACCTTTGTTTCGGTGCTGTCGGGAAAAATTAACACAGTATATGATCTTGACGAGGTGTTAAAAAATGGTTAACGACAAAGAAAAAAACTTTATTTCCGCCGTTGTTTATGTCCGTAACAGCGAGAATACCATAAAAGACTTTCTCACAAAGGTGAACGAAACCTTGTCAAAGACTTTTGTAAAATATGAGATAATCTGCGTGAACGACGCATCCTGTGATGACAGCGCGAAGATTATAAGAGAATTTGGCAACAACTCGCTTGACTGCCCGTTAAGCATTGTGAATATGGGAGTTTATCAGGGACTTGAAATGTCAATGAACGCGGGCGTCGATTTGTCAATAGGCGATTTTGTGTATGAATTTGACAGTGATGTGATTGACTATGATATGTCTGTAGTCACGGATATATATTTTCACTCTCTTAAGGGATACGATATCGTTGCGGCGGCGAATAACAGTAAAAAGCGCTTTAGTTCAAAAATGTTTTACAGGCTTTTTAACCGCAACGCCAAAACACAGTACAAGCTGTCAACCGAGTCGTTCAGGATTTTGTCAAGGCGTGCGATAAACCGAGTTCATTCGCTGAGCAAAACTATACCGTACAGAAAGGCGCTTTATGCTAACTGCGGACTAAAGATAGATACCGTGCACTATGACGCGATAAGTAATAATAGGACAACGGGAGCAAAGATAAACGGCGATTTGCGCCGTGAAACAGCGCTCGACAGCCTGATTTTGTTTACAGACGTCGGATACCGTGCGTCTATGATACTTACGCTTATTATGATACTTGCGACAGTGGGAATAGGAATTTACACTATTCTTGTTTTTGCTCTCGGACACCCTGTGCCCGGATTTACGACGACTATGCTCGTTCTGACAGGTGCGTTTTTCGGCGTATTTGCCATTCTCACAATAATAATCAAGTATCTCTCCCTGCTCGTAAATCTTGTTTTCAAGAAACAAAGGTATCTTATTGAATCAATAGAGAAAATAAGTAAATAAATGCTTTAAAAATAAATGCTTTAAAAGGGTATCCGTTCGGATACCCTTTTGTCAAAATGATATATTTAACGCTTTGTAAAAATTATGTTTCGCCTGTTTGGGCGTGTATCATAGCTAAAACATTTATAAACGCTCCTCGCTAAAAATCGTCCGCAGGACGATTTTCTTAACGCTCGGCTTCAAGTCCTGTCACATTTTTAAATTATAAAATAAAGGGTATCTCGTTATGCACAAGTCCAGTAAAAACGGACAATAGAAAAAAGAGACCTCCTATGGTAGAATTAGATAAAGAATCATAGGAG
>CANQOP010000017.1 GCA_947625485.1 uncultured Clostridia bacterium | reverse complement strand
AGTAAAACCTCCTATGGTTTTATTCTACCATAGGAGGTGCTTTTTTACTATTGGCTACTTTTACTGGTTCGGTTCATGCGATATGCCTTTTTCCTGTTTTCGGAACTTACCGCATAAGTTTCCCGATTGTTACAGTGTGAGACGGTTTTGACTTTTCTGATACGGTCATTGATACACAATAACCGTTACATTTTTGCTTTTCTTTATTACACTGTTCAATGACATACTTTGTCCCGCTTGACTGTCCGTCCCACAACGCCAGCACTTCGTCGGCATATTCGATGATGCGCAGATTACGTTTGAACGGTGCGCCCCGCCCATAGCGTTTGTATTCGGGTAAAAACTCAGTCAGCTTCAATCCGTGTGAACGCGCGTATTCTGCCGCGCAGGCGTCGACGCCTTTCGCTCCGCCCGATACGATTTCGGTTACTCCATTAGGAATATATTCCTCCAAATTCGGGATTGTCAATCTCCTGGATCCTATTACCGCAAGTTTCATCATATTATTCCTCTTTTTTTGTTCGTCATTTTTACACCATAAAACCACTATTTTTGTTTTGACGCAATAATTCCACTATAATTAAGTCATAATAATGTTGTGGGTGAATGTGATGGATAACAAACTTTTAAGGTATACTTTGCGGGTTGACCGCCTGCTTTTTCAAAAATTCCGCTATATTGCGGGGTCGGAAGGTCGCTCTGCGAACAAGGAGATTGAACAATATTTAAAAAGGCGCGTTGCAGAGTACGAACAGGCGAACGGTAAAATCGAAATTGAAGAGTGACAGTTCTTGTATTGGTAAGGCACCGCACAAGCGGCGCCTTGCTCTTTTACCTTTGCCGACATATAAAATTGTTGTTTTTTAATTTTTCCCTATGTGGCGTTGTCCCCCTGTGTCGGTTCTTTTAAATCAGCAATTACTGCCATAAAACCTGCATAAAGCTGTTGACATTAGAGAATAATATGGTAGAATACAGACGGTATATAACTAAAGCAAGAGGTGACCAAAATGGTAAATCCAATAACGGCAAACGAATTTGAAGAAAAGGTAATAGGCTCGGGGAAACCTGTACTTGTTGATTTCTGGGCGGACTGGTGCGGACCCTGCAAAATGCTCTCTCCGGTAGTAGACAGCGTAAGCGAGCAGTTATCGGATAAGGTTGATTTTTACAAGGTGAATGTTGATGAGGAGTCCGAGCTTGCGAGGGAGTACGCGATTATGTCCATTCCTACGCTAATTCTCTTTAAGGACGGAGAAATCGCCGAGCAGTCTGTCGGACTTGTGGGCGAGGCTGATATTAAAGAGCTTATTGAGAAGGCTCTCTGATGAAGGACCTTATTATTGCGGGAAGCGGTCCTGCGGGACTATCCGCGGCAGTTTATGCCTCGAACGCAATGCTTGATTTCGTTGTGATTGAAAAACTCTCGATGTCGGGCGGACAGATGGTGAACAGCTACGATATTAACAATTATCCGGGCTTTGAGAAAACCGACGGATTCACGCTCGGACAAACCTTCCGAAAACACGCGGAAACGGCCGGCGCTGAGTTTATAAACGATGAAATTGCTTCGATAGAGAAAATCGACGGAGGCTATAGGTTAATATGCAATAAGTCAAAGTACGAGACAAAAACCGTAATTCTGGCGACCGGCGCGAGTTCCAAAAAGCTCGGGGTTAAAGGCGAAACCGAGTTTGTCGGGCGAGGCGTGAGCTACTGCGCGACCTGCGACGGCAACTTTTTCCGAGGAAAGCCGGTGGCGGTCGTAGGCGGCGGAGACGTCGCTTTGGAGGACGCCTTGTACCTTGCGAATATATGCTCCGAGGTTTATCTTATCCACCGCCGCGACGAGTTCCGTGCGGCAAAATATCTTCAGGACAAGGCGCTTAAAAACGATAAGATTAAGGTGTTCTACAGCGCTCAGGTTACCGAAATCAGCGGCGGTCAGAGGGTTGAAGGAGTTACGCTCGACAGCGGCGAAAATCTCTCGGTTGACGGGGTGTTCATCGCCGTAGGCATAAAAGCGAACTCCGAGCTTATAGCAAACCTCGCAGAGTGTGAAAACGGCTTTGTAAAGGCTGACGAGAGCTGCCGAACCTCCGCCGAAGGTATATTCGCCGCAGGTGACGTGCGTACAAAGAGATTGCGCCAGATAAGTACAGCCGTGGCGGACGGAGCGAACGCCGTACACAGCGTTGAGGAATTTTTGAATATTAATTGACGTTATCTAAATGAAAAGCCGCCCGTTGGGCGGCTTTATCTTATGAAATTTTAAGAAATCAGTACTCTTTATATAAAATCTCTTCGATAATAAACCTCGGTCTGTGTTTCGCCTCAAGGTAGATTTTTCCTATGTATTCTCCTGCAATACCTATCATAAGGAGCTGTAAGCCCCCGAGCAGCCATATCGACACGCTAAGACTCGCCCAGCCGCTCACTGTGTTCCCTAAGAAGAATTGAACAATGCAGTAAATAAGGAAAATAACCGCCACGATAAACGACGCGATACCCATAAACAGCGAAATTCTAAGCGGTCTTATCGAAAACGAGGTTATCCCGTCAAATGCGAACGAGAGCATTTTTTTCAGCGGATATTTAGACTCGCCTGCGGCGCGCTCATTGCGCTTGTATTCCACGATAGCCGATTTGTAACCGATTTGCGGAATTATTCCCCGCAAAAATACATTGACCTCCTTAAATTCGAGGAGACTTTCGACAGCGCGCTTGGACATAAGCCTGTAGTCCGCGTGATTATCCACAATATCAACGCCCAGTACTTTCATAAATTTATAGAAGCCTTGTGCGGTGTTGCGCTTAAATCCCGTGTCTGCGTCGCGGTTGCTGCGAACTCCGTACACAATATCATTACCCTCGCGGTACTTGTCCACAAATTCGGGAATGACGTTTATATCGTCCTGCAAATCCGCGTCCAGCGTGATTACAATGTCCGCGTAATCCTTCGCGACTGTGAGTCCCGCTAGAAGAGCATTCTGGTGACCTCGGTTGCGCGAAAGATTTATGCCGACGAACATCTCGATATTCTCGTGGTATTTTTCGATAAGCGACCACGTATTGTCGCGGCTTCCGTCGTTTACGAACGCGATTTTGCTTTCGGGCGAAATTTTGCGGTTAATTATCATATCCGCCATAATTTTATAAAGCTGTTTCGAGGTTTCCGGAAGAACATCCTCCTCGTTATAACACGGAATTACCAGCCAAAGCGTATCCATTTCCCCATTTCCTTCCTGTGCTTATATGTATTTATCTTATCTTTTTCTCGAACTGTGTTCCGCATCTCGGACAGCGAATAGTGTGCTTCCCCTTTATATTCTTTACTCTCAGCTGAGCCTTGCAGCTTGGACAGTGGTAATAGCGGTGAGTCTGTCCGTCCCGGAAGCGTCTGTTCTGAAACTTAAACCACCCCGAGATTTTCCCCCAGACTGTGCGGAATTTAATATTTTCACGCGAGCGGGCGTCAATGTTTTTAGAAAGAAACCGAATAACCGCAATAATAAGCAAGGCGAGGTCAATCAGTCTGAAAACAAGTCTTACGTGCCACTCAAAAATAAAACTTGAAATAATGCTTATAATAAGCGATGTGATAATCAGCGCAAAGCCGAGCTGGTCAAAGCCGTATCTGTCCTGCATAAAGAAGCGGAATCTTTGCATTAAATTGTTCATGTAATCATCTCCGTTAAGTCTATTCTTTGCATTGTTATAAGTCCGAAACGCTCCTGCGCGGCTGTTGTCAGTGCAGTATTGTGATATAGCGTATAGCTGTCCGAGGGTGAAAACTGCGATGTGTAAATCAGCCCGAACGCTATAAGGTGGAATGCCGCCGCAAGTATCACGAGCAGAATTTTCGCCGAGACGCGTATGCGCTTAAAGCGGAACATTTTTCTACCGACGAGCAGGCTTACAAGCAAAGGAACAACCGACAGCACAAGAAAAAACCAATTGTCAGAGAAAGCAGAACTGATTTTTTCGGGACTCAGCGGCTGAACATCTTTCGAGAACATAAAAAACGTTCCGACAGAATTGTAATACACGAGCTGATATAAATATAAAAGAGTCAGAGCGGCGGCGATAATATTCGCGATAAAGCGGTTGAGCCGTTCGCCTGCGAAGGTACAAAAGAGCGTAAGAACGCAGGAAACCGAAACAGAAAACAATAGTGTATACACTACCCCGACAGAAAGAAAACTCTCGCCTGTCCCGAGTCTTAAAACGACCTCGAGCCAGAGTATAATAAAAGGAAAGAAGAACAGCGTAGTAAAATTGCTGAGCCTTGTTTCTCTTTCTATGTACTCTCCGAAGCCGTCGCCGTAGTCGTTCGGGCGGTTTTGATTTCGCGAAATCGGCATGCGCGGCTGAGAGGGTTCTGAAGATGCTGTACTGTCCGTGAAAACGTCGTAATCGGGAAGCTCCCCGAATAGGTCGTTCGCATCTGCCATTTCCAAAACCTCCCTTTTTCACGTATTATTTGCGCATATCGCCCACTATAATATTTAATTGTAATACACTCCGACTGTCGATTGCAAGCTAAATTACACGATTGTAGTTTTTGAAACGCTGGATAAGTTTCAAAGGAAGTATAAATGCACGGTTCAGAGCCTGAGTATTAAACCTGGAACAGCCATAAATTGCCATAAATATTACTCTATATTTTGAAAAAAGTATTGACAAATCGGGAATATTATAATATAATTGCTCTTGCTGAATTTGCTCGGACAAGTTCAGTATATGTGGCGGAATAGCTCAGCTGGCTAGAGCATTCGGTTCATACCCGAAGTGTCGTAGGTTCAAGTCCTATTTCCGCTACCAACGGCCCGGTGGTCAAGCGGTTAAGACACCGCCCTTTCACGGCGGTAACACGAGTTCGATTCTCGTCCGGGTCACCAATCTGCTGGTGTGGTGGAATAGGCAGACACAAGGGACTTAAAATCCCTCGGACTAATAATCCGTACCGGTTCAAGTCCGGTCACCAGCACCATACCAATAAGAAAGCGCGCTGTATAGGCGCGCTTTCTTGTCTTTTCTGCAAATTTATTGTAAAATTATATAAAATATAATAGAGTCATATTGGAGTTGTTGTTAAATCCTCTAAAGTTTAAAAAATTTGGCAAAAATTGAAACTTTTTTTTAAATATCTGACGCTACATTAACAAGGAGTGGTGAAGGAATGAGAGTGGTCGAGAAAAGCACCGTCTCACGTTTTAATGAGATTTACGATGCTACCAACCGGAAAACTCTTGCTTATATAGCGGCGAAATGCGGCAACATTTCAGATATGTACGATATACTTCAGGAAACGTATATGGAGCTTTATTCCGTACTTTCAAGCAAGGGCGCCGATTACATAGAAAACGACGAGGCTTTCGTTATAAATATAGCAAAGCAAAAAATTTACAAGCACTACACACTTATGCAGCGCTTTAAGGCTGATTTGTCTCTGTCGGTTGCAGTAAACGAAGAAGAAACCAATATTTTCGAAACGGATTTCGAGGAAATGACCCTCGAGGACGAGATATGCACGAACCAGCTTGTTGACGAAATAGAGCGATACATAGCGAAAAAGCCTCAGGAAATACGCCGTATCTTCTTTCTGAGGTTTTCGCTCGACAGGTCGATTGACGAAATCGCGGAGCTTATGTCGCTTAAGCCGTCGTCCGTGAAAAACAAGTTATACCGAACTATTAATGAAATACGAGCATTTTATTCACAAAGTGGTGAGACAATATGAGAGAAAAAAAGTTATTTAAACAGGTTTCCGACAGACAAATGCCCGACCTTGAGGCTATAAGAAAGGCATGTATTGAGAAAAAGCCCGATGAGAAAAAGTCTAAAATTATTCGTTTAAGCACTCCGAGATTAATATCCGTAGCGGCAATTTTCGTACTGCTCTGCGCCGGAATGGTAGCCGCGTTTGCAAATCCCGGCGGAGTATTTATACCCGCTAAGTCCGAGGTTACCGTAACCGAGACAAAGGTTAAGAAAGCGAGCGTTCCCGAAAAGTCCACAAGCGCAGACAAAAGCAAAAGCAGCAACAATAGCATAGTTTACAGCACAACTTCTTCCAAAAACTCCGTGGCAGAGGAGAAGACTGAGGAGGAAAAGCTTATAAAGCTGTTGGTAAAAAATGATATTAATGTATCTTCGCTCACTTATCTGGGAGAGGTCGACGGCTTAAAAATCTGTTATGCTACAAATTATGAAAGAGAGGACTATTCCTGCGATTATATAATAGGTGAGTATGTGTTCAGCTCTGACACTCAGTGCGCGCCCTACGGCCTCGGCATTTATGCTTTGAACGAGGAGCAGTGCTTTACGCTGGGCGAGACGTATTCCCAGGACATTTTCGAGGATTTCGATGAGGCGGTAAGACTTATCGAGAACAGCGAAGTAGGAATAACCGTGAAAAGAGACGACAGCGATTCGCAGGTTGTCGGGGAATACTTCGGAATAGATGCGGTTTCCGCGGCGAATGTAGGCGAGCTTGACGGCGGAAAACTTATCTACAGGACCGACGCGGATTACACCGGAGAAACGGGTACGGAGTATATAGGCGATTATGAGTTTTTCTACAGCGACTCGCAGGAGACGTACGCTCTCGGCCTCTACTTCTTATGCGACGGCACGGTTTATACACTGACCGACGCGGTCGAGCAGGGTAAAATCACCGATATAAGTAAGGCTGTCGAGCTTGTAAACGAGCTTAAAACTAAAACTGCCGTAAAGATTTTTATTACCGAAAAGGAAGAGCCGACCACTGAGGTGCAGACCGAAGAGCCGACTGACGCAACAGTCCCCGAGTAGTTGATATATAAGAGAGCGTATCGAGTTATTGTACGCTTTCTTTTTGGCGACCAAACTTGCGCTTTATATAAAAAGGTGATATACTGTATAGGAAATTGCATAGACTTTCTTATATGAAATCCACGTATATTTAAGGAGGAAAAATGAAAAAATCATTATCGCTAATTTTAAGACTGATTGTACTTTGCCTTACATACTCTTTCTATTTTATCTCAGAGCAGATAAATCTCTATGCTTCGCGCACTTACAATACATCGCTTAGACTTATAGTAATTTCTTTAATAATAATCGTAATCGCCGTCCTGTTTGCGCTGTCCGTCTTTAAATTCAGACTTGAAGGCAAAGTGCAAAAAATCATTTTTACAGTAGTCATCTCGGTTTTCGCTCTGGCAATTTTACTCTATCCTATAGGTTTAATGTGGCGGATTCCTTATTACGCGATTACTATTCTTGATATTTTTGTTTGCACGGCGTATATCGTGGAGTTAATAGCCGACAGAAAACGAAATAAAGATTAAATCATATTATCATATCAATAAATTTTAATGAAAAAGGGGATATTACATTTTGCTGACGTAAAAATGTAATATCCCCTTTTGTTTGTATAGTCAAAATAAAGTTAACCGAATAACTTGCCGAGCGAATTCAACTTTTTAAAGGCACGCCGCGCCGATAATACCCGCGTCGTTGCCGAGGGTTGCGGCGCAGATTACGGTCTGCTTATCGTTATTCTTCGTGATTCTTTCCTGCTCAACGATATTTCTTACAGGAGCGAGGAGGTTTTCGCCCTGCTTGCTCACGCCTCCGCCTACACAGAGAACGTCGGGCTGGAAGATGTTGATTACGTTGGTGATACCCGTAGCGAGATAGCCTATGTACTCCTCAATCACAGCCTTGCCCGTGGCGTCGCCGTCTTTCATAGCGTCGAAGGCTGTCTTTCCGGTTACGTTGTCGAGGTCGCCGTCGACCGCGTCCAGCATATAGGAAAACTCCGCTTTCTCGTTGCGTATAGCGTCCTTGGTCATATTTATAAGCGCCGTTGCGGAAGCGTACGCCTCCCAGCAGCCGCGCCTGCCGCAGCCGCATTTTTTGCCGTCCTTGACGATAACCATATGACCGAGCTCCGCGCCTGCGAAGTTAGAGCCGCTGTAAATCTTGCCGTCAATGATAATACCGCCGCCCACGCCTGTTCCGAGTGTGATTGCAACAGCGTTTTTGCATCCTTTAGCCGAGCCTGCGAGAAATTCTCCGAGAGCCGCCGCGTTGGCGTCGTTTTCAATCTTAACGCACTTATTAAGCCTTTCCTCCATCATTTTGCTCACTTCCCAGTTGGTGAAAAAGAGGTTGGGGGAGGTTTCTACGATTTTAGTCTCGGGATTTACTGCTCCGGGCACGCCTATACCGATGTATGCGATGTCGTCCATTGTGAGCTTTGCTTTCTTTACCGCCTTCTTTACGATGTCCGCCATAGAGTCGCACACGTCAGCCTCGGGACGAGGGATAGCGGTTTTGCACTCAGCGCGCGCGATAATGTTGTAGTCTTTGTCAACGACTCCCGCAACAATGTTGGTGCCGCCTAAATCTATACCTACTCTGTAGTCATTGTTCATAGGATTGTTCCCCTTTCAGATATATATTATAATTATATCAATCGGAAAGCAAAAAGTCTATATAATATCGAGATTTTTTCTGCGCTTAAAAAGAAAAATTGAAATTTGCAAGTTAGTATAATTGAGATAAAAAGAGAATTAACGTGATTTTAAGACTTTGAGATTTCTAAATTAAAAAAATTGAGAAAAAGTGTTGACAAAGGGTGTTTCCCGTATTATAATAGTCGAGCATCGAAAAAAGTTTAGGAGGATAACGCTATGTCAACTTATATGGCTAAGAAAAGCGAAATCGACCGCAAGTGGTACGTAATTGACGCAGCAGGCAAGCCGTTAGGCCGTGTTGCTGCTCAGGCTGCTACACTTCTCAGAGGTAAGCATAAGCCGATTTTTACTCCCCACGTAGACTGCGGCGACCATGTAATCATCATTAACTGCAAGGACGCTGTTCTCACGGGTAACAAGCTCTCCCAGAAGAAGTGGCAGCGCCATACAGGCTATATCGGTCACTTAAAGGAAACGTCTTACGACATTCTTATGGCAACCCGTCCTACAAAGGCTATGGAGCTTGCTGTTAAGGGTATGCTTCCGTCCAATACTATCGGCAGAAGTGCTCTCCTCAGACTTCGTCTGTTCGAGGGTGCAGAACACAACCATCAGGCTCAGAAGCCTGAGGCTGTAGAGGCTTAAGAAGGAGGCACATAATAATGAGTATCTATGATAAGACACCTTATTTTTACGGCACAGGAAGAAGAAAATCTTCTGTTGCCCGCGTTAGACTTTACCAAGGGACAGGTAAGGTAACAATCAACGACAGAGACATAGACGATTACTTCGGTCTCGAGACTCTAAAGTTAATCGTTCGCCAGCCTCTCAATCTTACGGAAACTGCTGAGAAGTTCGACGTTGTTTGCCGTGTAAACGGCGGCGGCGTTACCGGTCAGGCAGGAGCTATCCGCCACGGTATCTCCAGAGCTCTTCTCCAGTACGACAGCGAAGCTCTCCGTCCTGCGCTTAAGAAGGCAGGCTTCCTCACTCGTGACCCACGTATGAAAGAAAGAAAGAAATACGGTCTCAAGGCTGCTCGCCGCGCACCGCAGTTCTCAAAGAGATAACAGTTTGTACGTTTTGGAAACCTCCGATTATTTCGGGGGTTTCTTTTCGTTTCACGCTAAGTATGCTTTTTGTGTATACGTTTTTTACTGTAATTTACTGTAAAATAAACGGCTGCGTAAAAAACGGAGCCGTTTATTTTTTATAGGGTGAAGATTTTGTTTCAAAAATTGCATCAGCCGTAGCCGTAGCTTACAACTTCCCATTTGTCATAGATGTAATTGTATCGTACATACCACGACCATAGTTTCCTCATCATGTCACCGCCCGAGGTTGCAGCGTCACTGATTAAAATATAATAGTCGCTTAAAAAAGCGATGGCGTCATCATACTCGGAATATTTCTTGTTATAGGTAGCCCCTTCATCATATGATAAATTAAGCAGTATACAGCCGGGAAACCTTTCTTCAAAAAAGTTTTTAACTCCCTCTGCCGCCGCTTGCACTTCATCTTTTCCGGGATGAGATTCTTCTTTGCTTTCGTAGGAATTGGCAACATTAAGGTCGACCGTCGTAAACCAGGTGTTGCCGTGGAAAATGAATGAATATAAAGAAAGACCAAATGAACCCAATATAAATATGACAGTAATTATTAAAATTCGTTTTCGCCTTGTTTTTCTTCGCTCCTGATGAGCTATATTTGCCCATACTTTATCCATATTATTCGGTTTATCCTTCTCCTCGGTCTTTATAAGCTTTTCGGCAAGCTCCAGTTCTTTTTTGCACTCCTCGCAATTTGCGCAGTGCTCTTCAATTAAATCCCGGCTTCCGAAGCTCGCCAGCTTATCTGCATACAGCGGAATAAGGTCTTTTACTATATCGCACTCGTTATACATTTTTATCCTCCATCTTTTCCAAAAGTTTTTTTCTCGCGCGGTGGTAGGTGACCCGCGCCCATACTTCCGTTTTACCGATAATTGCGGCAATATCACTGAATTTAAGCTCAGCAAATACCCTGAGTATGAATACTTCCTTGTACGGCTCTTCAAGCTCATGTAAAAGCTTATGTATCTCTATTGCAGTGGCTTTATCCTGAAATGCTTCCTCAATATAAACTTCGTCGGGTATATCCGACAGTTCATTGAAACCGTTAAGCCGCTTATGCTTTCTGCAATACTGAAAATACTCGTTTTCGGCAATTTTACATAGCCACGTTGATATTTTGCATTTGCCGTTAAATGAAGTAAATTTAGAAAAAGCTTTAAAAAATGTTGCGGCGGTAAGCTCCTCGGTTATGCTCTCGTTTTTACAGAGGTTAAACAGAAAGCCGTAAACAATATTATAGTTTTCTTTATACAGTTTTTCAAAAGGCACGAATCCACCTCCTTTGATAATATGATACATTAAAATATGTTTTGTTACAAATTTTATTTAACAATAACCTTGTCTTATATGTAAAAAAGCCCAGCAAAAGCTGAGCCTTTCCGACGGTTAGAGTTATCTGTTTTCTTCATTTTCTTCTTTTTTATCGAACGAAAGCGAGCAAAAGGTTTTGTCAAGCAGTTCGCAGGATTCCTTAAACTTTTTCATCTCATTGTTCATCATTGTAAGCTCGATTCTCCTCACGGCGCCGTATTTGTTCACCACGCACGGATTGCCTGCATAGACCTTATCAAGACCGTACGTGCCGTCGAGACGCGAGCTTACGGTGAGAATAGAGTTCTCGTCCTGCAATACAGCTCTCGCAACCCTGCAAATCGCCATGCCGATTCCGTAATACGTCGCGCCTTTTGCCTCAATTATTTTATATGCCGCGTGCCGCACCTCTTCCTCAATTTGTTCCAAATCGCTCATTTTAAATTCGGGATTGTCCATAAGTTCGTCGCGCACGGGTTTAGGTCCTATCGTCACCTGCGACCAGGGAACGAATTCGCTGTCGCCGTGCTCTCCGATAACATAGCCGTGAATATTGCGCGGGTCGATTTTAAAATAGTCTCCCAAAAGAAAACGCAGTCTTGCCGAGTCGAGCGTCGTGCCCGTGCCGATTACCTTGCTGTTCTCAAAACCCGACAGCTTGCGGGTAATTCTCGTCATAATGTCCACGGGATTGGTGGCAACTAAAAAAATTCCGTCAAATCCGCTCTTTACAACGGGTTCTACAATCGTCTTGAAGATTTCGAGGTTGCGCTGTAAAAGCTCAAGTCTTGTCTCGCCCGGTTTCTGGTTTACGCCCGCGCTTATTACGACAATATCCGCGCCTTTGCAGTCCGAGTAATCTCCGGCGTAAATTCTCATACTCGTTTTTGAGAATGCAAGTCCGTGATTGAGGTCCTGCGCCTCGCCCTCGGCGCGCTTTGTGTTTATGTCACACAGCACAAGCTCGTCGCATAAGTTCTGGTTAAGAGCCGCGTATGCAAAGCTCATTCCGACCATTCCCGTGCCTACAAGTACAATTTTTTTCATAATTTCCTCCTGACTTTTTCCGACTTATAAAATTAGTTTTTCCCGTATGGGATATTTCTTTCATTATGATTAACATATAAAACAAAAAATGTCAATAAAAATGCCATTTATTTTAATAAGTTTTTGAAATATAATATATTGCAGGTTGTTGCAAAAAACTTTCATTTATGTTAAAATACTAAAGCTTAGACTCATATTCAGATTACGCTACTTAATACTGCAGTGAAAGGATTAGGTACTATGTATAAAATTGTTACGAAAAAGCCGCTCAATCCCACGGTCACACAGATGGAGATAGAAGCTCCGTACATAGCTAATAAGGCTAAAGCAGGGCAGTTTATCATTCTGCGCGTTACCGAGGACGGCGAGCGAATCCCATTAACTGTCGCAGGCTGCGATAAAGAGAAGGGTACGGTTAAGATTATCTTTCAGGTCGTCGGCGCTACCACGGAGATACTTAACCACAAAAATGAGGGCGAGTATATTCAGGACTTCGTCGGACCTCTCGGAGTTCCCACGCATATCGAGGGATTAAAGAAGGTGTGCGTCGTCGGAGGCGGTGTGGGCTGCGCGATTGCGCTGCCTGTTGCGCAGGCTCTCCACGAGCAGGGCACGGAGGTTCACTCCATAGTAGGTTTCCGCAACAAGGACTTAGTTATTCTTGAGGACGATTTCCGCGCTTGCTCCGATAAGTTTACGATTATGACAGACGACGGCTCATACGGAGATAAGGGCGTCGTTACCGCTCCGCTTAAGGAGGCTATCGAGAGCGGCGAGAATTATGATATGGTAATAACTATAGGTCCGCTTATTATGATGAAGTTTGTTGTTGCAACGACTAAACCCTTTAACGTTCCGACTACGGTTTCGATGAACCCGATTATGGTTGACGGAACGGGAATGTGCGGAGGCTGCCGCCTTACTGTAGGCGGAAAGACGAAATTCGCGTGCGTCGACGGACCCGACTTCAACGGATTCGAGGTCGATTTTGACGAAGCGATGAGACGCGGCGCGTACTACAGGGAATTTGAGCGCAAGGCTCATTGCGACGCGTGCAACCTGTTTAAAAAGGAGGTACAGTAATGCCTAATATGTCTCCTAAAAAGAACGAGATGCCATCGCAGGCACCCGACGTTCGCAATAAAAATTTCCTAGAGGTAGCGCTCGGCTACACTCAGGAGGCTGCCGTTGACGAAGCGCAGCGCTGTTTAAACTGCAAGCACAGACCCTGCGTAAAGGGCTGTCCGGTAAATATTCAGATACCCGATTTTATTCATCAGATTGTCGAGGGCGATTTTGAGAAGGCATACGATATTATATCCGAGTCAAGTTCTCTGCCTGCTGTATGCGGACGTGTATGTCCGCAGGAGAACCAGTGCGAGAAGTTCTGCGTAAGAGGTATTAAGACCGAGCCTGTCGGCATTGGACGCCTTGAGAGATTTGTTGCAGACCTGCACAACGCTCAGGAAAACGCAGAGGTATCAAAACCTGCGCCTAACGGTCACAAGGTTGCTGTTATCGGCTCGGGTCCGGCGGGTCTTACCTGCGCGGGAGACCTCGCCAAGAAGGGATATGACGTTACCGTTTTTGAGGCTCTTCATCTTGCAGGCGGCGTGCTCGTGTACGGTATTCCCGAGTTCAGACTTCCTAAGTCTATCGTTCAGAAAGAGGTAGACGGACTCAAGGCTTTGGGCGTAAAAGTCGAGACTAACATGGTTATCGGGCGCGTAATTACGATTGACGAGCTTATGGGAGAAATGGGATTCGAGGCTGTATTTATCGGTTCCGGCGCAGGACTTCCCAGGTTTATGAATATTCCGGGCGAGAATCTCAACGGCGTTTTCTCCGCGAATGAATTTTTAACCCGTACGAATCTTATGAAAGCGTATAAGGAAAACTCATCTACTCCTATCGTAAAAGCGAAAAAAGTCGCTGTTGTCGGAGGCGGTAACGTTGCTATGGACGCGGCGCGCTGCGCGAAACGTCTCGGCGCTGACGAAGTTTACATAGTATACAGAAGAAGTGAGGAGGAGCTTCCCGCAAGGCGCGAGGAGGTCGAGCACGCTAAAGAAGAGGGAATAATCTTCAGGGTGCTTAACAATCCTGTTGAAATACTTCCGAACGAGGACGGAAACGTCGGAGGAATTAAGTGCATAAAAATGGAGCTCGGCGAGCCCGACGAGAGCGGTCGCCGCAGACCTGTTCCTGTAGAGGGAAGCGAGTTCGTAATTGATGTTGACGCTGTTATTATGGCTATAGGAACGTCTCCGAATCCGCTGATAAAAGCTACCACAGACGGACTGAATACACAAGGTTGGGGAGGAATTATCGCCGACGAAAACGGTCTCACCTCGCGTGAGGGTGTGTTCGCAGGCGGCGACGCCGTAACGGGTGCGGCTACCGTAATCCTCGCTATGGGTGCGGGAAAGACCGCAGCGGCAGGTATTGACGAGTACATTCAGAATAAGTAATTTCGGGCGCTCTTCGGAGCGCCTTTTACTTTTATACTTACTATATTGACGCGTTTTAATACTGCTTGGCGCAGAATATGAATAAAGAGCGAAAACAGGCTGCCCGAAACGGACAGCCTGAAGCTGGAGGTAATGTTTAAGATGCTAAACACCGATTGAAAATGAGATAGAATAACCACATAAACAATGATACTTTAGTTGGTGTTTAGTATAAAGTCATAGGTTGTACAATTTTTGCCTGTACATAGGTGAGGGATTGTCCTCACAGTTGTATATTATGCATTTTTTATGTTTTTGTGCATACGTTTGTTAGTTTTTACTATTGCAATTTTACTAAAATTAGTTTATGATTTAAACGGTGTTTTATATGGAAATTAAAAAGATTTTATGTCTTTTGACCCTGACGCTCATATTTACCGTATTTTCAGCCTCCTGCAGCTGCGCAGGCGGCTCGGATAACGGCGTTGAGAGCGCCGCGTCAATTACTGAAGAAAATAATACTGCAAAGGGAGAGTCCGATTTAAACGGCGAAAACATCTCGAAAACTAAGGGTAAAACAAGCTCCGACTCTAAAGTCAGTTCGGATACGAGTTCCGACTCCGAAAACAGCCCGTCATTAAGCTCGGGGACTGAGAGTTCCGTCGGCAAGTCAAGCTCTGTCAGCAAATCAACAGTTTCAAAGAGTACAACTTCGTCTAAAACGGTCGCGAAAACAACTTCCAAAGCCTCCTCGAACTCCTCTTCCAAGACCACGTCAAAACCGTCCGATACAAGCAGTGCGGATTTCGATAACGGTGTTCCGAGGGATACCACGGAAGTGGATTTTGATGATATTTAAAGCATTATGATATTTAATTACGAAATCGCGGGCGTGGTTTTCAGCGCTGATATACGCTACAAATTCACCTATGACCTTATGAAGGATTATCTTTCAGAGGGCGGAGCGCCTGAGTTTTCTCTCTCTGTTTCCGACGAGGATATAAAGAGGGAGCGGCGGCTCACTCCGTATGATGTTACCGACCGGATTTGCGAGAGCACAGCTTTGTACCGCAAGTATATATATATTATAATGAAAAAGTACGACGCGTTTTTCTTTCATTGTTCGTCTGTAGCTGTCGACGGTCAGGCGGTGCTTTTTGCCGCGGCGAGCGGAACGGGCAAAAGCACTCACCGCAATCTCTGGCTCAGGAATTTTGGCGACCGCGTCACGGTTATAAACGACGATAAGCCGATTATCCGCCGTATAGACGGAAAATTCTACGTTTGCGGTACTCCCTGGCGTGGGAAGGAAGGAATGGGAGAGAATATCCGCGTGCCTGCTAAGGCGCTCTGTTTCCTATCGCGCGCAGAGAAGAACTCAATTGGACCGATAGATACCGCGTCAGTCGTTGCCCGCGCGCTTAATCAGACAGTGCGTCCCGAAGATCCTGAGCTTATGAGCAACCTCCTCGGACTTTTGGACGGATTTATTCGGCAGGTGGACTGCTACGACCTGCGCGTAAATATGGACGATAAGGCGGCAGTCGTGGCGTATAACGGTATTTTTAAGAATAAAATGTGACCTTATAAACCCGGAAAGAAAGTAACTATATATGGAAAATGTTATATCAGTAAAAAATATGCGTGAAAGCGATGCTTTCACTATAAATACTACCGCAAGCTCGCGCGAGCTTATGTACCGCGCGGCTATGGGCGTGTTCAAAAACGTCTCGTGGGGCGGAAAAATCGCCGTAGTCTGCGGAAGCGGAAACAACGGCGGAGACGGCTACGCACTGGCGGAGATACTTTCGGAACGCGGATTTCACCCGATTATAATGACCGCGAGTGAAAAACGCTCCGAGGACGGCGATTACTATTACACACGATGTCTCAGAAACGGCGTGAGGACGGAGGATTGCAACGGCGGGACCGACTTTAACGGTTTTGACATTGTTGTCGACTGTCTCCTGGGAACGGGCTTTTCGGGTCAGCTCAGAGAGCCGATGATTTCAATTATTAAGGCGATTAACCGCTCGCAGGCTTACACCGTCAGCGTTGACATCAACAGCGGTCTTTCGGGTGCGAACGGTCTCGCGCTCCCCGTGGCGGTGAAGTCCGACCTAACCGTTTCGATAGGCTACTACAAGACCGGAATGTTCCTAGGCGACAGCTGCAAGTATATAGGAAGTCTTGTAAACGCCGATATTGGTATAAAGCTTTTGAAAAAGCAATACTATCTTATCAGCGGCGACGAGCTCAGCCCTTTTACGGGGTACAGCAGCGTACAGCTCACTGCTCCGCAGTTTGCCCTCGAGTATGCAACGAATGAAGCCGAGTTTTGGCGCAATCCGCTGAAAATTGTTTCGCAGGAATCGTGCAGCAGTAAAAAGATTTTTGTGGTGGATTTCGGCGGCAGCAGACTTATTGCGGACCAGACCTACGTCTACTTCCAGTCCGACCGCGCACGGTCTGTGTCCGAAAAATACGTTAAATTTTAATAAGTACACATTTCAGGAGGTACATATGGAAAAACAGAAAAAGCCGATAACTAACCCCGAACTCATTGAGGCTATTGTAAATATGCAGGAGGACAACACACCAGAGAATGTAAACCGTATGATTGACTGCGTTATGAACGCTCAGTTTATTACTCCGGGAAACGTCTCAAAGCCGCGCCCGGTCGCTAAAACCGATAAAAACGGCAGTACCGTTATGCAGCAGGAGACTCAGGTACAGTTCCAGCTTATCGAAAATCAGAACGGCGAGAAGTTTTTCCCCGCGTTTACAGACGAAAGCGAAAAGAAAAAATGGGCGGGTTCCAAAGGCAAGCAGGACGTCGTTATGAATTTCGACGGATATGCTCAGCTTCTTGAGGACCCGAACAGCAATGTTATGGGATTTGTTATTAATCCGTTCGGCCGCTCCGTCGCGTTCCCGAAGCCTATGGTCAAATCACTTTCGGAGCAGAAAAAGGATATGCAAAATAACGCTGACGGGCTGAAACAGCAGACTATCGGCGCGGACGAGCAGGTTCAGCTCGGCGACCCGGAGCCTGACGAATATCCGATTGATATGATGGCGGCGATAATTAACGTTCTCCGCGAGCGGGACGACGTAAACGCGGCGTATCTGCGTATGTTTAAGCGCGAGAACGAGGAAAAGCCCAGCTATCTTGTAATCGTTGACTTTACGGGCGATAAAATGGAGGAGATTTTTAAGGGTATTTCCGCAGCCGCGTCTCCGCATCTTAGCGGATATATGCTCTCTATGATGCCGTATAACGTACCTTTCGCGAAGAAAGCCGTTGACGGAGTAGAGCCGTTCTACACGCTCGGAGACTAAACTTATATACGAATATCAGGTCGGGCATTGCCCGACCTTTTTCTGTATAATGACGTCGGTTTATCGGATATTTTTTAATTTTAAAACATCGCAAAAGAATTACCTGAAATTTTGAATAAAATTTACCTCCAATGAATGTTGACTTTTCACAAAAAAATTAAAAGCTATTGAAAAAATATTATATATATGTTAGTATGATACTGTTAATAATTGTAGGTTAGTGTGACGATGTGAATGTTGTTTGCGTTGCAATCACTGAGGAGGTCAGACAGTAAAAACATTTATTAAGCATATAACCCACGTTTAACTAATTTTTAGAAATGGAGGTTATTTAAAACCATGAAAACATTGAAAAAATCAGTTGCTATTGTACTTTCTGTTCTGATGGTTTTCTCAACAATGATTGTTGGTACAATGACGGCTAATGCTGCTAACGGCACTGAAGAATCGGTTACCTTTTATTTTGTAGATGATAACAACTATGTTGGTTCGTATACACTTAAAGCGAATGCAAAATTGGGTAACGATAACGGTGGACTCTGGAAGCAGGTTGATATGACAAAAACTGGAGACACATATAACGGAAAGCCTATTTATAAAGCTGTCACTACTGAAAAGTACGGTGGCTATGATATACTCCAGTTCCAGCTTTATAGCGGTAGTGAACATAAGGGAGAAAAACAGGTAATTTCTTCTTGGACAGAAACTTCTGTTTTTTCTGGTAAAATGTATATCAGCAGTTCGGGTCAATGGGTTAATTACAAAAAGGACTCTACAGTAGACCCTGATCCACAGGATACAACAGCTCCCACCACCTCGAAGCAGGATCCTATCGAAACTTCAAAGATTTATCTTATTGCTTCCGGTACTGCAAAGAATTGGGGAATCCCATATGCATATATGTGGAACGGCGACAGTGTAAACAATGGTTGGCCGGGCAAGCCAATGACGGATACAAAGAGAACCACAAAGAGCGGAAATAAGATTTACGAAATTGCTATCTATTCAAGCGGAAACATAGTTGCAAATCAGTGTATTTTCACTAACGGCGGAGTTGAAAACAACGGCAAAATCGGTAACTTGGACATCGAACCCAATAAGTATTATGACGCAGAAACAGGTCAATGGGTTACTGATCCTGACAACATTCCTAAGCTTGAGGGCGAGGGTATAGGATTTTATGTAGCAGGCAGCTTTAACGGATGGGCAATGGGCGTTAATTCCGAGCTTAGAAAGACGTCCTCTTCTGGTGATGTTGCACGCGTTTCAATTAATATTACTAAGTCTGAATATCTTAATAAAGAGCAAGAGTTTTTAGTTACAAATTCAGGTTATGATCCTAAGTACAGCGACGGCACTATTACAAGAGCAAATAATAGTGCAACACTAAAAACAGGCGGCGCAAATGATAAAATAACACCTGATATAGCAGGCACATATGTGTTTGAGTTTGATACAAAAACACATAAGCTTACTGTAACTTATCCTGAAAAGCAACAGGAGTCTTCAAGTTCCTCAAGCTCTTCTAGTTCCTCAAGTTCTTCAAGCTCTTCAAGTTCTTCTAGTTCTTCATCCAGCGAGACATCTTCTTCATCCGTAGCACAAGATGAGACATGGTATCTGATGGGTGAATTATCCGACTGGGATAACGGAAAAGCTATGACCGCCGGCGATGAGGAGAATGTTGTTACAACAACACTCAAATTAAGTTCCGGTGAGTACAAGTTTAAGCTTAAAAGCGGAGAAACATGGCTCGGAAACAACGGCACAATCGAGGATACTACGGAAACAACTTCCAAAGGATTAGGCTGGGAATTCAAAACCAGCGAGGACAACTGTACGCTAAAAGCAAGCGGAGGAACTTACACATTTAAGTTCAATTACAGCACAAAGTATCTCATTATATTATTTGAAGCTGATGAGAGTTCATCTTCAAGTTCCTCAAGCTCTTCGAGCTCCGAGAGTACTGAGAGTTCCGAGAGTTCTTCAAGCTCTTCAAGTTCCTCAAGCTCTTCAAGTTCTGAGAGTTCTTCAAGTTCTGAGAGTTCTTCAAGTTCTGAGAGTTCTTCCTCCAGCGAAACATCATCCTCATCCTCAGAAGAGGTTGAAAAGACAACATACACATTCTATTTTGTTCCTACTGCTGATGATATAGAGGCGGGTTACACCTACAAATTAAGCGCTCACCTTAACGGTTATGACGAAAATGAAGGTAAGTATGATGTTGATTTTAAAGCAACGGACGAGACCTATACACAAGGAGAAGTTGCATCTATCGCTTTAAGCGACAGAACGATTTATGAGGCCGAGTTAACTCTTCCGAAAGATGCTGAATTTGATAGAATACAGTATATGGTATTAGGTTCCGAAGGTGCATTTATAAAACAGTATGAAAACGAGCCGTGCAAGGTTACAGCGTTAGCCGATAAGATGGTAGTAGCAGGCGACGGCGCAAACTTTACAATTGAGGAGCACACAGACGAGGAGCCTTCAAGTTCTGATACTTCAACAGCCTCTACCAGCACAGAGAATAAGGACGGCAAAACAGTTTACTTTATTCCCGGTAAAGCGGTAGAAGGCAATCCAGCATGGTTTGCATGGACCTGGAACGGAGACAATAAAGACGGCGGTAAATGGGTTAAAGGCTCTGCAGAAAACGGAATGATCGTATTTACCGGCATTTTGGAAAAAATCCAGATTTCAAGAATGCAGGAAGGTTCAGCTGAGGGCAAGCTTGATCCATCACAGAGTGATTGCTGGAACATTTCTCACGAAGAAACTGTTGCAGGAACTCATTTCACATTCACAGACTATGAAGATAGTTATTTTAAAGGTGTATGGTCCACACCATCCTCAGATGCTGATAAGGAGTATTACCTCATAGGCTGGATTGATGGCAGCCAATATGATGGCGACAGTAATAAATTTGTTGACGGTAAGGTAACCGTAACATTTAATGAAGAAAGCTATGTAAATGTAAAGAACGGTTTAGGCGCTAGGTATTGGGCTGATGGATATCCCGGAGATGGCGCAACGGAAGCAGACCTTTACAAGGTTGCGTATGTAAACGATGACGATACATCAAAGCTCAAGGTTCCCGCAGGTACATATGAGTTCACCCTCAAGGTGAACGATGGCGATTCGCTCCATCTTTCGTATGTTAAGAAAGGCGAGGATCCGAAGCCTTCTTCTTCCGACCCGACAACAACTACCACTCCTTCTAAGGACGGAGCTACAGTATACTTAGATGATACATTCTGTGTAAATGCAGACAAGGCTGCTACTTGGTTTGCATGGAACTGGAACGACGACTATGACGGTGTGTGGATTTCCGGAACAGTCATCGATGGTCTAACAAAATTCACAGGTATAAAGAAAGAAAAAATATTATTCATAAGGACTCCTTTAGGAACAGTCACTCCTCCGGAATGGGACAGTGAAAATCTGTGGAATCAGACAGAAGATCTGGAAATGGCAGGCAATGATGGTAAAACATATACTATTACCGGCTGGGGCGATGGCTGGAAAGCTAAGCTTAAAGGTGAATGGGGAACTTCTGTTGATCCTAAACCTACTACGCCGTCAAGCTCAGTAAATCCGAATCCGGGATTAAAGGGCGATTATTACCTCGTAGGTACATTTGACGGCAAAAACATTGGTATAAATGAAGATTCCGACAGTTTCGGAGACAAAAAGTTTGTAAACGGCAAGTATACAATGACCGTCGCACAGGAAGCCTATGTTGCTGTTAAAGCAGGAGACGGAACTACTTACTATACTGACGGATGGCTCGGAAAAGAGACAACAGAGGCTATCCTATATGGTAAATATGTAGACGGAAAGTCCGACAAACTCTACGTTCCCGCAGGTGAAGTTACATTCACACTCGCAGAGAACGATGACGGAACACTTAAGCTTTCTTACACAGTTGACGGTAAGGTAGACCCTGATGAGCCTACAAATCCGAGCTTAAAGGGCGATTACTATCTCGTAGGTACATTTGACGGCAAAAACATTGGTATAAATGAAGATTCCGACAGTTTCGGAGACAAAAAGTTCGTAAACGGCAAGTATACAATGACCGTTGCGCAGGAAGCCTATGTTGCTGTTAAAGCAGGAGACGGAACTACTTACTATACTGACGGATGGCTCGGAAAAGAGACAACAGAGGCTATCCTATATGGTAAATATGTAGACGGAAAGTCCGACAAACTCTACGTTCCCGCAGGTGAAGTTACATTCACACTCGCAGAGAACGATGACGGAACACTCAAGCTTTCGTACACAGTTGACGGCAATAATACGCAGCCTTCTTCTGACACTACACCGATAGGCGACACAACTGAGTATACATTCTACTTTGTTCCTACTGCTGCTGATATAGAAGCGGGCTATTCGTTCAGACTGAATATGCACGTTATATCTAATAACGAGTGGTCGTTCCCTGACTTCACTGCAACATCCGAAACATACACGGACGGCAGAACAATCTACGTTGCAAAAACAACTATCCCGACTAATGCTCAACTAGAGGTAATCCAGTATCAGGTATATGAAGACAGTGAGCATTCACAATGGGTAAGAGAGTATGTAGCTAATAATGTTAACGTTACGGATTATGCCGACAAGCTTGTAATAGCAGGCGAGGGCGATGCGTTTACGGTTGAGGAGCATAAGGGTGAAGATCCTTCTTCAGATCCTATAACATCTTCTAACCCGACGCAGCCGTCGACACCAACACCGACGCAGCCGTCGACACCAACACCGACGCAGCCGTCGACGCCAACACCGACGCAGCCGTCGACGCCAACACCGACGCAGCCGTCGACACCAACACCGACGCAGCCGTCGACACCAACACCGACGCAGCCGTCGACACCTACTCCGACACAGCCGTCGACGCCAACACCGACGCAGCCGTCAACGCCAACTCCGACGCAGCCGTCGACACCTACTCCGACGCAGCCGTCGACACCTACTCCGACGCAGCCGTCGACACCTACTCCGACGCAGCCGTCGACACCTACTCCGACGCAGCCGTCGACGCCAACTCCGACGCAGCCGTCGACACCTACTCCGACAGGTTCGGAGACTACCGAGCCATCGACACCTGCTCCGACGCAGCCGTCGACATCTGCACCGACGCAGCCGTCGACACCTGCACCGACACAGCCGTCGACAGCTAAACCGACGACTCCGAAGCCTGCTAAGGACCTCGGACCCGGCGCGGACGGTAAAGAAGCCGAACAGGCTATCATTAAATCTAAGAACGATAAGGATCCTAAGGGTAGTGCATTTAACCTTCTCCAGGTTAAGAATACAAAGACCACTAAGAATTCTATCAAGATAACCTATAAGAAGCCGAGCAAGACTAAGAAGTTTGTAATTTACGGCAATATGTGCGGTAAATCTTATAAGAAACTCAAAACTACGACCGGCAAATCCTTTACCTATAAGAAGCTAAAGAAGGGTAAGTACTACAAGTTCCTGGTAATGGCTCTGGATAAGAAGGGTAAGGTAGTTTCAACCTCCAAGACAATCCACGTAGCGACAAAGGGCGGAAAAGTAGGAAACACCAAGAAGATTACTATTACAAACGCTAAGAGCACAAAGACGATCAAGAAAGGTAAGACCTTCAAGCTCAAGACCAAGCTTAAAGCAGAGAGCAAGAAGCTCAAGGTTAAGGAGCATCGCAAGGTAGCGTTCGAGTCTTCAAAGACATCGATCGCGAAGGTTTCCAAGAAGGGTAAGATTACAGCCAAGAAGAAAGGTACGTGCTACATTTATGCGTACGCTCAGAACGGCGTAATGGCTAAGATAAAGATTTCTGTAAAGTAATCTTAAAAGGTAAATAAACCTTAAAACTATTCCGTGCGGAAGGCGAAAGCCTTCCGCACTTTGTTATTTAGGCTCTTTGTCAATATTTAGGGAGAAACCCGAAAAATGATATTTGATATAAACAAGAAATGGCTAAGAATCTGTCGTTTGTTTAATTTATAAAAATTAGTGCGTACCATGCAAGACCCATTGTTAAATATTTATTGAAATTATTGTAAAATGAATAAGCTGTTGACCTCATTTGTGAAGTATGTTAAAATATTAATGTACAATGTCGAAAAATGCATTTTCGACGCATAATTTATAAAAAATAACATTGAGTGATATTTATGACACGAATAACTAAACGAATAACTGCATATCTGCTGATTATTGCGCTTGTGATAACAGCGATGACTGCCTTGAGTGTGACTAAAACAGAGGCTGCGGGTTTTCCGACAGGCTACCCTAACAAATATAAGAACACAGGCTCGGGTCCGACCGATATTGTTAGTATAGCGCGCACACAGGTCGGTTATCAGGAGAACTCTGTAGGCACTAAGTACGGCGATTGGTATAACGGAATTTTTGTTAACCAGCCGTGGTGCGCGATGTTTGTGAGTTGGTGCGCAGATCAGGCAAATATTCCTAACAGCGTGATTCAGAAATACGCTTCCTGCAGTGTTGAGGTAGCGTGGTTTAAGTCGATCGGACGCTGGCACGATAGTAAAGCGCACGGAGGCTCATATACCCCTCAAAAGGGTGATATTGTGTTTTACCGCGACGCGGGCAGCAGCAGCGTTTCAACTCACACCGGAATCCTCGCGGGTCTTAACGGCAACTATCTCGACGTAATTGAGGGTAACGCGACTAACGGAAAGGTGTGCGAATATACAGCTAACGCCAGCCGCACTCTTACCGCAAGCTATGTAATAGGCTACGGCAACCCAAAATATTCCAAGAAAATCGAGAACGAGCCGGAAGACCACGAAAAGTGGCAGGTCAACGCTGACGCGCTCACCCTTCGCGAGAAAGCAACTACCAACTCCTCCCGCCTCGCAACCGTTTCGTTCGGCAAGGTGATAGAGGTCATCGACTTTAAGCTGGCAGGCGGATACCTTTGGGGCAACACGTCTTACAGCGGCAAAAAAGGCTGGGTAGCGCTCGATTACTGCGATTATATTTGCGGCAGTATTGACGGAAAATATTATCAGCTACCGCCGACCGTAAGTCCTGCAAAAAAGACGCTGTATGTCGGCAAGACAAAAACTCTGACAACGACTAACGGTCTCGGCGCAACCTTCTCCAGTTCTGATAAAACTGTCGCCAAGGTCGGCAAAAAGGGTAAGATAACAGCTTTAAAAGCGGGCACAGCGACGATTAAAGCTAAGACTCTCACAGGAGCTGCGGCGTGTAAGGTCACAGTAAAGGCGCCTTTTATCAGCGAGGAAAGAGCGACCACCTGTATAGGCGATAAATTTACGCTTACGGTTACAGGCGGTACGGACAAAATAACGTGGAAGTCGTCGGACAAAAAAGTTGCAAAAGTCAGCTTCAAGGGCAAGGTAACGGGCGTTTCCGTAGGAGAGGCAAAAATTACCGCAGAAGTCAGCGGCGTAACACTCAGCTGTAATGTGACTGTGACAGAGTTCCCGACTACCTACGAGAATTTCAAAGTCTCGAAGAAGGATACTTATCTCTACGACAAGTATCAGGGAACAACCAAGCTCAAAAATATTCCGAAAGGTACCGAAATCAAGGTAAATAAGGTCGAATACTCCGATACCTATACATGGGGACGGACTACATACAAGTCGCAGGAAGGCTGGGTTATCCTCAACCGCTGCACCTACCAAAACGGAACGATAGGTGAGACTTTATATAACGTACGCCCGTATTTGAGCAAAACATCAAAGAAAATGTATATTACTGATGAGTTTACCCTTGCGGTCAAGTCGGGCGAGGGAGACTCGGTCTTTAAATCGAGCAACAAGAAGATTGCCGCAGTGAGCGCCGAAGGCGTCGTCACAGCCCAAAAAAAGGGTACGGCAACAATTACGGTTAAAAACGGAGAGACAAATCTCAGCTGCAAAATTACCGTAATTAATCCCGTAATATCCAATACTGAGCTTTCACTCGTTAAGGGAAAAACAGCCGCTTTGACCATAAAGGGCGGAAGCGGCGATATAAACTGGACAAGCTCAAAGACCAAAGTGGCGACTGTCAATGACGGCGTCGTGACCGCAAAGAAGTACGGTAAGGCGAAAATAGTCGCAGAACGCAACGGCGTAAAGCTAAAGTGCGTTGTCACGGTTTTCGACCCGATTCTTAACGCGGATTCAACGAGCCTTCGGGTCGGCAAGACAAAAACCCTCGCGGTAAAACAGTCCAGCGGTTCGGAGGTTACGTGGAAATCTTCCAAAGAGTCGGTAGTAAAGGTCAGTAAAAAGGGCGTTATAAAAGGTAAAAAAGCCGGCAAGGCGACTGTCACCGCGACAGTTGACGGCGTAACTCTGTCCTGTGAGGTTAAAGTTAAATAATGCAGGAAAGCGTGCCCTACCCGCTTTCTTTACTCGTCGCATATTGCTTTCATCAGCAAACTGCGCGGAGAATACAGAATAAAAGCCGCCTAAGGGCGGCTTTTATTCCAAAAAACACGAAGGAAACTTAAGCTGATTGCAAGGTAAGCAGGTAATATGTTTGAAGAAAAATTTTTTAAAAACAGAAAAGCGAGTCGCGTAAAGCTTATGAGCTACGGCTTTTCCGAAACCCTTAACGGCTATAAATATTCGACAGCCGTGATGAACGGTCAGTTTGTGCTTTACGTTTTCGTTACAGGCGACGGTACCGTAGCTACGAAGATGATAGATACCGCGTCAGATGAGGAGTACACTCTCCATAAAATTGAGTCGTCCGTCGGCGCTTACGTGGGAGAGGTAAGAGCTGAGTGCGAGAGTGTTTTAAGGGATATTTCCGAGAAATGCTTTGACCCCGATATATTTCACGGAGAGCAGACTCTCGCAGTTATCGAATATGTACGGGAAAGATACGGCGATGAACCGGAATTTTTGTGGGAAAAGTTTTCGGATAATGCTGTTTGGCGGCGCAGGGATAATAGGAAATGGTACGGTCTTATTCTGACGATTCCGAGGTCAAAGCTCGGTTTAATTTCAGATGAAATCGTTGAAGTCATAGACCTGCGAATAAAGCCCGAAAAGACGCCGCAAACAGTGGATAATATGAGATATTTCCCCGGCTGGCATATGAACAAGAAAAGCTGGTACACGATTATTCTGGACGGTTCTGTTCCTACTGAGGAGATTTTCCGCAGAATTGATGAAAGTTACATTTTAGCTTTTAAGTAAATTAATTATTGGTCAAATATAAAGCTCTATAATCAGAGGGTTAAATGAATCAATTTGTGTTATACGCGGTGTCAAGCCTGCCAAAATGCTTGATTTTATACTATTCGTATGTTAATATTAATTTTAAGGATTTTAACTAATTTACAGAAAAGGAAGTAATCTATATGCGTTCAGATCTGATGAAATCAGGCGCAACACGCGCGCCTCAGCGCTCGCTTTTAAAGGCGCTCGGTCTTACCGACGAGGAAATCAAGCGCCCGTTTGTAGCCGTAGTTAATTCAAAAAGCGACTATATCCCGGGTCATAAGCACCTAAACGACATTTCCGCAAAGGTTATGGACGGTATCCGCAACGCGGGCGGCGTTCCGTTTGAATTTAACACTATTGGTGTGTGCGACGGTCTCGCCATGAACCATAAGGGAATGAAGTACAGCCTCTGTTCGCGCGAGCTTATCGCCGATTCCATCGAGGTTATGCTGACGGCGCATCCGCTCGACGCTGTTGTGTTTATTCCAAACTGCGACAAAATTGTCCCCGGTATGCTCCTTGCGGCGTGCCGTCTAAATCTCCCGTCAGTTTTCGTTTCCGGCGGTCCGATGATGCCCGGAGAATATAAGGGCGAGAGATACGGACTTTCTGAGATGTTTGAATTTGTCGGCGCTCACGCCGCGGGCAAAATAGACGACGAGGAGCTACGTCAGTACGAAAATCACGCTTGTCCTACCTGCGGCTCGTGCTCGGGTATGTATACGGCTAACTCTATGAACTGCCTTACCGAGGCTATCGGTATGGGACTTCCGGGAAACGGAACACGTCCCGCAATTTCCGCCGCGCGCAGAGCGCTCGCTCAGGAGGCAGGAGAGACGGTTATGGAACTGCTTAAAAATGATATTCGACCTAAGGATATTATCACAAAGGAGAGCTTTGAAAATGCGCTCCGCTGTGAAATGGCTCTCGGCTGTTCAAGCAATACGGTTCTGCACCTCCTGGCTATCGCTTATGAGGCGGACGTTCCCGTTGACATTAAGGTTATCGATGAAATCAGCAAAACTACTCCGCAGATATGCAAGCTGAATCCGGCAGGCAAAATTTTTATTACCGACCTCAACGAGAAAGGCGGTATTCCCGCAGTTATGAAAGAGCTTTCCAAGCTCGGAATTATACATAAAGACTGTCTCACCGTAAAGGGTACGGTAGGCGAGCGAATCGAAAATGCTCCGGGGGCGGACGGCACGGTTATCCGCACGGTTGAAAATCCGCACCGCGCTGACGGCGGTATCGCAATTCTTTTCGGAAATATCGCCCCTGACGGTGCAGTTGTTAAGCAGGGAGCAGTTGCTCCCGAAATGATGAAGAACACGGGTCCTGCGCGCGTATTCGATTCAGAGGAGAGCGCCTGCGACGCTATATACGGAGGTAAAATTAATCCCGGAGACGTAATAGTTATCCGCTACGAGGGACCGAAGGGCGGACCGGGTATGCGCGAAATGCTCGCTCCGACCTCCGCTCTTGCCGGAATGGGTCTCGACAGCTCTGTTTCCCTTATCACGGACGGTCGCTTCAGCGGAGCAACACGCGGCGCGGCTGTAGGTCACGTCAGTCCCGAAGCTGCCGCAGGCGGTTTAATAGGTCTTATCGAGGAGGGCGATACCGTTACTGTTGATATAGCCGGACGCGCGCTCACGCTCCACGTTGACGACTCTGTTATCGAGGAAAGAAGAAAGAACTACGTCGCTCCGGAGCAGAATCTTTCAGGATATATCAAGCGCTACGCAAGGCTTGTAACCTCGGGTTCAACAGGAGCAGTTTTCGAGAAATAATTAAAGCACAATTCCATTTCAATATTAATACATAATTAATCACCGCCTGACGCTGTCAGACGGTGATTTTTGCATTCACTTTATCAGTTATATAGCGGAGTTGTGTAAACGTATGAAATTTTATTCTAATCTGCGATTTTCCTAATCGTATCCGTATATGCTGTAACCGAAAAACCGTACGTTTTGAATCCGTTTTTCTCTATATATTTGATTTGTCCGTTACGGTCTGCATTATCCACACCGAACATTGCCGCCGTGTCAGGGTGGTCGTTCATATATTTAAGCATACTTGTAAAATGAGTTTTCATATTTTTTGAAATTGTGAGATTTATGTTTTTGCTAAAATTTCAACCGCATTTGGACGTGCAAAATACCGTCCTCAAGGAATACGTCCGAAGTGACCTCAAACCCTTCGCGGCTGTAGAACGGTATAGCGTACTCCTGCGCTTCGATATATATTCCCTCGGCGCATAGCTTTTCTTTTGCGATTTTTATTCCCTCGCGCAAAATTTCGCCGCCCAGCCCTTTTTTACGCTCCGTAGTGAGCACTCTGCCTATCTGCGCTGTGTTCTTTTCGCCATTTTTCATAAAAAGCCTGAGGTAAGCCGAGACTTCTCCGCTCTCGTTGCACGTGAAAATATGTGTGCTTTCGTAGTCCGTTTTGTCTAAATCCTGATACACGCAATCCTGCTCGACCACGAACACGGCGGAGCGGGCCCTCAGAATTTCGTAAAGCTCGCGCGTAGTGAGCTCGTCAAATGTTTTGCAAATAAATTTGTTCATAATTTATCCCTTGAAATTCCATTCGGAGATTTTATTTTTCTTTACAATAAACGCTTTTTTGCTTATTTTAGCGAGAGGGTCGTCGCTGTGGCTGTCGGAGTAAAATTCATCGATTTCTCCGCCGAATTGCTCATAGAAAAGTTTTACCTTTTCCTCTCCGTGACAGTTCTCGCCCGAGTAATGACCGCTTTTTACGTCTACTTGCGAGGCGATAAGATGCTTTACACCGAGCTTTTTGCAAATCGGCGCAAGGAGAAACTCGGGTGACGCCGAGATAATAATATCGTCCGCTTTCTTCCGAGTTATGTACCACCTTTTTATGTTACCCGCGTGGGTTCGCCAGAAATCTTCTATATCGCGCTCGGCGTCGATTTTTGCGAGAAATCGATACATATTCTGTTTCATTTCGGTTTTTGTACCTCTTTTAAGCACATAATATTTTAGCGTACCTTTTAGCAGAGATGGTATGAGAAGTATTATTTTTTTGTGCCTTTTCAGGCAGAAAAGGTAGAAATCGGCGGTGCTGTCGCCGTCGTAAATCGTGTTGTCAAAGTCATATACGTTCATTTAATCAACCAACTATCACATTAATGTGATATATTATAAATGAAATGGCAAATAAATTCAATAGCGGTAAACATTTTATCGGTTTAGTATCTTGTGTAAATTAAAAAATTATTATATACTAGAAATAAGTAGGCTAAAAGGAGCAGAGCAGTGTTCGGCTATATAAAAATTCAGAAAAGTGAATTGCTCGTGCGTGAGTACGAAGCGTACAAATCCGTTTACTGCGGATTGTGCAGACAGATGGGGCGTGACTACTCGCGCCTGTCGCGCCTTATACTCAGCTACGACTGCACGTTTTACGCGATATTTCTTATGTCGCTCAGGCGCTCGTGTAAGGAATTTGAGCGTAAATGCTGCCGATTTAATCCGTTGAAAAAATGCTCCTACTGCAAAGCTGAGGACGATTCACTTTCAAAATCCGCCGCTTTGAGCGTAATTTTGGCGTACTATAAGCTTATTGACGATATAGCGGACAGCGGATTTTTTAAAAGGACAGCCTGTAAAATCGTCAGACCGATTTTTATGCGCTGGCGAAAAAAAGCGGCTCTCCGCTACCCCGAACTGGACAGGCTTTCAGCCGAGATGACCGAGGCTCAAAAGCTCGCGGAGCAGGATATAAACTGTCCGCTCGATAAGGCGGCGGACCCTACAGCGGCTATGCTCTCGTCCGTTATGTCTCTTGAGGCTGAGAATGACGCTCAGAAACGGATATACGGTCAGATAGGCTATGGCCTCGGGCGGTTTATATACTTTGCCGACGCCGCCGACGACTGTGAAAAAGACCAAAAAAGCGAAAGCTTTAACCCGTTTGTTGGCATAGACGACCGAAAGAGCGTTATAAAAAATAATATGTCTCAGGCGCTGGCTATGACTTACGACGCGTATAATTTGCTCGACTTGGTGGATTTTAAGGGCATTATCGACAATATTATAACCAAAGGCTTGCCCACGGTTCAAAATGAAATTTTGAAAAAAATCTGAAATAATATTTTACAAAAAGGAAGTAATGAAAGGAAAACTATATGAAAGACCCATATGAAGTACTAGGCGTTCCGCAGGGAGCGAGTGACAGCGAGATAAAAAAGGCTTACCGCGAGCTTGCGAAGAAGTACCATCCCGATAACTATAACGACAGTCCGCTCGCCGACCTCGCCGAAGAGAAAATGAAAGAGGTCAACGAAGCTTACGACTACATTATGAACTCGCGCAAGAACGGAGCAGGCACGGACAGCTCGGGATATACGAGCTATAACAGCTACTCGAACACCTCCTCGCACTATTCAAACGTGCGCATAATGATACAGCAAAACCGGCTTGACGAGGCGGAGCGCATACTTGACAGCGAGACGGGCGAACACAGCGCGGAGTGGTATTTCCTAAGAGGAATGTGCTACTTTCGCCGAGGTTGGGCGCAGCAGGCTGTGCAGTATTTTCAGCGCGCATGCCAGATGGAGCCGAACAATATGGAGTACCGTCAGGCTCTTGAGAATATGACGCGCCAGCAGGGCTTCGGCTACGGCGGCTATAATACGGGCAATATGAACGGCGGCTCCGAGTGCGGAGTGTGCGACATATGCACGGGTGTTATGTGTATGGACTGCCTTTGCCGCGGCTGCGGAGGCTGCTGATGAAGGACTCTTTTCGCGTTGCGTTCTGCGGACTTATATCCGCTCTCGCGCTTGTGCTTATGCTGTGCACGGGACTGATTCCTGTCGGAACATACGCTTTCCCGATTTTTTCGGGTATGCTCTTTGTCGCTGTTGTCGTGGAATTTGGCGAGAAATGGGCGGTTGCCGCCTTCGTTGCGGTAGCGATTCTCTCTCTTTTTCTCGCGGGTGATAAGGAGGCGGTAGCTTACTTTATCGCGTTCTTCGGCTTTTATCCGATTGCTAAAAGCGGCATAGAGCGTATTAAATCGCGCGCCGTCCAGTACATATTGAAATACGCGCTGTTCACTGTTTGTATCGTAGCGGCGTTTACGGTCTGTAAGTTCGTGCTCGCTATCCCGGACGAGGAATTTACTGTTTTCGGCGTATATATTCCTTGGGTGTTCCTGCTGGTCGCCGAGGTGTTTTTCTTACTCTACGATAAGTGCGTAACGGTAATGGTCACGAGTTATATCGTCAAAATCAGAAACAGAATATTTAAAACTCGCTGAAATTTAGTTATAAATGAAAACAGGAGGAATTATGAAAAAATTACGCAAATATTTCGCGGTGATTGCCGCGGCAGTTGCTGTTGCGGCGATTTCCGTGTTTTCCGCGAGTGCGGCTAACGCTAAGCCCGCCGCGTACATAAAAGCGTCCCAGGTAAACATACGCAGCGGTGCGGGAACGAACTACTCCGTTATTGCAAACGTTGGGAAAAAGACAAATGTTACTCTGCTCAGCGGCAAGCTGTATAACGGAAAATGGTACAATGTTAAACTAAAAAACGGAAAAAAGGGATATGTAACCGGAGAATATCTAAAAATTAAGAAAAATCAGCTCTATATAGGTAACTCAACCACGGGTTACGCAGGATATACCAAGAAAATTGCCAATGTCGTAAATACGACAGGCAAAAAGGTGAAGTGGACAAGCTCAAACAAAAAAGTTGCCGCAGTCGATCAAAGCGGAAAAATTACGTGTCTAAAAAAGGGTACGTCTATAATAAAACTTACCGCAGGGAAAAAGAAGTGCACGTTCACGCTTACTGTCTCGAATGCCGAGGTAACGCTTGACAGGACGAGCGCTGAGATTTTCTCGGACGATACGCTTACGCTTAAAGCGTCCTGCCCTAAATCCGTTACTTTCTCAAGCTCTGACAATAATATTGCGACCGTATCCGATTCGGGCGTAGTTACGCCGAAAGCTACGGGAACGGTAAAAATTACAGCTAAGAGCAAATCGGGTTCTGCAAGCTGCAATGTTACTATTAATAAGCGCGTTATCACGCTTACAGCAGACCGTTCTGCCATCTTTACGAACGGAGCTGCAAAGCTTACCGCGAGCGGAGGTAAATACCGCTACACCTATAAGAGCTCCGACGAAAAAATTCTTACTGTCGATGAAAAAGGCTATGTCAGGGGCGTTTCGGCAGGAAAAGCGAAGGTTATCTGCACTAGCGGAGACCTTTCCAAGTCCAAAACCTTTACCGTAAAGAAGGGTGACAGCATTAACCTTTCCTCGACCGAGGGTACGGTAAAGAAGGGTATGACGCTTTATGTAAAATCGACTACAAAGGATGTTAAATGGAAGTCAAGCGACGAGAGCGTCGCAACCGTGGACGGCGGTTTCGTATACGGTGCGAAGAAGGGTACCGCCATCATCACAGCTTATACATCGGACGGCGAGAAAAGCTGTATTGTTACCGTTGAGGCGGCTGAGCCGGTGCGTTTCGTCTACACCTCCGAAAACTCCGCTCTGCTCGGCGATTCCGTTACTTTTTACGCGATTACCGACACGAGTCGGACAGACGTGAGGTTTAAGCTGACAGACGCTGACGGCAGGATTTCGTGGCTCGAAAATCCCGCAAAAACGAAAACCGACGGACGTTATATATGGTCAAAGAGCAAAAAGCTCAATACCGCGGGTGTTTATACCATTATTGCATACTCTCATACAAAGTCAAATTCCGAGTGGAAAACCTCGAACGGAGGCAGCGCGACAACTTTCGTCAATTCGTCCGACAGCCGCACGGCTGTATCCTCGGGTGAGCGTCGCGTTACAACTAATCAAATTAATAATATCGCAAGCTTCGAGGGTTTTCTGTCCACGGTAACTCCGGATAAGCTCGTCGCGGACACTCCGACCGTAGGCTACGGAAGAGTTGTGTACGCCGGCTCGACTTTCTACAATGGAATGACCAGGGACGAAGCGTACGCATATCTCGTAAAAACTGTAAACGACTCGGGATACACCTCTAATGTCAATAAAATTCTCAGAGACAATAAGATAAAATTTAATCAGAATCACTTCGACGCTCTTGTTGATTTCTCATACAATCTCGGCGCTTACGCGATTACCAACCACGAGGAGCTTATCGGAACGCTTCAGGACTCCTACGGAAAGAGCGAGTACAAGAAAAAAGCTTTCACTAACGTCAAGGCAGCCGAGCTGAGAAAGTCCGCCGACAGCAGCGCTTCGGTTATTAAGACGCTGAAGCCTGCTACTGAGGTCACTCTCGGCAAGAAAACCAACGGTTACTATAAGGTTACTCTTGATGATGAAACTGTCGGTTATGTAAAATCGGGGCAACTCACCGGAAGAAACGCGGATACGTCAGTACGCAGTCTAAAGAACGTAAAGCTAAAGGATTTTTCTAAAAATTTCCTCGCTTATCACCACGCGAGCGGAAACTGCTATATGGGACTGCTGTATCGCCGTGTCGATGAAGTCGAAACCTTCTTCTTCGGTGATTACAGCGCAAACGGCAAGCAGAATGAGTACGGTCTAAAATATACCTGTCCGAATAATTCAAAAATAAAAATAGGCTGATAAAGACTTAAATCTTTTCCGTAAATAACATTCGGCGCGCTTACTCATAAATTCCCTTCACCGTGCATACCTTGTTTTAGGACAAGTATGGAGGGATACGATGAAGGGAATAACTTTTACACTGAAAAAAAGAACAGTGAATAACCGCGCGGGCACAAGTACGATAGATGTAAAATACATAGTACGCCGATACGGTAAGGTAATTTTCTTTTCACTTACGCTTTTGTGCGGACTGATATTAGGCTGTGTGATAAGCGGAGAAATGAGCGAGGATACGCTTAAGAGGCTGGATATGCTCTTTACGACCAATCTTCCGCAGAGGCTGAGCGACGGAGCGCTCGGTGCGTTCTGCGCGAGCTTCGGTTCGAACTTTATCTTCGTTTTTGTATCTTTCCTTATGGGGCTTAGCCTTTGGGGCGCGGCGGCTCTGCCGTTTGTTTCCGCCTTTAAGGGCTTTGGAGTGGGGATAAGCGCGGGGTATTTGATTTCGAGCTACGGGCTTAAAGGCGCGGTTTTCTATTTCGCCATTCTTCTGCCGGGAATAATTTTATTCAGTATAGCGCTTGTTAATCAGCTCGCTTCGTCGTATAATATATATGCGCGGATAATGTCTGTCCTGCTTAAAAGAAACCGCTTCGGCTTTCGCGATGCGTTTCGCTTATATCTTACGCAGTCGCTGTACTGTCTTTTGATTTCTTTCGGAGCCGCGGCGGTCGACGTACTGCTGTGGTGCGTTTTCGCGGGACTGTTTAACTTTAAATAAATGAGGGGATAGATTTGGAAAAAGCGAAACTGGGGATTACCAGATTTTTTACGGGTTATTTTAAGTATTTACCAAAGCTGTTGCTTTCGAATGTTCTTTTTGCAGTTCCGCTTGTGGGTTTTTACGCGCTGTTCTACTTCATAAACTCGGCTGCGGGAATTAATAATGTGTTTATTACACTGCTTCCGATAATTTTTGTTTTCCCGTTTTTCGCGGGTATTACCTTGATAACGAGAAATATTGTTAGGGAAGATGAGAGCATTCCGACCGTAAACCTCTTTTTTAAGGGACTGCGCGACAATTTTAAGTACTTTATTGTTCATGGAATTGTGCTTTATCTCGCGGTTTTTTTCTGCTACAGTTCGATTACTCTCTACTGGCGGCTTTCCGAGCAGAACGGAATTTTTTACCTCGCGTTCGCGATTGTGGTCGTAATATCCGTGCTTATGCTGTTTATTTTCTATAACCTGCCCGTTATGACCGTTACCTTTGAGTTATCGCTAAAGGATATTTACCGAAATTCGGCGCTTATGTCCTTCGGTGAGATTAAGAACAATTTCTTTGCAACGCTAGGGTTGTTTTTACTGTTTATCTTCTGCGCGACTGTGTTCCTTGCCGCTCCCAACGCGACAGTTCTGGTGTGGATTATGCTGATTGTAAGCGTGCTTGTAGTACCGTCAACCGCGTCGTACATAATGAATTTTTATGTTTATAAGGATATGGAAGCCGTTATCTCGAACGGACAAGCCAAAAACGAAGAGATTCAGCAGAAAATTAAAGACCGGCAGAACAAGCGGGACGGAATCGAGGAAAAAGAGGTTCTCGATTTTACCGGACTCGATTTGGACGAAACTAAGGATATGGACGAGTACCTCTATTTTAACGGTAAAATGATAAAGCGCAAAGTCCTTATAAAAATGCGCGACGAACAGCAATGATATTATTAAAAGTATAACAAAAAATACCCCTCGGAATTTTATACATTTAGCATAAAACTCCAAGGGGCATTATTACGCTTTGTTATCCGAGAGTCCAGTCGGCAACGTAAGTTTCGCTCTTATCCTTGTTGGTAGTTATCTTTATTTCGGACGAGGTGATGAACAGGAGAGTATACTTAACCTCTTTTTTGCTGTCATCGGGTGTCACGCTCATTATTAGTTTTCCGAGTTTCTTTTCGTCCACTTTGAGTTTGAACACGCCGCTGTATACCTCTCCGTCAATTTTACCGTTGAATGTGCCGTCGTTATTGAAATTAATTGCGTCGCCCGATTGCTCGTTAATCCAGTTGTACGCGGTAACATAGTGAGCGTACTGACCGATTTGAATTTCCGGGGTTATAGAGATAGTTTTCGGCGGCTGAGTTTCAACTACATCTCCGTTTGCGCAGCCGCAGCTTGCGAACAGAAGCGCCGTCAAACCTGCGATAAATACGCATAAAATCTTTTTAAGCATATATGTATCAACCTTTCCTGATAACTTGTATATGAATATATTAACATATTTACCGTATATATTTCAATATTTTTTTGAGTTAAAAAATAAAAAGGTATGTTTCTTATTTTCAGTGAAACATACCTTTAAATTTTTAAATAATAATTGACTTGCCTGTCATTTCCTCGGGCTGAGGAAGACCGAGAATTTTAAGTATCGTAGGAGCGATGTCCGCGAGGACGCCGCCCTCCCTGAGCTTGCAGTCGTAGCCTACTACGCAGAAAGGAACAGGGTTAGTGGTGTGAGCGGTGAACGGCTTGCCGTCCTCGTCAACCATTTTATCCGCGTTGCCGTGGTCTGCTGTGATTAAAGCGACTCCGCCCATTTCGGCAATAGCGTCCGTCACCCTGCCTACGCAGTCGTCAACCGCTTCAACAGCCTTGACTGCCGCTTCGAACACGCCCGTGTGACCTACCATATCGCAGTTAGCGTAGTTTAAGATAATCACGTCGTATTCGCCGCTCTTGATAGCGGGAATGAGCTTGTCGGTAACCTCGTACGCGCTCATTTCAGGCTTGAGGTCATATGTTGCGACAGCAGGTGATTTAACGAGGATTCTGTCCTCGCCCTCGTACTGCTTCTCAACGCCGCCGTTAAAGAAAAAGGTAACGTGAGCGTACTTTTCCGTCTCTGCGATTCTGAGTTGTTTCATACCGAGCGACGAAATGTATTCGCCGAGAGTGTTTACAAGGCTCTGCGGCTTGAACGCTACGTCAACGTTTGGCATTGTCGCGTCGTACTGCGTCATACAAACGTAGGTAAGAGGGAAGAAGCCGTTCTTTCTCTCAAAGCCCGTGAAATCCGGGTCAACGAGAGTCCTTGTAATCTCTCTCGCTCGATCCGGGCGGAAGTTAAAGAATATAACGCTGTCGTTCTTCTTTATTGTATTGCCGCCCTTTACCACAACGGGCACGACAAATTCGTCGGTCACGCCGTTGTCGTAGCTGTCCTGAACAGCCTGAACGGGACAGTCCGCGCTGACGCCCTCTCCGTAAACGAGAGCGCTGTAGGCTTTTTCAACGCGCTCCCAGCGGTTGTCTCTGTCCATAGCATAATAGCGACCGCTTATTGTAGCGATTTTGCCCACGCCGATTTTCTTCATTTCGTCTACGCACTGTGCGATATACTCCTTCGCGGAGGACGGAGGAACGTCGCGTCCGTCGAGGAAAGCGTGAACATAAACTTCCTTGAGACCCTTTTCCTTAGCGAGCTTTAAAATGCCGTATAGGTGCTCCATATGGCTGTGAACTCCTCCCGGAGACATAAGTCCCATAAGGTGGAGACTCGTACCGTTTTTGAGAGCATTGTCCATAGCGTTGACGATAGCCTCATTTTCCTTTAGCTTACCGTCCTTAATTGTTTTGGTTATTCTCGTAAGCTCCTGGTACACGATGCGGCCAGCGCCGATATTAGTGTGGCCGACCTCGCTGTTGCCCATCTGCCCGTCCGGCAGACCGACGTTAAGTCCTGACGCGTAGATCTTTGTGAGAGCGTTTTCCTTAAAGAGCCTGTCGATATTTGGCGTATTGGCGGCGTGAATAGCGTTACCCTCGGGAGGAGCAATACCGAAACCGTCAAGAATCATTAAAATTAATGGTTTTTTCATAAAATCAAATCCTTATCAGCCTTTTGTGGCGGCGTCAATAATAGCGCCGAACTTTTCCGCGACGAGTGAAGCGCCGCCTATGAGACCGCCGTCTACGTTCTCCTTGGAGAGAAGCTCTGCGGCGTTAGCGTCGTTCATGGAACCGCCGTACTGAATGGTGATGGCCTGAGCCGTTTGTTCGTCGTACTGTTTAGCAAGCTGTGCGCGGATAAATGCGCATACTTCCTCAGCCTGGTCGGCTGTAGCAGTTTTGCCTGTTCCGATAGCCCATACAGGCTCATAAGCAATAATCGTCTTTTTAGCGTCTTCGGCGGATATATCGTAGAGGTCGAGCTTAATCTGACGCGCGATAACCTCCTCTGTGATGTTGCACTCGCGCTCCCAGAGAAGCTCGCCTACGCATACGATAGGCTTGAGTCCTGCCGCGAGAGCCGCCTTTGTTCTCTTGTTGACTGTCTCGTCTGTTTCGCCGAAGTACTGACGTCTCTCGCTGTGACCGAGAACAACGTACTCGACGCCGATTTCCTTGAGCATACCGGTTGAAATCTCGCCTGTGAAAGCGCCGCTTTCCGCCCAGTGGCAGTTTTCAGCGCCGATTTTTACGTTAGTACCCTTTACTGTTTCGATTGCAACGGCAAGATCCACGTACGGAACGCACGCGATAACCTCGCAGTCTGCGCCCTTTGCAACGGGGATAATCTGCTCAAGAAGCGTCTTTGCCTCGGACGGAGTTTTGTTCATTTTCCAGTTGCCCGCGATTACAGCGGCTCTTTTTGTTTTATTCATAATTATACTGCCTTTCATATATTAATGCGGGCGGAACCTTATGTCCGCCCGAGTCGGCAGTGAGAGGCATCGTGAAAACGCTGCGCTCACTGCCGATTTTAGTTCATTATTATTTATCAGCTATTACGTCGATACCGGGGAGAACCTTGCCCTCTAGGTACTCGAGAGATGCGCCGCCGCCTGTCGAGATGTGGCTCATTTTATCGGAGAAGCCGAGCTGGATAACAGCAGCCGCGCTGTCTCCGCCGCCGATGATAGTCGTGGCGTCTGTCTCGGCGAGAGCCTTAGCCACAGCGATTGTGCCTGCCGCGAGCGTCGGATTCTCGAATACGCCCATAGGACCGTTCCAAACAACTGTCTTAGCGGACTTGACAGCCTTACCGAAAAGCTCCTGAGTCTTTGTTCCGATGTCGAGACCCTCCATATCGGCGGGAATCTTGTCGGAGTCTACGTTTTTAACGTCGATAGGACCGTCAATCGGGTCGGGGAAATTCGCGGCGATTGTTGTATCAACGGGGAGAAGCAGCTGCTTTCCTAATGATTCAGCCTTAGCCATCATTTCCTTGCAGTAGTCAATTTTACTGTCGTCAACGAGGGACTTTCCTACCTCATAGCCCTTTGCCTTGAGGAAGGTGTAAGCCATACCGCCGCCGATGATAAGCGTGTCGCACTTCTCAAGGAGGTTGGAAATGACGTTGAGCTTGTCGGCAACTTTAGCGCCGCCGAGAATAGCAACGAAAGGTCTTACAGGATTTTCAACAGCGTTGCCGAGGTAGTCGATTTCCTTCTGCATAAGGTAACCTACAGCCGTGTCCTTGATGTGGTTTGTAACGCCTGCAGTGGAGCAGTGCGCGCGGTGTGCCGAGCCGAAAGCGTCCATTACAAAAACCTCCGCGAGAGAAGCGAGCTCCTCGGAGAATGGCTCGAGGTTTTTGGTCTCTTCTTTTCTGAAACGTGTATTCTGAAGAAGAACGACGTCGCCGTCCTTCATAGCCGCAACAGCAGCCTTGGCGTTTTCGCCTACAACCTCATCGTCGTCAGCGAAGATTACGTCCTGACCGAGCAGCTCTGAAAGTCTTACTGCAACGGGAGCCAGGGAGAACTTTTCCTCGGGACCGTTCTTCGGCTTGCCGAGGTGGGAGCAGAGGATAACCTTGCCGCCGTCGGCGATAAGCTTCTTAATTGTCGGAAGAGCAGCGGTAATTCTGTTGTCGTTGGTAATAACGCCGTCCTTGAGAGGTACGTTAAAATCAACGCGAACGAGAACCTTTTTGCCCTTTACATTGATGTCATCAACAGTTACCTTGTTAAGTTTCATTGTAGGTACGTCCTTTCTTTTTGTTAAAGTATTGTCATACATTTCCATTATATATCAAACTGATTTTTTTATCAATAGTTAAAGTTAAAAACGGAAAATTTTTACATATAAGTTTTTTGCCTCTTATACAGCGAAAACGCTTTAGCAATTTAAACCAAACAAGCGCTAAAGTTTTATGCACATCTTACAAAAATAAATATCTATTGTTAGTAACACTTGACAAAGTGCTTTAAAAATGAGATAGTATTAAAGTAAAAGCAATGACGAAGAAGGAGTAAAGCGGCGAAATACCCTAAGAGAGCCATCGGCGCTGGGAGGTGGCGGAGAGTAGCCGTTTGAAATACATCTTCAGAGCTGCGCGTTGAAAGGCGACGAGTAGACTGCGACGGGACTGACCGTTATATCAGGGAAAGGCTGCGTTCGCAGTGAAGCCGGGTGGTACCGCGATGTAAATCTGTCGCCCCGACGACCGAGAGGTCATCGGGGCTTTTTATTTGACTAAAGTCATTTCCGCCCGATTGAAGATAAGGAGGGGCAAAATGCCAATCACAGAGTTACTTACAAGAAACGCTACATATTTTAAGGACGATATAGCTCTCGTGGAGATAAATCCCGAGGTTAAAAATATCCCTCACGTTACATGGAGAGAATTTTCACTCATCGAGTCAGACAGAGGAGGCGCTTTCCGCAAACAGCTTACATGGGGAGAATTTGACGTAAAGGCTAACCGTTTCGCAAATTTTCTGCTTTCGCGCGGAATTAAGAAGGGCGAGAAGGTCGCTATACTTCTTATGAATTGTATCGAGTGGCTGCCGATTTACTTCGGTATCCTCAAGGCGGGCGCGGTTGCCGTTCCGCTTAACTTCCGATATACAGCCGACGAGATAAAGTACTGCCTCGAACAGAGCGATTCTGATTACCTCGTTTTCGGTCCGGAGTTTATCGGGCGTGTTGAGGAAATTCACGACCGTATTTCAAGGCTCAGGGACTGCTTTTATGTCGGAAACGGCACGCCGTCTTTTGCGGACAATTACGAAAAAATGATTTCCTACTGCTCGTCGCACGCGCCGAGTGTTTATATAACGGACGACGATGACGGCGCGATTTACTTTTCCTCGGGCACGACGGGCTTTCCTAAGGCTATACTTCACGCTCACCGCAGTCTTACGCAGTCAGCCGAGGTTGAGCAGGCTCACCACCACCAGACGCGCGACGATGTTTTCCTATGTATTCCGCCGCTTTATCACACGGGCGCAAAAATGCACTGGTTCGGAAGCCTCTATTCCGCGGGCAAGGCGGTTATCCTGCGCGGAGTAAGCCCCGAGTGGATTATCCGAACGGTTAGCGAGGAGAGATGCACGATTGTTTGGCTGCTCGTTCCGTGGGCGCAGGATATTCTCGACGCTATTGAGAGCGGGAAAATCGACCTGGACGGCTACGAGCTAAGTCAGTGGCGGCTTATGCACATAGGCGCTCAGCCTGTTCCGCCCACGCTTATTAAGCGCTGGAAGTCCGTATTCCCGCACCACGACTACGACACCAACTACGGTTTAAGCGAATCCATAGGTCCCGGCTGTGTTCATCTCGGAATAGAGAATACGCACAAGGTCGGCGCTATCGGAATAGCGGGGCACAACTGGCAGGTGCGCATTGTGGACGAAAAACACAACTCTATAACCGACGGCGTGGGCGAGCTTGCGGTAAAAGGCCCCGGGGTAATGAAGTGCTACTACAAGGACCCAAAGGCGACCGACGAGGTTTTAGACGACGACGGCTGGCTCTATACGGGCGATATGGCTGAACGCGACAGCGACGGTTTTATCTACCTCGTAGACCGAAAGAAGGATGTAATAATAACGGGCGGCGAGAATATATATCCCGTTCAGATTGAGGACTTTATCCGTTCAAATAACGCGGTTAAGGACGTGGCTGTTATCGGTCTGCCCGACCAGAGACTAGGGGAGATTGCCGCGGCGATTATCGAGGTTAAGGAGGGCGCGGAGCTTTCCGAGCAGGAGGTAAACGACTTTTGTATGGATCTTCCAAGGTATAAGAGACCGCGCAGGGTCATTTTTGCTAAAGTGCCGCGTAACCCGACGGGAAAAATCGAGAAGCCCGTACTAAGAAAGATTTACTGCGGAGAGAGCGTAGTCGCACAACAAAACGAGATTGATAAAAATGTGTTAAATTAAAAAGCTATAGTATGCTCAGCCTTTTTTATACCCGTCGCACGGGCTAACGTTTATCTCGGTGCTTCAAGGGTAATGGGTACTATTAAAAATATTTATTAAATAAAAATGCAGTTAAATAAAATATAAATAAAACTCTAAGGAGGTACAAAATGGTATTAAAAATTCTTATGCTCGTTCTGTTCTTCGGCGTTATGGTCGGAGTAGGTATCTACTGCCGCAAAAACGCGACCGATGTAAACGGATTCGTGCTCGGCGGAAGAAGCGTCGGTCCGTGGCTCACGGCGTTCGCATACGGCACGTCCTACTTCTCCGCGGTAATCTTCATCGGTTACGCGGGTCAGTTCGGCTGGAAGTACGGAATCGCATCTACCTGGATAGGAATCGGAAACGCTCTTATCGGTTCTTTCCTCGCGTGGGCAATACTCGGCAGAAGAACAAGGATTATGACACAGCACCTCAGCTCGGCGACAATGCCCGAATTTTTCGGCAAGCGCTTTGACAGCAAGGGACTTAAAATCGGCGCGTCGATTATCGTGTTCATTTTCCTTATTCCGTACACAGCTTCCCTCTACAACGGACTTTCGAGACTTTTCGAGATGGCGTTCGGTGTTCCGTATGTGTGGTGTATCGTGGCTATGTCCGTGCTCACGGGTATCTATGTAATCGCGGGCGGCTATATGGCTACAGCTATCAACGACTTTATTCAGGGTATAATTATGATAATCGGCATTATCGCCGTTATCGCGGCTGTACTCAGTTCTAAGGGCGGATTTATTGAGGCGCTCAACGGTCTCGCAGCGGTTAAGGACGAGACAGTTTCCACCGTTCCGGGAGCGTTCAACTCCTTCTTCGGACCCGACCCGTTAAACCTTTTGGGAGTGGTAATTCTTACCTCCCTCGGCACATGGGGACTTCCGCAGATGGTTCAGAAGTTTTATGCAATTAAACACGAAAAGGATATAAGAAAGGGAACAGTAATTTCCACAGTATTCGCGTTTATTGTTGCGGGCGGCTGCTACTTCCTGGGCGGCTTCGGAAGACTTTTCGACGTTGACGTCGCAACGCTTGGTTTCGACGCCATTATTCCCGAAATGCTCTCGAACCTTCCCGATTTACTTATCGCCGTAGTTGTTATTCTTGTTCTTTCGGCGTCTATGTCAACGCTTTCATCGCTTGTTATCGCGTCCTCCTCGACCCTTACCATCGACCTCTTGAAGGACAACATAATCAAGAAAATGACCGAGAAAAAGCAGGTGCTTATCATCAGGATTTTTGTAGTTGTATTCATAGCGGTTTCCGCGTTTATCGCAATCTACCAGACTCAGAGTCAGAACGAAAGCGTTAAGTTTATCGCTCAGCTTATGGGCGTTTCGTGGGGCGCTCTCGCGGGTGCGTTCCTCGCTCCGTTCCTCTACGGTCTCTACTGGAAAAAGACCACTAAGCTCGCCTGCTGGGTTAGCTTTATCTTCGGCGCGGGAATTATGCTTTTAAACCTTTTTGCGCGCGATATGTTCCCTGTACTTCTCCAGTCGCCGATTAACTGCGGCGCGTTCGCGATGCTTGCGGGACTTATCATTGTTCCGATAGTAAGTCTGATTTCACCTAAGCCGGAAAAACAGCTTGTTGACGACGCGTTCGCGTGCTACGAAAAGAAGGTTCAGGCTTCGCAGAAAAACTCACTGGATTAATGCATATGGTTTTAAGGGATTGCTCTCGGGCAGTCCCTTATCTTTTTATTGTCAACCGCCGTTCGGTATGATAGAATAAAATCGGTGATAGCTATGAAAAAAATTCTTTCTGTAATATTAGTAATTCTCTGCCTTAGCCTGACCGCCTGCGCGCCTGAGAAATCTGCTGTTTCGGTCAGGGATATACCGCCGTACTCTGGCAGGGCGTATGTGGAGCTTCAAAACAATCAGCCTAACTTTACCGACAGCCAGAAAAAGAAAGTCAAGTCCTTTGAGCGTTATTCCGTACTTGACAGATTGGGGCGGTGCGGAGTTGCGTACGCAAGTATATCTACCGATACAATGCCCACTGAAAAGCGCGGAAGTATAAGCTCGGTCAAGCCGACGGGCTGGGTGCAAAAAGAGTATGCGTTTATCTCCGATAAGCATATATATAACCGCTGTCACCTCATAGGCTATCAGCTTTCCGGAGAGAATGCAAACGAGCGCAACCTTATTACCGGCACGCGATATATGAACGTGGAGGGAATGTTACCGTTTGAGAACCTGGTCTGTGAATATGTAACATCTACTAGAAACCACGTCCTCTACCGCGTAACGCCGATTTTTGAGGGCGATAACCTCCTCGCTAGCGGCGTGGAAATGGAGGGATGGTCTGTCGAGGATAACGGAAAAGGCGTGTGCTTTAACGTCTATTGCTATAATGTTCAGCCCGGCGTAAGCATAACCTACGCGAACGGAAAGAATAAGTCCGACGGCTCAATCAAGGTATCGGGAAAGAGCAGCGTCAGCGGAAAGCCTAAAGTCAGTATTAAGTCGAACAAATCGTCCTCGCCCACTGCAAAATATATCCTCAACGTCAGCCGAATGAAGTTTCACAAACCGGACTGCTACTGGGTGAAAAAGATGAACAGCGAAAATAAAAGGGATTTCACGGGGAAGCGCTCGGACCTTATAAAACAGGGATACGCTCCGTGCGGAATATGTAAGCCGTAAATCAAGGGCTGTCTTAAAAAAAGACAGCCCTTCAGTCTGTAGAAAAACTCGGAATTCAGTTTACCAGAAATCCGGGTTTTTGATATTTTGGGATAAAATCAAAGAAAATTGTAACGAGAAAATAAGAGTTTAAATGACCCTCTCTAAGTTTCCTTTCAATATCTTTATGAATTGCCAGCTTTTTCAAATTCATAGCAGCAAATTTAAGCTTGACCCAATTCGT
>CANQOP010000016.1 GCA_947625485.1 uncultured Clostridia bacterium | reverse complement strand
AATTATGCGATTTTTTAGTCTCTGCACCGTTTTTAGCACCGATTGGTGTAAATTTGGTGTAAAGAGGTAAATTTATTTGATTTTGAAAGTCCCGAAACCCGCATAAACACTGGGTTTTTCTTACTTGTCGTTCGGTAAGGACTTCATTGTCGGGAAGAGCAGAACATCGCGGATTGCGGGGGAATCGGTAAGGAGCATTACCATACGGTCAATTCCGTAACCGATACCGCCCGTCGGAGCCATACCGATTTCGAGTGCATTTAAGAAATCCTCGTCCGTGGTGTTAGCCTCTTCGTCTCCCTGAGCGAGCAGCTCCTCCTGAGCTTTAAAGCGCTCGCGCTGGTCAATCGGGTCGTTAAGCTCGGAATAAGCATTCGCCATTTCCCAGCCGTTCATAAAGAATTCGAAACGTTCAACGTAGTTCGGGTCCTCGGGCTTTTTCTTCGTAAGCGGAGAAATCTCAATCGGGTGATCCATTACAAAGGTCGGCTGAATCATATGCTCCTCAGCAAACTCCTCAAAGAAGAGATTGAGTATATCGCCCTTTTTGTGCCTATCCTCGTACTCGATTCCCTTATCCTTTGCAATGGCCTTAGCCTCCTCGTCGGAGTGTATATCATTAAAATCTACGCCTGAATACTTCTTAACGGCGTCAACCATTGTTATGCGTTCAAACGGTTTACCGAGGTCCATTTCAACCCCGTTATAGGTAATTGTTGTTGTACCGAGCACCTCCTGAGCAACGTGGCGATAGAGCCGTTCCGTGAGGTCCATCATACCGTTATAGTCTGTGTACGCCTGATATAGCTCCATAAGAGTAAACTCGGGGTTGTGACGTGTGTCTACTCCCTCGTTTCGGAAAACTCGTCCGATTTCGTAAACCTTCTCAAGACCCCCTACAATTAGTCTCTTTAGGTAAAGCTCAAGCGAGATGCGGAGCTTTAAGTCCTCGTCGAGCGCGTTAAAGTGTGTAAAGAACGGGCGCGCCGCCGCACCGCCTGCATTCGCGACGAGCATTGGGGTCTCGACCTCCATAAATCCCTGTCCGTCAAGGAAACGTCGGATACTGCTGATAATCTTCGAGCGCTTTATAAAGGTATCTTTAACCTCGGGGTTCATAATAAGGTCTGTGTAGCGCTGACGGTAACGCAAGTCCGTGTTGGTAAGTCCGTGGTACTTCTCGGGGAGAGGTCTGAGCGACTTTGAGAGCAGTTTTACCGCCTGAGCGTGAATGCTGACTTCGCCCATCTGCGTTTTAAACACATAGCCTTTTACCTCTACAATATCGCCTATATCCCAACGCTTGAGGATTGCGTACTCGTCCTCTCCGAGGTCGTCGCGCTTAGCGAAAACCTGCATTTTGCCCGAAATATCGTGCACGTCGAGGAAGGTAACCTTACCCTTTCCGCGTTTGGACATAACACGTCCCGCGATGCAAACGGTTTTGTTTTCGAGTTCTTCAAATCTCTTTGGGATTTCGGCGCAGGTTATATCACGGTCCGAGGTCGTCTCCTCGAACGGATTTCTGCCCATTTCCTTTAGAATATTAAGTTTATCGTAGCGCGCCTTTACGGGGTCGCTTGAAATTTGAATCTGCTGCGGAGTGTCTGCCATTTTCGCGTCCTCCTTATCTGCCGATTTCGAGAATTTTCATTGTAATAGTGCCCGCGGGAGCTGCCGCCTCAACAACATCGCCCACAGCGTGACCCACAAGGGCAGAGCCTATGGGGCTTTCGTCGGAAATTTTGCCCTCGAGCGGATCGACCTCGTTTACGCCTACAATTTTGTATTCGCGGGTGGAACCTGTTTCGAGCATCTCAACCTTTACTCGCGAAGCAAGGCGAACCTGAGCGACGTTTTCGTCGTCCTCGTCAATAAGCTCATAGTTTTTAAGTGTAGCCTCTATATCACGGATTCGAGCCTCCATAATGGCCTGCTCGTTCTTAGCGTCGTCATACTCGCTGTTCTCCGAAAGGTCGCCGTAGGAGCGCGCCAGCTTAATTTTGTCAGCCATTTCTTTACGCTTTTCGCCTTTAAGAAATCTGAGTTCTTCTTCAAGATTTGCAAGCCCTTCTTGGGTCAACATAATTTTTTTAGCCATAATTTACGTCCTTTCCGAATTTAAAGCTTTGTTTTTAACAAGCAGAGGTCGTGCGCAGCACGACGGGTTCATTGGGGATTCACCCCCCAATGACCCAAAGATGTTCACCGCCGCCTTAGAGGCGGCGACATTTCTCTGTGGTTATATCCGTTGTATTTAATTACATACTTTATTATTATAAATTTTTTGGACATTAATGTCAAGGTTTTATAAGCTCAACAATTCATTAAATGCTCGCATATTGAACGGTAGGTCTGGGACGAGGCATAGTTGGAGCAGGCGGTCGGGACGATTGAGCCGAGCTCATACTGACGCGCCTTGGTGTAGAGAGCGCCCGCAAAATACTCCGCGGAGAGGTCCTGAGGCTTAATACGGTCGAACATATTCGGCATACGGAAGTGATAGTCGTAGTAAATCAGTCCGGGAGTACAAACAGTGGGCGCGGCGCTCGTCAGGACAATAACATTGCCCGATAGCGGCAAAAGCTCGTTAATTTGTTCGGGAGCGATTAACAGGGAGCAGTCCATAAGCCGCGCACGGTTGTCGGTTACCTGAACTACCGCGCCTATGTCCTCCCTCACGGTCTCGGCGGCCGCGTTGTAGTCTTCGAGGTTGTCTGTGACGACGATAAGGTTGTCGGTGTAGGGGACGATTTCAGCGAGCAGACGGGTGCAGTCTCCGCGCAAATCGTATATACCGACCGAAAGTCCGGACACCTTGTTTTTTAACTTTGAGAGCACAAACACTCCGAGGTTAGAAGCGAGCTGAATTTTAAACGCCTTATTATCAAAGCGCCGAAATCCCATATCCTTGGGCAAAAGAATATCGTCATTGCACAAAAGATGATTGCGCTGAGCTCCGATCAGCTTGCTTAAACGCGCCCAGTTGACGGCGCCGCTCCTGCTTAGGTATGTAATATGCCTGAGCGCAACACCGCGCGCGCTGCGTATATCGACCTTCACGGCGTCGCCGCGCAGTCGGTTTACGACCTTTTTATACCATACTTCCGAGGTGAGATTTTCTATTGAAAGAGCAGTTAACATAAACATCCTCCTGCATTTAGTAATTTCACTTAAATTAATATGCAGGAGAGCACATGAAAATTAATAGATTAAATGAAAAAGCGTGTAATTTGCGAAAAATTTCTCATATTTACCGCGTGCGCACACGCTAAAATTTAGACTGAGCTTAGAATACATAACAAGAAAGAGTATTTTCTTTTTTTCCTCATAAGTAAAAAGCGGGCACACGAAACCGTGCGACCGCTTTTAATTTCCCGTTTATTTAACCTTTAATTTTAAAACTCAATCATCGGATTGTAAACCGCGCCGCCCGAGCGGGTCTCAAAGTGGAGATGAGCTCCCGTTGACCAGCCCGTAGAGCCTACATATCCGATAGTCTGTCCCTTGCTCACGGTTGCTCCCGACGAAACCACAACGGAACTCATATGACCGTAGAGCGTGGTCTTGCCGTTTCCGTGGTCGATAAGGACGTAGTTTCCGTAACCGCCGCCGCAGCCGCAGGAACCGTTTTTGCCCCAGTTGTGGGAGCAGGAGTTGTTGCTTGCGATTACCGTACCGCCGCTCGCAGCCACTACCGTAGCGCCCATAATGCCGCCGCCTGTAATATCTATACCCTTGTGGGAGTAGCCGCGGTTTTCAGCAAAAGGAGAGATTACATAGTAGTAACCGGGAACAGGCCACGTCATACCCGATGAGGAAACGTTCAACTTCGACGGAGCGGGATTTTTATTGCCCGAGTTGTTATTGTTCTGAGCCGCAAGCTGAGCCGCCCTCTGAGCCGATAGCTTTTTATTATAAGCGTCGAGCTGTCTCTGTATCTCGCTTTCCTGTGCGGAAGCGTTATTAACCAGCTTCTGAGCGTCATTTTTGTCGTCATAAAGCTCCGCGAGGACAGCCTTGTTCTCCTCGAGAAGACCCGTGAGCTTGCTCTGTTTTTTCTTCAGAGACTTCTCGGACTCCTCAAGCTCACTCTTCTGAGTAACGAGAGCCTGTTTTTCCTCCGTGATTGTATCGAGTTGACCCTGAATACTGCTTATGAGCTTTTCGTCATAGTCCGAAAGCGTTTTTACCAACTCGTACTTATCGAGAAAATCGGAAAAATCCTTCGCGCCGAGAATAATCTCCAAATCGGAGGCGTCTCCCGCCATATAGATAGTACGAATTCGGTTTTTAAGCGTATCCATCTGAGTTTCAATTTTCTTTTTAGCGGATTTGATTTTCTTCTGCTTTGCAGCTATGTCGGTATTAAGCTCAGTAATCTGAGAGTGGAATGTACTGATTTCGGAGCTAAGGACTCCGATTTGTCCAACGAGAGTATCGCTGTACTCCTCTTTATCCTTAATTTTTGACTTAGCCTCCGCAAGACGGGAAGCATACTCCTTTTCCTTCTCCTGAAGGTCGTTTATCTGATTTTTATACGAGTCCGCCGTAGTATCAGCCGAAACGGTCTGAAGCAAAAGCGGAGACGAAAGCAGTGCAAGCGTGAGCATCACTGCAATAATTTTCTTATACATATTAAAACCTTCTTTTAAGCCAAATTTTTACCAGCCTAAGATTTCATTGCCTTCCTTTTTGAGGTACTTTCTGATTGAGATAAAGCCGGAAAGCGCGCCGATTACGACGCCTGCAAGCACAAATATCAGCGCAACATACCAGATAACGCTCATAATAGGCATTACTTCGATATGAATAAGGCTGGAAACGATACTCATAATACCGTCATAGAGGAACACGAGCGCAACAGTTGATATAACCGAGGCTATCAGTCCGATAGTTACGCCCTCAACCACAAACGGTATACGCACGAAAGCATCCGTAGCACCCACAGACTTCATTATACTTATCTCGAAACGCCGGCTGTACATAGTGGCGCGGATTGTGTTAGAAATAATAAACAGTGAGATTATACCGAGCGCAAGCACTATCCAGAAGCTGAGGGTCTGGACAAGGCTGTTAATCGACGAGAGCCGTTGCGCGAGTTCCTTCCGACTGCTTATCTTCTGAACGCCGTCGAGAGCCTTTATCTTATCGACTGTCTCGTTGTACTTCGACAAATCCGTCATTGTAACCTTGTAGGCGTCAGGCAGAGGGTTATCGCCCTTCATATTCTCGAAAAGCTCCTCTCCGAGGCGGCCTTTAAATTCCTCAAACGCCTCTTCCTTCGGAAAATACTGAGCGTCCGCGATATTTTTGATTTTCTTGAGGTCTCGTCCGACATAGACCGCCTCAACCTTGGAAAGTCCGTTCTCCAGATAAACGGTAGTTTCGTTAGAGTCGCTCACTGACTCTACGAGTTGAGAAACGTTCATAGAGAAAAGCACCGCGCTTCCTGTGAGGATAAGACAGGAAATGAGAACACACACGGAGGCGATACTCATAATGCGGTTATTCCATACGTTTTTTAAGCCTTCTTTTATTAAATAGCTAAAGCCGCTGATACGCATTTCTCGACCTCCTTACCCTTCAATATCCGAGGAAACTTCTGCGTTTGAGCCGCCGTAAGGCTGCCCTTCTTCGCTGTTTTCGGCAACAATTTCAGAAAATTCCTGAGCAACCTGTCTGGAAATTTTCTCAGCCGTTTGGGGTGGAACATCGGAAGAGTCAATATCGCTGTAGTCGGTAAGCTGATAGGGGACGCTTTCACCGTCGTCATTAGTATCGCTTACAACCCTGCCCTTTTCAATAACGACCACGCGCTTGTTGAAATGGCGCACAAGGTCGTGTTCGTGGGTTACAACGAGAATAGTCGTGCCCTGGTCGTTGATCTTGGAAAGCAGCTCGATAATTTCAAAACTCATTTCCGGGTCGATATTACCCGTAGGCTCGTCTGCAATGATGATTGACGGGTTGTTTACGAGCGCCCGCGCAAGGCTCACGCGCTGCTGCTCGCCGCCCGAAAGCTCGCTGGGACGGTTTTTCGCCTTGTCGGAAAGTCCGACTAGGTCAAGTATGTAGGGAACGCGCTTTTTAACGGCGGACGGGCGCGCGCCGATTGCGCGCATAGCGAACGCCACGTTATCGTAGACGGTCATTTTGTCTATAAGACGGAAGTCCTGGAACACGATACCCATATTGCGGCGCAAATAAGGCACCTTGCGGCGCTTAATTTTAGTTACGTTCACGCCGTTTACTAATATGGTACCGCGCGAGGGAGTTTCCTCATGCATAATTAATTTCAAAAACGTGCTCTTTCCTGCGCCCGACGCTCCGACGATAAACACAAACTCGCCCTTTTCAATTGAGATACTGGCGTTGTTCAGCGCGTGCGTGCCTGAGTCGTAGGTTTTCGACACATTTTTAAATTCTATAATTTTCTCCAAATTACCAACACCTGTTTCATTTAAATAAAAAACTAATTTGCCCGCCTTTTGTAAGGGTGGGCAAACTAAATGTGATAAACAGCTGGCGCCCTGTATTAGTATTTTGTTGGACTTGCTGTTAAATATTTCTTAACCATAAGAGCTACCTTGAACACAATAGCGTCCTCGAATTCTCTTAAATCAAGACCCGTAAGCTTCTTAATCTTCTCGAGCCTGTAAACGAGGGTGTTTCTGTGTACAAACAGCTTACGCGAGGTTTCGGAAACGTTGAGGTTGTTCTCGAAGAATTTCTGAATTGTAAAGAAGGTTTCCTGGTCGAGAGTCTCGATAGAACCGCGCTTGAATACTTCCTGAAGGAACATATCGCACAAGGTGGTCGGGAGCTGATAGATAAGCCGCGCGATACCGAGGTTGTCGTAGCTTATAATATTGCGCTCGTTATCGAATACCTTGCCGACCTCCAAGGCGACCTGAGCCTCCTTGAACGAACGGGCGAGGTCCTTGATCCCGATAACGGCAGTACCTATACCGACAACGGAATGGGTATAGAACTCGGACGAAAGCGTGTCCACGATAGAGGAAGCGAGCTTTTCGAGGTCCTTGCTGTCGGTGGATTCGGAAATCTCCTTAACGAGAGTGATTTCGCTCTCGTTTATGTTGATAACAAAATCCTTAGACTTATCGGGGAAAAGATTCTGGATAACATCGAGCGCGGAAACCTCGGTCTTTGAAGTAATCCTTATTAAGAGACAAACGCGTAAAACGTCGGAATTAAAGTGGAGCTCACGCGCCTTTAAATAAATATCGCCCGGAAGAATGTTATCCATAATAACATTCTTGATAAAATTTGCGCGGTCATACTTTTCGTCGTAGTACTGTTTTATATTGGTAAGCGAGATAGCGAGAAGCTGAGAACATCTCTCGGCGTACTCGTCGGTACCTGCAACGAATACAGCGTACTCCGCGCGCGCGCTGTTGCCTATCGACTTATATGTATAGCCGCCCGATGTAAAAGGAACGGCGGAGATAAGCGTCTCGCTGTTTACGCTCTCGTCAACCTCGCCGATTTTCCCGAGGTCTGAGCACGCGATAACAACGGAAGTCTCGTCAATTACGCCGATAGTCCTGTCAACGGCGTCCTTCATCTGATGTATGATTCCCTGAAATAATCTGTTTGACATTATGATATTCCTCGTTTCCCTAAGAAATAGTACAAAAATGCGACTATAACACAATTCTTATTTATCATTTTACACAAAATTAATAAAAAAATCAACCTTTTTTACAAAAATAAATATAACTATTTATAGAATTTGCCGAAGAATTTGCCAAACATGCCATTTTTTATTATATTGCTTTTCAGCAGAATTTTTTAATTGTGAATAATTCACACTCTTTAAAAAGACTTTGTTTAGGAGTTACACAAAAAACCGCCCTCAAAAATGAAGGCGGTAAGTATCTGCTTTTTTACATTTTACAGTACCTTTGAGAGAAAATCCCTGAGCCTCGGACTTTTCGGATTGCCGAAAAACTCGTCGGGAGCGCCCTGCTCCACGATAACACCCTCGTCAATAAACACGACGTTTGTACCGACCTCGCGTGCAAAGCCCATTTCGTGAGTTACGACTGCCATCGTCATTCCGTCCTTCGCAAGTCCCTTCATAACATCGAGCACCTCTCCCACCATTTCGGGGTCCAGTGCGCTCGTCGGCTCGTCAAAAAGGAGCACGTCGGGATTCATACACAGCGCGCGTACAATAGCGATACGTTGTTTCTGTCCGCCGGAAAGCTGGGACGGATAGGCGTGCGCTCTGTCCGCAAGTCCCACTCTCTCGAGCAGTCGCATGGCGTTTTCCTCCGCTTCGGATTTACTTTGTTTTAAGAGTTTTACCGGACCGAGCGTCATATTTTTGAGAACGGTCATATGCGGAAAAAGGTTGAACTGCTGGAACACCATTCCCACCTTTCTGCGGTGAAGGTTTATATTGACCTTCGGGTCGGTAATATCCGTTCCCTCGAAAATAATTTTTCCGTCCGTAGGCTCCTCCAGCTTATTGAGACAACGCAGGAAGGTACTCTTTCCCGAACCGGACGCTCCGATAATCACTACAACGTCGCCCTTATGTATTTCGGCGTCGATACCTTTAAGCACTTCTATATCGCCGAAGCTCTTGTGAAGATTCTGTACCTGAATAAGCACTTCATTATTAGTGGTCACTGTTGCGCAGCCTCCTTTCGAGTTTTGTAAGCAAGAAGGTGAGAATGAGCACAATTACGAGGTATATCACCGCCACAGTAATGAGCGGGAAGAAAGCCTCATAGGTGCGCGAGCGTATAAGATTTCCTATGTATGTGAGGTCCTGCACCGCTACATAGCCCGCAACCGACGTCTCCTTTAAGAGAACGATAAACTCGTTTCCGAGCGCGGGGAGCACGTTCTTAAACGCCTGAGGAAGAATTATGTGAATCATTGTGCTTTTGTAGTCGAAGCCGATTGAGCGGCTAGCCTCGAACTGCCCTCTGTCAATCGACATAATGCCCGAGCGGACTATCTCCGCGACGTACGCGCCCGAGTTTAGTCCAAAGCAAAGAATCGCAGGAACAAGACCGTTGCGAGAGGTTTTAAACACGATGAAGAACATAATTAAAAGCTGTACTACAACAGGAGTTCCGCGGATTATGGTAATATAGATATTGCATATTACATTAAGCGCTTTAAGCACATAGTCGCCCGCTGTTCTGCACTTCCTGCCCTTTAACTGCATATCGTGGGTGGAGCGTACAACCGCGACAATAAAGCCGAGCGCAATACCGATAAGCACGGCAAACAACGTAATCAGAACAGTCGTTCCCAAGCCCTGCAAAAGCTGCATCCAACGGTTGTCTGTGACGAAGTTTTTGACAAAGCTTGCGCCTAAATCGTTAAAAAATTTTTCCATAAAAACATTCCTTATTTACTCTTTAAGATTCGGCTGAGCCGCCGAGTACAAAAAATGCGAGTTTCCACCCGCATTTTTGTATCCTGCTTTAGAGTTTAAATCAATCGTTTATATACTTGTCGATAATTTTCTTAACAGTACCGTCGTCCTTTAGCTCCTTGAGCGCGCCGTTAATTTGGTCCGTAAGCTCGCTGTCCTTAGCAACGCAGATAGCATAGTCCTCGTCAGCGAACGGATCATCTAAAATCTCGATGCCTTCGTTCTGGTCTACGAACGCCTTGGCAGGCTCGTTGTCGATAACAACAGCGTCAACCTTACCCTGTGTGAGAGCAAGAACCGCGTCAGCTCCCTTATTAAAGCGCTCAATCTTAGCGCCGCTTTTCTCGTACTTGTCGGAAACGTAGATGTCTCCCGTTGTACCGAGCTGAACGCCGATAGAAGCCTTCTTCAAATCGTTTACGCTCTTAACCTTTGCGTCCTTTTCGGGAACGATAATTACCTGAGTAGCGGTTGTGTAGGAATCGGTAAAGTCAACGGACTCTTTTCTCTCGTCGGTAACTGTCATACCTGCCATACCGAAGTCCGCCTTGCCCGATGATACGGCTGTAACAATCGAGTCGAAGTCCATATCGTCGATAACGAGCTCATATCCGAGCTTGTCACAGATAGCCTCGGCTATCTCGGCGTCGATACCTACAATCTTGTCGCCTTCATAGTATTCATACGGCTCAAAGAAAGCGTTTGTAGCCATATGAAGCTCTTTCTTTTCGCCGTCTCCGCAGGAAGCGAGCATAACGGCTGATGTGCAAACGAGCATAGCCGCAAGCACGAGTGCAATAATTTTTTTCATAGAATCTCCTCATTTCTTTAATATATGAAATTTAATTCATATAAGTATGCTAATATAGATTTTGGAAAATTGCAAGTTATTTTTTTAAAAAATAACATAAATTTCTATTTTTGTGCAAAATTTTTATAATCTCTTGTATAATTATTCATTTGCCGGATAAAATCAAATTGCGAAACCGCGAAAATATCTGTTGTCCTTTTTTAAATAAAGTGCTATACTGTATAAAATATGAAGTAAAAAAGAAAGGAAGTACAGTAATGCGTAAAATAATTCCTATCACACTGCTCACGGGATATCTCGGAGCAGGCAAAACCACCCTCTTAAATCACGTTCTTAATAACCAGGAGGGCTACAAAGTTGCGGTTATTGTCAACGATATAGGAGAGGTGAATATTGACGCCGAGCTTATTCAGAAGGGCGGCGTCGTAACCGAGAAGGACGATAATCTCGTTCCCCTGCAAAACGGATGTATCTGCTGCACATTAAAAACCGACCTTATCGAGCAGATTTGTCAGCTTATAGAAACAAACAAATTCGACTACATTTTAATTGAGGCGTCGGGTATCTGCGAGCCAATTCCGATTGCTCAGACGATAGCAATGCTTGACGGCTCCTACAACGATCCGAAAATTCCCAAGCTCTGCCGTCTCGACAACATTGTCTCCGTCGTTGACGCCGCGCGCCTTTCGACCGAGTTCGGTTGCGGCGGCACTCTTCTCTCCGATAATATCGACGAGGAGGATATTGAGAACCTAATCATTCAGCAAATTGAATTCTGCAACACTATAATCATAAACAAGGTTGATCTCGTTTCCGAGGAAGAGCTTTCTAAGGTTAAAAAGGTTATCCGCACTCTCCAGCCCGAGGCAAAACTTATCGAGACTACTCACGGAGAGGTTGCTGTCAGCGAAATCCTCAACACGAACGCTTTTGATTTTGAGAAGGTCGCAAGCTCCCCCGCGTGGGTTCGCGAGCTGAACGCCGACCTTGAGGACGAAGAGGACGAGGAGCACGAAGAGCACGAGCATCACCACCACGACAACGAACACGGGGAACACGAACACCACGAACACGAACACGAGCACGAGCATGGTCACGACGAACACGGACATCATCACCATCACCATCATCACGGCGAGGGCGAGGTTGAGGAGTACGGTATCGGAACATTCGTGTACTTCCGCCGTCAGCCGTTTGTAAGAGATAAAATCGAAAACTGGTTACAGAATTTCCCGAAGAATATTATCAGAGCAAAGGGTATTTTCTGGTTTGTCGAGGACAAGGACTGGGCATATATGCTCGAGCAGGCAGGACGTCAGGTGAGCGCAACGGATTACGCGGAGTGGATTGCGTCTGCTCCTATGTCTGTACAGGCAAAGGCAAAGGCTGAGGACCCGATACTTCGCAAGGAATGGGACGAAAAATACGGCGACAGAATGATTAAGCTCGTATTTATCGGTCAAAACCTTGACAGAGAAAAAATCACAAGGGAACTCGACGAGTGCCTTACAGAGCTTTAATGCTATGATTAAGGGCAGACGGCAAAAGCCGTCTGCCCGTTTTCTATATGTATCATTTACTTTCCGCTCTGTTTTTAATATCCTTTGCAAAAATGAGTTTAAATATCTTCCTGACAAAAGGCTGAATAAAAAACAACTGTGTAAAAAACGCAAACGGGAAGTTAAAGCACACAAGCTTCAGCCAATTTGCAAGAAGTGTTATGATATTAAAGCCCAAGTAATACGGATAGTAGAGCCACGCGGCGATAAAGCTCATCGCGGGACACATAAGTCCGACAGTAGCGCAAATAATTGCTGTTTCAAACAGAACAGAGTGAGTCGCGCGCGGGTCGAAAACTTTTGAGGCGAGCTTAAACGAGCACGGACAGCCCATAACATTTTCTAAAGTATACGCGAAAACAAACTCAATGAGCACTATCGCCCATATCGGCAGAAATGTCCCGAACGCGTATACTCCGCCCTGATTGTTTACGGCTCCAAGCACACTGCTTTCACCCGTCACCTGCATAAGCGCCGCGCCGTTTACCACATAAAGGCTGTAGAAAACATAGGCGTGGACTGTAATTACTACTGTGATGAATGCGAATACCATTCGCTGAAACTGATTTCTTGGCATAATTTTCCTCCTCTTATTGCCCCAAAATCCAAAAAAGCGCAAAAAAACACATAGCACACTCGCCGTAAAAGTGAAAACGCTGTGCCGTAATCAGATTTACATACCGAGGTACTACATGTGTCGTTGCGATTCAGGAAAGCGCGCAAATCGCGCAGGCTTTCTTATACCCGCCGCGTGCGCATTACGCGCCTGCTGTGCGGGAAATATTAAATTTACCTGTAAACATTAACACAAATTGCCAAAAAAGTCAAATTAACTCAGCCGCATTCTTCTTCAGAGCACCGACTAAACGCAGTACAGATTCGTGTCCCAGTGCGGGATATACGGGTGGTGTCTGAGGTAAAATCTATAGTCGGGATTAAGGGAGTAAATCTGCAAAATAAGCGAGAACAAATCCTCGCTGCGGTGATATGCGGCAACATTCAGCTTAGGTTTAAAGAGACGAATCGTATTCTCCATACCCTCGAGCGTTTCGTGCTCCGCGCCCTCGACGTCGAGCTTTGCATAGGTGATTTTCTTTCCGCACAGTATCGTATCAACGCGCGCAGCCTGAACGGGCGTTCCGCTTACGTCTATAGCGCAGTTTCTGCCCGACTTAGTGTTGAATCCGATTTGAGTGTTCCTGTTGTACGAGCCGAGCTGCCAAAGGCTTATTTTCTCCATATCGGCGCAGAACTCCTGCAACTTTTTAAAACTTTTCGCATTCGGCTCAAAGGCGGTTATACTGCTGTACGAACCGCTGTAACGTAAAAACTCCTCTATCGTGTCTCCGTTGTACGCTCCCAGGTCGAGGTAGGATTCCTCTCCATTCAGCTTGAGGATATTTTTAAAAACTTCGTCTTTATCCGTGGTACAAGCGTCGAGATATTTAAGCTCACCCGTGTACTGAAAACGGATAATATCCGCAAAAACGCGGCGGCTCAGGTCGTCGGAGAGAAGGTCATAAGCAGCGTTTATAAAACTCTCATTATTTATATAGAAAGCGCCGTTAAAAATATTGTCGCCGAAAACGGGTACTGACGGAACGAGCATAGCGTGTTTAATCGCTACTGATTTTATATGCTCAATTACGTCGGGGAGCTGACTTGCAAAGCAGAGGGCGACTATAAAATCGCCTAACTCATCTTCAAAGTCGGAGAGTCTTTTTACGGTAAAGCCGTGAAAGCTCTGACCACGCACGAAATCGTCGCTCGCCATAACGCCGCAGGGCGAAATGCCGAGTTTTTCAAACTCTCTGAGCACCTTGTCCGCACCGTCGCCCATTCCGTAGAGGACAACGGGTTTATCCGTATTTTTCAGCACGTCCCACACCGAGGTGAGATTTTCAATAAAGTTCATTCCTGCTCCTGTAACAAAACCGAGATTTTCTGTCAAATATAGGTCGGAGAAGCGCGCAGTCAATACGGTTCCTCCCTTACGGAGACCATCCGCACGTCCTGTACGCGGCTGCTCATATAACACAATAGCTGAATAAAAAAACGCCCACCCTATTGGGTGGACACTTTACTGTGTTGGCATCTTCCTATTTTCACGGGCCGTCACCAGCCAACTATCTTCGGCACTACTGAGCTTAACTTCTGTGTTCGGTATGGGAACAGGTGGACCCTCAGCGTCATCGACACCAACTGTCGGTCGTCTTTCGCGACGACTTTGATATTATATCACTTTGTTCTGAAAAATGCAAGACTTTTTTTCAATTTTTTTAAATTTTTTTCGCTCTTGTAACATATATTGACGAACGCCGCAAAAAGGAGTAAAATTAGGGTCATAATGTGAAAGTATGCGCATTTAACTTTTATTTGCGGCAAATTATTATTTATTGCGAATTGAAAAGGGGTGAAGGTATGACCAAAACCTACAGAACATATCTTACTTTATCGTCGCTTTCTGTGTTCCGAGGAATACTGAAGCGGAGCGTTTTAAAGAGCTATCTTAATTTGCTTTCAAAATCTCGGTCAGAACCCGAAGAGTTTCTCGCGGCGTACGGCGAATTTTACTCTCTGCTGTGCGAGCGAAACGTCTCCGACAAGGTCGCATATACTGTCACTCAGGCAGCGCTTTTCGACGAAAATGCATTCACCCTCGCCGCCGCAGGCGGCAGGACCGATGAGCTTTCGGACAGCGTTCTCACCGCCGCTAAACGCGACTGCGAGGCTATCCTTACGCTTTGCAGCCTTACAGCGGACGACATAATCAATAATTACAAATATAAAGACGATATGCCCGAAATTCTCGAAAACTTGCCTAAGTTCGGTCTTGGAAAACCCGTTAAGGAGTTTTCGGGTGAGAAGGTCAATCTTAAAACTCTCGCGGATTTCTACAGGCACAACGGCTGCGGAATGTTTGCGCGCTACAAGGCGTTTGTTTGGCGCAACGGCGATATTCAGCCCGTTATGCACCCAGACAAAATTGATATGGACTCCTTCATCGGCTATGAGCGGCAGAGGAAAAAAATCGTGGACAATACCGTCGCGTTCATAAACGGCAAAACGTGCAACAACTGCCTGCTCTACGGTGATATGGGCACGGGGAAAAGCTCCACCGTTAAGGCGATTGCGAACGAATTTCGCAGGGACGGTCTGCGCGTAGTCGAGATGCCGAAGGAAAGGCTTATGGATTTTCCGCTGCTCGTGGATAAAATCGCCGCTCTGCCGATGAAATTCATTATTTTTATCGACGACCTTTCCTTTCAGAGTCAGGATAAGAGCTACACCTCTCTCAAAGCTGTGCTGGAAGGCGGTCTTGCGGCAAGACCGGACAACGCGCTTATCTACGCTACCTCGAACAGACGGCACATTATAAAAGAAAGCTGGCAGGACCGCGACACCGACGACATTCACCGCCGCGACAATATGCAGGAAACTCTGTCGCTTTCCGACCGTTTCGGTCTTTCGGTATGCTTCAGCAATCCCGACAAAAAGGAATATCTGAAAATTGTGACGGCGCTCGCGCACAGGCGCGGAATTGATATTCAGGAAAACGAGCTTGAAATAAAGGCGGAGCAGTTCGCGCTCAGTCGCGGAGGACGCTCGCCGAGATGCGCCAAGCAATTCGTTGAGTCATTATTGGTAGACGAAAGCATACAGGATTAATACAATGCTTTCACATACCCTTCGCGCGGCGCGCGGTAATAAAATAAACATAGCGGAGGTCAATATGAAGAAGATTTTATCCGTTTTAATTGCGGCGTTTATGCTGCTTTCACTCGCGTCACTTCTGGGCGGCTGTTCGGGAGAAAGCGACTACCCCGTAAAAATCGGCGGCTTTACTTTTGAAGAGGAACCGCAGGAAATCGTAATACTCAACAAAAACCTCGCGGATATTATCTCCTGCACAGGTTATGATATTAAAATGGTCGGCAGGAGCGACGAGGTTGACCAAAAGGGCTTGCAGGTCGTTCCGAGCGTCGGCACGTCCCGGGAGCCGGACGTCAGTAAAATCAAAAAGCTCGGCGCGGACGTTGTCTTTGCGGACGACGCTATCGACGACTCCGTTGTCGAGGCTCTCAGCGCTGAGAATATCCCGGTAATCAAGACTGAGGAGGCAAACACACCGAAACAGCTAAAGAATGTTTACCGAAAGCTCGGTACGATTCTCGGCGGAAACATCACGGGCAAGAAGCAGGGCGCGGACGCTTATAAGTCGCTTACCGCCACGCTTAAGGACGTCAAGAGCGCTGTTGACAGCAAAAACATTGTTAACACAGTCGTTTATCTCTACATCGACAACGGCGTTCTTAAAACATTTAACAGCAACACGTGGGGCGCGACTATGCTCAGCTACACGGGAGCTGTAAATGTTGCGAAGAACTTTGAGAGCAATGTTGCAGACACGAAAAATCTCAAGCTCTCTAAACCCGATTTTATCTTTTGTTCTGACGAAACGGTAAAAAAATATCTTAACGACCACTCCGAGCTGTCATCTCTCGCCGCATTAAAGAAGCACACCTTTATTGTGCCTCTCTCCGACATCGCAATGCAGGGCAACAGCTCGCTCGACGTGCTTGAAAATATGCTTAAGGATATGTATCCTGAGGATTTTAGTGACTGATATGCACCCGATTAAACATTTTATCACGATAACGCGCCACCGCCACAAGGTGATTGCAAACTGTTTCCGCGCGGGAATACCGATTCGCGGACTGCTTCACGACTTGTCGAAGTACAGTCCGACCGAGTTTATTCCGGGAGCAAAATATTACCTTGGGAACCGCTCGCCGAACGAGGGCGAGCGAGAGACTTACGGATATTCAAAAGCGTGGATGCACCACAAGGGCAGAAACCGCCACCACTTTGAGTATTGGACGGACTACAACCCTAAGACAAGGGAAGTTGAGGGAGTGGAAATGCCGCTGAAATTCGTTAAGGAGATGTTCTGTGACAGAGTTGCGGCGAGCAAGATATATAACGGCGAAAACTACACCGACTCCAAGCCGCTGGAATATTTTATGCGCGCGAAAAAAATACGCATAATTCACCTGAAAACCTCCGAACAGCTCGAATTTCTTCTTAGAATGCTCGAGGAAAAGGGCGAAAAGGAAACTTTCAGATATATACGAAAAATGAAGGAGAATGACAATGTCTAAAGTTAATGATACGATAAACGCTATGACGCACTATTTTAGGGGTGATGTAAGGCGTATTCAGCACTTTATGAAGGTTTACGCCGTAGCGCGCACAATCGGACTCAACGAACATCTGCCCGAGGACGTGCAGTATCTGCTTGAGATTGCCGCAATCACTCACGACATCGGTATCAAGTTAAGCGAAGAAAAATTCGGCTCCTCCGCAGGCGAATATCAGGAGCAGGAAGGTCCCGCCGAGGCGGAGAAGCTGCTCACTGAGCTAGGCTTTGAGGAGGAGTTTATTGACAAGGTATGTTTTCTTATTGCTCACCACCACACCTACAAGGGCATTGACAACGCTCCTTTCAGAATACTCGTCGAGGCAGATTTCCTTGTGAATATTTATGAAGACCACATCAGTATGGAACTCGCAAAGAATATAAAGGAGAAAATCTTCCGCACGGAATCGGGCATAAAAATGTTCGAGGAAATGTACGGTATCTGAGTTATAGAGTATGAAAGCCGCCAAAAGGCGGCTCTTATTTTTTATATGCGACGTTCTCCACGGCAAGATTTTTTATTCTTGCGTAGCCTACTGTATATGCCGCTCCTCCCGATTTTTATCGCTGTTTCGACTGTCCGTCTCAACTGCGTTTTTACTTTCACAATTTCATTTTGAGGTATTTTTCTGTGACCCGTAAAACAACAGGTGCGCTTTTTCATTTCTTTTTTTGTCATAGATAATTACCTCCGTAAAGCTTTGTTCTTAACCTGCTTAAAATACAAATCAAAAATAAGTTATTCAGACGTGATTTTAGTTATGGCAAACGCGCAAATAAAATACTATAATTATATTTATTTGTCCTTTTAATATTTATAGTATATCACTGCAAATAATAAATATCAATAGTCTGTGTTTATTTAATAAAAATACTTATAGACTACGTTTAGGGCGGTGATAACTATGAATGAAATAGCAAAAATAGTGGGAAAACGTGTTCGGAATTACAGACATCAGCTCGGTATAAGTCAAGAAAGGCTTGCCGAACTGTCAGGCTTCCACCCGACATATATAGGACAAATCGAACGCGGCGAAAAAAACGCTACTCTTGAAAGTATTGCAAAAATTTCTTCCGCACTGAATGTTACACTGTCAAAACTCTTTGAAAAAATTGATAACACATCAGAAAATGAGCGCAATATTCCGTTAGAATGTTACGAATTTATTTCGTCGAAAAGTAAAAGCGAACAAGAGCAAATCTTCAGGATTATTCTTGAAGTAGACAAATATAAGAGTAATTAAAAAATTGTATATAGATAAAGAAAATAAATTAATATCCTAAAAAATAAGATGTCACCTCTGTGATGACATCTTATTTTTATATTATAATATTTAAATCTATATTTTGCCTAATAATTCTCATATGCTTCAGATAAGCAAATCTCTTTAATGTTTTTTATATCCGATTTATTAACGGTCACAAAAATATTCCAATTTGCAAGCATTGGTGATACCCAGTTCGCAGGATTCATAACAACGTCCTGAATGTATAATACATTATCTTTAACGGCAAGCCTGCCTACCCTGTGTTTGGTTGAGTAATTTTTTTCAAATCGGTGAAGAAAGATTAGCGATTTCGTCTTGAAAAACTTTTCGTCATATTCGTCAAAAGTCTTTTCAAAGTAATTCTTGTACTCGTCAAAGGAATCGAAAACAGTCGTTACGTCGGGATAGTCAAATTCGCAAATGCAATATTCGGGATAGAATCGACCCAATATATTTTTTTCCGAATACTCAATAGAGACGGCATTTTCGTGAATATCGCCACTCGTTACAGTATAATTTTTTATCTCGGACGTATTATTCATTTTTTTAACCTTGCTAAACGCGCTTTTTGATGTGCCGCTTACCGCTCTGACTTTATATTTTTGCTCCGTTTTCGGGGAATAACCTGATAGTAAATTTGTTTTGACTGTGGCTATTTTCTGATATTTGCCTGTGGTTGCGGAGTAAATTTCATATTTTTTCGCGCCCTTTATCTTTTTCCATTTGAGGTGCAAGCCTTTCTCGTCTTTTACAAGCTTAGTTATCGTCGGAGTTTCCAATCGGATTAAAGCCTTTTTGAGCGCAGTTTTTCCGATGACTATTTTGTAGGTGAACTTTTTACCTGCCTTTGCGGTCTTGTCGGTAAAGGTGAATTTACCGCTGAGCTTTTTAAGCGTCTTAAACTTCTTTTTGCCCTCTTTGCGGAGCACTGTGAATTTCTTATCTGAACTGATTTTGTTCCAGCTCAGCTTTATGCCATTGTTTTTATTTTCGGCTTTTAGGGAAAGCTTTGCTTTTGCCGAGGTGCTTGTGGGGAATGTGGCTAACAAGGCAACCGCTGACATCACTGAAATTATTTTAATAATGGATTTCATAATTATTCTCCTCTCAATATTTTTTCTTCTATTATCTACAACCTTAAAAAAGAAGCCATTGTGACAAAAAACATAAAATATTTTTTTACACAACGACGGACCCGAGTATATACTCGGGTCCGTCAACGTTCTACCTATTTTTCATAACCTGCAAATTACTCGTCAACCTTGCTCTCTTCAATTACCTTCTGAGCAACGTTTGCAGGGCAATCTTCATAGCGGACAAACTCAAAGGTGTGGCTTCCTCTGCCCTGTGTACACTGGCGGATAAAGGTTGAAAAATCGTTCATTTCCGCAACCGGCACCTCCGCGTCGATAATCTGCATACCCTTTTCGTCGGCTGCCTCCATACCCATAACGCGTCCGCGGCGCTTATTGATTTCTCCCATTACGTCGCCCATATTTGCGTCCGGAACTGTAGCGGAAAGGCTTCCGATAGGTTCGAGGAGGGTAGGCTGTGCCTGAGGCATACCGTTCTTGTACGCCACCGCCGCCGCCATTTTAAACGACATTTCGGAGCTGTCCACGGGGTGGTAGGAGCCGTCGTAGAGATTGGCGTGGATACCGACCATCGGATAACCCGCGAGCGGACCTTTCAGGAGCGCTTCTCTAAGACCCTTTTCAACCGCAGGGAAGAAGCCCTTCGGAACTGCGCCGCCGACTACCGACTCAGTGAACTCGAGGGAGTCGCTGTCGCAGGGCGAGAACTCAATCCATACATCGCCGAACTGACCGTGACCGCCCGACTGTTTCTTGTGACGTCCCTGAACCTTAACGGACTTACGAATTGTCTCGCGGTAAGCAACCTTCGGGGTATCCAGTACAGCGTCGACGTTGTACTTCGACTTTATTTTAGATACAACTACGTCCAGGTGCTGCTCGCCGAGTCCGTAGATAATCATTTCGTGTGTTTCGTGATTGTGGAAATATTTTACAGAGGGGTCCTCCTCCATAATTTTCTTTACAGCCTGAGCCACCTTATCCTCGTCGCCCTTCGTCTTAGGTCTGATAGCTCTTTCATAGGACGCAACTGGATAGTCTATACCGTCGAGGGTAACCTTTCTCAGCGGTGAACAGAGAGTGTCGCCCGTCTTAACATCATTGAGCTTCGGGATTGCTCCGATGTCGCCCGCGCCGATATACTGCGCGTCCTCCTGCTTTTTACCTCTTACTGTGAGCACCTTTGTTATACGTACAGGCTCGCCTGTACGCATATTTATAACGGGAACATCAGCCGAAATCTTGCCCGAGACGGTCTTTATGTAGGACAGCTTACCGACAAACGGGTCGCTTACGGTCTTGAATACGATTCCCGCGGCTGCGCCGTCGGGAGTGACGGCAATCTCGACAGGCTCGCCGTTCGGGTCAACGCCGAGTTCGTTGTGTGTATCTGCCTTAGGCGCAAGCCAAATAAGTGAATTTAAGAACATATCGAACGCATATGTGTTGTGCGCGTCGCCGCAGAATACGGGACAAATCGAGCCGTCCTTAACACCCTGTGATACGCCGACGGCGATTTCCTCGGGAGTAAACTCCTCTCCCTCAAGGAACTTATCCAAAAGCTCCTCGGACGTTTCGGCAACAGCTTCCTTGATAGCCTCTCGCAGACCTTCGAGACGGTCGCCGAGGTCCGGCATATCGGTTGGAGCGACTCCGTCCTTTGTGTAACGGTAAGCTCTGTACTCGAAAAGGTTTACGTAAACCTCAGCCTTGCCGTTTTCTATAAACGGAACAACAACAGGGAAAACGGACGGACCGAACGTAGCCTTTAAATCCTCAAATACGCGGTAGAAACGCGCGTTCTCATCGCAAACGCCGTTTACGAAAAAGATTTTCGCGATACCCTGCTTGGTCGCCGCCTTTACTGCTTTCTCTGTACCTACGCCGACGCCGTCCTTGCCCGAAACGACAATAAGAGCGGAGTCCGCGGCGCGCATACCCTCGGCAACGCCGCCTCCGAAGTCAAAGAGACCGGGAGTATCAATCAGATTGATTTTTGTATTTTTCCACTCAATCGGAGCAACCGCCGTCATAAGCGATACCTGGCGTTTGATTTCCTCGGAGTCGTAGTCAAGCACGGTATTGCCGTCGGCAACCGAGCCGAGACGATCGGACGCCTTGCTCAGGTAGAGCATAGACTCCGCGACAGATGTCTTTCCGCAGCCCGCGTGACCCGCAAGCGCAATATTGAGAATGTTTTTCGGTGCATATTGTTTCAAAACAAATACAATCCTTTCGTGATGGATTTTGCGAATGCAATAAACTGCAAACAATTTACGGTAAAATTATATCATTTTTGTTTAAATTGCACAATAGAAAAAGAAAAATAAAAACACGCAATCCCTTACAAATTAAATGTGCGTGTTTTGTGCAATATGACAATTCGGTAGTCATTTTACACAAAATTAAATGAAACATGATACTGACCGCACAATCCTCTGCTAATTCTGTAGAAAATCTCGCACGCGTTATGAGGAGTATAAAAACAGCTCCCTTTAAAAGGGAGCCTCTTAGTATTATCTATCAGACAGTTTTTTGTAATCCTTACGCGTGGAAATGCTCATATAGGCGGGTCGGATAATCTTGTTTCCGTTTATGAGCTCCTCAATACGATGGGCGCTCCAGCCGGCAATACGCGCAATCGCGAACAGCGGTGTATAAAGCTCGGTCGGAAGTCCGAGCATATCATATATAAAGCCGCTGTAGAAATCGACATTTGCGGAAACACCCTTGTAAATCTTCTTTTTCTTTCCGATAACCACGGGAGCAAGCCGCTCGACGCTCCTATAGAGGTCGTATTCCTTTTTAAGGTCTTTTGCCTCCGCGAGTTTTTCGACATACTTTTTCAGAATACGCGCGCGAGGGTCGGAAATCGTGTAAACCGCGTGCCCCATACCGTAGATAAGTCCGCTTCGGTCAAATGCCTTTTTGTCGAGAATATCGGACAGATACTGCTCAATTTGCTCGTCGTCTGTCCAGTCATTCACTTTGCGCTTAATATCCTCGAACATTTTGCTGACGCGGATATTGGCGCCGCCGTGCTTGGGGCCCTTGAGCGAGCCGAGCGCCGCGGAAATCGCGGAATATGTATCTGTACCCGATGAGGTTACGACGTGGGTGGTGAACGACGAGTTATTTCCTCCGCCGTGCTCAGCATGAAGCACAAGAGCCATATCGAGTACCTTCGCCTCCAGGTCGCTGTACTTTTGGTCGGGTCTGAGGAGCGTAAGTACAACCTCGGATGTGGACATTTTCGGGTCTGGAACGTGGATATAAAGGCTCTGATTGCGCAGATAATGGTTATACGCCTGATATCCGTAAACCGAAAGCAGCGGAAATACGGAAATTAGCTGCACGCACTGTCTCAGGACGTTCTCGATAGATGTGTCGTTAGGGTTGGAGTCGTAGCAGAAAAGCGTAAGCACCGAGCGGGAAAGGGTGTTCATCATATCCGCTGACGGCGCTTTCATAATTACGTCGCGCACAAAGTTTGTCGGCAGGGTACGGTAAGAGCCGAGCATTTCACTGAACTCCGAAAGCTGCTTCTGATTCGGCATTTCGCCGAAGAGAAGAAGGTACACAACCTCCTCAAAGCCGAAACGCCCGTCACTGACGAACCCTCTGACGATATCGTCTATATTATAGCCCCGGTAAAAGAGCTGACCGTCCGCGGGAACGGTTTTCCCGTCAACGACTTTATTCTGAACAATTTCCGAAATATCGGTCAATCCCGTGCGAACGCCTTTACCGTCTAGGTCGCGCAGTCCGCGTTTTACGTCGTACTTCGAGTAGAGTTCCTTGTCAATTACTGAATTTTGCAGAAGTTTATCTGACAGCTTTGTCAATTGCCTATTAGTTTCATAGTAAGCTAAATCCTTTGGCATAGTTGCAACACTCCTGTTCATTTTAGTTTATTAAATCATATTCCGAAATCGGTAAAAATAGTCGGAAAAGCGCAGTCAACTGTATCTTTCCATTTTCGTTACCGCGAAAATAACTCGGTATTCGACCTTTAGTTGACCGCCTTTCAGAAAAGCGTACTCCCGTTCGCTTTTTTTCATCACGGCTGCTGTATATGAGCAGTCAGTGCGGAGAAATAAAAAAATTCACCGAAAAAAGGGCAAAAAGGGACGGTTTTGCACCATCCCTTTTATAAATTTAAACTTTTATATCTTAATTATTGCCGATAATTAACATAACCTCGTTTGCGTATTGGAATTTTGTGCTTATTTATAACTTACTGTAATTATTGTACCACAATTTACTCTAAAAAGCAAACATAAGTTAAATTATTTGAGATAAGAGCCTGTTTCTCCGATTTTTCCGCTGATTCCTGTAAAGTTCGGAGCGCAGCATACATATACGCGCATATTTGCTTTACCGAGACTGCCGACGTTGAGCGTACCGTTCGATACGTTCTGAACATCTCCGGTAACAGCGTCAACGTAGCGGCCGTTCGGGAGACCTGTGAAGGTTGCGCCGCCGCTGATTGCTACGCACGCGAGCGAGTCAACTCCGCCTGCTGTGTAGCGGCGGGTGAACGCCATACCGCCGTTGTTTACCGTGGAATACTGTCCCTTCTGAAGAGCAGGGATTGCGCGGCGGATAAGATTGAGCTGACGAACGTGCTTTGCGAGAGGCTTGTTTAGGGTAGTCTGTGCGTTGCCGCTCGCTGTGTACTTACCGAAATCGCTTGCAGTAATATTACCCTCGATGTTGTCGCCGTAGTATGCGCGGCCTGTGGTCGAGAGAGGCTGCTTAGGTCCGTTATCGATAATTTCACCCTTCTGGAACTCGATTTCAGAGCCGTAGTAAAGGCACGGAATACCGCGGAAAGTAAACATTAAATCCATATTCTCCGCCCACGCGTCCGTACCGCCGGTGTAACGTGTCTTCTGGCAGAAGTTTGGACCGTAGTCGTGGGAATCAACGTAAGTAACGTTCCATGTGGAATCGTTGAACGCCGAATCCTCTCCGAGAGCCGTGCGGTAAGCGTTGCCCGCATTTTCAAAATTCCAGTGCATTGTAAAGTCAATTACACCAGTACCGTTAGCCTTGCTGTAATCGGGAGTATGGTAGGTTGTTCCGCTCAGCTTTGCGTTATTGCTCGACGGTATATTTGATTTTGAGGAATATGTGGTGTAATGCTTCTTTGAGTTTTCAAAGTTAGTGGTCCAATCGGAGAATCTGGTTCCCCAGTTGGATGTCCACGGACTGTCTGTCTCCTTCCAAGTGTAGAAGAACGGAGAGTCGGAAGGACCGCCTTCGTTAATATACTCACTCCAGCGCGCGCAAACCTCACCAAAGATATAGAAGTTTTTAACAGAGGTAAACTTCGGGAAATAAGCGCTGTTGAGAGTCCAGCGGTTTATGTGCTTCTCGGTATCGAGACGGAAACCGTCAACGCCCATATTTACATAATCGAGATAGGTATCTGTGATATACTTTGCTACCTCGGGGTTCTCCGTATTCGTATCGCGGCAGTCGCCCTCAATGGAAGCGTACTGCTCAAGCGGATTACCCCAGCCGCCGCCCTGCGTCTCGCGGTGGTAGGTTTCCTTCGAGTTATGCCCGCCTGTGTGGATAGACTGCATAATATCGAGACGAGCCTGGAACTGAGCGCCGCCGTCAAGGTTATTGTAGTTAGGGTAGGATTTATCGAGATCGCTTCCCTTAATAACCTTCATACAGCTAACGTCTCCGAGATCCTTAATACTCTTGTATTCCTTGGTAAACATCGGGCAGAGATTCGCTTCGCCGAAGTTACCCGTATGGTTCCATACAACGTCCTGAATAATCTTCATACCCTTCTCGTGAGCAGCGTCAATTAAATCCTGATATGTAGCTCCGTCGCTCTCGTAACGCGGGTCAACCTTGCTGTAGTCAAAAGCATGATAGCCGTGGTAGTCGTAGCCGCCGCCGTTTTCGACAACGGGAGTAATCCAGATTGCGGAGAAGCCTAATGCCTTGATGTAGTCGAGCTTCTCAATAAGTCCCTTAAAGTCTCCGCGCCACGCGGGGTCGGAGTCGGGGTTGCCTGCGCTTCCGTCGTCCCAGCAGTGTACGTTATTGTTTTTGTCTCCGTCATAGAAACGCGTAGTAAGCACAAAGTAAATACTGTCCTCTCGCATATCCGTACGCTCGACAGAGCCTATGTCGCTCGGGTCCTTCTGATACCAACGGTTGTTCTTGTACCACCACTCACCCGTGTTTCTGGTGAGCTCGTTCGACTGTACGCCGTTTACGACAAAAAGCATATTGATTTTAGTTTTGTCCGCAAAGGAATACTTATACCAGCCGTTGCCCATAGCTGTGTCTTTCGTCATAGCCACGCCGGGGTATGTGGTCTCTATATTTGTTGGCAAACTGTTCCAGTAGTAGATAGACGGCACGCCGTTTTCACAGTAATAGTGTACCGTAATTCCACCCTCGGCGGTCTTTTCCTTCGTAGTCGCCGCCGCAGAGGACGTAAAAACAGCAACACTTGCGATTATTGCAACAGCGAGTATAGCCGCAATAAGCTTCTTGATGCTCTTCATTTCAAAACCTCCTAAAATAGTAAACCTAATCATTGTAATTATAATATAATTACTCAAGAAAATTTTTCTATAAAAGAATTTTGGCGTATCCGATATGTATAATTTGACAATCGAATTTTGTGCATAATGTCAAGTGAATCAAAAAACGAATCGGTTAATTGCCGAGGCAATACCGTCGTGGTCACAGTCGTCGGTAACAAAATCGGCGGCGGCTTTCAGCTCAGGTTCGGCGTTGCCCATAGCTATTCCGAGTCCCGCCGACGTAATCATCGGCAAATCGTTAAAATTATCGCCGAAAGCTATGACCTCTCCGAGACTTGTACCGCAGTCTTTACAGATTATTTCGAGAGCCTTTCCTTTATTTATACCCTTGGGCATAACCTCCAGAAAGTACGGCGCGGAAAAATAGGCGTCGAGCTTACATCCGAACCTTTCGAGCAAGCTTTCCCTAATAGTTTTCAGCTTTCTTGGCTCGTCCACTATAACGATTTTATTCAGCTCCCAGTCGACGAATTCCGCAATATCGTCAACCAAATTCAGGGGCAATCCGTTCGACCGTGACGGGCGGTCTGTGTAGGGGTTTACCTTTCGGTCGGCGTACATTTTGCCGTCCTTGTGGACTACGACAGCGGCGGTCGTCGGGCGCAGGATACTGTAGACAGGCTCAACAAGCTTTCGGTCGAGATACGTCCTGCTTATACACTCTCCGCGGGCATTAAAAATCGCGCCGCCGTTAAAGGACATATAATATCCGCCGTAGCTGGATATATCGAGCATATCGGCGTATTTTTTCGCACCGTACGGCAGACGTCCCGTAGCTATGACAACTTTTACGCCGTTCTGCTGGACTTTTATCAGGGCGTCTTTCGTAGTCGGGGAAAGCTCCTTTTTACTGTTTAGCAAGGTGTCGTCAATATCGACGGCAATCATTTTGTATTTCATATATTCACCCTATTTACAAAAGCTCTTATTATCGGAAGAGCAAAGGAAAAAGCCGCCCGAAGGCGGCTTTGAAAAATCTTGATTACTTATTAAGTGAAGCGTAGATTTTATCCATAACGCCGTCGAGAATTTTAATCTGCCCGAGTAACGGAAGCTCTTTCTTCTCGCCCTTAACAGCATTAACAATGCCGATGATGGAAACAACCAAGAAGAAGATACCCGCAAGGCTGAAAATCGTGCTGAACACAGTATATACCGCGCTCGGAGCAATAAATAAATAATAATCCGTACCCGGGAAGACAGCGCCGATGATGGCAAGAATTATTCTTGTTACAATCATATAAGCGATGTTGGTGCAGAAAAGCACGGCTCCCTGCTTTACGTGATACTTGCAAAATTCCGAAGTCTTTCTCGCAAAGAGCGGAATAAGAAGAAATATTCCTAAATAAGAAAGCCACGCGAGGCTTTTGTTGTTCTGTACGTCGGCGTCGCCGCCTACGGACTCAACCTGAACGGTAACGGGCTGCTCTGCTGTCTGCTCAGTCTGAGCGTTTACCTGAGTTCCGCATTTATCGCAGAAAGCCGCGTTATCATCAATCTGGTTGCCGCAATTTTTACAATATGCCATTTAAAATGCACCCCTTTTATATAGTAAATATATTATAAAATATTTTATAAAAGGTGTCAACCTTTATCAAAATCTTTGTTGTTCACCGCACAAATACAGCGTTTTTACGGCTTTTGTTGTTACATTTTGACTAAAACGTATTTTACAAAACCAAATATTTTACGAATAAACTCTTAAATACTGATGTTTTTTGTTTATTTTGATACAGCCTCTTTTATACTCCTTACATACTCGGAAACCGGCTGTACACTGTCTCTGCCGTACTTAGCGATAAGCTTTACTATTGCGCTTCCGACGATTACGCCGTCGGACATCTTAGCCATATTCTCGGCCTGCTCGGGCGTGGCTATACCGAACCCTACGGCGCACGGCGCGTCGGTTACTTCCTTCGCGAGACGTATCATCTCACCCACGTCCGTTTTTATCTCACTGCGAACGCCCGTGACCCCGAGCGAGGAAACACAGTATATAAAGCCCTTCGCGCCCTTTGCGATAGTCTGGATACGCTCCTTGGATGTCGGAGCAATAAAGCGTATAAGGTCTACGCCGTATTTCTCGCAAACCGAGCTCAGCTCCCCGCGCTCCTCATACGGAACGTCGGGAACGATAACTGCGCTCACTCCGATTTTTGCGCAGCGGCTGATAAACTTCTCGACACCGTATACATAGATAACGTTTATGTACGTCATAAATGCGAGCGCGCAATCGCACCCGTAAGCAACCTTTTCTACCATATCGAGCACCTTATCGGTAGTCGTGCCCGACTCAAGAGCGCGCATATCCGCCTCCTGAATTACAATACCCTCGGCTACAGGATCCGAAAACGGGATTCCGATTTCTATAATATCCGCACCAGCCTTACTTACGGCAGTAAGCAGTTTTGCGGTCGTGTCTAAGTCGGGATCGCCTGCGGTTAGAAAGGCTATGAACGCCTTGCCGTTTTTAAATGCGTCTGTCGTATTAATCATAAATCTGCACCCCTCTGTATCTTGCGATTGCCGCAACGTCCTTGTCGCCTCTTCCCGACAGGCAAACGACGATAATTTTGTCCTTATCCATAGTCGGCGCGAGTTTCATACAGTGAGCCACGGCGTGGGAGCTCTCTATTGCGGGAATTATTCCCTCTGTTTTGGAGAGGTACTCGAACGCCTGAACAGCCTCTTCGTCCGTTACGGGCACGTACTTTGCCCTGCCAGTATCGTGGAGGTTAGCGTGCTCGGGTCCGACCCCCGGGTAGTCAAGTCCTGCGGAAATCGAGTAAACGGGAGCAATCTGGCCGTACTCATCCTGAACAAAGTAGGACTTCATTCCGTGGAAAATTCCGAGAGTTCCGTTTGCGACCGTCGCCGCGTTCTTAGGGTTATCAACGCCGAGACCTGCCGCCTCACATCCGATAAGCTCCACGCTCTCGTCTCCGATAAAGTCGTAGAAAAGCCCCATTGCGTTGCTTCCGCCGCCCACACAGGCGATACAGGTGTCGGGAAGTCTGCCCTCGCGCTCAAGTAATTCCTGCTTTACCTCTCTGCCGATTACAGACTGGAAGTCGCGCACGATAGTCGGAAACGGGTGGGGTCCCATTACCGAGCCTATTACGTAGAGAGTGTCGTCCACGCGCGAGGTCCACTCGCGCAGCGCCTCATTGACGGCGTCCTTTAGTGTCTGCGTTCCCGATGTAACGGCGTGAACCTTCGCTCCCAAAAGCTCCATTCTGTAACAGTTGAGCGCCTGGCGCTCGGTGTCGAGCTTTCCCATATAAATTTCGCATTCCATTCCGAGAAGAGCGGCTACGGTCGCGGTCGCAACGCCGTGCTGTCCCGCGCCCGTCTCCGCGATTACGCGTTTTTTACCCATTTTCTTCGCGAGGAGCACCTGACCGAGGCAGTTGTTTATCTTGTGCGCGCCCGTGTGGTTTAAATCCTCGCGCTTCAGATAAATCTTCGCGCCGCCCAAGTCCTTCGTCATTTTCTCGGCATAATAGAGCATAGACGGTCTGCCCGCGTACTCCTTTAAAAGTCTGTTGAACTCCGAAATAAATTCGGGGTCGTTTTTATAATAATCATATGCCTTCTCCAGCTCGATAACGGCGTTCATCAAAGTTTCGGGTATAAACTGACCGCCGTATATACCAAACTTGCCCTTTGACATAGCTTACACTCTCCTAACTTTTTCTATGACTTCTTTTATCTTCGACCTGTCCTTCTTTCCGTCGGTCTCTACGGAGGAGCTAAGGTCGATTGAATACGGATTTACAACCTTTACGGCGTCCGTGATATTATCGGCATTTATTCCGCCCGCGAGGAAGAACGGCTTTGAGACTTTCTCGGGGATAATATCCCAGTTAAAGCTCTTCCCTCCTCCTCCGACCTTATCGGTGTAGGCGGTATCGAGCAAAAGATACTGACAATGCAGCTTCTCCGCCTCCAGTATCTGCTCGGTCGTACTGACGTGGACCGCCTTTATTATCGGCATTTTCACGCGCCGCGACAGCTTAAGGATATAGTCGTCGTCCTCTGCTCCGTGAAGCTGAATCATATCTATTATATCGTTTTCGCAGATTGCCTCGATAAAGTCCATCGGCTCGTCAACAAACACTCCGACCGCCTTAATCGACGGCTTGAGAATTGAGCGGAACTGCTCCGCTTTATGAGGGGAAATCTGGCGGCGGAACTTCTGCTGTGCGCTCATAATAAAGCCCACGAAATCGGGTCTCAGCTCGTTTACTGCCTCAATATCCTCTTTGCGCATCATTCCGCAGATTTTAATTTTACTCATAATTCTTTACCGTTAAGTTCTCTTAGAGCGGCGCGCTTGTCGGGAGCGCGCATAAGCGTCTCGCCGATAAGAACCGCGTCAACCCTCGCGTCCCGCAGGTCCGCTATATCGTGTGAATTTCTTATTCCGCTTTCACCCACAAAAATTTTATCCTCCGGGACAAGCGGTCTCAATGCTGTGCAGGTGTTAAGGTCTACCGAAAAGTCCTTTAGGTTGCGGTTATTCACGCCGATTATCCTTGCGCCCGCACGAAGAGCGGTCTCTGCCTCTTCTTTTGTGTGAGCTTCAACAAGCGCAGACAGCCCGAGACTGTCACATACCCGTATCCACTCGCGAACAGTATCCTCGTCAAGTATTGCGCAGATAAGCAGAACAGCCGACGCGCCGAGCAGCTTTGCCTCGTAAATCTGGTACACATCGACCGTGAAATCCTTGCGCAGGATGGGGATGCTTACGCTCGCGGCGATTTCACGAAGATAGTCGTCGCTTCCCTTAAACCACTGCGGCTCTGTGAGGACGGAAATTGCGGATGCGCCCGCTCTCTCGTATTCTTTCGCTATTTCGAGATACGGAAAATCCTCGGCGATTACGCCTTTCGACGGAGACGCCTTTTTCACCTCGCAAATATAGGAAATTCCATCCTTTTTAAGCGCCTTCTCAAACGGAAAGCCTGTATTGCAGTCGAGCGCCTCCGCACGTTTTTTTACAAGCTCGAGCGGCACTCGTGACCGTATCTCATTATATCGGATTTTGTTTGCTTGTGCAATAGTTTCAAGTATCATTGCTTTTTCCTTCTGGTTTAAAGATATTTGATTAGCTGAGGCTTCACTAAAGTTAAACGCGCGGTTACTGCCTGGAAAGCTGCACGAATTTTTCGAGCTTCCCAAAAGCCTTGCCGCTGTCTATCATTTCCTCTGCCACCCTTATTCCGTCACGGACAGATTCTGCCTTTCCGCCGACATAAATACCCAGAGCCGCGTTAAGCAGGACTATATCGCGCTTCGCGCCCGTGATTTCACCTTTAAGTATTCCACGCGTGATTTCGGCGTTTTGTGCGCCGTCTCCGCCGAGTACCTCCTCCATCGGGTATCTTCCGAGACCCATTTCCTCGGGAGTAATTTCGTAGGTTTTGAAAGTACCGTTATTAATTTCGCAGATTTTAGTCGAAGTGCTTACGGTAGCCTCGTCCATACCGTCTCCGCCGTAAAGCACAATACCGCGCTTAACGCCGAGGTTTGAGAACACGCGTGCTATCGGCTCGACAATTTCCGAGGAGTAAACGCCCGTAACCTGAAGCGTTGCGCTCGCGGGGTTAGTAAGCGGTCCTAAAACATTGAACACGTTGCGGATACCGATTTCCCTGCGAACGGGTCCGACATACTTCATCGAGGAGTGGTAACCCTGAGCGAACATAAAGCAGATACCCTCTTTGTCGAGAATTTCTTTCGACCTCTCGGGAGAAATCGTTATATCTACCCCCAGGTTTTCAAGGCAGTCCGCCGCTCCCGACTTACTGCTCATTGAGCGGTTTCCGTGCTTTGCGACAGGCACGCCCGCCGCGGAAATAACGAAAGCCGCCGTGGTGGAGATGTTAAATGTTCCCGTACCGTCTCCGCCCGTGCCGACAATATCCAGCACATCGCGGTCCGGCGTTATATGGGTGGCCTTGCTTCGCATAATCTCGGCGCAGGCGGTGATTTCCTCAACCGTCTCACCCTTCATTCTGAGAGCCGTGAGGAACGCCGCCATCTCGGCGTTTGTGGCGTTTCCGCTCATAATCTCGTCCATAACCTGCGCGGCTGTATCGTGGTCTAGATCTTTTCCTGCCACTATTGTTTTGATTGCTTCACTAATCATATCAATGCACCTCTTTAATAAAGTTTTCTATCATTTTAATTCCGTTTTCCGTGAGAATTGATTCGGGATGGAACTGAAGCCCGTAAATTTCATAGTCTTTATGGCGAACCGCCATAACCTCTCCCATATCGTCAACAGCCGTTACGGCGAGACAGTCGGGGATTGAACTGCGCTTTGCGATAAGGCTGTGGTAGCGCGCGCCCGATACCGTTTCGGGCATATCTTTGAAGATTTTGCAGGTATTGTCCACTTTAAGCTCGCTTTTCTTTCCGTGCATTAGCTTTACGGCGTGTGTGATTTCCGCGCCGAAAACCTCGCAAACCGCCTGATGCCCGAGACAAACGCCGAGAATAGGAAATTCGCCTTTAAGCTCTCTTATAACCTCTTCGCATACTCCCGCGTCCTTCGGATAGCCGGGACCGGGCGAGAGTATAATATGAGAAGGCTTCATTTCACGAATTTCGTCTACCGTAACCGCGTCGTTGCGGACTACCTTTATTTCCGGCTCAATGCTTCCGCAGAACTGGAGCAGATTGTAGGTAAAGCTGTCGTAGTTGTCTATTAAAAGTATCATATGTCCTCGACCTCCCCTGCACGCTCTACGGCGTTCATAACGGCAAGAGCCTTGTTATACGTCTCCATATACTCGCTCTTCGGGACGGAGTCGGCGACTATTCCCGCGCCTGCCTGAACGTAAACCTTATTTCCGTGCTTTACAGCCATACGAATTGCGATACACGCGTCGAGATTTCCGTTAAAATCGACATATCCGATTGCTCCGCCGTACACGCCGCGCGGAGTTTTCTCAAGCTCCTGGATAATTTGGCACGCGCGAATCTTCGGAGCCCCGGAGAGCGTTCCCGCGGGAAGAAGCGAGCTTATCGCGTCGAACGCGTCAAGGCCGTCGCGAATCGTCCCCTCGACCTCGGAACAGATATGCATAATCTTCGAAAATTTAAGAATTTTTTGATACTCAGTGACCTTAACGGAATTGAATTTTGAGATTTTCCCGATGTCGTTGCGCCCGAGGTCAACGAGCATATTGTGCTCCGAAAGCTCCTTTTCGTCGCGTATAAGCTCCGTCTCAAGGGCGTTGTCCTCTTCTCGAGTTTTTCCGCGCGGACGCGAGCCTGCAATCGGGAAGGTCGTGAGAGTGTCGCCCTGCAACTTTACGAGAGTCTCCGGAGACGCGCAGATAATCTCCTCTCCGTCAATATACATATATACCATATACGGAGATGGATTTGTTGTGCGCAGAACGCGGTAGGCGTTAAGGAGACTCGGCTTGTACTCAGCCTCGAAACGCCGCGAAACAACGCACTGGAATATATCGCCGTCAACAATATACCTCTTTGTCCTCTCTACCATATCGCAGAATTCCTCCTCACTGAAGTTTGAGGTGAACTCGACGGGAGCTTCGGGAGCGCCGCATACGACGGGCTTTGCGGTCCTTATTATGTCTATTATACCGTCTATATCATCACACGCCTTTTTGTACTGGCGCTCAATATCGTTCGTTTTCATATTGACGATAACGGTAATTTTCTCGGAAAGGTGATCGTAGGCGATTATCTTGTCGAACAGCATAAGGTCAAAGTCCTTAGCCTCTCCGCGGCTTATTTCAAGCACGGGCTCGGCAACGCCTATCATCGCGTATCCGTAGTATCCGACAAGTCCGCCCGTGAGCGGCGGAATACCGTCTATGCGGGGAGTTCTGTAGTGCGCCATATACTCGCGAAGTACGACGTATGGCTCTGCCGTTTCGATTTTTCGAGAGCCTTCGCCCGTTATAGACAGTATGCCGTTCTCATAAGAAAGCCTCGCCTTAGGGTTAAATCCTATAAACGAATATCGTCCCCACTTCTCGCCTCCCTCTATACTCTCGAGAAGGAAGTATTTGTCGTAAACCGACGCTATCTTTCTTAGAAGCGTTATCGGCGTTGCGACGTCGGCGTAAATCTCTTTATAGACGGGAATTACGTCGTAGTCCTCTGCGTATTTTTTTACGTCATCAAAATTCGGAAGCATATTTTCACCACCTGCTTATTTTTAATTCGCAATTCACAATGCGCAATTCGCAATTATTTTAGTAAGCTCAAAAAAAACGTGCGATTGTCGCGAACTTTCTTATACATATAACTAAAAACAATAAAAAACGGCTCTTGTCCTCTATGGGACAAAAGCCGTAAAACTTCTGCGGTACCACCCAACTTGGCGCGTCTGCGCCCTCTCTGCACGTACTGACATACGCTGCCGCGGTAACGGTCGGCTTCCGTCAGTTCCTACTCTGCGTACATTTCGGACTGCCCTCACGGGTCCATTCAGAAAAACCTCAGCCGCTGTCTTGCACCGTCCGACAGCTCTCTTAAGACGTCAGTAATCCCTACTACTCCCGCTCAACGGTTTATGGTAATTATTAAACTATTAAATATTATACGCTTATAAAATCAAATTGTCAACATTTTTTAATAACTCTTTTTTATTTTAGCTCTTTAAATTTAAAGCCGTGAGCCTTAGCGTATTTATGCGCTGCCGTACCCTTCTTTCCCTTTATCACGAAACTGCTCGTAAGGTATCCCGCCTCGTAATCATCGCCGCTGCTGTAAGTTCCGACAGCCATTTTCCCTATTTTCTTTACGCTCGAAGGTATTGTCATACTATTAAGCGAAGAACAGTCCTTAAATGCATATTTTTTTATTGTGGTAACGGATTTCGGAATGTTAATACGCTTTAAATTCAAAGCTCCGTAGAAAGCACATACTCCGATTTCTTTAACGCCCTTTTTTAAAACAACATTTTTCAAGTTGGTTGCTTCATAAAAAGCCCCGCCTGCTATTTTTTTAACTTTTTTAGGCACGATAAAAGAAGTCTCTTCTCCGTGTTTAACATGGTTGTACTGTTTATATGCAATCAACGTAGTCTGTTTTTTATTATAAAGAACGCCGTCCCTGGAAGAATACTTTTTGTTATTTTTTGAAACTTTAAAATATCGGATTCTTCCACTTGAATTAGGTTGGATAATTTTATTTATTCCTTTAGGAATTACAAGCTTAAAAGGGGCGGTTTCCAGCGGAACACAAAATGACTCGTAGCAGTCAACCGCAGTTACGGGAACGCCCTTTATTTTAGACGGTATCTTTACAACCTTTTCCGTTCCCTCATAGTTTACTATGGTCGCCTCACCGTTCTTTACGGTGTAATCATATTTCTTATAGTGTTTAGTATTGCTTGAATACGCGTTAACCAAAACGGTTGAAGTCATAAGAATACACAAGGTTATAATTAGGGAAATTATTTTTTTAAGTTTCATAAATCTTTCTCCTGTCATAAGTTTTTCTATATAAGTAGTGTCTGTTTTTACGGAAAAAGTTTCAATAATATAAAATAAATTTTTTCATTTAAATCATCTTCAATATGTTTTGTTTAATGTTTGATAAAGTTTGTTAAAACAAAATATTGTTATTGTCAACATTTTTTATGGGTTCTTTGCGATTTTTCTTAAAGTGTGCTAAAGCAAGCCACGATACGCCTGTTATAAAGAGAATAACGGAGATAATCTGACTCGTGGAAAGCATTCCGATAAAGCCTCGGTAAGTATCGCCCCTGAAAAATTCGAGAACAAAGCGGCATGCAGGATACGCGGTAAGATAAACGGCGATAAGCTTACGGCGCGCTTTTCTCTTTTTATACAGATAAAAAAGAAGGAAAAACAAAAAGAGATTAAACGCCGCCTCAACGAGCTGAACGGGAAAACGCGGAACGTGATTTGCGCTTTCAACGAGAGAGTTTTCGTACACAAAGCCGTACTTCCACTCGATTCCGTAACAGCAGCCCGAGAGAAAACAGCCTATTCGCCCGAAGAAGTGGAACAGCGGAATCGCGAGTGCTCCGAGGTCGCTGTAATCGCCGAAGTTGAGTTTTCTTATTTTAGTATAAATAACAAATACAATAATCGCACCGATTAAGCCGCCGTAGAAAACAGAGCCGCCGAAAATAAACGAGACCGCGGTAACGAAGTCGTCGAACGTTTTAATCATTTCCAAATGTGTAAGCACAAACACAATCGCGTCAATTTTTGTAAAAGCGTATAGAATATGACTGAAAACGAGCACACCTACGAACGAAAACAGCATCATATACAGCATTTCAAATTCGTCGAGTCCCCTTTTTTCAGCCAGCTTATATGTCAAAAGCAGAACTGCAAAGATTCCTGCCAGCGCGCACAAGGCGTACATCGAAATTGTCCTGTCGAAAAGCTCAAAGCTCGGAAACATAAACTACCCTCTTTTAATTTATACTCCCACACAAAAGCTTATAATAAGCAAAGCGGGTATTGCAAGATTTGTATTTTTTAATTTTCATATAAGAGCAAAGCAGGCATAAGTCGCCTTATGCCTGCTTTATCTTCCGGCTATTTATTCAACCGAGCTTATTATACTATTTAAAACACTGCTCAGTTCATCGCTATTGCTGGTAACAGAGCCTACGGTCAACGCGGTAATGCATACACAAGCTGCGCATATGCAACCTACAACCGCAAATACAGTACCGATAATTCCGAGTACCAAGCCCGCGGTAGCTAAACCGGTAGATTCGTTAGCAATCTTGGACGCCTTCATTCCCTTTGCACCGAAAATAATACCGATGATTGCCGCAATAAGAGCAATAATCGGAACTATAATAGTACCGATGAAGAAAGAACCTACAACACCGATAATACCGCATACCAAAGCTACAACAGACATATTCTTTGCTGACATTTCTCGCCACTCCTTTTTAAAATTTACTATATAATAATTATATATGATTCTTTTTAAAAGTCAATAAAATATAAAAATTTGTTGGTATTTTTTTACTTACTCGCTTTCTTCCTTCTTTACGTTTTCAATGATAAAGCTAAGCATTTCCTTATCTTTCTGTTTCTTTTCCTTAGCCTCGCTCAGACTGCCCGAAATGTTTATAACGCCCGTTCCTATAATAAGAGAAATAAACCCGACCGCAATTGCAGGCATAAGATTAAAGCCGTCGGCGGTAAAAAAACCGACCGCTGCGCCTGCAATAATTCCGAACGCAATTATTGCTATTCCGATTTTAAACAAAATATCCGAAAATTTTCTAGATTTCATTTTTCTTTACCTCTTAACAATCATACTATCTAAGCCGAAGGTTTGCAAACAAATTTCGTAAATTTGTATTAATGCATAATTCGGGGGAACAATATTTATGTATTTCAACGAAAAATTCCTGTTGAAATATAATGTGCGGTGTGGTAGAATATAAAAAGTACAAAGTACTGACGTCAAAATTTTATTGAGGCGAAAGGCTGCTATATCTGCTATATCCTGAAACCATAGCTGTGCCTTTCGGCACGGCTGTTTTTTTTACAACTTCACAACAGTACAATAAAGAGGTGTTTTATGGAAACTCGTGTTGCTGTTATCAGCATTATTCTCGAAAATTCTAAATCGGTCGAGGAAGTAAACAAGCTCATAAGCGACTGCAGCGACTATATCGTCGGGCGAATGGGAATACCGTACAAAAAGCGCGGTATCTCGATAATAAGCGTGGTTATCGACTCGCCGCAGGACGTTATCTCGGCCTTCTCGGGAAAGCTCGGAAAGCTCGACGGCGTGAGCGCAAAGACCGCTTACTCAAAATATGTGTTTAATGATTAATAATCTTTTGGATAAGCTTTATTCGGAGCGCACACTCAGCAAGGACGAGTTTATAAGTCTTATAAACTGCCCGAAGGACACGTCTGAGCATCTGCGCTCGCTCGCCGAAAAAGTACGAATAGAAAACTACGGCCACGACATCTATATGCGCGGTCTGATAGAATTTTCAAATTACTGCAGGCAGGACTGCTACTACTGCGGAATACGCAGGAGCAACACATCCTGCCCGCGGTACAGACTTAGCTTTAACGATATCGCGGAGTGCTGCCGCGAAGGCTACAGGCTGGGTTTTCGCACGTTCGTTTTACAGAGCGGCGAGGACCCGTACTTTACGGACGACAGGATATGCAAAATTATCGAGGCTATAAAAAGAGATTATCCCGACTGCGCTGTGACGCTGTCGCTCGGCGAAAAAAGCCGCGAAATCTACAAGCGTTTTTTTGATTGCGGCGCAGACCGCTACTTACTCCGCCACGAAACCGCAAACAAGGCGCATTTTAAAAAGCTTCACCCCGAAAATCAGACCTTTGAGGGGCGTATGGAGTGCCTGCAAATTTTGAAAGAAATCGGCTATCAGGTCGGCTGCGGTTTTATGGTCGGCTCGCCGTTTCAGAACGCGGAGTGCCTTGCGGACGACCTGCTTTTCATAAAAAAACTCAATCCGCAAATGGTTGGCATAGGGCCGTTCATACCTCACGGGCAAACGCCTTTTAAGGAATACAGTGCAGGCTCTCTCGATATGACCTTGAAAATGCTCTCAATCATAAGGCTTATGCTTCCGGGGGTTCTGCTGCCCGCGACCACCGCGCTTGCGACTATCGACCCGCGCGGTCGGGAAAAGGGTATACTCGCGGGGGCGAACGTCGTAATGCCGAACCTCTCGCCCGTTAAGGTGAGGGAAAAATATCAGCTGTATGACAACAAGGTATGCACGGGCGAGGAAAGCGCTCAGTGCAGAAGCTGCCTTGAAAAGCGTATACAATCAGTCGGATGCAGGCTTGTAGTAGCACGCGGCGACAGTAAAAATATATAACATAACAAAAATATATGGCAAATATTTTAGGGGGATAAAAATGTATAATCCGAAATCACTTAAAGCAGAGGAATTTATTGACCATCAGGAAATCCTCGATACGCTTAAATACGCAGACGAAAACAAAGACAATCTCGAACTCATTGACAGCCTTCTGGATAAGGCAGAACAGCTGAAAGGACTCACTCACCGCGAGGCGAGCGTTCTTCTGGCGTGCGAGGACGAGGAGCGTATCCGCCGTATGTACGACCTTGCGGAGCAGATAAAAAAGGATTTCTACGGCAACCGTATTGTAATGTTCGCGCCGCTTTACCTTTCTAACTACTGCGTAAACGGATGCGTATACTGTCCGTATCACCTTAAAAACAAGCACATATGCCGCAAAAAGCTCACTCAGGAGGAAATCAGGCGCGAGGTAATCGCTCTTCAGGATATGGGTCACAAGCGGCTTGCAATCGAGGCGGGAGAGGATCCCGTAAACAATCCGATTGAGTACATTCTGGAGTCAATTAAAACTATCTACAGCATAAAGCACAAAAACGGAGCTATCCGCCGCGTCAATGTAAATATCGCCGCTACTACCGTCGAAAACTACCGTAAGCTGAAAGAGGCGGGCATAGGTACCTACATTCTCTTTCAGGAAACATACCACAAGGAAAGCTACGAAAAGCTCCATCCGACAGGTCCCAAGCACAACTACGCTTACCACACCGAGGCTATGGACAGAGCTATGGAGGGCGGTATCGACGACGTCGGTCTCGGCGTTCTGTTCGGGCTTGAGCTGTACCGATACGAATTTGCGGGACTTCTTATGCACGCCGAGCACCTTGAGGCTGTGCACGGCGTAGGTCCTCACACCATAAGCGTTCCGCGCATCAAGAAAGCGGACGATATTGACCCCTCCGTATTCGATAACGGTATCTCGGACGAAATTTTCGCAAAGCTGTGCGCGCTTATAAGAATATGCGTACCGTACACGGGAATGATTATCTCTACCCGAGAAAGCGAGGAAGTACGCGCTAAAGTTATCCGTCTCGGCGTTTCGCAGATAAGCGGCGCGTCCAGAACCTCCGTGGGAGGCTACGCCGACGGAGGCGAGGAGGAAAACAGCGAACAGTTCGACGTTTCCGACCACAGAACGCTCGACGAGGTTGTAAACTGGCTTTTACGCAGCGGCTACATTCCGTCATTCTGCACGGCGTGCTACCGCGCGGGCAGAACGGGCGACCGCTTTATGGCTCTGTGCAAGAGCAGACAGATTCACAACTGCTGTCAGCCGAACGCTCTTCTCACGCTCAAGGAGTACCTCATCGATTACGCAAGCGACGACACTAAGGAAATCGGCGAGCGGGTTATTAAAGAGGAGCTGAACAACATTCCGAACGAAAAGGTCCGCGCAAAGTGTATCGAGCTGCTTGACCTGATCGAGCAGGGAAACAGGGACTTTAAATTTTAATTCATTCTAAGACTGGGGTGACCAATATGACGCTTAACGAAACACCGTCGGCTAACCGACTTCATATCGGCTTTTACGGAAAGCGCAACTCGGGCAAGAGCTCGCTTATCAACGCATTCACGGGACAGGAGGTCAGTATCGTCTCCGACGTTGCGGGCACGACGACCGACCCCGTAAACAAGGCTATGGAAATTCACGGTCTCGGCGCCTGCGTGCTTATTGATACCGCAGGCTTCGATGACATCGGCGAGCTGGGAAAAATCCGTGTGGAGAAAACCGAGAAAACCGCCGAGAAGATTGATATTGCCATTATACTTTTTTCCGGCGACGACATTACGCTTGAATGCAGATGGTTCGAGTTTTTCAAGAATAAGAAAATCCCCGTTATTCCCGTGGTGAGCAAGGCGGATTTGCTCGTAAACGGCAGTGCCTACACGCTCAAAATCCGCGGAAAAATCGGCACAACTCCGCTTCAGGTCAGCTCGCTCGACGGAAGCGGTATTTCGGAGCTTAAGGAGGAGCTTATCAGACTTATTCCGTCCGACTACGACGCGCCGTCAATCACCGGAAAGCTCTGCGAGGAAAACGATCTCGTTCTTCTCGTTATGCCGCAGGATATTCAGGCGCCAAAGGGCAGGCTTATCCTGCCGCAGGTTCAAACTATACGCGAGCTGCTCGACAAGAAGTGTCTGGTCGCAAGCTGTACGACGGATAAAATGACCGAGACTCTCTCAGCCCTGAGCCGAGCGCCTAAGCTTATCATAACCGACTCTCAGGTGTTCGATTATGTTCACAAAACAAAGCCGTCCGAGAGTATGCTCACGAGCTTTTCCGTTCTGTTCGCGGCGTACAAGGGCGATTTACCGTACTATATAGAGGGCGCAAAGGCTATAGACAGCCTTACGGAAAACAGCCGAGTGCTTATCGCGGAGTGCTGTACGCACGCGCCGCTCAGCGAGGACATCGGCAGAGTCAAAATTCCCCGCCTGCTCAGAAAGCGCGTCGGAGAGGGGCTGAAAATAGACATTGTTTCGGGAACGGACTTCCCAGACAGTCTTGAGGAATACGACCTGGTTATACAGTGCGGCGGCTGTATGTTCAACCGCAAATACATTATGAGCCGCATCGACCGCGCCAGAAAAGAGAACATTCCTATGACGAACTACGGAGTTACTATCGCGCATATTACGGGAATACTGGACGATGTTGCGAGACCCTGAAAAAATTTTTAAATAAACCAAAGGGCAGTCGTAAAAGACTGCTCTTTGTTCGTTATAAAACATTCACCCATATATCACCTCTTAAATATACTGAGCATAGGAGGTAAAAAATGGTTTATAATAATGTTCTTATGGCGCTGATAGCGACGCTCGGGACTTGGTTCGTAACCGCTCTCGGCGCCGCAACAGTAGTCTTTTTCAGGTCTCCGAATCCAAAAATACTCAACCTTATGCTCGGCTTTGCGTCGGGAGTTATGATAGCGGCGAGCTTCTGGTCGCTTTTACAGCCTGCGATAGAGCGCGCGCAGGCGGCGTCGGGACTGCCCGCATATCTCGTAGCGACGTTAGGATTTCTTTTCGGCGCGCTGTTTATGTGGTTTTCGGACAAAACCGTCACCCTCGCAAGGCGAAAGGTCAGTATCGCGCAGGGCACGCACAACGAACGGCTTAACCGCATTATTATGCTCGTACTCTCGATAACGCTGCACAACATTCCCGAGGGACTTGCGGTAGGCGTAGCGTTCGGCGCGCTGCAAAGCGGCGAATACACAGCGGAAGCCATTATGGGCGCGGTCACTATAGCCGTCGGAATAGGTCTTCAGAATTTTCCCGAGGGCGCGGCGGTCGCCTTTCCGCTCAGGCGCGAGGGCTGTTCGAGAAAGAAGAGCTTTTTCATCGGTCAGGCCTCGGGACTTGTAGAGCCTGTCGCCGGCGTAATAGGCGCGCTGCTCGTGGTATATGTCGAGATTATTCTGCCTTACGCGCTCTCGTTCGCCGCAGGAGCGATGATACTCGTCGCGGTGCACGAGCTTATTCCCGAATGTCAGCAAAACCAGAAAACCCACCCCTACTTTGCGACTATGGGAATAGTGGCAGGATTTGCGATTATGATGCTTCTGGACGTTATGCTCGGATAGCCGCGAACCTTTTAAATTTGAGTGCGCAGGCTCTTTTCATTACAAAAAAAATATGATATAATAGAGCAAATTTCGGGAATAACAAAATCAGGGGGTAATCAAAATGTTTAACGCAGAGAAAGTAAAAAATGAATGCGTCGAGTGGATAAGAGACTTTTTCGAGCACAACGGCAAGGGCTGTAACGCGGTCGTCGGCATATCGGGCGGCAAGGACAGCTCAATCGTCGCGGCGCTGTGCGTCGAGGCTCTCGGCAAGGAGCGCGTTATCGGCGTTCTTATGCCGAACGGAGAGCAGGCGGACATTGATATGGCGAAACTGCTCGTCAGCCATCTTGACATAAAGCACTACGTTATAAATATAAAAGACGCTGTGGACGGACTTAAAAAGAGCATACCGTTCGAGCTGTCGGAGCAGTCGGTAATCAACCTTCCTCCGCGCGTGAGAATGGCGACTTTATACGCGGTTTCCCAGAGCCACAACGGACGCGTTGCGAACACCTGCAACCTCTCGGAGGACTGGGTAGGCTACGCCACGCGCTACGGCGACGCCGCGGGCGATTTCAGCCCGTGCTCACACCTCACGGTAGCCGAGATGAAACAAATCGGCAGACTGCTGAATCTGCCCGACGTTCTCGTCGATAAGATTCCGATTGACGGACTGTGCGGCAAAACCGACGAGGAAAATCTCGGATTTACCTACGCGGAGCTTGACCGCTATATCCGCGAGGGCGTAATCGAGGACGAGGCTAAGAAAGCGCGCATAGACGACCTGCACAGGAAGAACCTGTTCAAGCTAGAGCTTATGCCCTCGTTCAAGCCGAGCGAAGATTAATGTCATACTCGCATTTTTAATGCGTAATGCGGAATGCGCAATTATTTTTAGGAAAACGAGTGCACATTAGGCAGGCATTTGCGAAAATAATACACAAACAAAAAAGGCTGAGGCAAAACTCTCGTTTTGCCTCAGCCTTTTTATAACATTATTTTTTTACTTTTACAGTAACTGTTTTGCTCCACTTGGAGTAATAATTCTCACCATTCGTTGTCTTGTAGGTGCGGACTCTTACGTAGTAGGTTTTTGCTTTAAGCTTCTTTACAGTGAGTTTTACGGTCTTTGCGTTCTTAACCGTTTTCTTCACGGCTTTTTTAAACTTTATGTTTGTTGAGTACTGGAACTGATAACCCGTAGTCTGTTTGGTTTTCTTTGTCCACTTTGCTGTAAAGCTCTTTTTCTTCGGAGTTACGCCTTTGAGCTTTGCAGCCGCAGGGTTTATCTTAAAGTAAAGAGTTTTACTGCCCTTATAACCGCCCTTCATAACCACTTTAACGCTGTACCTGCCTACGTTCTTTCTACCCTTTCCATAGGAAACGGAGTAGTTATCTGAGCTGATTACTTTGCCGTCCTTGTCCTTAACCCTGACTGACGGCTTTTTAGCCTTGCCGTCGTAGGTGTATGAGCTTTTGCTTAGCTTATAGGACGATGGGGATTCCTTCTCAGGCTCTTCAACCTTGTTGTCCACCTCTCCGACCGTCGGGGGAACAACAGCCATCTCCTTTGACAGCCAGGAAGCGCGGCTTATCATCCAGTCGCGGCAATAGTCGTACATACCCTTAAAGTTGTTCGCGTACTTAGTAGCGTTCTTGTTTACGTTATATACGTTATTCTTAGCGTCGTAGACAGCTGTTTTCAGACTGGTGTGGTCTGCAATCCAGTCGCCCGTATTAAGCAGCCAGCCGCTTTTGTAGTTCATCGCGGCGCTGTCCTTTATGAGGTTGTAGTACTCGTCAGCCGTATAAAGCTCCTTTCCTATCTCGCTGTTCGTCTCGGTTCCTGCGAAGTGGTTGATTGCGGGAATAAACTTCTCCGCCCAGATTTTCTTCGCGGCGTCAGTTACGGACTTATTTACGGAAAGTCTGTTCATAATATTGGTCGAGCTCTTCTGCTTAGCGCTCTTGCCCTTGTACTGACACCACCAGCCTGTGTATTCCTCGTAGTCGCTGACTCCCATATTACTGAGCTCGCCGCCTACTCCGACAGCGTTTCCGAGAGAATTGTCGTAATCCCATACGGGCGAGCCGTAGAATTTATACGTGCCGTTTTCATCGGGCTTATAGGTAAAGAACACACTCGAAACGCCCGCGTCCCAGTTTTTTCCAAGCTCGTTTATGAGGTAAAGCTTTGCGAGCGAATCAACATCTCCGTATTCCGAGAGATCGCCTGTCCGCGAAGCGGCGGCGTTATAGAAAGCCGTAAATTTATCCGCAACGTACTTTTTTACTTCCTCATATCCGACGTCGCCCGGGTCAAGCTCGGGAGCCTTGATTGTTATTTTAATGCCGTACGGTATCGTAACGAAATAATCCGCGCCTTCCATAGCTCCTGCGTCAACTTCGCAGATAAACGGAAAGTCCTCCTTTACGCTCTTACCGTCAGGGCTGAGGTAGTCCTCCTCCTCGAAATCGCTGACGAGACTCGATGAACCTGCCTCAACCTTTTCAGCCATTTGATAAGAGCCCCAGTAGAAACCGTTTGAATAGAAATCAACATATCTCGAATCCGAGGCGTACGGCATACCTACGGCGTCGGAAAGGTCGTATAAAAAGCGGTTTCTGGAGAGCGAGTCGTCCTGATAATTCGCAAGTATCGAGTATTTTTTGCTCTTATTCATACCGGCTACGGAAACCTTGCTGTCATAGGTTATGTTATACGCTTTCTTAGGCTTTCCCCAAGTCGTGTTTCCTCTGCCCTTGATTTTCTTAATAGTCGTGTTGTCGATTGTTCCGTCAGGGGTAACAATCGCGCCCGTCGCTTTCGCGCTTCGCTCCTTGTCAAAGTTGAGGTATGTCATAAGCTCGGTGCCGTCTCCGTCGGCGTCGCTGTTATTTACGTAAACCGCCGCTTCGGCGCCCGAACGCATAAAGCGGAGAGTGTAAACCTTATTCTCAGCCTTAACCGAGTAGTCCTTATCTTCGGCATAGCTGACCGTTTCGGTCCTGCCTGCGCCGATTTTAGTTCCGTTGACCGTTACAGTCTCGGAAAAAGCGTTGTAAATATCAACCTTCTCTGTGTCCGCAGAGGACGGAAGGAAGAAATACTTTACGGTCGGATTTTCCTCGGCAAAATCCTCGTTGTGTATACTCTGCCAAGCAAGCCACGCGTCTCCTTCGTCGCTGCCGCTTACGGCGTGGGCAAAGAGAGCTTTCCACGTTTTGAACCCCGTGGGAGCGCTCTGTGCGGCCTCTGCGCTGACGCCGAGCACGGAAAATACCGAAAGCAGCATAAGCGCCGCGAGCAGAATTGATAATGTTCTTTTCATAATTTTCCTCCTAAATCATATTAAAATTTATTTTATCCGCATATGCGGCATGATTTTCCATCGGTTTTGTGGATTTTTCAGTTCAGTTATAGCACGGCTTGCCGACGTTTGCGGTATCACTTAGCTTAATATCGTACATCTGAATATAAGTGGCGTCCTTTATGTTCATCAAACCGCTTCCGTCAACATCTGCCAGGCGGCAGCCTTTTTCGCTGAGTACGGTAAGGGAAGCGAGGTGCTTCTGAATTGCCGTAACGTCCTCTATGTTTACAGCTCCGTCACAATTCGAGTCGCCGTAAATGCCGTAAACATTCGTAGGCTCGGTGGTGTCCTGCGCAGGCTGTGATGAGGGTGCAGACAGCTGAGCGGACGGGGTCGACGAAGACGCAGTCGGCTCAGTCGCAGGGGAGGAGGTCTCTGACGACGGCGCTGTTGCAGGCGTGGAGGTTCCCGATGACGACGCTGTTGTAGGAGCAGAAGAAGCCGTCGAAGGCGCAGTCGGAATGGTAGTAGCCTGAGGAATATATTCTACCCACTCGTAATCGGCTTTAAATATCATACTTTTTCCGCCGAGAGGCATACCCTGCTCTCTGTCCGCGGGATAGCGGTGCTCTATTGAGTTCCACTCCTCGGTAAAAATTACATACGCATTGGATAGATTCTCGGGAATTTCAAGGAAATAAAGGTCAAGCGAGCTGTCATACTGCATTTCCTGACCGGGCCATTCGGCGTTTTGGTTTCTGTTATCGGCATATATGTAAGCATAAACCTGCGACCAATTGTAAGCTGAATTGTCGAAGTAAACCCTCTGAGCTCCGCTCGGGTCGACCGGTGAAGTGTCAGACGGCTGAGTATCAATGGGCGGAGTATCAACAGCCATCTCTTTCGACAGCCAAGAAGCGCGGCTTATCATCCAGTCGCGGCAATAGCCGTACATACCCTCGAATGTGTCTTCGTATCTCGTTGCGTTTTTATTTACGCTGTATGTGTTGGTTTTTGAGTCGTATGCCGCGGTATTCAGGCTCGTGTGGTCCGCAATCCAGCTTCCCGTATTAAGCCGCCAGCCGCTTGTATAGTTCATTTCTGCGCTGTCCTTTATAAGGCTGTAATACTCGTCAGCCGTATAAAGCTCCTTGCCTATTTCTTCATTCAAAAGCGTACCCGAGAAGTGGTTAATTGCAGGGATAAACTTCTCCGCCCAAATTTTCTTTGCGGCATCGGTTACGGACTTATTTACGGAAAGCCTGTTCATAATATTTGAAGATTCATTTCTGTTTGCTTCCTTGCCCTTGAACCTGCACCACCAGCCCGTGTATTCCTCGTAATCTTCGACTCCCATATCTCTAAGGTCATTCCACACTCCGACAGCGTTTCCCAGGGAGTTGTCGTAATCCCATACGGGAGAGCCGTAAAATTTATACGCGCCGTTTTCGTCGGGCTTATAGGTAAAGAATGTGCTCGAAGCACCCGAGTCCCAGTTTTTTCCGAGTTCGTTTATGAGGTAGAGCTTCGCGAGGGAGTCAACGTCAGCGTATTTTGAGAGGTCCTCTGTGCGCGAGGCGGCGGCATTATAGAAAGCCGTAAACTTATCCTTAACATACTTCTTTACCTCATCATATCCGACAGCTCCCGGATCAAGCTCAGGAGTTTTAATCGTAACCTTAATGCCGTTGGGTAATGTAACGAAGTAATCTTCTCCCTCTGCGGCGCTTGCGTCAACCTCCGCTACGAACGGGAAGTCCTCCTTTACGCTCTGACCGTCGGGGTTAAGATAATCCTCCTCCTCGAAATCGCTGACGAGATTTGAAGCGCCTGCCTCAACCTTTTCCGCCATCTGGTAAGAGCCCCAGTAGAATCCGTTTGAATAGAAATCAACATATCTCGAATCCGAGGCGTAGGGCATGCCTACGGCGTCGGAAAGGTCATACAGGAAGCGGTTCCTGGAAAGTGAGTCGTCCTGATAATTGGCGAGTATCGAATATTTCTTGCTCTTATTCATACCCGCTACGGAAACCTTACTGTCGTATGTTATATTATACGCCTTTTTAGGTTTATCCCATGTCGTGTTCCCTCTGCCCTTGATTTTCTTAATAGTCGTGTTGTCGATTGCTCCGTCCGGAGTAACAATCGCGCCCGTTGCTTTCGCACTGCGGCTTTTGCTCACGTTAAGGTAGCTCATGAGATCGGTGCCGCTGCCGTCGGCGTTACTGTTATTGATGTAAACCGCCGCCTCGGCGCCCGAACGCATAAAACGGAGAGTATAAACCTTGCCCTCAGCGCTTACCGTGTAGTCCTTTCCCGTCTCATAGCTCACCGTCTCGGTTTTGCCTGCGCCGATTTGGGCGCCGTTGACCGTAACAGTCTCGGAAAAAGCGTTGTAAATATCAACCTTCTCCGTGTCCGCAGAGGACGGAAGGAAGAAATACTTTACGTCAGAACGTCGTTCTGAAAAATTCTCGTCGTGCTCGCTTTGCCACGCAAGCCACGCGTCTCCTTCGTCGCTGCCGCTTACGGCGTGAGCAAAAAGCGCGTTCCACGTCTCAAAACCCGTCGGGGCGCTCTGCACTGTTTCTGCGCTCACGTTCAGCACGAAGAACGCCGAAAGCAGAATCAAGCAAGCGAGCAGAAATGATAATGTCTTTTTCATAATGTTGCTCCTAAATCAAATTTATTTTATTTTTTATCGCATAGACAACATATTTTGCGCTTGTCCGTATGTATAAAAATAGTGAGGAAATATGTATAGAAATAGACATATCCTATTGTATTATACAATTTTCTATTATATAATACTATTATATAACAATCATCATTTTAACACAAAACGATTATGAGGTGATATTATGCCCGCTATGCACGAGACAAAAATTCACGGACGGCTCTCTTTTCCCTACGCGGTGTACGGAGGTATGCTTCCGGAGCTGTTCAACAGCTTTCCCCTGCACTGGCACGACGATATGGAAATAATCTATGTAGTCCGCGGTGCGGTGCTTGTATCCGTGCAGAACACTGAGTACATTGTTCACGAAAAAGAAATCGTGCTCATTCAGCCACAGCTGATTCATTCAATCAGACAGAGCGACAGCGAGCACGCAGTATATTTCAATATTATGTTCCGTCTTTCCCTGCTCGAAAACAACAGCAAGGATATTTGTTATGAAAAGTATCTGGACCCTATCTACAGCCGAAAGGTAATAGTAACAAAGTACTTGGGTCTGGAGCATGAACTGAACTCGGTTATTGCGCCATATGTAAGAAGGCTCATAGACCTTCATATGAAAGGCGACGGCAACAACGAGCTGATTATAAAATCTCATCTTTTTGCGATTATGCACTACATAAGCAAATACTGCACTCATCCCGACAGCGAAGACGACTACCTCATAAACCTCTACGAAAGGCTGAAAAAATCGCTTCTTTACGTTCAGAACAACTATCAGGAGAACATATCCGTTAAACGAGCCGCAGGGCTGAGCAACTTCTCGGCGAGTCATTTCGCGAAGATGTTTAAACAGCTCACGGGGACGTCGTTTACTCAGTATCTGAAGAACTACAGGCTTGAGGTTGCGGCGGAAAAAATCCTCAATAACACCTCAAGAATCTCGGAAATAGCTTACGAATGCGGTTTTAACAATCTCTCCTACTTTACTCGCTCTTTCCGCGAAAAGTACGGCGTAACGCCGAACCATTTCGCACGCGCTCAGGCGGTCAACATATAGTCCGTCTCGGGCGCGTCAATAACACGGTCGCCGCGCGCCGAAGCGGCATATTTCTCAACCTTGCTCATAACCGCAAAATCTGCCTCTGGCGAGAAATCCTCATGTTCTCTTAAAAAATACATATCCGTATCGTTCACTTTTCCGTCCGAAAAAAAGCTCTCAAAAGCTGAAAATTGAGCGTCATAAGATGTGTTTTGAGTGATTTCAAGAAAATTAAGCGCATACATAATTATTACCTCTCTTATTTTTTATCTTAACTTTATTTATATTATATCATTCTTACTGTACAATAAAATGTACTCCGGTTTTTTATGTAAAAAATAATTTTATGTATTTTCTTTTATTTCCGTTTAGGTAATATAGCGACAGTTTTCTGCTATATAATATTATTCCGATATACAGCTTACGGACTTTCGGTATCGGGTATGGAGTGTATTTAATGTCTGAAAAACCTAAATATAAACGAGCATACAGAAACAAACACGAAAAAATTTTCAAAATTCGGGGCAGGAAAAAACTCGCGGTGTGCACGGTTACGGCTATTTGCGCCGTAATGCTGATATTTACCGCTGTAACCTTGTCTAATCCGAGTATAGCGAAGATTAAAAATCTTAAAGCCGATAAAATATCCTCCGAAAGCATAGTTCTAAAATGGGACCGCTCTGCCCGCGCGGACGGCTACTTTGTATATAAAAGGGACGAAAAAGAAAACGGGTTTTCCAAGATCGGAACGCTCAGGGGAAACGGGAAAAACTCGTTCACCGTAAAAGAACTTACACAAAAGCACAAATACGACTTTTACGTTACTGCGTTCAGAGGAGCTCCCGACACGGTCGAAAGCTCGGATTACGAAGTGGTTAAGGTGTGCACACGTCCGAAAAAAATCACCGTAACAGAGGCGAAATCAGACAGCGAAGGCTCGCTTATTGTGAAGTGGAAGAAGGTATCGGGCGCGCTCGGCTACCAGATACAGTACACAAACAAGAAAAATTTTTCAAATGCTCAGTCCGTTAAAGTAACGGCGAGTGAAAACAGTGTGGAGTTTCAGGGTCTCGAGAGCAAATCGACGTACAGGGTTCGCGTGCGCTCATATATAACGTTCAACAAAAAAGAGCTTATGGGCGAATGGAGCGACGAAAGCTCTGTAAATATAGCCGAGAAATTCATCATTCCGAACCGTGTCGACCCTGCAAAACCTATGGTCGCGCTGACCTTCGATGACGGTCCCGTCAACAACGACACCTCCGACAGGATTCTCGACACTCTTGAAAAGTACGGCGCAAAGGCGACCTTCTTTATGCTGGGCAAGAACGCGTCCGAGCACCCCGACAACTTGCGGCGCAAGTATAAGCTCGGAATGGAGCTAGGCAACCACACGTGGGACCATACAGGCTACGGAAAAGAGATTACAACAAAGGATATATCCAAAACATCCGAGACAATTTTTAAAATTTGCGGTGAATATCCAACGGCGTTCCGCTCCCCGGGAGGTATAATGACCGACACAATCCTCAACGAATGCAACGCCGAGGGCATGGCAGCTTACTACTGGTCAATCGACACGGAGGACTGGCGGATAAAAGACGTTAAAACTATATGGAAAAGCGTCGTTGATAAAGCACAGGACGGCGATATAATACTTATGCACGAGCTCTACGGCTCAACCGCCGACGCGGTGAGGAAAATCGTACCTAAGCTCATAAAGAAGGGCTTTCAGCTCGTGACCTGCCGCGAGCTTATCTCGGCAAAAACGGGCAGTTATCCCGAGGTCGGAAAACTGTATTATAAAGCGCCGTAAACCAATGTGCACTGCGCAATCAGAAAATGCGTGCGCATTCCTGTTTACCAATAATGTTTACTGATAACATATAAAAGGGCCGCCGTGAGGCGACCCTTGAATATTTATATCGGTATATCGGGATAATCAGAGCACCGCGCTTACTACATACTTGAGGATAGTGCGACACGTTCATAGTTGAAAAGACTATGCACTGAATCGAAACTCTATATGAGTAAAATTTCTATTTAGGAGAAC
>CANQOP010000015.1 GCA_947625485.1 uncultured Clostridia bacterium | reverse complement strand
TTTCTTTGATTTTATCCCAAAATATCAAAAACTCGGATTTCAGGTAATCTGAATTCCGAGTTTTTCTACAGACTGAAAGCACCCTTATAAAAAAGGGTGCTTTTTGTTTCCCGTGTATCGGCGCAATTAATGTGCGCAGACGCGGGGTGTATGAGAACGGACGAGCAGCAGGACTGTGCTCTCCAATGGTTTACTACTCGTCAAGGATAGCAAATTCGTCGTAGTCGGGGCTGTAAGGATATATATCCTCGTATTCCTCAAGCTCTCTGTTTGTCTCGGGAGCAGCCGAAATCAGACCTGTCATTTCCGTTGCGGATACTGTGTCCATATCGTATTCGTCCGTATAGTTGATAGGATAATCGTCATAAAAGTCTTTATCAAACATTTTGTTCACCTCTAAGGTTATTATTTCAGGTGAAAATAAATATATGCTCAATTTTTTAAAAACACTTTAATTTTTTTAAAAGTATGTTAAAATTAAGTCAGTATGAAATTACCCGAAACGAGGGATACTAATGAAAAAATTTGGCAAAATTACAGCCGTTTTATGTTCGGCGGCGTTAATTATCGGAGCGGCGGTTGTTCCTGCGGCGGCAGTCTCAGGGATAGAGTACAGCTTTAAAGGGGACGAGATGCAGAAAGCGGGCTACGCCGAGGGCAAGATCACTCTGACAATGCCGGACGATACATACTACCTGTATTGGGCGGACGATACAAAGGCGCTCAGCGGCTACTATGAAATCGCCGAAGTCGAAGTCAAAGGCGGAAAGGGCGAGTTCAGCTTTTCCGACCACAACGCTATCCCTGCGGGCGCGACCAAGCTGATTGCCGTTAAAAACAAAAAAACGACCGACGTGAAGTCCGCCGACGCCGTTTACGATATACCGAAGAGTAAGCGGCTAAAATACACCGAAAAAGACTTAAACTACGCCTTTATGAATTACTCAGATATTCATATCGACCAGGCTTCCTCGGTCTACTACCGGCACAGCGAGCTTCACTGGAAGAAGGCGCTCGAAACAGCCGCGAAGAGAAAAGCCGACTTTATCGTTACGGCGGGTGACAATATAACCAACGCCGAGGGTCCCGCTAAGGAATTTGATAAGTTCCAGCAGATACTCGCGGATTCCCCGTATACAAACCCGATTTACGAGGGGAGCGGAAACCACGAGATTAGGGCAGGCAAGAAGAAAGAGCTTCTGAGCACGTTCGTCGCCGCTACGGGTCTCGACGGGAAGAGCGATACTATAGCGGAGAATAAGCCGTATTATTACATAGAAGAGCCGAATACGGGCGACCTTTTCATTTTTATGGCGCTCGAGTACGAGTACAGTCCCGACGAGGGCGACGAGTTTTCCGACGAGCAGCTAGGGTGGCTTAAGAATCTCCTGCGAGAACACTACGGCAAAAACAGGAATATTTACCTCATTCAGCACGCGCTTATCGAGGGGTACGGCGCGGGCGATGACGAGGACAACTACTACACTGTTCCGCTCAACACAAATAATAAATCTACCGTAAAATTCCGCGATATTATTCAGAAATACCCCGAGCTTATCTGGATTTCGGGACACACTCATATCGCGCTTAAATACGGCTATAACTACTCGAATATGTCGGACACCTCGTGCAATATGATTCACGACAGCTCCGTGTGCTGTCCTACTCTGCTGAATCACGCGAGCCACAAGCTGAGCTACATCGCAAGTTCGGGCGAGGAGTACAGGGACTTTACCGAGGGTTACTACGTTCAGGTTTTCGACGACGAGATTATTTTCTGCGGCGAAAATCTCTATCACGACAAAATTTACCCGACAGCATGCTATATTATGGAGAGCTGCCGTCAGTCGGCTCCCGAAAGAATAGAAACCGCAGAGAAAAAGAGGGTTAATCTGCTTGTTGACAGAGCCGTTCTCGGGGCGTATGCGGAGCAGATTTTTACCCTGCCAAAGAGCCTTGAGTGCAGAAACATAACCGTAGGAGATATGAACCGCCTGCGGGATATGTCGGGGAAGCTTCTGAACAGTCTATACACATTCAGCTCCTACGACGACTATCAGGCGCTAAAGCACGAGTATTTTAAGTCTGAAAAAAGCTCGGATATGGACAGCGCGTACAAAAAACTTTCAAAGGCTTATGTAAGGCTTTTGCCGTACCGTGACGAGGGCAAAATAACCGTGTACTTCACTAACACGAACGGATGGGATAAGGTCTGTGCAAAGCTTTGGTCGCTCAAGTCAGATAACGGTGACGGCGAGGAAATGACCTATTTAGGCAGAGACGCGGATGAAAATGAGATTTATAAAATAACCTTTAATTATCATCAGTATAACCATATTCAGTTTACCGACGGCACGGACGATGAGTACAGCGAGGAGCAGGTGCTCACCGGTAAGGACAACAAGCTCTATACAATCAACGCCGCAGACCCTGTCGCGCCGTACTTATGCTTTGAAAACGATTACAAATAATTAAAAAAGCAGTTCGCGCTGCGCAATTAACAGACGCAAAGAAAGGCAGTCATAACCGAAGGGTTACGACTGCCTTTGATTTTGCATATAGTTGTATACGGGTTCGCACGCGAGATTAATATGCGAAAATTCGCGCATAATGCCCGCGCTTTCCTGTTTATTTAAATCCCGAAAACTTCCTTTGCTTTGTCTACGGTATCCTTCGCGTCCCTGCAGTAATAGTCCGCTCCTATTTTCATCGCGTAGTCGTGGGTGAGAACCGCTCCGCCTACCGCGATTTTGCAGTCCTTAAGCTCGGGGGTTTCGCGTACAAGGCGGATAGTCTCCTCCATACTGCCGAGCGTGGTCGTCATAAGTGCCGAAAGACCTATCATCTTTATGTTTTGTTTTACCGCCGTATCCACGATTAGCTTAGGCTCAACATCTCTGCCGAGGTCAATCACGGTATAGCCGTAGTTATCGAGCAGAACTTTTACAATATTCTTGCCTATGTCGTGAATATCGCCCTTTACGGTGGCGAGGATAATTTTGCCCTTGGAGACAGGAGCGGCGTTGTTTTTGGTGAGGTGTTTTTTTATTTCCTCGAAACACGCCTGCGCGACGTTTGCGCTCTGGATTAACTGCGGCAGAAATATTTTTCCCTTTTCAAAATTCTCCCCTACGCTGTCGAGCGCGGGGATAAGCTCACTGTTTACTATATCCATCGCGTTTTTTATTTCTAACAGTTTTTTCGTGGCGTTCGCCGCTTCGGATTTAAGTCCGCCTGTAATCGCGTCCGAGAGGGCGACGTGCTCACTCTGTATAACACGTTTTTCGGGCTTTACGCTGTTGTAGCTATTTATGAAGTCCGCGGAGTTTTTGTCAATATTCGCGAGCACCTTGTACGCCCTTACCGCGCCAGTCATATCCTCGTCGTTCGGGTTGATTATCGGAAGGTCGAGACCCTCCTCCAGCGCCATAGTCAGGAAAATATGGTTGATAAGCGGCCTGTTCGGCAGACCGAAGCTGATATTAGACACGCCGAGGCACGTCTTGCACTCCAGCTCCGTTTTAACGCGGTGCAGGGCTTTCAGGGTTTCCATACATCCCGCCTGCTCGGCGGAAACCGTAAGAGTTAAGCAGTCGATATAAACGTCCTTAGGGTTAATACCGAGCGATTTGGCGCGGTCGACTATTCGTTTCGCGATTTTAAAACGACCCTCGGCGGTTTTCGGGATACCGTCCTCGTCCAGCGCAAGACCGATGACCGAGGCGCCGTACTTTTTTACGAGCGGAAGAACGGAGCTAAGCGACTTTTCCTCCCCATTTACGGAGTTTACGATTGGCTTGCCGTTGTATATCCTAAGAGCCGCCTCGAGTACGTCGGGCTTGGTGCTGTCTATTTGCAGGGGTACGTCCACGACCGATTGCAGCGCCTTAATGACGCGCACCATCATTTCCTTTTCGTCTATCTCGGGCAGTCCGACGTTCACGTCGAGAATGTCCGCGCCCGCGTTTACCTGACTTATCGCCTGACTGAGAATATAATCAATATCATTGTTTATAAGAGCCTGTTTGAAGAGCTTCTTTCCTGTCGGGTTAATGCGCTCGCCTATCACGCGCGGCTCGCTTATTTCGACCGCTGTCGTGCCCGAGCAAATTGCCGTGTCCTTATTAACGGCTGCTTTTTTATATTCCCTGCCGTCCGTTACCGCCTTGAGCGCGCGGATATAGTCGGGCGTAGTTCCGCAGCAGCCGCCCACGAGCTTGACTGTGCCGAAGTCTATTATCCTGCTTAGACTTTGAGCGAAATCGTCGGGCAGAACGCTGTAGGTGTTGCTGTTAGGGTCGGGAAGTCCCGCGTTGGGCTTCACGATAATCGGCAAAGTTGTCCATTTTGTAAATTCCTCGACGATAGGCGCTAGCTCGTCGGGACCGAGAGAACAGTTTACGCCGACTGCGTCAACGCCCAATCCCTCGAGAGTCAGAGCCGCCGCCGCAACGCTCGCGCCCGCGAAGGTACGCTTGTTTTCCTCGAAAGTCATCGAAACAAGAATAGGTTTATCACAGTTTTCCTTAGCCGCGAGCACGCCCGCCCTGACTTCGAGCAAGTCGGTCATAGTCTCAAAAAAGATAACGTCCGCGTCCTCAGCCGCAAGAATTTCTTCCTTAAAATAATTGTAGGCGGTATCAAAGCTCATCGAGCCCGACGGCTCCATAAGCTGTCCGATAGGACCGACGTCCAGCGCGACGAGCGCCCTGCCGCCGGCCGCCTCCTTTGCAGTTTTAATGCCCGCTTTGATGACTTCCCGAACAGAGCAGCCGCTGTCCTTCAGCTTGTATCCGTTTGCGCCGAAGGTGTTCGCACAGACAAGCTGCGCGCCTGCCTCGACATATCCGCGGTGTATCTCCTTTACTGTCTCGGGGTGAGAGAGGTTGAGCGTTTCGGGAATCTCGCCGAGCTTTAGGCCGCTTTTTTGGAGCATTGTGCCCATCGCGCCGTCTAGAATTATATAGTCGTTTTTCAGTAAATCTTTAAAATTCACAGCGTTCGCCAGCCTTTCTGAATTTGCAGGTTTTTGCCATATTACAGCTTGCGCAGCCGCGCCGTTTTTGCTCAAGGGGAGAGTTGCTCAGCCCCATAATCGCCGTAACGGATTTGGTAGGCGTGAGGATAAAATTGTCGTTAGTGCACAGTCCGATTTTGCGAGGCGCGTCGAGAATAGTGAGAAAAGCCTTTTGCAGCTCTATGGGATAGTCGCCGTAGCCGGGCGAAAATCTCCACGTCAGAAATTTCCCGTCGTTTTCATTCGCGATAATGTGTTCGAGCTTGTTGCAGACCTGTTCTGCCGCCGCGCTCGCCATAGCGTCGAGCACGACGGTTTTGGACATATCCGTAACCTGAGACGTGCGGATAAGCCTGTCTGTTCCAGAGCCGAGTGTGGCGCACATTACCACGGCATACTCGCAGTCCTGCATATGCCTTTTAATCGACTCGCCTACAAGCAGACCGCTTTCGGCTAAAGGAACAGTTTTATACAGGTATTTTGGCGCCGCCGTTTTTAAAATTTCATTTTCGCACTCGTCGAGGAGCAATTCCATTTTCTCGGTCATCTCGGCGCGGCTGTTGCCTAGGTAGAGGAGAACCTCCGCCCTGTTTATTGATTCGAGCGTGATCATAACAGACTTCCGACAGCGCCGCAGATTTTGCGCGCGACGTATGGATTGTTCATTGTGTATAGGTGTATACCGCTCACGCCGTTTGCTATAAGGTCGACGATCTGATCGACTGCATACGCGATTCCCGCGTCGCGCAGTGCCTCGGGATTGTGCTCGTAGCGGTTCATAATGTGTGTGAATTTCGCGGGCAGAGAAGCTCCGCACAGAGAGACCATTCTCTGAATTTGATTTTTGTTTACGACAGGCATAATACCCGCCTCTATCGGAACGTTTATGCCCGCAATCTGACAGCGCGTTAGGAAATCGTAGAAAACCCGATTGTCAAAAAAGAGCTGGGAAATAAGGTACTCCGCGCCCGCGTCAACTTTCTTTTTGAGGTTAATGATGTCCTCTACCTCGTCCTTCGCGTCGGGATGCACCTCGGGGTAGCACGCTCCGGCAATGTGAAATTCTCCCGTATTTTTTATAAATTCCGTAAGCTCGCTCGCGTGGCGGAAGTCAGTCTGAGGCGGAAGGTCGGGAATAATATCGCCCCTTAAAGCGAGCACATTTTCGATATTGTGCTCCTTAAACTGCCTGAGGACATCCTTAACCTGATTTTTTGTGCTGTTCACGCAGGTAATGTGAGCGATAGACTCAACGCCGTAGTCATTTTTGATTTTGCTCGCAATGGCGCAGGTGTTGTCCGACGCAGTTCCTCCTGCGCCGTAGGTCACGCTCACATAAGCAGGATTCAGAGAAGTAAGCTCCTCGAGCACTCCGTAAACCGATTCTATCGGAGAGGTTTTCTTAGGAGGAAAGACCTCGAAGCTTAAAAGCGTTTTATCTTTTTTATACATATCAAGAATATTCACATAATCACCTGCTGAATATAGTTTAAATAATATTTTAACATAATTGGCTTTAAGTGGCAAGCGGTATTGTAAGTAACAATAACTTCATTTGACATACGATTAAAATAAGTGTAGAATTAAGGTGAATTTATTTAGAATTGAAGGTTTTGAAATGAAATTGTCCCTAGTCGTTCCCTGCTACAACGAGCAGGACAATGTCGAGCTGTTTTACGAGGAGTGCGTTAAGGCGTTTGAAAACGTCGGATACGATTATGAATTTGTATTTGTAAACGACGGCAGCCGCGACAAAACCCTCGAAAGGCTCAAAAAATTATACAACGAAAAGACGGAAAGCAATATTACGGTAGTGTCGTTCAGCCGTAACTTCGGAAAGGAATCAGCGATTTTTGCGGGAATAAAGAACAGCACGGGCGACTACGTTTCATTAATTGACGCGGACTTGCAGCAGCGCCCCGAGGTTGTTGCGGAGATGGTGAATATTCTCGATACCGAGCCTGAGTACGATTGCGTTGCCGCTTATCAGGACAAGCGCAAAGAGGGCGGCTTAATGACGGGCTTTAAGTCGGGCTTTTACAGGCTGATTAACGCGCTAAGCGAGATTGAACTGCACGCCGACGCGAGCGACTTCCGCACGTTTACGCGTACGGTCGCGGACGCAATCCTCGAAATGGGCGAGTACCACCGCTTCTCAAAGGGTATATTCAGTTGGATCGGATTTAACACGAAGTACATTCCCTACGAGGTTCAGGAGCGCAACGCGGGTGAGACAAAGTGGGGTTTTCGCAAGCTTGTTAAATACGCGTTCGAGGGGATAACCGCTTTTTCTACAAAACCGCTTAAGCTCGCAATTTACCTCGGACTGTTCATAGCGTTCGCGGCGATCGTTTATCTTGTTGTAATAATTATTCAGAGATTGTTTTTTGACACCAGCTTCAGCGGCTACGCGACTATCGTCGCGCTGATACTTCTGCTCGGAGGGATCCAGCTTTTCTGTATCGGTCTTATCGGCTCTTACCTCGCGAAAACGTATATCCAGAGCAAGCACAGACCGATTTATGTGGCGAAGGAAATCTTGAAAAGATAATTTCTTTTCAATTTTTAATGCCCAATTTGCAATGCGAAATTAATAAGACACAAGAAACAGGCAGGTACAACCGAAAGGTTGCGTCTGCCGTTTTGTTCGTCTTAGGTTTTTATCTTACTGTGATTTTGCACTTCAGCTTTACGCCGCCGTTGGTGGTGACGGTAATTTTTGCCGTGCCTTTCTTCTTTGCTTTAACTACGCCTTTTTTAGTAACTGTTGCGATTTTCGGCTTGTTGGATGTGAATTTGGTTTTGCCTGTCCTGCCCCTTACCTTGAGGGTGAATCTGCTCTTTACCTTTAGTTTTTTCTCTGTCTTATTTAACTTCGGGTTAGAGGTAACTTTTACCTTTGCGGTCAGTTTTTTGCCGTTTTTTAGCGTTGCGGTGATTATCGCGTTGCCCTTTTTGAGCGCGGTCACCTTGCCGTTCTTTACGGTCACAACCTTTTTGTCTGATGATTTCCAGCTTTTTGCCGTGCCGTTTGAAACGGTGAGTTTCTTAGTTTTTCCCGCTTTCAGAGAAAGCTTCTTATGGGAAATCGCTGCCTGCAAATCGGGTTTGGACGGCTCGATAGTTGTCGGCTCGGTCGGAGCGGTGTTCGTCGGCTCTTTTTCGGGGACAATGCCGATGTTTTCTTCCATATTCACGAGCGTATCCGCGAGGTCGGGGTAAACACTGCACGCGGTGAACAGAGACATAAAATCACTGTCTGTCCACTCGCTGCCGCTGCGAAATTCAGAATAAACCTCATTATCTTTTTGTTCCAAGACGTAACCTTTATACATATTGCCGCCTTCACATACAACATATCCCGACGGATAAAGCAGATTGGTCACAGCACATCTTTCGTAATAGATATTGCCTTTACCGAAAGTATTGTAATACTCCTTTTCCTCCGCGTCTTCTGACGTGAAGTTGATTAGATAATAATCTTTTGTTTCCTTAGCACGAATATAACTGACGGAAATATTCTTTATCTTTTTACCGCCTGTCTTGTATTCGTAGTAATTTTTAAAATTTATTTCCGCCAGTTCTTCAGTACTCAACGGAGAGAGTGCGGTTACAGAAAAAACCGTCATTAAAACAAGTATAATCGAAATACTTAATGCAATGAATTTTTTCATTTCCAACACCTTTCTTTAACTTATATAAGTTTTGAATCCGATATATTCATTAAGCGAAATGCTGCTCATAATCATACAGAACTTATCTCCTTCTTTCATCTTATACGTTAATGTCCTTACTTAAGCAACAAATTCATAACTTCTTGTGCTACAATATCACTCTTTGTTGTAACTATTCTTTGTAAATATCCGTATGCTCTATTACTATCATCAGTGAGCCTAAACATAAATGTATTTAATGAAAGATAACCCTTTTGTCCGATTGTTTAAAAATACATAGTTGATAGATCCTGTTTAGTAATTATATTTCAGAGAGTCAATATTTCTGTTTAAAAAAATTATATCACCGGAAAAGGCGGAAACAATTGTGAGTATAGTAGAATTATTTTGTGTTAAATTGTGCAAAAAACTGATTTTTGCGCACAGTTTTATAAACATTTAATTAATTTATATATCTTATATATAATAACTCTGCTGAAAGTCGATTTGTGACAGAAAATTTAAATTTTAAAAAATTTTTTAATAAAAAAGTCGTCGGCATTTTGTCTGCCGACGACTTCTGGGTTTCTATATTATTACTCAGTAAAGCACTTTACAAGGACGGCTTTCTGAGCGTGGAGGCGGTTTTCAGCCTCCTCGAAGATTTCATTGGCGTGCGCCTCGAAAACCCTCGCGGTAATTTCCTCGCCGCGGTGAGCGGGCAGACAGTGCAGGACCATACAACCCTCGTTTGCCGCCGAGAGCAAATCGTCGTTAATCTGGTATCCGTTGAACGCCTTAGCGCGGATTTTCTGCTCCTCTTCCTGACCCATGGACGCCCACACGTCGGTTATCAGCACGTCGGCGTTTTCAGCCGCGTCTTTTGGCTTTCTGCAAAGCTCGAATTTATCTTTAAAGCTATTTGTAAATTCGATGATATGCTGCGGCGGTTCGTAACCCTCGGGACACGCTACGGAAATCGACATACCCGTTCTGAGCGCGCCGACGATAAGGGAGTTCATCATATTGTTTCCGTCTCCGATAAAGCACATTTTAAGCCCCTCGAGCCTGCCTTTAAATTCGCGGATTGTCTGCAAATCGGCGAGAACCTGACACGGGTGGCAGTAGTCTGTCAGACCGTTGATAATCGGGATTGAGCCGTACTCCGCGAGAGCCTCGACCTCGCTCTGCTTAAAGGTGCGTATCATAATTCCGTCGATAAAGCGGCTGAGTACGCGCGCCGTATCCTGAACAGGCTCGCCGCGTCCGATTTGCAGGTCGTTCGAGGAAAGGAACAGCGGATAGCCGCCGAGCTGGGTCATACCCACCTCGAAAGATACGCGCGTGCGCGTTGAAGCCTTTTCAAAAATCATACCGAGCGTTTTGCCCTTCAGGATTTTGTGCTCAATTCCGTTTTTGTTTTCGTATTTGAGTTTGTCTGCAAGGTCCAGCGCGGCGATAATTTCCTCGCTCGACCAGTCCTCTAATTTAAGTAAATGTTTCATTATGGTTATCCCTCCTGAATTGTTTTATTTAATATTTCTACAGCCTCGTCAAGCTCCGAATAGGTTATATTAAGCGGCGGGAGCATACGGAGCAGGTTTTTCGCCGTTATTATGAGCAAGCCGTTTTTAACGCATTTTGCAGCTATGTCGTGGGCGTCGCCGCTTTCAAGCTCAATTCCGACCATTAAACCAAGGTTCCTGACGGACTTTACGCCCTTTACGGAGAGCAGCTTTTCCCTTAGATATGCCCCCTTTTTATTTACCTCGTCAAGAAAACTCTCGTCTGAAATTGTGTCGATAATGTAGTTCGCGCCTGCGCATACTACGGGATTCGCCGCGAAGGTCGAGCCGTGAGTGGACGGCTGCATAACGTCGGAAAGCTTTTCTGTGCACATACATAAGCCTATCGGAAGGCCGCCGCCGAGACCTTTAGCGCAGGTGATAAGGTCGGGGGTAATACCGAAATTATCGCAGCAGAAGAGCCTGCCCGTTCTGCCTACGCCCGTCTGCACCTCGTCCGCAATGAGAACGAGGTCATTCTCGTCGCAGAGCTTTCTGATTTCCAAAACGAAGTCCTTGTCAAGAATATTAACTCCGCCCTCGCCCTGAACGAGTTCAATCAGGATTGCGCAGGTTTTGCCGCTTAAAAGCGACTTCACGCTGTCAATATCGGGCTGAGCGTACTTAAATCCCTCGGTAAAAGGAAAAAAATAGTTGTGGAAAATATCCTGTCCCGTTGCGGAAAGGGTGGTCACGGTCCTGCCGTGAAAGGAGTTTTCGAGCGTAATTATTTCGTTTCTGCCGTCGCCGTACTTGTCATAGCTGTACTTTCGCGCAATTTTTATAGCGCATTCGTTGGCCTCCGCGCCGCTGTTCGAGAAGCACACCTTTGAAAACGGGGTGAGAGTGCAGAGCTTTTCCGCGAGAGCGGACGCCTGAGGACAGTAAAAATAGTTGCTCATATGCTGGATAGACGCCGCTTGTTTTGTTACAGCCTCGACCCAGCCGTCGTCGCAGTAGCCGAGCGAGTTTACTCCTATGCCCGAGCTTACATCGAGGTACCTTTTTCCGTCCTCATCGAACGCGTAACAGCCTTTGCCGCTTTTGAGAGCAACGTCGTACCGTCCGTAGGTATTCATTATGTATTTTTTGTCCTGTTGTTTTGTATTCATCTTAATCCCTGTTTTCTTTAATATTCAGATTCCAGCTCGAAGAGCACGTTATCCGTGCGCTTAAAGCCAAGGCTTTTCCAGAAATTCTGACCCGTTTCGTTATCCGAGTAGCAGTATATCTGAGTTTTTTCTATGCCGTCCTCGAAGATTTTTTTGAGAGCCTGAGTTGCGAGCTGTTTGCCGATGTGGTGCCGTCTGTACTCGGGGAGCACAGCCATATGGTGTATAAACCCGAGGCGTCCGTCATGACCCGCGAGCACAGTACCGACGATTTTTCCGTCTGAGACCGCGACCTGACTCATTTCGGGATTGCGCCCGAGATAACGCTTAAATCTGCCGAGAGAGTCGGCGGAGCTTAGGGCGCGCTTAGTGGTAATCTGCCACATAGCGTAAACCTCGTCATAATCTTCGATTGTCATAGGACGAATGTGCATAGTATATACCTTTCCGTGTTTTTAGTATAGCATAGTTCCGATACCCTCGTCGGAGAACAGCTCGAGCAGAATAGAGTGCTTAATCCTGCCGTCGAGGATATGCGCCCTGCCTACGCCGCTCTGAACAGCCTCCACGCAGCAGTCGATTTTCGGGATCATACCGCCCTTGATTATCCCGCTTTTTTTGAGCCTGCTCACGTCGGTGGTTTTTACGACCGATATAAGGCTGTTTTCGTCGTCAACGTCTCTGAGCAATCCGCGAACGTCGGTCATAAGAATGAGCTTTTTCGCGTTGAGCTGTCCTGCTATACGAGCCGCCGCGAGGTCGGCGTTTATGTTAAACACTTCGCCGTTATAGCCGCCCGCAATCGTCGAGATTACGGGGATATAGCCGTTCTTCATAGAGTCCATAATGATGAGCGGATTTACACGGTCAATCTCGCCCACGAAACCCAGGTCCTCGGCTGAGGCGAGCTTTTTCGCCATAAGCATTTTTCCGTCCAGACCGCACAGTCCGATTGCTCGTCCGCCGCTCTGCGAGATATGTTGGACGAGGCTCTTGTTGACCTTGCCCGCGAGCACCTGCTGGACGATGTCTATAGTTTCTTTGTCGGTTACGCGAAGACCGTTTTTAAACTCGCTCTTTTTACCTGTTTTTTCGAGCATATAGTTGATTTCGGGACCGCCGCCGTGCACGAGCACAACGTTAATACCCACGAGCTGCATCAGAACGATATCGCTCATAACAGCCTCTTTAAGCTCCTCATTGAGCATAGCGTTTCCGCCGTATTTTACTACAATAGTCTGCCCTCTGTGCTTCTGTATATAGGGCATAGCCTGAATTAGGACTTCGGCTCTTTTGTTAATATCCATTATTATACTTCCCTGCTTTATGTACGGTAATCTCCGTTTATTTTAACATAGTCGTATGTGAGGTCGCAGCCGTAAGCCTCGGCGCTTGCGCTGCCGTCGCCGAGCGCGACAAGAATTTCTATCTCTTTTTCGAGAAGTATTTCCTTAGCCTTTTCTTCACTGAACGAAATACCCGCGCCGCTTTTGCACACGTCTACCGTTCCCTTTGCCGAGCGGAAGCTCACATCGACTTTTTTAACGTTAACATCTGCGCCGCTGTAACCGATTGCGCAGAGCACTCTTCCCCAGTTTGCGTCCGCGCCGAACATAGCCGCTTTGAGCAGGCTCGAGCAGATTATGCTCTTGCTTACTTTAACCGCTGCCTGCTTTGTTTCAGCACCGCTCACTTTGCATATCAACAGCTTGGTTGCGCCCTCTCCGTCAGCCGCCAGCTTTTTTGCGAGCATTCTGAACGCCTCGGTCAGTCCTCCTACAAAGGCGCGGTAGTCGTCGTTCTTCTCTGTGATTTCGGCATTTCCCGCTTTTCCCGAGGCGAGAATGGCGAGGGTATCGTTTGTGGATGTATCCCCGTCAACGCTTACCATATTGTAGCTGTCCTCGACCGCCTCGCGCAGAGCCTCCCCCAGCATTTCCGAGGAAACTGCCGCGTCGGTCGTCACGAAAGACAGCATTGTGCCCATATTTATGTGTATCATACCCGAGCCCTTTGCAATACCCCCGACAGTTACGGTTTTTCCGCCGAGCTCCATAGTCATAGCCATTTCTTTTTTGACCGTGTCGGTCGTCATAATCGCTTCCGCGGCGTTCGTGCCGCCCTCCTTAGAGAGCGTTCCGCGCATAGCCTCCGCGCCTTTTTTTATCGGCTCAATCGGGAGAATTTCGCCTATTACTCCGGTTGAGGCGACGATAACGTCCTCCGCCCTAACGCCGAGCACGTCGGACGCGATTTCGCACATTCTCTCGGCTTTCTCTATACCGTCCGCGTTGCAGGTGTTGGCGTTGCCCGAATTGACGATAACCGCCTGAGCCTTTCCGTTTTCGAGGTGTTTTTTCGTGACCGTAATGGTGTCGGATTTCACGAGATTTTTCGTGAATACCGCCGCCGCGTTGCATAGTGTGTCGCAGTATATGAGCGCCAAATCACGCTTTTTGTCAGTTGGTTTTTTCTGAGGCTCGTTTGCCTTGACGGATGCCTTTGTTACAGCCGCCGAGGTCGCCGCCTTTATGCCCGCGAATATTCCCTGAGCGGTGAAGCCCTGAGGCGCGGTCACTCCGCCGTTTATAAATTTATACATTTCTGAACTTTCCTTAATAAAATGTGCTACTAAAACGCAGGCGGTAAAATTTTCAGACCGGTTCTCTCGTCGAGACCGAATATGATGTTCATATTCTGTATCGCCTGACCTGCCGCGCCCTTGACCATATTGTCGATAGCCGCGCAGGCGATGAGCTTGTGGGTGCGCTTGTCGTAGTGGGTGCTTATATCGCAGAAATTCGAATATTTTATGTTGTGAATATCCGCGCACTTTTCCTTTGGGAGAAGTCTTACAAAATATTCGTCCTTATAGTAATCCTCATAAGCCCTGCGCACCTGTTCGTACGTTACGCCCTCTTTGATATCCGCGTAGCATGTCGCTAGGATTCCGCGGTTTACGGGTAGAAGGTGAGGAACAAAGGTGAGCGTTACCTTTTCGCCCGAAAGTTTCGAGAGTGTTTGCTCTATTTCGGGAGTGTGTCTGTGGCAGGCGACCTTATACGCGTGAAAGCCTTCGTTCAGTTCCGGATAGTGGTTTCCCTGGCTGGGCTTTCTTCCCGCGCCCGTAACTCCGCTTGCGCAGTTGCAGATAATGCCCTTTAGCTCAATAAGTCCGTTTGCGACAGCAGGAGCGAGTGCGAGCGGAGAGCAGGTCGTGTAACAGCCCGGGTTCGCGATTATAGACTTGCCCTTGATTTCGTCGCGGAAAAGCTCGGGAAGTCCGTAAACAGCTTCTTTATGTAAGTTTTTATCAAGGAATGTACCGCCGTACCATTCCTTGTATTCTTCCTCGCTCTCAAGGCGGAAGTCCGCGCCGAGGTCGATAAATTTTACGTTATCAGCCTTGCACTGAGCGGCCAGCTCCTGACTTAAGCCGTGGGGAAGAGCCGCGAAAACAACGTCGCTTTTCTTTACTGCCTCGTCTGCGTTCTCGCATATCATATCGTTTAAGTCAATATAACTCGGGTAAACGTCCGAAATTTTCTGCCCCTCAAAGCTTACGGAGCTTATCGCGGCTACCTCGGTTTCGGGGTGCGCGCTCAAAAGACGTATAAGCTCAGTGCCCGCGTATCCCGTCGCGCCTATAATTCCTGCTTTTATCATTTTATCAATCCTTAATGTTAATCTTTGTTTACTGAATTTGCAACTCTCTGCGCCTGAGCCTTCACATTCTCAGGTGCGGGACCGCCGAAGGCTGTGCGCTGAGACACGCAATATTCGAGCGAAATCGCTTTATAAACGTCCTCTGTAAATACATCGCATACCTTTTTGTACTCGCCGAGCGGCAGGTTTTCAAGGTCAGTATCAAGCTCAATACAGCGCGCAACCAGCTCGCCCGTAGCCTTGTAAGCGTCTCTGAAAGGAACGCCGTTTTTTGTGAGCCAGTCGGCGACATCCGTGGCGTTTATGAAGCCGCCTGCGGCGGCTCTGCGCATATTCTCGGGAATAACGCGCATTGTGTCGAGCATAGGAATGAACGCTGTGAGGCACATTTTAACGGTATCGACCGCGTCGAAAACGGCTTCCTTATCCTCCTGCATATCCTTGTTGTACGCTAGGGCAATTCCTTTCATAACGGTCAGAAGAGTCATAGTATCGCCGAAAACGCGGCCGCTCTTTCCGCGGACAAGCTCCGCGATGTCGGGGTTCTTTTTCTGCGGCATAATCGACGAGCCTGTTGAAAACGCGTCGTCCAGCTCGATAAATTTGAACTCCCAGCTACACCACATAATTATTTCCTCGGAGAAACGGCTGAGGTGAACCATAATTATTGAAAGACAGCCGGCAAATTCTATGCAGTAGTCCCTGTCGGAAACGCCGTCCAGGGAGTTGTTCGTAATCCTGTCAAAGCCTAAAAGCTCTCTTGTAATGTTTCTGTCTATTGGGTATGTAGTACCTGCAAGCGCGCACGAGCCGAGCGGCATTTCGTCCATACGCCTTAGACAGTCGTCAAGACGGCTGATGTCGCGCAAAATCATTTCGGCGTAAGCGAGCAGATGATGACCGAAGGTGATAGGCTGCGCTCTCTGTAGATGAGTGTAGCCGGGCATAACCGTGTCGCTGTATTCTTCGGATTTCTTTGCGATAACTTTTATAAGCTCCTCAAGCTGCGCGCGGACGTTTACGACCTCTTTTTTGAGATAGAGCTTAATATCGAGCGCGACCTGGTCGTTTCGGCTGCGCGAAGTGTGCAGCCGCTTGCCGTCGTCCCCGATACGCTTGGTGAGCTCGCCCTCAACGAAGGTATGAATATCCTCAGCCTCCATATCTATAGACAGCTTGCCGCTTTCGATGTCATTAAGGATTTCTCGCAGACCCTGTCTTATATGCTCAGCCTCTTCCTCCTTAATAATGCCGCATCTGCCGAGCATTGTCGCGTGAGCGATACTGCCCTCTATATCCTCCCTGTACATACGACTGTCGAAGGAGATCGAGCTGTTAAAATCGTTAGTCGTCTTTGAGAGTTCTTTTTTAAATCTGCCTTTCCAAAGCTGCATAGTCCGATTTCACTCCATTTAACTGTGAATTAAATAAATTCCTTATAAAGCACTTAACGGGCAGAGAAAAATCTCCGCCCCTAAGTATTGTTAATTAATTTTTATAAGCAGTAAACGCTTTTCTTATTTGATAAGTCCCTTTTTAGCGCGGACCTTAATCGGGAGACCGAAGAGATTGATAAAGCCTGCGCTGTCGTTCTGGTTGTAAACCTCGTCCTCGTCAAAGGTTGCGATTTCCTCGTCATAGAGGCTGTACGGACTTGTAACGCCTGCGTCGATAATATTGCCCTTGTATAACTTTAGCTTAACGTCGCCCGTTACGTACTGCTGGGTGCTGTCAACGAAAGCCGAGAGAGCCTCGCGAAGCGGCGTGTACCATTTTCCGTCGTAAACCAGCTCAGCAAATTTGATTGCGAGAACGGATTTGTAGTGCTGGGTGTCCTTGTCAAGGCAGATTTCCTCGAGCTTGCTGTGAGCGGCGTAAAGGATTGTGCCGCCTGGCGTCTCATAAACGCCGCGCGCTTTCATACCCACGAGGCGGTTCTCAACAATGTCCGTGATACCGATACCGTTTTTGCCGCCGATTTCGTTGAGCTTGGAGACAATGCTTACAGCATCCATTTCCTCGCCGTTAATGCTCTTAGCCTCGCCTTTCTCAAAGTGAATTGTAACGTACTCGGGCTTGTCGGGCGCCTGAAGCGGAGATACGCCCATTTCGAGAAAGCCCTCTTTCTCGTACATCGGCTCGTTAGCCGGGTCTTCGAGGTCAAGTCCCTCGTGGCTTAAATGCCAGAGATTTTTGTCCTTAGAGTAGTTTGTTTCCCTGTTTATTTTGAGAGGAATTTTCTTCTCCTCCGCGTAAGCGATTTCTTCCTCGCGGCTCTTGAACTCCCATGTTCTCCACGGAGCAATAATCGGCATATCCGGAGCGTAAGCCTTGATGGCGAGCTCGAAACGCACCTGGTCGTTGCCCTTTCCGGTGCAACCGTGGCAGATTGCGTCAGCTCCCTCGGCGAGAGCGATTTCTACAAGTCTCTTTGCGATTATAGGACGCGCGAAGGACGTTCCGAGAAGGTACTTGCCCTCGTAAACGGCGCCTGCCTTAATTGTCGGGTATACATATTCCTCGACGAACTCCTTATTGAGGTCTTCGATGTAGAGCTTTGACGCGCCTGTCGCGAGCGCCTTTTCCTCGAGCCCCTCGAGCTCGCCTGCCTGACCTACATTACCTGAAACCGCGATAACCTCGCAGTTGTCGTAGTTTTCCTTGAGCCAGGGGATAATAATAGATGTATCGAGTCCGCCCGAATAAGCGAGGACTACCTTTTTAATCTTCTTGTCTGCCATAATAATTACCTCCGAATTGGTCGTTTTTTACATTACACGTTACATTATACACTCTATAATTAAAAAATCAAGCCTTTTTGCATAAATATTCAAATTTTATTAAATATAAATAAAATTATGCCCAAACGCTGCGTTTTTACTTGAAATATTGATAAATAACGCAGTAAACCGAGCGGAGACACGCTATTCTTTTTTCGTGATTAAACGAACTAAAATGTATAAAAAATGAATATTATGTATAAAAATTCATTCTATTGAATATTATTCATTATTGTGGTACAATACTACATATATATAGTTAGCCGTCGGAACCGGTCATTTTCAGCCGACGGCAGATTGCCGGGATATAAGACCCGCAAAAAATAACGAGAGGAAATGATATAATGTCCGAATTCAGGGAATTATCTCCGAGTGAAATTACCGAAAATCCCTTTAATCTGATTGGAAAAGATTGGGCTCTCGTCACCGCAAAAAACGGCGATAAGACTAATATGATGACCGCGTCCTGGGGCGGCGTCGGTATAATGTGGAACAAACCCGTCGCGTTTACTTTTATCCGACCTCAGCGTTTTACCTTCGGCATGCTTGAGAGCGAAGAGTATTTTTCTTTAAGCTTTTTTGACGAGGATTTTCGGGAGGCGCTCAGATTCTGCGGAACAAAGAGCGGAAGGGACTTTGATAAAATTAAGGAAACGGGTCTTACCGTCTGCTATGACGGCGAGGTTCCGTACTTTAAGGAGGCAAAGCTCTCGCTTATCTGCCGAAAAATGTATTCGCAGTTTTTAAACAAGGAAAGTATCGTTGATACCGATACCGTGTTAAAGCAGTACGGCGATGACGATTATCATAAAATGTATATAAGCGAAATCGTAAAGGTACTTGCAAAGTAAGGAGGACATAATGGGGAAGTTTAAAACGGGAAAATTCAAAGCAATAATATGCGTAGCTCTCGCGGTGCTGTTGGCTGTTTCGTGTCTTGCGGGCTGTACGGGCGAAGAGAAAAAGGAATTTGACGTAAAGAAAATTAAGCTTAGCGACGAGCAGATTTCCGACGTTGGCAGCGAAATAGACGAGCTTTTTGACGGCAAAATCTTTAACGGCGGCGTGTCCGTAATGCTCAACGAGAACGAAGTTTATAAGGAATACTTCGGTATGGCTGACAAAAAAGGGACTCCGATAAGCGAGGATAGTCAATACATCATAAGCTCTGCTACGATGGTTTTCACAACAGTTGCATTGTATCAACTTGAGGAGAATAAGAAGCTTTCGCTTGACGATAATCTCAGTAAGTATTTTGACGGGGATAAATACACATATCTTAGCGAGGTTACGATAGAGGATCTGCTTGATGTATCGGTGAGCCTAGGTAACTACACATCCGAAATTAACCGTGACAAGAAAGAGCGGGCTGAGCTTGTCAAAAAAATAAAAAGCAAGAAGAAAAACTCCGGAGAAAAAGTCAGCGAAATGGTAGAGAAACATATTCTTAAGATGGGTGTTGTTCCGAGCGATATACAGAATTCCAACTACTTTATTCTCGGCAGGATTATTGAAAAGGCGTCGGGTATGGGTTACGACGAATATTTGCAAAAGAATATTTTTGATGTGCTTGGCTTAAAAAACACAGGTTTTGTAAGTTATGATCAGAAGGCTGTCGGATATAATATTGAAAGCAAGAAGTGGATTCGCCAGGCGGATAACGAACTGACATACAGCTACGACTATCTCTACTCCAGCTTCGGCATAATCTCTACACTTGACGATATGACAAAATTTTATAAAGCTGTTCTTGACAAGAAACTCTGCAAAACAGATATCGTAAAGAAAGCGCTCAGAAATGGCAAGGGTTTTAGCTACGGTTTTGAGACTGACGGAAAAACGCTGTATATCCGTGCAGGAGTCAATCTTCACCGCGTGTATTTGTGTATAAATCCCGAAACCGAGGAAATAGTGAATTTGCTCACCTGTACCGTAGGTGATTCTGAGCTTTCGACTCTCGGCAAGGATATATATAATAAGGTTAATTCCAAGGTCAACGGTATCCTACTTGAGAATTTGGATTGATTACACTATACTATAATACCTGCGTTTATTCAAAATAAGTATAAACTCGGCAAAAGCGCCTTTCGGGGGCGCTTTTGTATTGCAGTCGTTTAAACCGCGGAGTAATTGTGTAATTATTTGACTTTATGTGTCATATATAGTATAATTATCTTTACATCAAAAAGCGATTATGCTAAAAAAGAAAATTAGGAGTGATTATATGTCAAATATCGAGTTGCTGATTCCCGTTATCGCGGGAATAGCGGCGCTCTGTTTTGCGGTTTACTTCGCGCTGTTTATCCGTAAGCAGGACGCAGGTACAGGGGAAATGAAGAAAATTTCCTCTGCTATCTCAAGCGGCGCAAGGGCGTTTCTGTTTTCCGAATACAAGATTCTTATAGTGTTCGCTGTGTTGCTGTTCGCGGTTATCGGCTTCGTAATTGACTGGGGAACCGCAGGATGCTTTATTCTCGGCGCACTGTTCTCAACCCTCGCGGGATATTTCGGTATGACGGTTGCCACTATGGCTAATGTGCGCACAGCTAACGCCGCGAGACAGAACGGTATGAACAAAGCGCTCAAGGTAGCTTTTCGCGGCGGAGCGGTTATGGGACTTTCCGTCGTAGGGCTCGGAGTTGTCGGTCTCGGAATTATCTTCCTTATTATAAATAACATTTTCGACCTCGCCTCGAACAGCGAAGTTCTCAATATTTTCACCGGCTTCAGCCTCGGAGCCTCTTCTATCGCACTGTTTGCGCGTGTGGGCGGCGGTATCTATACCAAGGCAGCCGACGTAGGCGCTGACCTCGTCGGCAAGGTAGAGGCAGGTATTCCCGAGGACGACCCCAGAAACCCCGCCACGATAGCGGACAATGTAGGCGATAATGTCGGCGACGTTGCAGGTATGGGCGCGGATCTTTTCGAGAGCTATGTAGGCTCGATTGTTTCAGCGATAACTCTCGCGTTCGCTTCCTTCGGCGGCGGAAAAATATCTGCCTCCGCCGCGGCTTTGTTCCCGCTTCTTTTATGCGCGGCAGGTATTGTCGGCGCGGTTATATCGGTGTTCTTCGTGCGCGGCAGGGACGGCTCCGACCCTCAGACGGCTCTCAACGTCGGCGAATATCTCTCCACTGCTCTCGTTATAATCGGCGGAGGGCTTTTAAGCTGGTTTATGTTTAAGAGTATGAATCCGTTCTGGTGCGTGCTCTCCGGTCTTGTTGTCGGTACGGCTATCGGAAAGCTTACTGAATTTTACACCTCCGATAAATACCGCTCAGTAAAGAGCATTGCTAAAAGCTCGGAAACCGGCTCGGCAACAAATATCATTACGGGTCTCAGCGTCGGTATGAAGTCCACGGCTGTTCCTGTTATTTTTATTGTAATCGGTATTCTCGTCGCTTACTTCGTTATGGCTCAGGACGGCGCGGGTCTCTACGGTATTGCGCTTGCGGCTGTCGGTATGCTCTCCACGACGGGTATGACAATCGCAGTCGACGCATACGGTCCTATCGCCGACAATGCCGGCGGTATCGCCGAAATGAGCGAGCTGGACCCGTCTGTACGCGAAATTACGGATAAGCTCGACAGTGTGGGCAATACGACCGCCGCTATCGGCAAGGGCTTTGCAATCGGCTCGGCTGCGCTCACGGCTCTCGCGCTGTTCGCGTCTTTCGCTCAGGTTGCGGGAATCGCAAACGGCGGAATGTCCATCCTAGACCCGAAGGTCGTTGTCGGTCTATTTATAGGAGGTATGCTTCCGTTTTTGTTTTCCGCGTTCACTATGGATAGCGTGGGAAGAGCAGCTAACAAAATGATAGCCGAGGTTCGCCGTCAGTTCCGCGAGAAACCCGGTATCTTAAAGGGCAAGGAAGAGCCTGACTATTCAAGATGTGTTTCAATATCCACTAACGCCGCTCTCAGAGAAATGATTCTACCGGGGATTATGGCTGTTGTTGCTCCGCTACTCGTTGGTTTTATTCTCGGTGTTGAGGCGCTCGGCGGCTTGCTCGCCGGCTCGCTTATCACGGGGGTTATGCTTGCTATCTTTATGGCTAACAGCGGCGGCGCGTGGGATAACGCGAAGAAGTACATAGAAACCTCCTCAAACGGCAAGGGCAGTGAAGCGCACAAGGCTGCCGTAGTCGGCGATACGGTAGGCGACCCGTTTAAGGATACCTCGGGGCCGTCAATTAACATTCTTATCAAGCTTATGACAATAGTTTCTCTCGTGTTTGCGACTGCGTTCCTTGCGGTTAATAACGGCGCGGGACTTTTCTGATAAGATTATAAAGCAAAAGCTTATTGAATAAAATTTATAGGGTTGGGTTTTTGCCCAACCCTTTTTTAGCGGCAGATATGAAAACGCTGCTACTTAAAATCAGAAGAGTTTTTAGTCCCTTTTTTCTTGAAAATATTGTCAAATTTCCTATACCGTGCTATTATATTAAAGGATGGACAGACTGTTTTGTCTGTAAGGTGAGTGGGAATCATATAAAATTGTCGCGGATGTCCCCGCGCCTCTTCAGGCGGCGGGAGGCATCACAGTTTTTCGGTGAGGGTAATAATCCCTACTGAAACCCAAAGGAGCAAAGCTCCCCGCGACGGTTGCAATCTTCGCAAGTCTGATTAAGAGGGCTTGTCGGATTTTGCTCCAATTTAAAATTCAGGGGTAGTTTTATGAAGTATTTTTATCCGGCGGATATTCTTCTGCCAAAGTCTGATTTTGAGAAATGGGCGGTCGTAGCCTGCGACCAGTACACTTCAGAGCCTGAATACTGGGAGGATGTTGAGAAAACTGTCGGGGACGTTCCGTCCGCCTTGCGCATTATCCTCCCCGAGGTCTACCTTAAAAAGGACAACACCGAGCGCGTAAGCCGCATTAACGCGACTATGCAGGGCTACCTTGACAGCGGCGTTTTTGAGGAGCATAAAAACTCGATGATATACGTCGAGCGCCGCTCAAACAACACTATACGACGCGGAGTTGTCGGACTTATTGACCTCGAGCAGTACGACTACACTCAGGGCAGTACTTCGCTTATCCGCGCTACCGAAGCGACTGTTTTAGACCGTCTTCCGCCGCGCGTGCAGATAAGAAAGAACGCTCCGCTCGAAATGCCCCATATTCTCCTGCTTATCGACGACCCGAAGCGCACAGTTATCGAGCCGCTTAAAAATAAAAAGTACGACTACACTCCCGCCTATAGCTTTGAGCTTATGAAAAACGGCGGAGGAATAAAAGGCTGGTTTCTCGACCAAAAGAATATTGAGGCAGTTCAGGACGCTCTCGCCGCTCTTGTCGAGGGGAAAAAGGATAAAATGCTTTTCGCGGTAGGCGACGGAAACCACTCGCTCGCGACCGCTAAGGAGTGCTATAATCTTACGAAGAATCCGCTCTCCCGCTACGCTCTCGTGGAAATCGTAAATATACACGACGAGAGTATCGCTTTCGAGCCGATTTACCGCGTGCTGTTTAACGTCAATGAAAGGGACTTTATCGGAAAGTTTATAGACTACACAGAAAAGAACGGAGGAAGAAAGCTCCAGCGCTTCAATTTTATGACCGAGAGGGCTTACGGGGGTATCAACATAAACGCCACAGCGAAGCTCCCTATCGGTACGCTCCAGAACTTTATCGACATCTATTCTGAAACTCATACGGAGATGGTTGTTGACTACATTCACGGCGCGGACGTGGTCGCCTCCCTGTGCAAGAAGAAAAACACCCTCGGCTTTATTTTCGACGGTATGACGAAGTCGGAGCTTTTCCCCGCAATAGAGGCTGACGGCTCTCTCCCGAGGAAAACATTCTCTATGGGACACGCGCACGACAAGCGTTTCTATCTCGAGGCGAGAAAAATCAAATAGCTGTATAAATTAGGGGCTGTTGTAAATGCGACAGCCGCCTTTTATTTTTAGAAGTTACGTTTTCTATATAATAAATTTTGTATTTATTGCAGGAATTTTCAAAACAACGCAACACTTCACTCCATTTTACGCACTTAATATATGAACGACGTCGTAGGAGGAACATTATGGACGAAAGTATTTTGGTGAAACGGGCGGTGCTTGGCGAGCGTGAGGCTTTTGCCAGGCTTTACACGCTCTATAAGGACAGGCTTTACCGATACGCATATTTTCGGCTGAGCAGTGAATCGGACGCTCAGGACGCGGTCTCGGACTGTGTTGTAAGGGCGTTTGAGAATATAAGAACGCTCAGGAGCGAAAAGGCGTTTTCCGCGTGGATTTTTAAAATACTGTACCGTACTTGCGCCGAGATACTGTCGCGCCGCGGTATTGAACAGGAAAATGAGGACGTTATTACCCTCGCGGACGTGGAGGATAAATCCGCGTCCTGCATCGCGCCCGAGCTGAGAGAGGCTTTGGACCTTTTGAAGTCAGAGGACAGGGATATAGTACTGCTTTCCGTCGTCGCCGGCTATAACAGCCGTGAAATTGCCAAAATAACGGGAATGAAGCCGTCCACGGTTCGCTCAAGACTTTCGAGAAGTCTTGCGAAAATGAGAGAATTTCTGGAGTGATTTTTATGAAAGATTTAGAGTTTATAAAGAATAAGTTTGATACGAGCGGAGTAAACGCTCCCGACTCGCTTGACGAGCAGTTTGTGCTCGACAGGACTGAGGATAAAAAGGTATCGGAGCAGAAACCAAAGAAAAGGAATTATAAAAAATATTCTGCTCTTGCGGCGTCTGTCGCGATAATCGCGCTCGCGGCGTTCTCCGTAAATATGTTCCGCCCTGCCAAGCCGATAACCGACGTGCCGATAAAGGGAGAAAGCGAGCAGGCGGAGGTCAGAAATTTTAAGAGCTACGAGGAATTTAAGCAAACCCTGAGTAAAATTGACGAGCGTGAAAAAGAGCGGCAGAGCATGCTTGAAAGTATTGGGGGCGCGTTGTACGAAAATGGCGCAATATCGACTGATATTATGTCTATGGATAATGTCAAGACTACAGCATCTTCCGCGAAAACCACGAGCCACAGCGAGACCTACAAGCAGGTCGAGGGCGTTGACGAGGCGGATGTTATCAAAACCGACGGACGATATATATATACCGTGGATTATGATATAAGCGCGGTAAGAATCTTCTCAGCCGACGGCAAGAAGTCAAAAACCGTTGCGAAAATCTACCCGAAAGAGGCTCAAAGCGCGACGCCGGACGAGGCAAAGAAAATAAGAGGAAATGACGGCGAAACAGATATTTGCGACCTTTTTATAAAGGACGACAGGCTTGTTGTAATCGGAGAGAGATATTACAGGAACAGCAGCAGAGTTGACTCGAAAGCGTTCGTCTACAATGTGTCCGATATTAAAAATATTGTGTTGCTCGATGAATTTACCCAGACCGGATACTACTGCAGCTCGCGTATGATTGACGATAAACTGTATCTTATCTCAAGTTACAATGTAGGAAAGAAGTCGCAGCTTCCGAAATGCGGAAGAGGTGCGTCTCCCGAAAAGATTGCATTGGATTACTGTTACACTGTGGAAAACCCGACCAGCAGGAACCTTCTTGTTGTCAGCAGTTTTAATACAGCCGACTCTACCTATGAGACGCAGAGCAAGGCAATTTTAGGCTCGGCGGACGCGGTCTACTGCAACGAAAATAATATGTACGTCACCGCCGAGCAGTGGAACCTGCAGACCTTTGAAAAAAACCTAACGGCGGTATCTGAAAGCTCTGCGTACAGTCCCGTGGGCGCGAGCACTCAGATAGTGAAGCTAAACCTCACAGACAACATTAAGATTGCCGCCTCCGCGAAGGTCAGGGGAGCGGTCAACAGCCAGTATTCGCTCGACGAGTACGGCGGAAATCTCCGTGTTGCAACTACCTCTCAGAACAGTAAAGGGAAGTACGAGAATAACCTCTTTATTCTCGACGGCAGTTTAAAAAAACTCGGATTTGTAAAGGGATTTGCAAAAAACGAGCACATCGAGGCTGTGCGGTACGTGGGCGATACTGCCTACGTTATAACCTACGAGGAGACCGACCCGCTGTTCGTTATTGACCTTTCAGACGTAAGGAAGCCCGAAATTCTCGGAGAGGCGAAAATCACGGGATTTTCGACAATGCTTGTTCCGATTGACAAAAATACTGTGCTCGGTCTCGGCTACCACACCGAGGACGAGGACGGGGTTGACCTCGAGGTTCAGGAAGGATTAAAGCTCGTGCTCTTTGACGTTTCAGACAAGAAGAATCCGAAGGTGCTCGACAGCAAAATATATATAAACTGCGACTCCGAAGTGCAGTACAATCCCAAGGCTCTCGTCTACAACGCCGAGAGAAACGATTTTGTAATTCCGTATAATTACTTTAGCGATGAATGGGACGACGACTATAATTTCATCGGCGAGCAGTACGGCGGTACGATTAATTTTAAGGTTGAAAACGGTAAAATTAAGGAAATCGACAAATATAAATCGCACTTTAACTACATCGACCGCTGTGTGTATATTGACGATACCGTTTATATGACTAACAACGACGGAGACGGAGCGCTTAGCATAGACAGCGTAAAATACAAATAATTTGACATTAAAATAAAAAATCGAAGGCGTCTCAATTCGGGACGCCTTCGTATTTTATCATATTACTTTATTTTATTTCAGAAGTCCCCACGATAAAAATTCAGGGAACACGATTCTCCACCAAGCCTCGTTGTGCTCTCCGCTTTCCTCGATTGAGAGTTTTATTTTGTCGGGGCTGTAGCCGCTTGATATAAGCCTTTTGTGCATAGATATTACGTCGGGATAAAGCTCGTCCTCAAGTCCTATTTTTCCGTTATAGATGTAGAGTTTCGGAGTATCGGCGGCGGTAAAATCAAATTTTTTGAGATAAGACGTCCACACGTTCGAGTCAAAGAGCAAAAACGCGGGAGAAAGCGCGCCTATCACGCCGAATTTATCCTTGTTTTCAAGTCCGATATAGAACGCTTCAAGTCCGCCCGAGCTTGAGCCTGCAATACAGTTATCTATCCTCGCCTTAGAGGAATTGTAATTTTTCTGCACATAAGGCATAACGGTGTTCACAACGAATTTCGAGAACTGCTCGCCCGTGCGGTTTGAAAACTCGTTCGCGTAGGACGGGATAACCTTTCCTAAATCGGGAGTAAGCTCGCTGTCGCGCTTGCTGTTTCCGTTGTCAATTCCGACGATAATTACGCCTCTGCCGCCGTTTGACATCATAGATTCAACCGCGTCGGTAACCTCCCAGCCGCCGTATCCGTCCTGGTGGTCGTCGTCAAATAAATTCTGACCGTCCATTAAATAAACGGTTCTGTACTTATCCTTAGAGGTCGAAGAATAGCCGGCGGGCGTCCAAATCCAGATTTTTTTGGTGTAACCTGCGGAGTAGGTCAGGTTCGTTTTTGTAATTTTGCCCTTGTCGGCTCCTGTGTATGCGTAAGTTCCGACCAGCATAGCTTTCGTGTTCGAGCTGTCTGAAATGAAAAATCCAGAGCTAGCCTTATTTACCGGGATATTCACCGTCTGCTGTGTTGAGCCGTTGTTAAAAATAATTCTATCATATTTGTTCACATCAACCGTCGAGGAATAAACCTTCTCGCCGTTTTCGTTTGTCGTATATTTTGTAATACGTGTTCCGGGCCACTCCTTTTCGCCGTCTCCCGTTTCGGAGTTATAAAGGAAGAAATAAACGCTCGGCCAGTTTTTGTTATTAGTAAAGTATACGTCAATCATATTTTTTACGGAAGGATTGGGAGCCGTAGCCTCGTCAGGAATAGTCGTAGGCGGCTCGGTCGGAATAGTCGTAGGCGGCTCGGTCGGAATGGTTGTGGGAGGTTCGGTCGGCTTAGTCGTAGGAGGTTCGGTAGGTTCTGACGTAGTCGGAGCGGTAGATTCCGTTGCAGACTGAGTCGGCTCTGTCGTCGGGGCTGTCGATACTGTCGTTTCTGCCGTAGTCTGAGTCGGTGTATCCGCAGATGAAGGCGAGGTGGTTTCCTCGCTCGGCATTTCCTCAATTGAGGCGAGAACCTTCTGGATTTTTGTAACGTCCATAATATCTACCTTTCCGTCCAAATTTGTATCGGCAAGAATATTCTGCTTGTCAGTAAGTTTATCGCGCCCTACAAGACTCAACTGAATAAGGGTTGCGTCCTGAATAGAAAGACGTTTATCCATATTTACGTCTCCGTTCTGGCAGTCCTCATACGACCGCGCGAAAACCTGCGCGCCGCTTAAAATTAATAAAAGCGAGAGCAAAACAGCAGTAAATCTTTTCATAAAAAATCACCTCTTGTTTGATTATAATTTGATTATAATCTTTTGTTTTTTAAATTGCAATAAGTTTATGCATCAGCGTTCAACTATTTTTAATATTTAATTGAAAAATGACGAACCTTATGTTAAAATGAAGACGGTATTTTTACAATGGGGGAGTTTATATGCCTAATGTAATCAGAATTTTTGTTGAAAAACGAGAGGGAATGAATGTTGTCGCAAAACAGACGATGTGGGACCTTCGCCACAATCTCGGAATCCGCGCTATTACGGACCTTCGTTTCGTAAACCGCTACGACATAGAGGGTCTTTCGCGCGAGGACTTTGACCGCGCGAAAAACATTATTCTTTCCGAGCCTAACCAGGACATTATCTACGAGGAGACGCTTCCCGTTGAGGACGGTTTCCGCGTGTTCGCTATGGAGTATCTTCCCGGTCAGTACGACCAGCGCGCCGACTCTGCCGAGCAGTGCGTTCAGCTCCTCACGCAGGGCGAGCGATGCAAAATCCTGACCGCGCGTGTGGTTGCGGTAAAAGGAGACATCACAGATGAGGAGTTTGAGAAAATCCAGAAATATCTTATCAACCCTGTCGAGAGCCGCCCGGCGTCTCTCGATAAGCCCGAGTCTCTCGATATTCCGATAGAACAGCCCGAAAACGTCAGGGTTATCGAGGGCTTTACCTCGTGGAATGACGACGAAATGGCTGAATTTTTCGGCTCGATGGGTTTTGCTATGACCTTAGCGGACCTGAAATTTACGAGAGATTATTTCCGCGACACAGAGCGCCGTGACCCGACCGTCACAGAGCTGCGCGTTATCGACACATACTGGTCCGACCACTGCCGTCACACCACCTTCCTGACCCGACTCGATAAGGTGGAGGTTGAGAAATCGGCTCTCTCAAAGGTTATAGAGGACGCTCTTAAGGCGTATTATGACGCCCGCGACGAGGTTTACGGCAAGGATACCGACCGCAACGTCAGCCTTATGGATATGGCGCTTATCGGTATGAAAACCCTCAAAAAGCGAGGTCTTATACCCGATCTTGATGAGAGCGAGGAGATAAACGCCTGCTCTATCGAGGTTCCCGTTACTGTTGACGGGAAAACGGAGAAATGGCTCGTTCAGTTCAAGAACGAGACCCATAACCACCCCACGGAAATAGAGCCTTTCGGCGGCGCGGCTACCTGCCTCGGCGGAGCTATCCGCGACCCGCTCTCGGGACGCGCGTACATATACCAGGCTATGCGCGTAACCGGCTCGGGCGACCCGACCGTTGCGTTTAAGGATACTATGGAGGGAAAGCTCCCCAGCCGCAAGATTACGACGGGAGCCGCTCAGGGATATTCCTCCTACGGCAACCAGATAGGTCTCGCCACTGGTCAGGTCGTGGAGCTTTACGATAAGGGCTATGTCGCAAAGCGTATGGAAATCGGCGCGGTAATCGGCGCGTCTCCGAAGGAAAACGTTATCCGTGAGGTTCCTGCTCCCGACGATGTGATTGTACTCCTCGGCGGCAGAACCGGAAGAGACGGCTGCGGCGGCGCGACAGGCTCTTCAAAGGCGCACACAATGAGCTCTATCGAGACTTGCGGCGCAGAGGTTCAGAAGGGTAATCCTCCGACGGAGAGAAAAATTCAGAGACTTTTCCGCAACCCCGAGGTTGCTAAAATGATAAAGCGCTGTAATGACTTCGGCGCAGGCGGCGTATGCGTTGCAATCGGCGAACTTGCCGACGGTCTCACGGTAGACCTCGACAAGGTTACGAAGAAGTACGAGGGCCTTGACGGCACGGAGCTTGCTATTTCCGAGTCTCAGGAGCGTATGGCTGTTGTGCTCGATAAAGCTGACGTCGAGAGATTTATCGCCCTCTCGGAAACTGAAAATCTCGAGGCTACCGCGGTCGCGGTCGTTACCGAGAGTCCGCGTCTCACAATGCAGTGGAGAGGCAGGACTATTGTAGATTTATCCCGCGAATTTCTTAATACAAACGGCGTAACTCAGGTTTCAAACGCGTTTATTACCGCGCCCGACGGGAATAACTGCTACAGAAATACCTGCCCTGAGGTTTTGAGAGGTCTTAAAACCGACGAGGCTGTAAAGAAGAATATGGCACGTCTCGAGGTTTGCTCGCAGATTGGTCTGTCCGAGCGTTTTGACGCGAGTATCGGCGCGGGGACGGTAATTATGCCGTTCGGAGGAAAAACTCAGCTCACTCCGCAGGAGGCTATGGCGGCTAAAATTCCGCTCCTTAAAGGCGAGACGGACGACGCAACAGCGATGTCCTACGGCTTTATCCCCGCGGTTTCGCGCTGGAGCCCGTTCCACGGCTCAGCCTACGCGGTTGTTGAGTCGCTTTCAAAGCTTTTGGCAATCGGCGCGTATCCGCTCAAAGCGCGTCTTACGTTCCAGGAGTATTTCGAGAGACTTATGGACAAGCCCGAGCGTTGGGGCAAGCCTGCGGCGGCTCTGCTCGGCGCAATGGAGGCTCAGCTAAAGCTCGGAATACCGTCAATCGGCGGCAAGGACTCTATGAGCGGCACGTTCGAGACTATCGACGTTCCGCCGACTCTCGTTTCATTTGCCGTTGCTATGACCAAGGCGAGCAAGACGATTTCCGCGGAGTTTAAGAAGGCGGGAAGCAGGGTAATTTACGTTCCTGTTCCCGAAAATAAAGAAACGCTTATGCCTGAGTGGGAAAAGCTCAAAGCTATGTATAACGCTGTTTACGCGCTTATGGACGAGGGCAGGGTGCTCTCCGCGTCCGTTGTAAAGGAGGGCGGCGCGGCTGCCTCGGTATGCAAGGCGTGCCTCGGTAATAACTTGGGATTTAAGTTTGAAAAGGAGCTTACGCACGACGAACTGTTCGCTCCCCTTTCGGGCTCGCTTATTCTGGAGCTTGAGAGCGGTGCGGAACTCGACAGGGGCGTGACAAGCTATCTGCTCGGTGAGGTAACGGAAAATGCAGAAATCGAAATCAACGCTAAGAAAATTCAAATCGGCGAAATCATTGCTGAGTGGACTGCTCCGCTTGAAAAGGTATTCCCAACGCAGGCGGAATGCCCGAAAATTGAACACAGCGCGCCACTCTATACGCAAAGAAATAATTCGTCGCCTGTAATCAGAACCGCAAGACCGACAGTATTTATCCCCGTATTCCCCGGTACAAACTGCGAGGTTGACACGGCCCGCGCATTCGGGAAAGCAGGCGCTGACGCCGAGCTCCTTATAGTTAAGAACCTTAGACCCTCCGATATTGAGGACACCATCAATAGAATGGTCGAAATCATAGACCGAAGTCAGATAATTATGTTCCCCGGCGGTTTTTCGGGCGGAGACGAGCCCGACGGTTCGGGCAAGTTTATCGCGACCACATTCCGCAACCCGAAGGTTAAGGAAGCTGTGGACAACCTCCTTAATAATCGCGACGGTCTTATGCTCGGTATCTGCAACGGCTTCCAGGCGCTCATAAAGCTCGGTCTTGTGCCCTACGGCGAAGTCCGCGACATTAAGCCGTCCGACCCGACTCTGACCTTTAATACGGTCGGCAGGCATATCTCGCATATGGCGTACACGCGCGTTACCTCCGTGAAGTCTCCTTGGTTCTCGGGCGTGAACGCAGGCGATGTGTTCGCAGTCCCCGTTTCTCACGGAGAGGGTCGGTTTATGGCTGACAGCGAGACGGTTAAACGCCTTATCGAAAACGGTCAGGTTGCGACGCAGTACGTTGACCTGAGCGGCAATCCGAGCGACGATATTGCGTATAACGTAAACGGCTCGGTATGCGCGATTGAGGGTATCACGAGTCCCGACGGACGAATTCTCGGAAAGATGGGTCACTCCGAGCGAAAGGGAGATAATCTCTATGCAAACGTTCCGTTCGCTAAGGACCAGCTCATTTTCGAGAGCGGCGTTAAGTATTTTAAATAATAAACAATAAAATATACTATTGATAAAATCAAAACCGCCTTTCGGGGCGGTTTTTCGCGTTATTGAGTGATTATAAAATAAAAAACCTCTTGACAAGCCTAGGAAATCTAGGTATAATATAATGCATAGAATTTCTATGTATATCGAAAACCATAAGGTGGTGCGTTTATGCAAAACGAATATCTCGATAAGGCTGCCGCTTTACTGAAAAATAAGCGGGCAAAAAGTCAGGTTTTGTCCGAGCTGGAGTCGCATATTGCGGAAAAAACGGATTATTACCGCGAGTTAGGTTACAGTGAACAGGAAGCGCAGAAACGCGCTCTTGAGGATATGGGCGACCCCGAGGAGACCGCGCTTTCTCTTAATTCCCTCCATAACGAAAAGTGGTACAGAATCCCGATTAATATTGTTACGCTCTGCGTGCTGGCTGTTATTTTCCTGATTATGTCTTTTGGCGTGAACCTTTCTTACGATTACACAGACGCAACGCATAACTTTCCCCGCACGATTACGCTTGATTTCCTTTCGTGCGCGATTTTCGCGGTGTTTGTTGTGCTCCTTAGTACAGCGAACAGGAGAAACAGTAAATTTGTTGCTGTGGCAGTTTTCGCCTTTCTCGTTTTTGTTCTTGCTTTTTCTCTGCCCTTTGTAACTGAAATCGGATACAGTCTTTTGGGAAGCAAATACAGTGATACCGGAGCGTTCCTTTTTCTTGCAAAGTCATTTTCTGCTGTTTTTGAGCCTATGTTTTATATGCTCTTTACCCTATGTACCGGCGGAATTTTCGCGTATAAGGACAGTATCTTCGCATACGGCAGGATAGATGAATTTGCTATGCCCGTATTTACCTGTTTATCTGCCCTGACCTTTATTTTCCTGATAACGTGGAGCGCATTTATCTTCTTGAAAGTCACTCTCAGGGAGAGGCTGAAGTCGGAGAGGGGTATATCGAAAACTTTAAAGATATTTAGTAAAACTGCCGCCGTTTTTGTGACTGCAAACGTACTTCTTATGAGCATTTTTACAGTATTTGCCCTGCAGTCACTCGAGGTTAAGGTTTCGGATAATGAGGCTCTTAGGAAGAAAATGATAGAATTTGTTGTAAATGAGGATTTATCCAAATCAAAGGATAAAATTTTGGAGGATATGGAAAGAGCGGGATTTAAGGCACAAGTGAGGTACGATTTAATGGGTCGTATATACCGCTATCGTGAAAATAATAATGAGCTTTGTCTCAGCGGTTTCGACGATGACGATATGTATATAATGTTCGATGTCTATGCGTCCCCAGAGAATGACCGCATCCCTCTAAACAAGTACTTGCGCGTCCGGAGCGGCGAGCTAAAGAAGTATAAGACCGCAGGAAATAAAACGACTCTTGAGGAGTTTATGAAAAGCGACGTGCACGACAGGGCTGTCGGCGTAATGAAATCGGGGAATGAAGTGACATTTATCTTCCTGACAGACGATTATTACGGACCCTTGAATTCGTGGGACAGCGAAACGAGACTCGAATTTAAGAAGGGCGTGCTCAAGGAAAACGCAGTAATTAACGATTTATATGAAGATATAGATTTTTACGAAGAAGAGACCGAGAGTATACCCGATATGACGGATATACCGAGCATATTGAGATAAATTTCAGAACTTAGGAGTGTGATAAATATGAAAATAAGCAAGGAACTTATCAAGGGGAGCACGTCACTGCTCGTTATGAGCGTGCTCAAGGGGCAGGACCTCTACGGCTACAAAATCATAAAGGAGCTTGAAAACCGCAGCGAGAATGTGTTTGAGCTAAAGGAGGGGACTTTGTACCCGATTTTGCATGCGCTCGAAAAGGAAGGCTTTCTGGAGTCGTATTGGGAGGAGTTTGAGAATCGAAAGAGAAAATACTACCACCTTACAAAAAAGGGACTCCGACAGCTCGAGACAAAGCGCGAGGAATGGAAGGTCTACTCGGGTTCGGTAGACAAGGTGTTATCTTTTTCATTTTAAACGCGCTCTATACTCAGGGAAAAAACCGCTTTTCGGGGCGGTTTTTGCTTTTTATATTCAGTTTAAAAACCAATAATACCGAAAACGCCGAGTCTTAAAACAGACTCGGCGTTTTCCCTGTTCAAAAGAAAATGAGGGGTACAAATTGTAGGTCTCTAAGCCGACCTACAGAGGAGGGTAGAACATACCTCAGCAGTTGCGGTTCTGCTTTCGGTATGTATATATTAAACAACGCAAATATGAAAACTGTGTGAATTTTCCTTGAACTTAGACTGAAATTTTCCGCCGAAAATATACATTTAATGATGTTTTGTACTTTTTATTTTATATTTTCCGCGCAGCATTACGCTAAACGTGCGTATGCGCATTTTTTTGCGGGAAAAATTAAACAAACGTTTGCAATTTATAAACGTTTGTGTTATCATATGTTTAATAATAAGAATGTCGATAAGGAGGATTTCTATGAAATCTTTAAACGATAAGCAGATGGCTGTTTATAACTTCGTTGTTGAGTGCTCGCAGGAGGGCAGGATACCGTCTGTCCGCGAGATTTGCTCCGCTTGCAACCTCAAATCCACCTCTACCGCACATCTGTACCTCAAGGCCTTGGAGGCTCACGGTCTTATTGAGCGCGACGCGGGGCTTAACCGCTGTATACGCGTTGTCGGAGAGGTAAAGGCAAAGGGCGTTCCTCTGCTCGGAAAAGTCGCCGCAGGCAATCCGATCGTCGCTATCGAGGACGTGGAGTGCTATATACCCGTAGATAAATCCGTAAGCAAGGATAAGGAGCTTTTCGCTCTCAGGGTTCAGGGCTACAGTATGATGAACGCGGGTATACTTCCTGACGATATTCTTATTGTAGAGCGTACGCCTGTTGCTCAGAACGGCGAAATCGTCGTTGCTCTCGTTGACGACAGCGCTACCGTAAAGCGCTTTTATAAGGAGGACGGACACTTCCGCCTACAGCCCGAAAACGACGATTTTGAGCCGATTATTGTGGACAAGGTTATTTTGCTCGGAAGGGTAATCCAGCTTATTCGCAATTTTTAGTTATTTAAAACCGAATAATACCGAAAAGGTTTGCGCATAATTTAAACCCCCGACATTTGTCGAGGGTTTTCCTTTTACATTTCGGTTACAATTTCGTTGACCGTTTTTCCCGGCGGTATCATCGGGAGGACATTCGTGTCCGGGCTTATTCTGCAGTCTACGACTACGGGAGCGTTCAGACTTACCGCCTGCTCAAGGACGGTTTTTATCTGCTCGGTTTTTTCAATTCTCAGGCCCTCCACGCCGAATGCCTGCGCGAGTTTTACAAAGTCTGTCGCGCGTTTGGGGTCGGTCTGGGAAAAGCGGTTTTCGTAGAAGAGCTTCTGCCATTGTCTTACCATTCCGAGCACAGTGTTATTCATAATAAGCACGACTATGGGCAAATTGTACGATTTAAGCGTTACAAGCTCGTTTAAATTCATATGGAAGCTTCCGTCTCCCGTTACGAGGAATACGCGTTTTTTCGGATTACTGCACTGAGCGCCGATTGCCGCGCCCATACCGAAGCCCATAGTACCCATACCGCCCGAGGTGAGAAGCGTGCGCGGCTGTTCAATATTCGAATACTGAGCAACCCACATCTGGTGCTGACCTACGTCGGTCGCAATTATATCGCCGTCGCGTTTAATCTCGTTTAAAGCAGAGAGAATATCCTGCGGAGCAACATAACCCTCGCGGACGTCCTTGGGCACTTTTTTCTCGTTTTTCCAATTTTCAAGCTGAACAAGCCACTCGGCGTGATTCTGACTTTCAACGCGGTCGTTGAGAATGTTAAGCACGTCTGCCATATCGCCGATAATGTGGTTGCTTGTTTTAACGTTTTTATCTATCTCATTTTCGTCAATATCTATGTGAATTATGTTCGCCTGCGCGCCGAATTTATCGGGGTCGCCCGCAACACGGTCGGAGAAACGCGCGCCGCACGCGATTAAAAGGTCGCACTTTTCGGTAGCCATACCCGTTTCGTAGCCGCCGTGCATACCGAGGTTGCCCATATTAAGCCTGTGACTTGCGGGAATACAGCCCAGTCCCATAAGCGAACAGCATACGGGAGCGTCGATTTTTTCAGCAAACTCAACGAGCTGTTCGGACGCGTTTGCGCTGATGATGCCGCCGCCCGCATAAATCATCGGGAATCTGGAGTTATTAATCAGTTCAACAGCATTTGAAATACTGTTTTCGTCTTTTACCTCAACGCTTTCTTTTTCGGTAGGAGTAAGGCTTGTGAATTCGGTCGTCTGAGCTGTGATGTCCTTGGGAACGTCTATTAGAACGGGTCCCTTTCTGCCGTCCATAGCGAGGGTGAACGCGGAGCGAATAGCGGGGGCTAAATCCTCAATCTTCTTAACGAGACAGCTTCCCTTTGTAATAGGCTTTACAATATCTACTATGTCAACCTCCTGAAAGCTGTCCTTTCCAAGCAAATCGACGTTTACGTTTCCCGTAATAATTACCATAGGGATACTGTCGATATTAGCGGTCGCGATACCCGTGACGGTGTTCGTCGCTCCGGGTCCGGAGGTCGTTATGCATACGCCGACCTTGCCTGTCGCGCGTGCATAGCCGTCCGCCGCGTGAGCAGCTCCCTGCTCGTGGGCTGTGAGAATATGTCTGATTTTATCGCTGTATTTATAAAGAGCATCGTATGTATTCAGAGCCGCGCCGCCCGGATAGCCGAAAACGGTGTCAACGCCCTGCTCAATAAGACATTCGCAGATGATTTCTGCACCTGTTAACTGCATCTTTAACTACTCCATTCCTTAAAAATTACATACAATTTATGCGTATATCCGATTTATTATACTAAAAAGCAAAATCGTTGTCAATAGAATCGGGCTTAAGATATGAGCCTGAACGGACAATCAGAGAACTCTTATAAGCTCAGTAACAGCTTTTATCGACTTCTCGCTCGCGGCGTCGCAGAACTCCTTGAAATCCATACCCTTATTGTTGGTGAGGTCGTCGGAAATTACGCGAAAGACGCAGAACGGCACTTTGTTTCTGAAACAGACGTGACCGACAGCGCCGCCCTCCATTTCGCACGCAAGAGCTTCAAAGCGTCGGTTAATGATTTCGCGCTTGCTCCTGCGGGACACGAAAATATCGCCCGAGGCAATACGTCCCTTAAACGTGTTTGAGCCATCGATATTTTCGCAAATAGAGAAAAGCTTTTCCGAAATTTCTTCGTCGCAGGGGAAAAAGGTGCGGTGTTCGTCGGGGAAGGTAATTTCGCCCACAGGGTCGCCGAGAGCTGACGCGTTCATATCGTGCTGGAGAACCTCTGTACCGACTACCATATCGCACAGCGTGACCTCGTCCGAGAGTGAGCCCGCAACTCCGCTGTTTATGACGGCGTCGGGGCTGAATTTGTCTATCATCGCCTGAGCGCACATAGCCGCGTTTACCTTACCCACGCCGCACTCGACCGCGACGACATCGCTATTACCGAGCGTACCCTTTGTAAATGTCATATCGGCGTATTTTATATCCTGTCTGTTTTCCATAAGCGCCTTGAGACCCTCGACCTCAACCGCCATCGCGCATATTATTCCAATCATTTGTAAACTCCTTTACTGTTTTAACGTCCGTGTCAAAGTTTCCGGTTGCGTACATTAATATAGAAAGCGCCGCGAGAGGAGCTGTCTCCGCGCGGAGAATACGCCTGCCGAGGGTAGCCGCAAAGCCGCCGTTCACGCGCACGAGCTCCACCTCGCTCTGCTCAAAACCGCCCTCGCTTCCGATAAATATTCCGATTGACTTAACTCTGCTTTTAAGGAGCGCACCCACGCTTTCGCCGCCCAGCTCGTAGAAAACGATGTTGAGCGCGTTTTCGCGGCTTTCCTGAACAGCCTGTTTAAACGTTACGCAGTCGGCAATTTCGGGGATAATTCCTCGCCGCGACTGCTGAGCCGCCTCACGCGCGATTTTCTGCCAGCGAACCTGCTTTTTTAAGAGAGCTTTGCCGTCGGGACGGGAGATGCACCTCGCCGAAATTACAGGTACAATTTTCGTAACCCCGAGCTCCACGCATTTCTGGATTATGTACTCGAACTTGTCGCCCTTAGGCAGAGCCTGATACAGCGTTATTTCCACGTCGGGCTCGTTTTCGCACATTTTTCGTTCGGTTACCCTGACGTCAACCGTCTCCCCGCTTATACCGCTTACCGTGCAGGTGAGCTGCATTTTTGACGGAGTTACGAGCGTGAGCTGTTCGCCGACTTTCATACGCAGGCTCTTCGAAATGTGGCTCGCGTTTTCGCCGTCAACCGAATATTTATCACCTTGTACTTCGTCTTTAATAAAAAACCATGCCATAGAGTTTCCCTCAATAGTTATTTAACATAATTTTATCAAAAATTTTTACGGATTGCAATATAAATACTATCTGTGATAAAATAAAAGCAAAGAAAAAAGAGGTGGTTTTATGCAAACGGTTACCGCACGGGAATTTAATGATATATTAAGGAAAGAAAATATCGACCCAGACGAGCTGCAGCGTCTCGCTGTGCAAAAGCTTTTGAAGGTCGGGAAAAAGGTCTCAACGGCAGAAAGCTGCACGGGCGGGCTTATAAGCAAGCGCATTACCGAGGTGAGCGGAGCGAGCAAGGTATTCGATTGCGGAGTATGCTCTTACGCTAATTTTATCAAGCATAAGCTGCTAAATGTGAGCGAGGAAACGCTCGGTACCGTCGGAGCGGTTTCCCGTGAGACCGCAGAGCAGATGTCGTCGGGCGTACGACTGCTTGCAGAAGCCGACTTCGGCGTTTCTGTCACGGGTATCGCAGGACCTTCGGGCGGCACTCCCGAAAAGCCTGTCGGGCTGGTATATATCTCCGTAAGCTCCGAAAGCGGGACGGTTACGGTAAAGGCGCTTTTAGGCGACGCACAGCCTCCTTCGCGCGACAAAATCCGCAAAATTGCGAGCGATATAGCGCTGTGGCTGCTGATTGGGCAAATATCCCAATAATGCCGTAATAGTGAAAAAACTATTGCCAATTTGAAATTTGTATGTTAGAATTAGACCGATACTATGGGAACAGTCGAAAAGTTTCCGAAAAGCTTTAAATTAAATAATTTGAGGGGAGTTGATTTTATGGCACGAGTAGCCGGCATACTGATGCCTATTACCTCTTTGCCGTCTCCGTACGGAATCGGCACAATCGGTAAGGATGCTCGTGAGTTTGCAGATTTTCTTTCCGCGGCAGGTCAGAAAATTTGGCAAATTCTGCCCGCGGGACCGACCAGCTACGGTGATTCGCCGTATCAGTCGTTCTCTACATATGCTGGAAACCCATATATGATTGACCTCGATACGCTCGTCGAGGAGGAGCTTATCTCAAAGGAGCAGCTTGACGCTGTCGACTGGGGCGACGACCCGAGCGAGGTGGATTATGAAAAAATTTACAACAACCGTTTTGTTGTATTAAGAAAGGCTTACGAGACCTATATCGAGGATTATGAGCTGGACGTTTTTGAGGAGTTTAAGAACGATAACAAGCACTGGCTGGACGACTACGCTCTTTATATGGCGGTTAAGAAGAGCTTTGATATGAAGGCTTGGACGGAGTGGCCCGACGAGGCTATCAAGATGCGCAAGCCTGCCGCTATTAAAAGGTACACAAAAAAGCTTGCCGATGACATTGATTTCTGGAAATGGGTACAGTTTAAGTTTTACGAGCAGTGGTACGATTTCCGCGAGTATGTAAACGACCTCGGTATCCAGATTCTCGGCGATATGCCTATCTATGTTGCTATGGACAGCGCCGATACGTGGGCTAACCCCGAGGTGTTCTGGCTGGACGAAAAGAACGCTCCCGTGTGCGTTGCAGGCTGTCCTCCCGACTATTTCTCAGAGACGGGTCAGCTTTGGGGGAATCCGCTCTACGACTGGAAGTACCTCAAGGAAACAGACTATGCCTGGTGGTTTAACCGCATTGCCGCGGCTGCGAACCTCTATGATATTACAAGAATCGACCACTTCCGCGCGTTCAACGATTATTACGCTATCCCGTATCCTGCCGAGAACGCTATTGACGGCGAGTGGATGGACGGTCCGGGTATGGACTTCTTCGACAAAATGAAGGAGGCTATCGGTGATATTCCGATTGTCGCCGAGGACCTGGGTTCGCTTTCTCCCGGAGTTGAAAAGCTCCTGAAAGACAGCGGCTACCCGGGAATGAAGGTGCTCGAATTCGCCTTTGACAGCGAGGAGGAGAACGACTACCTGCCTCATAAATACACAGAAAACTGCGTTGTATATACAGGTACCCACGATAACGACACCCTTATGGGCTGGTACGCAGAGGCGAAGCCCGAGGATATCGAGTACGCTAAGGAATACTGCGGTATCACAGAGGACGAACCGTTTAACTGGGGACTTATACGCACAGCTTATGCCAGCAAGGCAAATTATGCAGTAATCCAAATGCAGGATATTCTCGGTCTCGGCACGGAGGCTCGAATGAACATACCATCAACCCTCGGCGGTAACTGGGTATGGCGAATCGATCCCGACGCATGCACCGAGGAGCTTGCGCAAAAATTATTATGGATGTCCGATACATACGGACGACTGGAGGATTAAAACAATGGGTAATCTAATGGACGAACTCAAACTTACTTCACAGGCCCTCTACTGCGAGAAGCCTGAAAATCTTACTCCCGCACAGCTTCACAATGCGCTCGGCAAGGTTGTTCAGACCGAAATCGCGGAAAACTGGGCGAAGAGCAAGAAAAAGCACGCTTCCGGAAGAAGAGCGTACTATTTCTCCGCGGAGTTCCTTATGGGTCGTATGATGTATAACAATCTTTACTGCCTCGGAATTCTCGACGAGACAAAGGCGATGCTCAAGAAAAAGGGCATCGACATCAACATTTTCGAGGAAATCGACGACGCTGCTCTCGGCAACGGCGGTCTCGGCAGACTCGCCGCGTGCTACCTCGACTCTGCGGCTACTCAGGAGGTTCCGCTTGACGGCTACGGTATCCGCTATAAGTACGGTCTCTTTAAGCAGCTTATCGAGAACGGCTATCAGGTTGAGACTGCCGACGATTGGCAGAAATTTGAGGATCCCTGGTGTATTCGCCGAGAGGATCAGGCTGTAACGGTTGAATTTAAGGGTCAGACAGTAAAGGCTGTTCCTTACGATATGGCTGTTATCGGCTACGGCACAAAGAATATCAATACGCTCCGCCTCTGGCAGGCTGAGGCTGTCGAGGACTTCGACTTTACGGAGTTTAACAACAGCCACTACGACAGCGCCGTAAAGGCAAAGAATGACGCTGAGAACATCTCGCGTGTTCTCTATCCTAACGACAACTCCTACGAGGGCAAGGTGTTAAGACTAAAGCAGCAGTATTTCTTCTGCTCCGCGTCCTTACAGGATATTATGCGCAATTACAAGGAGAAGTACGGCAAAGACTTCAGTCACTTCTCTGAGGACTACGCTTTCCAGCTTAACGATACTCACCCCGTATCTGCAATCCCGGAGCTTGTGAGACTTCTTATGCTCGACGGTCTTAGCTTTGACGACGCTTTTGAAATCGCGCGCAAGACCTGCTCATATACAAACCACACTGTACTCGGCGAGGCTCTTGAGAAGTGGCACGCGGAGCTTATGATGGACGTTGTTCCGGAGATTTACCATATTATCTGCCTTATCGCGAACAAGCTCCAGGAGGAACTCACCGCTATGGGCATCAGCGAGGAAAAGAAAGCCCGTATGCGTATTGTTGACAACAACACCGTTCATATGGCTCGTCTCGCAACTTATGTATCAACTTACGTAAACGGCGTTGCTAAGATTCACACGGAAATTCTTAAGACCGACGTTCTGAAGGATTGGTACGAGGTATATCCCGACCGCTTCCAGAACAAAACCAACGGTATTACTCAGAGACGCTGGCTCGGTCTGTGCAACCCCGAGCTTTCCGAGTTTATCACCGAGCGCGTAGGCAGCGGCTGGCTCAAGGATTTGAGCAAGCTGTCAAAGCTCAATAAGATGATGGACGACGAAACAGTCAAGGAGTTTAACAAAATCAAAGCTAAGAAGAAGAAAGACCTTGCCGCTTATATAAAGAAGATGGACGGCGTAGATGTTGACCCGACTATGATTTTTGACGTTCAGGTTAAGCGTCTGCATGAGTACAAGAGACAGCTCCTTAACGCTTTCTCGATTATGCTCATCTATAAGAGGCTAAAGAGGGGTGAGCTTAAAAACTGGAACCCGACCTGCTTCATCTTCGGCGCAAAGGCGGCTCCGGGCTATGCGCGCGCAAAGGCTATCATCAAATATATTAACGAAATTGCAAAACTCGTAAACAACGACCCCGATACCAAGGACAAGCTTCAGGTTGTTTACTGCTCCAACTACAACGTAAGCTACGCCGAGAAGATTGTTACTGCCGCGGATATTTCCGAGCAGACCTCTCTCGCGGGAACAGAGGCTTCCGGTACCGGTAATATGAAGTTTATGATTAACGGTGCCGTTACCCTCGGAACGTGGGACGGCGCTAACATCGAGATTGCCGAGCAGGCAGGCGTTGAGAACGAGTATATCTTTGGCGCAAGAGTCGAAGAGGTTGAGTCTATCAAGGACAGCTACAATTCACGCTCGATTTACAACGAGAATGCTGAAATCAGAGAAGTTATCGACACTCTCGTTGACGGAACGGTTTCCGACGGCAACGCTCAGGGCGAGGGCAGCTTCGCGGAGCTTCACAAGGCTCTCCTCGACGGCGCTTCGTGGCACGCGGCTGACCACTACTTTGTTCTTTACGATCTTATGTCCTATGTTGACGCTAAGATTAAGGCAAACTCCGACTACTCCGACAGAGTAGCGTTCGGCAGGAAGTGCCTGGCTAACGTTGCTAACGCGGGACAGTTCAGCTCCGACCGCGCTATCCTCGAGTATGCTAAGGACCTCTGGCACGTAAACTACAGAGGAAAGAAGAACTAATAACCGACAATAATCAAGCCGTTTGGTATTTTTGTGATACCAAGCGGCTTTTTTATTTTAAAATTTTAAAAAGATTCAAAACTTCTGTCACAAATCAGCTTTTAGCAGAGTTATAATATATAAGAGAAATATAATATTTTTAAACAGAAGTATTGACGCTTTGAAATATAATTACTAAACAATAATCAAGCCTTTTGGTATTTTTTCAACCCGAAGGATATTATTTACATGGTATATTCATATTAGGAGATCTTTAAAATGAAAAAAATTTTTGCTCTTGTTATATCTGTATTTCTTATACTTACGACAATAATTTCCTTGACCGCAATTCCCGCGAGTGCGTCATCGCCGCTGGATTATCACCAATTAGCGTTAATAAATTTTCAGAATTATTACGAATACCGTACGGGCGGAAAAAAGATAAAAGAATTTAACTGCGACTATTTCGAAGTAGAAAACGGAGAAAGAAATCCGTTATATATTTTAATTAAGTTTGTTTCCGAAGACGCGGAGGAAAAGGAGTATTACAACACATTCGGAGAGGACGATAAGTATTACGAAAAATCCAACGTAACCAACCTGATGTATCCATCCGGACTCGTAGTATGTGACGCGTGTAATATGACCACGGACTATATTTTTGAATATGAGTGGGGTTCTATACCCAAGAATACATTCCGTGACGCAAGCAAGTGGACGGACGACGACTTTATGTCAGTCGAAAAAGCGTGCAGTCTCGACCCCGCCATCGCGGACGTGCTCGTGAATATGGAAGAAAATATCGGTATTGTCCCCGAAAAAGAGCCGCCGACCACCGCTCCGACCGAGCCGACAACTATCGAGCCGTCCACACCCGATTTGCAGGCGGAGATTTCCCATAAGAAGATTTCTTTAAAAGCGGGAAAAACTAAAAAACTCACCGTTTTAAACGGCACGGCAAAAAGCTGGAAATCATCAGACAAAAAGGTTGCGACTGTCAAAAACGGCAAGATAACCGCGCTCAAAAAAGGTAATGCGATAATCACCGCAACGCTAAAAAACGGTAAAAAACTGACCGCAAAGGTAAAAGTTACCTCTAACCCGAAGTTAAATAAGACCAAGAAAAAGCTAAAGGTAAAGAGCAAATTCACCCTCAAGGTAAACGGCAGAGTAGGTAAAACCAAATTCACATCCAACAAGCCGAAAATCGCAACAGTTACTAAAAAAGGCGTAGTTAAAGCAAAGAAGAAAGGCACGGCAAAAATTACCGTCACCACCAACGGCGGCGTAAAGCTGAAGTGCAAAATCACAGTCGGATAAAAACTTAATAGCCAAATAATCAAGCCGTTTGGTATTTTTGTGATACCAAGCGGCTTTCCCTTTTGCGTTTCAAAACGGATCGATTCTTTTTAAGGTTTACATATTTTACACGGATTATATCCCGTCTCGATGAGACTGTCGCGACTGCCCTTATATATTTCTAAATTATGTTCGGCTATTTATTTTATCAACATACCCACAATTACTATAATGAAAACGGCAAGTATTTGTGTTGAGAATGTAGATGATGTCCCGTATTGTTTCCGAACTGTTTTGTTTTTTCTTTGCTTTATTCCCGGGGTCAGCCTTTAGTGTGGAGGAGATTTTTACGGTTGAGGTGGCTCGTGTGTTATCGGGGCTTGTTTCGGAGGAGCTTTGAATTGTATCTGAATCAAAACACGCGTAAATAATAACGATACATAGTGCAAAAAAGATTATAACAGAAATATACTTGGTAACTGTTTTCATAATTTCCCCTGATAAAAAAAGTGCGCAGCTCAAGGGAGCAGCGCACGAAAAACGCATACTCCTATTGTGTTGCGGCACAATTCACCGTTATTAAACGGTATATAGATACAAACTAAGTGTACTTAACAAGAGCATACATTTTTACCGGGATAAAAACGCACACTTAGTTTGAACAAAAATTATTGAATTATGCCGCAAAATTATTCTATCATATGGTTTTGTTATTTTCAATCGCTATTTGCTTATTTTTTACGCGTTTACGCGGTTTTTTATTTAAGTGCAAAATCACAGTCGTATAAAAACTTAAAGACGAACAAAACGGCAGGCGCAACCCTTCGGTTGTAACTGCCGTTTATCTGTGTCATATTAATTGTGAATTGATTAAATTCCCGCAATCTTTTTGAGCGCGTCCGTACTCGTCACAACAACTTTTCTGTACTTTGTTTTTACGTAGCCCTTGCGCGCGAAGTCGTTTAGTATATTGCTCACCGTTACTCTCGAAACCCCGACCGCACTCGCGATTTCCTCGTGAGTAAGGCTGACGGATTGTTTTCCGTCCTCGTCGTGTATGCTCTGCAGCAAAATCTGCGCTATTCGTCCGTCCGCCTGCAAAAAAGTCATAGCGTCAATCTGCGTTGAGAGCTGGCGTATTCTTGCCGCTTGAATTTCGAGCAGTTCAAGCGCAAGCTGTGGATTTTCCTTTATGAGTGAAACCAGCTTGTTCTCGTTGATTGCTGCAAGCTCCGTGTTAGTGAGAGCGCTCGCAGAGCTCACGCGCGGCATTTTGTCGAAGAACGCTGCCTCGCCCAGTATCTCGCCGTGAGACGCAGCAGAAAGCGTTTTTTCAACTCCGTCGGGAGAGGTCATATAAACCCTCACTCTGCCCCTTTTAAGGTAGTAAAAGCTCTCCGCTTTGTCACCCTGATGATAGATTATATCGCCTTTTGAGAGCCGTTTTGTAGTCGGCTCGTTCTCGAAAATCCGCTGTATAAGCGATTTGTTTTCCATTGCTCTCACTTCCGATGCTTTTATTAGTTTAATTGTAACATATTTTACAATCTTTTATCAATACAGTGTGCAATAATTATCTTGAATATTTAGTCAAAATATTAAAACCGATTAAGGAGTGTTTGTTATGGGAATGACTATGTCACAAAAAATTCTCGCCGCTCACGCCGGTCTGCCCGAGGTAAAGGCTGGACAGCTTATTGAGGCTCAGCTTGACTTGGTGCTCGGAAACGACGTTACAACGCCCGTTGCAATCAACGTATTTGAGGAAAACGGTGCGACATCCGTGTTTGACAAAACAAAAATCGCGATGATTATGGACCACTTTACACCGAACAAGGATATTAAGGCTGCCACTCAGGTTAAGCAGGTGCGCGACTTTGCCGATAAGTACGACATCAAGAATTACCGCGATGTCGGGGGAATGGGCATTGAGCACGCGCTCCTCCCCGAAATGGGTCTCGTAGGACCGGGCTGTCTCTGTATCGGCGCAGACAGCCATACCTGTACCTACGGCGCTTTGGGAGCGTTCTCAACGGGCGTAGGTTCGACCGATATGTGCGCGGGTATGATAAGCGGCAAGGCGTGGTTTAAGGTGCCGTCCGCAATTAAGTTCAATCTCGTCGGAAAGCCGCAGGGCTTTGTTTCCGGAAAGGACGTTATACTTCACATTATCGGCAAAATCGGCGTCGACGGCGCGCTCTACAAATCTATGGAATTCGTCGGAGAGGGAGTACAGTATCTTAACATCGACGACAGGCTCTGTATCGCGAATATGGCGATTGAGGCTGGAGCGAAGAACGGGATTTTCCCTGTTGACGACGTTACCCGCGAGTACTGCGAGGGACGCTATCAGGGCACGCCCGTCGAGTATTATCCCGATGACGACGCTGTTTACGACGAGGAGTATACGATAGATTTATCGGAGCTCAGACCTACCGTTGCTTTTCCGCACCTACCGGAGAACACGCGTACTGTCGATGAAATCGGAGAGAACGAGGTAAAGATTGACCAGGCAGTTATCGGCTCGTGTACCAACGGACGTATCTCCGACCTGCGCGCAGCAGCCGAAGTGCTAAAGGGCAAAAAGCTTGCTAGGGGCGTTCGATGCATAGTTATTCCCGGCACTCAGAAAATATGGCAGCAGGCTATGCACGAGGGACTGTTCGATATTTTTGTAGACGCAGGCGCTGTGGTTTCCACTCCTACCTGCGGTCCGTGTCTCGGCGGTCATATGGGTATCCTCGCGGCAGGCGAGAAAGCAATTTCTACGACAAACCGCAACTTTGTCGGACGTATGGGTCACGTTGACAGCGAAGTATACCTCGCAAGCCCCGCTGTTGCGGCTGCGAGCGCTGTAGCAGGATATATAATAGACCCTGCCAAGGTTTAAGAAAGAGAGGTACACACTATGAACGTAAAAGGTAAAGTACATAAATTCGGAGACAACGTCGATACCGACGTAATTATCCCCGCGCGTTATCTCAATACTGCCTCACACAAGGAGCTCGCCGCTCACTGTATGGAGGATATAGACAAGGATTTTATCAAGAAGGTGTGTGAGGGCGATATTATGGTCGCGACCAAGAACTTCGGCTGCGGTTCCTCGCGCGAGCACGCGCCTATCGCAATCAAGGCGAGCGGCATTAGCTGTGTAATAGCGTCCAGCTTCGCGCGTATTTTTTACAGGAACTCTATCAACATCGGTCTGCCTATTCTCGAATGTCCCGCGGCGGCGGAGGCTATAAACGAGGGAGACGTCGTTTCCGTTGATTTCGGTACAGGCGTGATAACCGACGAGACAACAGGCGAAAAGTTTCAGGGCGAGCCGTTCCCGGAGTTTATTCAGAATATTATCGCCAAGGGCGGACTTATCAACTCAATAAAATAATGTCGGTTAATGTCAATTTGAGAGCCTTTCTTTCGGGAAAGGCTTTTTCCTTTACAAATTTTTCATATCGGTTGAAAAAAACGCGCTAAAGTAATATAATTACAATATGTATGTTTAAATTAATATGTCTGGAGGAAAACCTATGAAAAGCTATAGAAAAGAGCTGTGGTTTAACGTGCCGCGCCGAAGACAAATCGTGCGTATTACAGAGGACGTACAGGCGGCTGTCGACGAAAGCGGTATTAAGGAGGGCTTAGTCCTCGTAAACGCTATGAATATTACAGCCTCCGTGTTTATTAACGACGACGAGAGCGGTCTGCACAGCGACTACGAAAAGTGGCTCGAAAAGCTCGCTCCGGAAAAGCCGTACAGTCAGTACAGCCACAACGGCTTTGAGGACAATGCGGACGCGCACCTCAAGCGCACCATTATGGGCCGAGAGGTAGTGTGCGCGATTACGAACGGAAAGCTCGACTTCGGAACGTGGGAGCAGATTTTCTACTATGAGCTTGACGGCAAGCGCAATAAGCATGCGCTTATTAAAATTATAGGGGAATAATTTAGGGGTAATTATGGGTGAGTTGGCTTTAAAGAAGGAAAGAATTGATTGGATAGATATAGCTAAGGGCATAGGAATAATTCTTGTAGTTATGGGACATTTAGCTGCCGAAGACCAAGATTTGAAGCGTTTTATTTACTGTTTCCATATGCCGTTGTTCTTTTTTATCTCAGGAATAGTATTTAATATTAAAAATATTAAATTTAAAAAGTTTTTTATAAAAAAATTCAAATCCGTATATTTACCTTATGCAGTATTTCTGTCAGCGGATTACCTTGTAGGTTTTGTTTTAGCAATAAAGAAATACGGTTTATCAGTATCGCTTATAAAGGATATCACAGTAAGCTTTATAAAAAACATAACAGGAACAAATGTTCCAAGCGGGGGGGGGGTACACTCTGAATGTTCCTCTATGGTTTCTGTGCGCGCTGTTTTTTTCTGAAATATTCATGTATTTTATTTTAAAAGCACCCAAAAAAGCCTTGCCTTTTATTTTCCCAATAGGCATAATCGGTTCGTATTTTATTAGATTTCCTTTACCGTTTTGTTTCAGTTATCTGTTTCCTATTTCAGTATTTTTTATGGCAGGATATCTGATAAAAGATAAATTAAAAGGACTAAATAAATATTTTATTTTAAATTCCGATGGAAGGAAACCATATAAACCGTATATTGTATTGTCGGTACTGTCAACGGTATTGCTTATCATACTGATTTTTACATATGGACGAAATGAATGTGTATATATGTATAAGTTATATTACGGAGAGAAAATTTTTATATTTTATTTAAATGCGTTTATCGGAACCCTGCTCGTAATTTTTATTTCGATAATAATAAAATCAAACAAGTTATTAATATATTTCGGAAAAAATTCAATTATTATATTATGTATTCACTATTATTTTACCAGATATATTTTCCCTAAGATATTTGATGCTTTAAAGCTAAAGAGTTTATTTTTTAATCCTGTTGTTACATTATTATTTACAGCTATAGTTTTAGCATTAATGGTACCTATAATTACTTTGGTCAATAAATATTTTTACTTTATATTTGGAAGAACAAGGAGAAATTTATGAAAATAGCAGTATTAACAGGCGGGCTCAGCACCGAGCGGGATGTGGCGATTTCCTCAGGCTCAAAAATTGCGGGCGCGCTGCGTTCAAAGGGTCACAACGTCGTGCTTCTGGACGTGTTTATGGGTTATGAGCAGGACTGCAAACCCGAAAAGCTCTTTGAGGAGAACCGCAACCTTATAGAAAGCGCGGATGTCGCCGAGGTTATTCCCGACATAGCCGAGGTGAAATCCTCGCGTACAGACAAAAGCGACTGCTTTCTCGGCGAAAACGTGATTAAAATCTGCCGCGCCGCTGATATAACCTTTTTTGCGCTTCACGGCGGCGAGGGAGAGAACGGACAGCTTCAGGCGACCTTCGACATTCTCGGCATAAAGTATACGGGAGCAGGCTATCTCGCGGCGGCTCTCGCTATGGATAAGGGCATTACAAAGGCTCTGTTTGAACAGCATAACGTGCTCACGGCGAAGGGAAAAATATTTAAAAACGGCGAAAATACTGATTCGTGGGACACTTTCCCATGCGTTATTAAGCCCTGCTCGGGCGGCAGCAGCGTGGGTATTGCAAAGGCTGAAAATAAGGCGCAGTTCAAAAAGGCTGTTGCGGACGCGTTCTCATTTGAGGACGAAATTGTTGTTGAGCAGTTTATCGAGGGCAGAGAGTTCTCCGTCGGCGTGCTCGGCGATGAGGTCCTACCGCCCATTGAAATTATCCCGACAACGGGCTTTTACGATTATAAATCTAAGTATCAGGCTGGGCTGACGATAGAGGTTTGCCCTGCCGATATAACGGAAAAGCAGGATAAAATTCTGCGGGACAGCGCATATAATGCGTTTAAAGTGCTGAGGCTTAACGCTTACGCGCGCATGGACTTTATTCTTGATAAGGACGATAACGCCTACTGCCTCGAGGCGAACACTCTCCCCGGAATGACTCCCACAAGCCTGTTGCCTCAGGAGGCGGCGGAAGTGGGTATGGATTACCCGACTTTGTGCGAGAAAATCGTAGAGCTTTCGCTCAAAAAATATAACTGAGGTGAGCTATGAAACATTTCACACTCGAAGAAATCGCCGTCGCCTGCGGCGGTGAGTATGTGGGCGATGAGAGCCTGAAAAATACGCCTGTCAGCTCAGTTGAGCGCGACAGCAGAAATATCCGTGAAAACTCCCTTTTCCTTGCGATAAAGGGCGCGAGGGCGGACGGCCACGACTTTATTGAAAGGTGCTACTCGGACGGCGCAATATGTGCGATTTGCGAGAAAGCGCCCGAAAATCCGTCAAAACCGTATATCCTCGTTGACGATACTTTAGAAGCTGTAAAGAAAGCAGCGAAAGCGTATCGTGAACTGTTCGATATTCCGATTGTCGGTATCAGCGGAAGCGTGGGGAAAACCTCGACCAAGGAGATGATCGCCTCAGTTCTTGCCCAGAAATATCGCGTCCATAAAACCGAGGGCAACCTAAACAATGAGCTCGGCGTTCCGCTTACGCTCTTCGGTATGGACGACAATACCGAGGTCGCAGTGGTTGAAATGGGTATTTCCGACTTTGGCGAAATGTCCAGAATTTCCGAAATGGTACAGCCAACCGTCGAGGTGATAACCGTAATCGGAGACTGCCATTTGGAAAATTTACGTGACCGCGACGGCGTTTTCAAGGCAAAAACCGAAATGTTTGAAAACCTGCGCGAGGGCGGAACCGTTGTGCTCAACGGCGACGATGATAAGCTCGCTCAGGTCGTGACCGTAAAGGGAAAAGAGCCGATTTTTTACGGTCTCAACGGCAACGCGTACACGGCGGAGAATATAAGAAACAACGGAGTACTCGGCGTGGACGCCGACCTCGTGTTCTGCGGAAAGCGCGTGAGGGTTACTATCCCCGCGATAGGTACATATATGGTAAGCAACGCTCTCGCGGCTGCGGCTGTAGGAGTGACGCTCGGACTGTCCGACGAGGAAATCAGGAGGGGTATTGAGAGCTTTCGCACTGTCGGAAGCCGCGCAAATCTTGTCGATACAGGTGTGCTTAAAATTATTGACGACTGTTACAACGCCAACCCGACTTCCGTAAAGGCGTCAATTGACACTCTTATGAACTTCGACGGAAGAAAGGTCGCCGTTCTCGGCGATATGAAGGAGCTCGGAAGGGACGAACTAAAACTACACTACGAGGTAGGCGTGTACGCTAAGAATTGCGACCTCGTTATCGCGATAGGACCTCTAGCAAAAGAACTCGCGAGGGGTGCAAAGTGCGTTCACTTTGATACAAAAGAGGAGGCTATGGCAAATTTCGGAAAGCTTATTATGAGAAACGATACGGTTCTTGTAAAAGCGAGCCATAGTATGGAATTTGAAAAAATTGTTGAGTTTTTAAAAAAATGCTCGTAAAGAGCGGAGAGGTCTTATATGGAGATAAAAGCCGCAGTATTTGATATGGACGGGCTGATGTTTGACACGGAAAACCTTACATATAAGCTCCAAAAGGGGATTATGCAGAGGAATTTCGGCGTTGATTTCAGCCTTGAGCAATATAAGCAGACTATCGGCAAGCGCTCTGCGGATTTACCAAAGTTTTTCGCCGGTTTATACGGCAATAAATTTGATTTTAAGAGATTTCACGAGTGTTGCCGTACCGAGTTTACATGTTATACGGAAGAATTCGGGGTTCCGATTAAACGCGGACTTTTTGAGCTTTTGGACGATTTAAAGGAAAGAAAATTAAAGATTGCCCTCGCAACCTCGACTACAAGAAAAAGCGCAGTGAGAATTTTAGAAATCGCGGACGTGCTAAAATATTTTGACGAGCTTGTATGCGCCGAGGACGTCTCCCGTGGCAAGCCGCACCCCGAGACGTTTTTAGCGGCGGCAGAAATGCTAGGATTTGCTCCCGAAAACTGCCTCGCCCTCGAGGACAGCTTTAACGGCGTCCGCTCCGCTCACGGCGCGGGAATGGTTACGGTAATGATTCCCGACCTCATAGAGCCGACGGACGAAATACGGGAATTGTGTTATAAGGTCTGCGCGGACTTGAGCGAAGTGAAAAATTTACTGTAAAAAAGACTGCCGTTCGGCAGTTTTTTTATTACGCACGGGTTTATTAAAATTATTTAAAATATTTCTAATTATTTGAAACTTTTTTCTGCTTTTCTGACACTAATATAGTATAAGAGATATTTTTGATATTTGTTTACAAAAATGTGTGCAAAATTTACCGCATATTAACAAAAAACCAATGGCAAATTCTGTGTTTCTTACAATTAAAAATTGAAATTTCGTATGTTAGCATTTAATTAAATATTAATTAATCTAAATATTTTATAAGGAGGAGAACAACTATGAAAAGGTTATCGTTAATTATCGCCGCCGTTATGATTCTAAATGCGGTCTTTTGCGTGTCGGCAAATGCATATGACCCGAATTCCAAGACTGTTATAATTAAGGGAGTGGAATTTGAGTATCGGGTGATTGACAATAAATATGTCGAAATTTTAAAAGGTGCGGATTTTATCCCCAAAAAAATCGACGGCTATCCGGTAGTTATGATTGGCGACGGCGCTATTGAGATGTGGGGTGATGATGAAATAGTGCCATCAGAACACTCCGGACGGAAATGGATAATTCCCGATACGGTGACATATATAGGAAACTCAGCATTCAGGGATAATATAGATATAAAAACAATTGAGATTCCGTCAAGCGTGACGCATATAGGAAAATTTGCTTTTTTAGGCTGCATAAATTTAAAGAATATAGAAATCCCCTCGAGTGTAAGGGAAATACCTGAATCCGTATTTGGAAATTGCAGAAAACTTGAGGAAGTAACACTCAGTAATAAATTAAGGTATATTGGAGAAATGGCATTTTTGAACTGTCCGAAGCTGAAAAAAATAAATATTCCCGAGCAGCTGGAGGAAATAGGGAGCAGAGCGTTTTATTGCTGTCCGTCTTTGAAAAAACTTGATTTTACCAAATGTTCCCCACTTGGTATTGTCGGTAAGCAAGCCCTCGGATACTATGACGAAACAACCGAGGGACTTGGTTACTATGATTCCAAAAAAGATATAGAGGTTAAGAAGATAAAAAATTTCACGATTATATCAGATTCCAATAAATGTAGGATGGCAGGAAAATATGCCGAAAAAAATAATATAAATTTGATTTTGGATGAAAAAAGCGAAATGGGATATGCCGGAGCCTGCGGGGCAGGCTTTACTCTCAAAGTAAAAATAGACGGAAAGAGTTTCTCCGACTGTACGACAAAAAACCCTAAAATTATAAAAATCACTAAAAAGGGAAAGGTCACCGCGTTGAAAAAAGGAAGAGCCACCGTAAAGGCAACCTTGTCGAACGGAAAAAAATACAGCGGAATATTTATCGTAAAAAATGACCCTGCTCTAAAGAAAAAAGCGACAAGCGGAAGAAGTATGGGGAAGTATAAAGAGGTCAGGGAAATTTCAGTAGGACTGGGAAAAACTGTCTCGGTAAAGCTGTTTGGAAAAGCTTCTGCAATAGACAACAAGTACTGCTCTACCAATATGGCGAAAATCACATCAAAAAAATCCGCGACCTCAATTAAAATTCAGGGCAAAGCGAAAGGCACCTCTACCGTCAAGGTTAAGGTTAACGGAGTTAAAACGCTTAAATTAAAAGTTACGGTAAAATAAAAAGGTTAAAGCAAAAAGGCAGAGAGCCGATGAACCGCCCCAAATTGTGTAGACAGCACAAAAAAGCAGGTCTATGGCAGAATATTAAATTTTAAGTAACATACTG
>CANQOP010000014.1 GCA_947625485.1 uncultured Clostridia bacterium | reverse complement strand
AGTAAAACCTCCTATGGTTTTATTCTACCATAGGAGGTGCTTTTTTACTATTGGCTACTTTTACTGGTTCGGTTCATCGTTAGGGTGCCTTAATTACTTTATATATCGTGTTTTTGCGAATCAACCGACAAGTTTCTTTTTTATTGTTTCTGTTTCCGATTCGCTCACGCCGCAGGATAAAAGGTATTTTTCCGCGGTAGAGTATTTTGAGAAAATATATTGAAAGAGCTGAATTATCGCCTCTTTAGGCGTGTATAGAAACGGGTGGTTTTGAATAAGCTTTCCGCTTTTGTCCTTAAGATAATCTCCCCATTGCTTCTCAAGCTGACTGAAACGCGGCTTCAGCATCGCGCGGCTGATGTTGTAGTCAAACGCAATATCGCTCAGGTCAACTCCTGATACTGCCAGTATGAGCGCGCTTATTATACCTGTCCTGTCCTTACCCGCGTTACAGTTAAACTGACACGCGCCGTTTGTGCTTGCAAGCTCACGAAAAACGTCGCGAACCCAACCCTTATAACATTCTATCCATAGTATATAATTCCTGCCCCAGCCTGTAAAATTTTTACTAGGGTCGTCGCCGTTGCTCTCAAATCCGAGGGCGTCCGCCCTGCCAAACATGGGAAGGTGGACGTATTCTATTCCTTTCGTATCCAGACTGCTCGGAAAGGTCAAAAGGTCGCCGTCTCCGCGAAAATCCAGTGATTTCGTCACACCGTAGTTGAGCAGCATATCAATGTCACGCTTTGTCAGCTCTACGGGAGCCTCGCTTCGCAGAAATACGCCGAAGTTAGTAGCTGTGCCGTATTTTGTAGGATAGCCGCCGAGGTCGCGGCAGTTGCTCATTCTGTCGAGCGGTAAATTCTTGTAATACTTCATCAAATCACCGTATCAATTAATATGCTAAAACCAATTTGCCGTCAGTCATTAAAAGGGCTGTCCCAAATAATACTTTGAGACAGCCCCGTAATAGTCTATTAAAAGATTAGCAGAAGAATACGTCCATTTCCTTTTCTTCGCCGTCAGCTACAAAGTATGCCTTGCTCTCCTCAGGCTTGAGATATACAGTAATATTCTTAGCAGACTTACCGTTTGTGAGCTTAACATTCTTAACAACCTCGTCGATAGAAACCTGAACGCCGCCGAACTCAACGAAAACTTCTACGCTTGAAGCAGCAGCTTTCTTTGTTGCAGTTGCTTTCTTAGCGGGAGCAGCCTTCTTTGCGGGAGCTTTCTTAGCAGCAGTCTTTTTCTCAGCAGTTTTCTCTGTCTTAACAGCAGCCGCCTTAGTTGTTGTCTTAGCAGCAGTCTTTTTAGCAGCTGTCTTAGTCTCAGCTGCCTTTACTTCTGTTGTTTCAGCTTTCTTAGTGTTTGCCATCTTCATGACCTCCTAAAGTAAAATCAAGATGTATTAATATACAATATTTAGTATCCTTTGGCTTACAATCGTATTATACTTATTATTTTTCAAAAGTCAACGAATTTGCAAAACTTTGTAACTTTGTACAAATTGCACAATAATAAATTTGCTTTTTATATAATAATCACAATAGACTATTGCTATTATTACTATTGTAATTTATATATTTAATTGGTATAATAATAGTGTGTCCAAATTAACGGACTTTGAAATTGCTTTAGTAATTATGCTGTGAAAAGCGTACAGCAATTGTGTATGGGGTAATTTTATGGTTGAAAATCTTATAATAGTAGCGGGACAGGTCGCGATACTTTTCATTCTTATCGCGGTCGGGTTCGTCTGCGGCAAAACTAAGCTCATAAACGATTCGGGCGCAAAGCACCTCACGGATTTGGTGCTCTATCTTGCGACTCCGTGCGTAATGGTACAGTCGTTTCAACGCGTGGAGTTCAACTCTAATATGGCTATGAATCTCGGTGTTGCTGCGCTGTGCGCCGTACTGATACAGGGCTTGTCAATAGTTGTGTGCCGTCTTGTCTTCCGCGGCAAAATCGAGAGCCGCCGCAAGGTGCTGCAGTTCGGTACAATATTTTCAAACTGCGGCTTTATGTCACTGCCGCTGCAGCAGGCGGTTATCGGGAGCAAGGGCGTATTTTACGGAGCAGTTTTTGTTGCTGTTTTCAATATCCTTGTGTGGAGCTACGGACTCCTTGATATGAGCGGCGACAGAAAGAATTTCAACGTAAAGAAGATTATTCTCAATCCGGGCGTTCTCGGAGCGGCAACAGCGGCTCTGCTGTTTTTCCTGAAAATTCAGCTCCCCGAAATCGTTCTCAGCCCGATAAGCTATCTGGCGGCGCTCAACACACCTGTTCCGATGCTCGTAATCGGATACCATCTTTCCAAGACGGATTTCGCAAAATCACTGAGAGACAAAGGGATTTACGCGGTTATATTTATGCGACTTATTGCCGTTCCGTGCGCCGCGCTTTTTATTATGCGGCTGTGCGGCGTAAGCGGAGATATACTCGTTGCCTGCACAATAGCGTCTTCTGCTCCCGTTGCGGCGACGACCACGATGTTCGCGACGAAGTTTAACCGCGACGTTGAACTGTCTGTCGGAATGGTATCAATGACGACTGTTCTTTCAATTATCACTATGCCGTTTATTATCGCAATTTCACAATCATTGTAGGTGAACAAATATGGCAAAGAATCCAATGCAGAAGCAAAAGCTGCTGTATCTGATGAAAATAATGCTGGAAAAGACCGATGAAACGCACGGTCTTACCACGGAGGAAATCAAGAAGGAGCTTGCGCGTTACGGTATCTCCGCGGAGCGCAAAAGCTTGTACGACGACCTAAGGGTACTCGAGGTTTACGGACTTGATATATGCAGCGAAAAGACTAAAACCGTTCGCTACTATATCGGCTCAAGGGATTTCCAGATTTCCGAGTTAAAGCTTCTCGTGGACGCTATTCAAAGCTCTAAATTCATTACTCAGAAAAAAAGTCTTGAGTTGATTGGTAAGCTCGAGAGCCTTGCAAGCGAAAACGAAGCAAAGCTTTTACAAAACCAGGTCATAATATCTAACAGAGTAAAAACCGACAACGAAACGATATACTACAACGTTGACAGGCTCCACGACGCTATAAGCGCTAATCTGTCTGTGTGTTTTTACTACAATAAGTGGGTACTTGATTTTGGCGGCACAAAAAAAATAAAGCTCGAACGCCGTCACGGCGGTAAGCTATACAGAGTAAGTCCGTGGGCGCTGTGCTGGGACGACGAGAATTACTATCTTATCGGATTTGATGAGGACAGCGGGCAGATACGCCACTACAGAGTGGATAAAATGGAGAGAATAAATCTTACTGAAAACGCCCGCAAGGGTGAGGAGCAGTTTAAAAAAATTGATTTGGCAGAATACAGCAAGTCGACCTTTTCTATGTTTGCAGGCGAGAGGGAAAGCATAACGCTCAGAGTGCACAAAAATCTTATCGGCGTAATAGCCGACCGTTTTGGCAGAGATGTGTTCATTACCCGCGACTTAGAGAGCCGCGAGCATTTTATCCTTAAAGTTGAGGTTAATGTGAGCGACCAGTTCTTTGGGTGGATTTTTGCTCTGGGAGACGAGGTGCAGATTATTTCGCCAGACAGTTTGGCGCGGAAATTTGCTGACCACTGCGCAAAGGTAATGAATATATACAGGGAGGCGAAGGTATGATTTGTCCGAGATGCGGTAAAGAAATTTCAGATACAGAAACCATATGTCCGTTTTGTTATCAGGAGATAAACAAAAACGTCGAATTCAACGACTTCAGGCAGGACGGATTTGTTCAGATGAGGACTAAGGACGGAGCGGACACTTCCGAGCCGATAAATTACGCTCCGAAGTACTTCAATATCTCACAATTTAATATATTTGTAATAGCAATCGTATTTATTCTCGGTATCGCTGTGTTCACACTGTTCTCGCTGAGATTTGTGCAGAGCAACTATTCAATAATTGAGCCGACAGAGCACGTAACCGAGTATGTGACGAGTACGACTGTACCGCCTACAACCGCAAAGATTACCGAGCCGACGACTGTAAAAAACACCTTAAAAAGTTTTTCTGTTAAGGACCTTTACGGAAGCTGGAAGATGTCTGACGCTGTTGAGCAGGAGGAAGTAGCTATCCCTTACTACACCTTCTACAGCGACGGCGTTGCTCAGGTAAATTACGGAAGCGTTGTCTACGGCGGACTGTTCAGGGACGAGTCGTCTGACGACGAGCACACCGTTTATATCGCGATTGAGAGCAATCTTGACGGTCTTTTTGACTTCAAGATTAAGGGCAACCCGAAAGACGGGTATACCCTCACCCTAAAATCAAAGATGGGCAGAACATACTCGCTGACTAAGGTCGCTAATCCTAAGTCATATTCACTCGGAACAATCGAGAATTACAAAATTAACAAGGACCTTATCGGAGTATGGACTTCTAAGGATAAAGACAAGGACTATCGCTTTTATAAGGACGGAACTCTCGAGAGGAATACAGGCTACACGACAATGAAAGCCGTGTGGACAATAGACGGGGACGAACAGATAACGGTTAAGTATATGAGCAATAGAATTGTCACAGTACGGCTCATATACAATATGTCCAAGGATAAAAAGCGAATAAAGATAAATAACGTAGTTTACTATAAAAAATAAGGAACAAACGCTCGCATAGTCCGTTTTATGGCACAGTTCTTCCGCTATAATGTAATTAAAGACATTAAAGGAGGAACGGTTATGCTTAATTTCTGTGTATTTACATTTATCGGCTATGCGGTAGCGGCTATTATTAAAATGCTGTTTAAAAAGGGTATGAGACAGCAGGATAAGGAGCGGCGGTGCTCAGCTTATTCATCATCAACAAATATGCGCGCCGCTCGCGGACAACACTGACGGAAAAATCGGCTTTATGAGCGTTGCGACTGTGGACGTGATTAAGTTTATTTCGCTTCTCTCAACATTCGTAAAGGCAGGGTATATAATAAATAACCCAAAGATAAATTTCGTTTACCAAGGTAAGCTTAGAGAGGTTGAGTATATAAGCGATACGCCGTTTGATATTGGAATTGACGGCGAGATAATGAACGTTTCGGACGCGAAAATATAGGTGCTCCCGAAAGCGGTAAAAATACGCATACCAAGGTAAAAAACGGGCTCAAAACCCATATGAGTTTTGAGCCTGTTTGTTTTACTTGCAGCCGCAGCCTGTTTCGAGATTTTCGGGGTCAATGTCCGCAAGGTTCGGCGGGAAGAACTGCTCGATAGGGAAGTCCACTCGCGAGAACATATCGCACGGATTGTCAGTAGAGGTTACGCACTCCTTATCAGGCACGCAGAAGTCGTACGCAGGAATGAGCATTTGTACCGTGCGCTTGAGCTGAACGATCGTGAATACGCCTATCGTTGCGAGTACCGAACGCGCCTGAGAAGGCACAATTGAGCCGCCGAAATACTCGGTAACGCACTCGGGTATAGCCGCGCTCGGCATACACGGGCTGCAGCACTCCGTAAGGCACGCTGTGAGCGCCATCGGCTGAGCAACCTGAACCTTAGCGGTCGGCAGACTTAGCTCTTCGGGGTCTAAGCATCCGCTCGTGTCGTCACTCGTGAACACCGCAACCGTGCCGCTGCCGCCGTAGAGAATAACGCGCTTTGCGAATACTGAAAGACCGTTTACAGTCGTCGGGGTTGAGCCGTTATTTGTATAAACGTCGAGTACAATCTCGAAGTAGAACGTCATATCAACCGAGTAAAAACCACAGTGATAGGTCACGGGCTCAACATTAACGACTGTGTTAATGATGTTGGCTTCGCGGATTCTCACGGAGACAGCAGTATTTATGATACTCTGGTTAGCCTCTGTGAAGAACACGCGCATTTCTGACAGGCAATCCTTGTCGCCGCACGAGTCGTAGACGCGGTCGCCGTCAATGCAGAAGGACTGGCTCGGAGACTCTCCGACGCAGCCCTGGTTTTCTGAGTTCGAATCAGGTGTAAAAGGAACATCAGGCATAAGTAATTACCTCCAATTTTTTTGAGCAAAGTTAAATTTTGCTCTTTAACATTACATTTTATGGAGGTGTCGTAATTGTGTGCGCAAAATTTAGTGAGTATCGTTCTTTTCCTAAGAGTCGGCGAACCCGATTTATTCAAATTCCGTTTCCACTAACCTCTGACTGCATTCGGGAGAGTAGGTAAATCTCTTTATATGGCTCTCGTTAGTGAAGTATTTAGGTTCCCTGGGACTGTAGCTGTAGCTAAAGGTGTCAATAATAATGAGCTTAATCTTCATTTTGCGCGGAATGATACTCTTTATATACACGCTCGCCTGCATACCCTCGCGCGCGCTCGGGTGCGTTTCCGCAAGTCCCGCCAGATTCGGCGTTAGCTCCACGAACGAGCCGTAGCTCTCGACGCTCCTTATAATTCCCGTGACGGTCTCGCCCTGCGAGAACATATCGGCGTTCTGCTGCCACGTTCCCAAAAGCTCCTTGTGACTGAGGCTTATCCGTCCGTTTTCAATTGATTTGATTACCGCGCGGATATTCATTCCCACACTGAACCGCTCCCTCGGGTGCTCGATTCTTGATACGGAAATCGTGTCTATCGGCATAAGCGCTACCACTCCGCACCCGATGTCGGCGAACACGCCGAAGGTTTCGAGGTGGCTTACCCGCGCATTTACCACGTCCCCGGGAATAAGCGTGTCTATATAATTATCGTAGCACATCTTCTGTGCTTTTTCGCGCGACAGTATGGCGAGCGGCGCGCCGCTTTCGTCCACGGTTATGTCGGTTACGACAAAACACACGGGTCTGTTTACCCGCGAAATCACCGCAATATCACGCACAGTCCCCTCGCGAATTCCGATTGCGCCCTCCTCGCGCGGAATAATCGCCCTTATTCCGCCGAGATTAAGATGAAGATTGTGCCCCTGGTCGCACACGAGCACCTTCGCCTCAAGTATTTTCTGCCGAGCCTGAGCCTCGCGCAGTTTTTCAGGGTTGTTTATATATAGCTGGTTTTCTTCTGTATTCAATAAATTACCCTCAGGTAAGAATATCGGCATATGTAAAACCTCTCTTTCTCATAAAATTCTATGAGACCGAAGGCTTTTTTATTACACTTGCATTTTGTATAGTTTTGTACTAAAATTATAAAGTAAATTCAGAAAAAGAAAGGACTGTATATATAAGTGAAACTTAATAAAATAATTTCTGCAATTTTAGCCGCCGCTCTCATATGCGGTACTGCCGCCGCTCTTTCGGGCTGTGGTGATAATAAAGAAAATACCGAGACTACTGCCGCAACTGAGGCGGAGACAGCCAACTCCTCTGAGAAAAGCGCCGCCGTTCAGGCGCTCGCGGACGAGGGCTTTGACGTTGACGCTCTTGGAATTGACCCTCAGATTACCTATGCCGACGACGAAAAGTACGGATTCCAGCTTGAAAAGCCTAAAAAGGGAGATACTATCGCCGTTCTTCACACGAGCAAGGGTGATATAACCCTGCGTTTCTTCCCGGAATACGCGCCGAAAACCGTCGAAAACTTCCTTTCTTTAGCGAAGGACGGCAAGTACGACGGCGTTACCTTCCACCGCGTAATAAATGACTTTATGATTCAGACGGGAGACTACGAGAACCACAACGGCACGGGCGGCACGAGCTCCTACGGCTCTGAGTTTGAGGACGAGTTCTGCGACAAGCTCAACAATCTTCGCGGCTCTGTCGCTATGGCGAACAGCGGCTCCGACACAAACGGCTCACAGTTTTTCATTAACCAGAAATCTGCCGAGTCTCTCGCACAGTCGGGCGGTATTGACGCCTATAAGTCCTCTTGGAGCAGCGTTATTGCCCAGCTAAAGCAGTACGCGAGCAACCCTTCGTCGCTCGCCCAGGTCGTCAAGTATATGGGCACAGGTCTTTACAACGCCAATGTTGTTCCCAAGGAAATCGTCGGGCTTTACAATAAATACGGCGGAAACCCGAACCTCGACGGAGCTTTTGACGCGGGTGACGCGGGTCACACTGTGTTCGCTCAGGTAATCGACGGAATGGACGTTGTGGATAAAATCGCCGCAGTAAAAACAGATGAGAATGATAAGCCTAACAAGGACGTAACAATTGACACAATCGAAATTACAAAGTATAAGGGTTAATCAGAAAACAAGGGCAAAGCTATGAGCAATCCTATTATTGCGATAATGTATGACTTCGATAAAACCTTGTGTACCAAGGATATGCAGAACTACCGCTTTATCCCGAGCCTCGGAATGGAGGTCAAGGATTTTTGGGACTACACCAACGAGGTGCAGCTCGGCGAGCATATGGACTCGATTCTTGCGTATATGTACGCCGCCATTAAGCTGTCACGTGAGCGCAATATTCCGCTCAAGCGAGAGGGGCTTGAGGATAACGGCAAGGGAATCGAGTTTTTCCCCGGAGTTATCGAGTGGTTTTCCAGAATAAATAAATTTGCAGAGGAAAACGGAGTTACAGTCGAGCACTATGTTATTTCCTCAGGTATGAAAGAGATAATCGACGGTACGATCATCAGCGGCGAATTCAAAAATATTTTCGCGAGCGAGTACCTTTACGACGAGAACGGTAATGCCGTATGGCCGAAAACCGCGGTAAATTATACCAACAAAACTCAGTTCGTCTACCGAATTAACAAGGGAGTGCTTGACGTTTCCAACGACGTTGACCTTAACCGCAGTATGCCCGATGACAGCAAGCGCATACCGTTTCAGAATATGATTTACATAGGCGACGGTCTTTCCGACGTTCCGTGTATGAAAATGATGAAGAGCTACGGAGGCAGGGCTATAGCCGTGTATCAGCAGCTTGACGATAAAGTTAAGGAGCTTTTGAGAAAGGATAGGGTGGACTTTATCTATCCCGCCGATTACAGCGAGGGCAAGGGTCTTGACCGCACAGTGAAGGATATTATCCGAAATATGGCAATATCCGACAGGCTCTACGAGGAATATTCAAATCAGCAGAAAGATCTGGATAAATAACAAAACGGACCGCTTTACGGCGGTCTTTTTGTGCTGAAATGTTGGGCAAAAGCATAAAAGTGAACAAAAATTTGGAAAAATCTATTGACTGTAATAGATTTTTATTCTATAGTTAATTCGTAACCACAGAGAGATGTTTCCTTGGCCTCTAAGGCGGAGAACATCTTTGGTTCAGTGGAGATTCAGTTCCCGCTGAAACCGTCGTGATACGCAGGCCTATGCTTGTTAAAAGCGAAGCTTTGAAATTACTCAACCTCGTACATAGGAGATACAAATGAATATTCTTTTTTTACTAAAGATAAAGAGCGACGTCAGCTACGTTTACGACAATAACACGCTCCGTCAGGGACTCGAAAAGATGCGCAAGCACGGCTATACCGCTATTCCCGTAATTTCTAAGGACGGAGATTATGTGGGAACGATTAGCGAGGGCGATTTTCTCTGGCACATTCTTAAATTCGGACGCGGAAGTCTTAAAGACCAGGAGCAGTACCGCGTGCGCGATATTTTGAGGGAGGACTTTATGCCCGCTGTAAAGGTAAGCGCTACCGCCGAAGAGCTTATCGACAAGGCGACCAATCAGAACTTTGTGCCGGTAGTCGACGACCGCAACAAATTTATCGGTATTGTCACACGCCGCGATATTATCAGGTATTTTGTAGACAAAAAGTAAAAGGTATGTTTTTCGGAACATACCTTTTAATTTTCGGCACTTTGTCAATAGTTGGGAGACTCCAAAAAATATTTAATAAAAAGTAAAATATATTTGACAAAACCTTGGACGAACTGTTCTGGGAACACTAAGAGAAAATACAGTAGTCAGGGCACCTTCCTTACGGAGGGTGCCCTTAAATTTTTTGTATATAGATTTATCCCACGAATCCGAGCGGATTGAGCCTTGAGCCGCCGCTTGTGCGGACCTCGAAGTGGAGGTGAGGACCCGTGCTGTCGCCGGTTGAGCCTACAGCGGCAATTGTAGAGCCCTTGCTTACTCTCTGTCCGCGGCTTACATACACCGCACTGCAATGACCGTAAAGGGTTTTGTAGCCGTTGTTGTGGTTGATGATTACATAGTTACCGTAGCCCGAATTGTCGTATCCTGCCCACTCGACCGTACCGCCGTCGGAAGCGACAATCGCTTTGCCGTACACGCCTCCTGCCGAGATGTCTATGCCCGTGTGCATTCTGCCCCAGCGCGCACCGTAGCCTGATGTCAGATTATGAGTGTAGGGAAGAGGCCACATAAAGCTGCCTGAGCCGCTGTTAGAACCGCTTGAAGAGGTGTTTTGGGAGTAGGAGACTGACGCAAGCGCTGCGGCGGGCTTTTTCTTTGTGCCGACAACTATTATTTTATTCTGAGCGTTTTTAATTGTCTCTATTTTGCTGACATAAGTGTCAGTCTGGATTTTGTCAACATAAGTCACGCGATACGTGATTTTCTGCTTGCCGTTTATGCCCTTTTGGACAGTTTTTCTGTAGTCGGTATATTTTGAACTGTCATACTTTACCTTTGTGGTGAAAGGTACGGTCTGATTATACTCAATATCAGTCGAAAGCGAGAAGCTGAACTTATCGAGATTTTTCTTAACGATTTTTTCGCTGTCATCTACGTAAACGCTCTTGTACGCGCCGTAAACAATTTCAACCTCGTTTGCAAACTTGTCGGTCGTCTCGTCGTCGTATTTTGCTTTGTATTCGTCGAGAGCTTTTTTCAGCTCATTTTTAAGAGCGTTCTTGTCGAGAGAAACGCCTACTAACTTTTTGTCTATATAAAGACCATATCCGTCCGTAAGAATCTCGTCGTCGCTTATTGACTTAGCGAACTCCGAGTTAAGCACGCGCGAAATCTTAGTGTCGTTTACGGAAATCTCCGAGCTTTCGCTCTGTATTTCTGGCTCATATGCCTTATCGTCAGTCGCGAACGCACTGAACGAGATAACGTTGGTGGACGCTACCGCGCAAAGCACAAACGCCGCGAGAGAGGTCGCAAAGCCAAGAGCAGCCTTGCGCTTTAGAAAGTTAGGAGAAAACGGTTTTCTGCTTCCTGCGTGACGGAGCGCGTTCTGATTAGCTGCCCGCCTGGAAACGGCGACAGCTACGGCGGGGAGGGTCTGTGAGCCCTGCCTGCGCTGGTTAGCGTAGTGTTGTTCAAGGCGCGTCGGCTTAGAAGCTTTTCTCTCAGCTTTTTTTATTTTCCGTGACTCAGCGCTTTCGTTAATAAGCTCACGGCTGATTCTTACGAGCTTTTTTAAGTCCGACGAGAAACCTTTCTTTCTTTTCCTTGTTGTTCTGACGGTCTCTATTTCCCCGAAACCGTCAATTCCTATAAACTTGTCTTTCATAAAATACACCTTGCCAATAAATTATTACAATTTTGTAAAAATCCAGTTACAATTATAACATAAAGTTACATTTTTGCAACCTTTTCAGGAATATTCGGCAGGTTGCACAAATAGCAAGGATATAATTAATCAAAATATATACAAAAAGCCGCTTGAAGCGGCTCTTATTCATATTCCGCGCTAAGCTGCGCGCATTTTTCCGTTAATAATTCATCTGTTCGACTGTATAATCTTTAATTACTTCGTAATAATTTAAAAGTGCGCTATGAGCGCCCTTAACGTCGTGTTCAAGATAGTTTCCGCACTCGACCTTACTGTTGCCGGGAATATCACCCTTGTGGTCTATGCATTTCTTAATGGTTTGCTTTATAAGATTCAGGGCTGTCATATTGTCCATATCGCGGACGAGGAAATAAAAGCCTGTTCTGCACCCCATAGGACCGAAGTAAATCACCTGCTCGGATAGCCTGCTGTTGCGCGAATAGGTCGCGAAAAGGTGCTCGATCGTGTGCATAACGGGATTCGGCAGGAACGGCGGCGTGTTCGGCTTGATAAAACGCATATCATAGGTAGTTATATCTCCGTCAATCCTGCTTATGTAAATTCCCGGATTTAGCTTGTTGTGGTCGACCGTAAAGCTTGTTATCTTCTCCATTTTTCTACTGCCTTTCTTTAAACATTATGTTAAGATTTACACTGCCGCTTATTCCGTCAATTTCTGCATCCTTTGAATACTGCCAAATTTTCACGCTTTCGTTAATTTCGGGCGTATTGTCGTACTCTGCTATCCATTTCGGAGCGACGCTTTCATTATATATATCGTAAAAATCCTCGTCCTCTCCGTAAATCATAGATTCGTATCCTTTTTGTGTTATAACCTTTGAGAAGGCTTTGGAGAACTTACGTATATCCTTATTCTTAACGCTGTCAGTGCGCGCTTCGTCGTCCTCAATATGCTCGAAATCGTATGCAATCGGTAAGTCAAGCTTTTCGTCTCCGACAATTTCAAGAGCATATTCTGCCTCTCCGAACGCTTCTTCTTCGGTGGTAGCCTGACTGAAGAAATAACCGCCGACTTTAATACCGTTTTTCTTCGCTCCGTCTATGTTCAGGAACGCTTTTTCATCGGTGTAAAGCGCGCCGCTTTCGCCATAGCCCCGTCCGCCGAGCCGTATCATAGCGAAATCAAATCCGCTTTCTGCAACCTTTTTCCAGTCAATATCTCCGCTGTAGGACGAGACGTCGATTCCCTTGAGCGAGTACACCAGCTTGTCCGAATAAGTGAGGAAGCCGTTCTTGTCAGTTTTGAAGTTTGATTTTTTAAATATATGCTCCGTTTCAGGCTCAATGTGTGCGGACGTTGCCTCGGAGGCGTCGGGGAGGGTCGCTTTTTGTGTGGTTATTTCGGCGCAGGAGGTCGTGCACAATATGAGCAAAATCGCCGAAATCGTTAGTAAAAGCAGTTTTTTCATAGCATCACCGAATTAATTTTATCATAAAAAACAGAGCTAGTAAACAAATAAAACGAAAATACATATTGATATATAATCAAATTTAAAGTATAATGCTATAATGATAACTTTGTGAAAAATGCGGGGAGGTGCGATTTTTGGCCGGTAAAATGAGCAAGACAGAAATTCTTTCCGCTATTGACAGGGCTAAAACAATCGCGGACCTCTTTAAACTCGTCAAGGAGCAGGACATCAATATGCGTATGCATACCCTCCCGAGCGCGAGCAACGTTCAGCCTAAGCGCCTGGAAATCCGAACATTTCCGCCGAATTTTTCATATCTCGACAGGCTTAAATCGGCAATAAGACTCACGGTTGAAAATACAAAATGAAGTCGGAGGCTCTTATGAGCCTCTTTTGTTTCAATAAATGTTATTTCGGGGAGTGATTTTGTTAAAAATGACGAACAAGAAAATTAACGACTGAAGTATAATTTCATAAAAATGCGAATATACGCAAAATTTTTGTAAACTATGATAAAAAATAAAAAAACAGAAAAAAATTACTTTTCAAATTGTGTGAAAAGGTGTAAAATATTTGTGCAAAAAATTTTTTATATTTATAATAGAAAGAAGCAGTCATATGAAAAAATTAATTTCATTATTACTTGTGTTATTAATGATATGCTCGGCTTTACCGCTCACCGTTTCGGTTTATGCCGCGACTGATGATGCAGTTACACAGCCTGCGACCGAAACTCCTACAGACGAAGAAAGCAGTCCTGAGACGACGGTAGTTACCGAGCAGGCGGAGCCTATCAAGCCTACCGAACAGCCGGAGCCTACCAAGCCTACCGAACAGCCGGAGACTACCGAGCCTACGGAGGAGCCGTCAACTGCTCCGACCGAGACGGAGAGCACTGAGCCTACGACTGTTTTTACTGAACCAACATCTACACAGCCGACAAAGCCTGTAAAAATTACTCCGAAGCCTGTTAAAAATCTAAAGGTAATTTCGGTTACCACGAGCGCCGTAAAGCTGAAATGGAATGCAAGCGCCGACGCAACCAAATATATTATATACCGCGCCGCAGAGAAGTCAAACGGCAAATACGGGGATTATAAAAAGTATAAGACCCTAAGCAAGTCTCAGAAAACCTTTAAGGACAAGGGACTTTCCGCAGGCAGGGCGTATAAATACAAGATTTATGCCTACCGTATAAAAGACGGTTACACTACTCATAGTAAGGGCACAGCCGTTGCCGCACTGACAAAGCTGGACGCTGTAAAAAAAATCGTTCTTAAAAATAAGAATGTTGATTCCATAACCGTTAAATGGACAGCGGTCAAGAACGCGGGGAAGTACATAATTTACCGCTCGGATGAGAAGTCAAACGGCACATACGGCGCTTATAAAGCTATAAAGACTGTAAAGAATGACGTAAAAACCTACTTAGATACAAAGCTCGCCGCGGGAAGAATATATAAGTATAAGATTATCGCTCAGCGTAAAAAAAGCGGAATTACCGTTCAGAGCAAGGGCACGGCTATTAAGGGTATGACTGCTCTTAAAACACCGAATAAGTTTGTACTCAAAAAGGTCACCTCGACCGCAATTAAAGTTGCGTGGAGCAAGGTCGGTATGGCAAACCGCTACGAGCTCTATCGAGACGGAGTAAAAATTACCACTACCGACAGCACAAGCTACAGCGATTACAATATCTCCACGGGTCAGAACTACACCTACAAGGTGAGAGCATTGCGCGTATACAAGGGAAAGAACCACTACGGCGGTTTTATATCGCTCACGGCGGCAACAGCGGTAAATAACGTCGGCGGAATTACCGTGAAGTCGTACAACCGCCACGGACTTTTTACGTGGCAGGAGATCTCGGGAGCGAGCGGATACGACGTGTACGTAAAGAACGCCAAGGGCAAGTGGATTTATAAGGGCAACACTACTATCGGCGCTTACCTTACAGGTCGTCTGAAGCTGGGTAAAACGTATAAATACGCCTTTAAGGCATACAAGCTCGTGGGCGGTACAAAAATCTACAGCAAGGCAAAAACGGCGAAGGTGAGAGTGTCCGATGGTGCGTACGGAAGAACTGTCAGCGGCACCTGGGTAGAGGTATGCACCGAAACTCAGACAATGACAATGTACGTTAATAATAAAGCCTATATTACCACTCCAGTCGTAACGGGAAATTACGGTCCGCAGGGCACGACCCACGGTTATCATAATGTAATCAGCAGAAAGAGCCCCGCAAGACTCCGCGGCTCCTACAACGGTCATTCGTGGGACGTTAATGTAAGCTATTGGCTGGGCTTTACTAGCGACGGTCAGGGTATCCACGACGCAACCTGGCGCGGCGCTTTCGGCGGAAATATATACAAGGGCAACGGCTCAAACGGCTGTGTTAACACGCCTATATCGGCGGTCAGCAAAATCTACGCTAAAGCGTATCTTGGTATGCCGGTTATTGTATATTAATATATAGAATAGAGTAAAGTCGCGCAGACCACAGTCCGCGCGACTTTTTATGTTATGTATTAATTATCAACTATCATTTTGCCCTGTACGTCTGTTGTGTAATCGCCCTTCGGAAGAATTTTTGAAATGGGCACGATTTTGTAGCCCTTAGCGCGGATTGCCTCAATGACCTTCGGGAGCGCCTCGGGAGTGTTTTTTGCGCCGTTGTGCAGCAGAATTATCGACCCAGGCTCGAGCTTTGAGGTGCAGTTCTGTACGATTTGGTCAACGCTCGGGTCCTTCCAGTCGAGGCTGTCGATATTCCACTGTATACAGTACATATCAAGCGACTTAACCGTATTAACAACATTGTTGTCGTAATCCCCGTAAGGCGGACGGAACAGGGTGGGTCGTTTCTTCGTGAGCTTTTTTATCCTGTTGTTGCAGGTTTCCAGTTCAGTGAGCATACCCTCCGAGGAGAGCTGCGTCATATGCGCGTGGGTAGCGCTGTGGTTGCCCACGTCGTGACCTCTTTTCGCAATTTCTTTAACTGAATCGGGATATTTTTTCGCCCAGTCGCCTACGAGAAAAAAAGTGGTTTTCACCTTGTACTCGTCGAGCGTGTCGAGCAGTCCCTCGGTCTGTTCGTTTCCCCACGCCGCGTCAAACGAAATGGAGCATACTTTCTTGTCCGTATCCACGCAGTAAATCGGGATGACCCTGTCTGTGGTGGCGGTTGCAACCGCCTCGGAAACCGTGTTAAGACCGACTGCCGTGCTTGCTACCGCAAACAGCGTGCACAGCATAATTATCAGCAAACTTCTTCGTGTAAGTATCATATACCGCATATCTATCACCTTCGATAAATTGTATGTGAAGATGGGTATAGTTATGACTGTATAAAGAGCGCAAAAAGCTGTCTTATTATAAGACAGCCTTTCATTTTATGTGCTTATTTGCATTATATTCGACATGTGCCATTAGCGTACGCACTCGCGGGAGGTAAATAAAGGGAAAAGATACGTTTTTATGTTTTAATTAATGTTTTAATTAATAAGCTCCCATTTAACTCCGTCGGGAGTGTCGATAAGCTTTATGTTTTTTTTAAGCAGCTCGTCACGGATTTTGTCGGCGGTAGCCCAGTCCTTGTTCGCGCGTGCTTTCTGACGCTTTTCGATAAATTCCTTTATCTCAGCGTCGAGGTCGTTTTCTTCGGTATTCTCTGCCTGAACGAGGTCTAGACCGAGAACCTTGTCAAACTTTTCAATAAGGTAAAGTTTGGTTGAATCGTTTACATCCGCCTTGAGTACGTCATAAACAGCCGTGAGACCGAGCGAGGTGTTGAGGTCGTTATCGAGTGCCTCGAAAAACTTTTTATCTAGCTCCTTTGCTTTCTCTCTGTCTGTCTCTCCGTCATGGTTTAACGCAGAGATACGCTTAATAAGCTTATCGTAGGACTTCGCAGTGTTGTCGAGACTGTCGTATGAGAAGGTCAGCGGTTTTCTGTAGTGGCTCTGGAGGCAGAACATTCTGTAGACGAGCGGATTGTATCCTTTTTCCTCGAGAAGCGAGACGGTGAGGAACTCTCCGCTCGACTTGCTCATTTTGCCGCGCGCGTCGTTGAGGTGCAGGACGTGAAACCAGTAGTTGCACCACTTGTGACCGAGGAAAGCTTCGCTCTGAGCGATTTCGTTGGTGTGGTGAGGGAACGCGTTGTCCACGCCGCCGCAGTGAATGTCGAGGTATTCGCCGAGATGCTTAATGCTTATAGCCGAGCACTCAATATGCCAGCCCGGGTAGCCCACGCCCCACGGACTCTCCCACTTGAGCGCCTGGTCCTCAAATTTCGATTTGGTAAACCAAAGAACGAAGTCGGTTTTATTGCGCTTGTTTTCGTCGTCCGTAACGTCCTCTCTCACGCCGACCTCAAGGTCATCAGCGTTCATATTTCCGAAGACATAGTAGTTATCGAGCTTTGAAGTATCGAAGTAAACGTTTCCGCCCGCAAGGTACGCGTAGCCCTTGTCAATCAGCGCGGAAACCATATTGATAAAGTCGCCGATGCAGTTTGTCGCAGGCTCGACCACGTCGGGAATTTTAATATTAAGCTTTTTACAGTCGGCAAAAAACGCGTCCGTGTAGTATTTTGCAATTTCCATAACGGTCTTGTGCTCGCGCTTAGCGCCCTGAAGCATTTTGTCGTCGCCCGTGTCCGCGTCCGAGGTGAGGTGACCCACGTCGGTGATGTTCATTACTCGCGTAACATCATAGCCTGAGTAGCGCAGATACTTTTCGAGAACGTCCTCCATTATGTATGTGCGCAGATTGCCGATATGCGCAAAATGGTACACGGTAGGTCCGCAGGTATACATATTGACTTTGTTTCCGTCGTGCGGAACGAACTCCGTTTTCTTCTGTCCCAATGTGTTATATAAATACATTCAAACGCCTCATTTCTCGCTTATAAACTTTCTGTTGTCGTACAGGTAAATCACGCCCGATATAATGCAGAATACAGTCGAAATCCACAGCGCGACCTCTCCGATTAAATAGAAGATATTTTCGGCGATAATAATGCCGTCGGGTTCAATCGGAATAACTCCTGTTTTCATAATTTCAAAAACAAACTGCAAGGTGAAAATCAGTATGATTGCAATAATCTGTGTAACGGTCTTAACCTTTCCCCATATATTCGCGGCGACGACCTTGCCTTCGCTCGCCGCAAGGAGGCGCACTGACATAACGGCAAACTCGCGAAACAGCGTTACGATAACGATAAGACTGTCGCACATTCCGCACTGCACAAAGCACACGAGAGCCGATATTACGAGTATTTTGTCAGCGAGCGGATCGCTGAACTTGCCGAAATTAGTGACCATACCTCGGCTGCGCGCGATTTTCCCGTCGAACATATCAGTAAGGCTCGCAACTCCGAACACGGCGAGCGCTACGAGGTAGTGGCACGGAAAATTTATCAGTATCGCAGCTATCATAAACGGTACGAGGATAATCCTAAGCAGAGTCAGTTTGTTTGGTAAATTCATATAATCAATGCCTTTTAAGTCGGTATTGAGCCGTATAAACAGCCCGAATATCTATTTTATACCATTTCGCCCACAGGGTCAATGCCTATTGTGTCGGTTATTCTGACTTTTACAAAACTGCCGACCTGCGGTTTAAGTCCGCTTGATGTAAAGAAAATGCTGCCGTCAACCTCGGGACAGTCGGCACAAGTCCTGCCGAAGAAGCACTCGGCATACTTGTCGAAGCCCTCAACGAGCACCTCGACCTCGTTCCCGATTGACTGCTCTGCGTATTCCTCCATAATGAGCTGCTGCTGTTCCATAATGATTTCGGCGCGCTTTTGTTTTACGTCGTCGGGAATCTGGTCAGGCAGCTTTGCCGCGGGAGTGTTTTCCTCCTGCGAGTATGGAAAACAGCCCAGGCGGTGAAAACGAATATCCTTCGCAAAACGGGCGAGCTGCTCGAACTGCTCCTCAGTTTCGCCCGGAAAGCCCGTGATAAATGTCGAGCGGAGCGTAAGACCGGGTATTCTATCTCTAAGTTTATTCAGCAATTTCGTCAGGTATTCGACGTCGCCCTTGCGGTTCATTAACCTTAAAAGCTCCCTGTTGCAGTGCTGGAGCGGTAAATCGAGGTATTTAACGATTTTATCCTCGCTCGCGATAACGTCAATTAGCTCGTCGGTTATCCTTTCGGGGTAGCAGTACAGCACGCGTATCCAGCGCAGTTTTTCAATTTTACAGAGCTTTTTAAGCAGTTCGGCAAGCATAGGCTTTCCGTAAATATCGGTGCCGTAGTAGGTGGTATCCTGAGCGATAACAACAAGCTCGCGCACGCCGCCGTCAGAAAGCCACTGCGCCTCTTTAACGAGGTTTTCTATGGTGCGGCTGCGGTATTTTCCGCGTATCATCGGAATTGCGCAATAAGTACAGTGGTTGTCACAGCCCTCGGCAATTTTCAAATACGCGAGGTGCTGAGGTGTGCTCTGGATTCTCTTTCCCTCAAGGGGTAAATTTTCTTTCGGAGGGAAGATATTCTGCTTTTCGCCGAGGAGAGCTTTTGTGATAATCTCCGCGATTAGGTCGTTCGCCCCAATACCGACAACTGCGTCAACCTCGGGCAGCTCCTTCATAACGTCGTCCTTGTAACGCTCTGCAAGACAGCCCGTAACGATAAGGCATTTGATTTTGCCCTCGTCCTTTAGCTTTGCAAGCTCGAGGATTTCCTCAATGCTTTCCTGCTTTGCAGGTTCAATGAAAGAGCAGGTGTTGATGATAGCCGCGTCCGAAAACGCGACGTCCTCAACTATCTCAAAATGATTTTCATTCAGCTTTGCAAGAAGCATTTCGGCGTCAACCTGATTTTTGGCGCAGCCGAGGGATACTATTCCCACCTTATATTTCATAGTGTATCGTCCTCTATGTACTCACCTATAACGGCGTTTATGTCGCTCCAGCCGTAGCCCATACGCTGCAAAGCGGCGACAGCCCGCCGTCTGACTTTTTCGTCGGTGATTGAATTTCTGTATTTTCTTTCTAGTATAATCGCAATATGTTCTCTCGGGTCGGGGTCTAACTTTCCGAGAATTTCGTCCGCAAGCTCGCGGTCAATCCCTTTCTCAGTGAGCTTATACCGCGCCGCGCGCACGGAGAAATGCTTTACATTAATAAGCTCCTCGGCGTAGCGGCGCGCATACTTTTCGTCATCAATAAGACCCAGCTCCTCCATACGCTCGACCGCCTTGTGAGCGGATTCCTCGTCGGAGTCGCGGCGCAGCTTATCTTCAAGCTCCTTTTTGCTGTGATCGCGGTAGGAGATAAGCCACAGCGCCTTTTCCTTCGCGCGCTTTTCGTTAGAGGCTTCGATAAGCTCTTTAAGCTCCTCGTCCGTAATCTCTTCGCCGATTTTAAAGCGGCTCGAGAGGAACGCCTCCGTGTCGATTTTCAGCGCAAATTCGCCGTCAATATAAAGCGCGGACAGTTTTCTGCGCTTTGGTACAACGTCCGTAATAATCATTATTCTTCGACGAGAACGTCAATACTTGCCTTTTTAGCTCTCGCAGCGGTTTTTTCGTCATCGGAGCTTTTGGAGACGGGCTTTGCCTTTGACGCGGCTGTTTTCTTGGAAGAGAGCTTGCCAATGTTGTCCCAGAGCTCTTTTTCAATTTTCTGAGCAAGCTCTTCGTTGTTGGAAAGGAGCTCCTTTACGTTCTCACGCCCCTGTCCGAGACGTTCGCCGTTGTAACTGAACCACGCGCCCGCCTTCTGGATAACGTCAGCCTTTACCGCTAGGTCAACGAGCTCGCCTATACGGCTGATTCCCTTACCGTACATAATGTCAAATTCCGCTTCCTTAAACGGAGGAGCAATTTTGTTTTTCACTACCTTTGCTCTGGTGCGGTTGCCTATCATCTCGCCGCCCTGCTTGAGGGTTTCGACGCGTCTCACGTCTATGCGCACGGAGCTGTAGAACTTGAGCGCGCGGCCGCCTGTCGTAACCTCAGGGTTGCCGTATACAACGCCGACTTTCTCGCGAAGCTGGTTTATAAAGATAGCTACGCAGTTGCTCTTGTTTATAGCGCCCGCAAGCTTTCTTAACGCCTGCGACATAAGCCGTGCATGCAGACCGACGTGGCTGTCGCCCATTTCTCCCTCAATCTCAGCTTTGGGAACGAGAGCCGCAACGGAGTCGATTACAATAACGTCGATAGCGCCCGAGCGGATAAGAGCCTCAGCGATTTCGAGTGCGTCCTCGCCCGTGTCGGGCTGGGAAACAAGGAGTGAGTCGACGTCAACGCCGAGAGCCTCGGCGTAGGTCGGGTCCAGAGCGTGCTCAACGTCAATAAATGCGACGTTTCCTCCGTTTTTCTGCCCTTCCGCTATACAGTGGAGAGAGAGGGTTGTTTTACCCGAGGATTCAGGTCCGTAGATTTCTACAATCCTGCCGCGCGGAAGTCCGCCGATACCGAGAGCGATGTCCAAAGAGAGCGAGCCCGTGGAGATGTGCTCGACATTCATATGTGCGTTCTGACCGAGGCGCATAACCGCGCCTTTGCCGAACTGCTTTTCAATCTGTCCGAGCGCTGTTTCGAGCGCTTTAGCTTTATCTACTGCCATTTCATATACCTCCTGAGTACAGAAAAATATTACTGCTTTCAGCCACTTTTATCTTTTCGACAAATTGCGGCCTGTAACCTTAAATATTATAAAATATCATTATTTAAAAATCAATATAAATAACGCACAAAACGCGAACAAAATTTCTATTTCACGTTCAAAGTACCATAAATTGACCTCTGAATACTGCCTAAATCAAGACTTCCTGCGATATTTGAAAAACCCTCGTTTTTCATCATTTCACAAACAGCGTCGTACTGTCCCTCTCCGAGCTCTAGCGCGAGCGTTCCGCCGTCCCTGAGCTTATATTTCCACGCTTTGGTAATATGACGGTAGAAATCATACCCATCCTCGCCGCCGTCGAGCGCGAGCCTCGGCTCAAAGGATATTTCCTTTTGCAGTCCGTCAATATCGCCGCTTTTTATATACGGGGGATTGGAGAGGATAAGGTCGAAGTATCCGTCCGTAAATTTGTCCATACACTTAAAAACATCTCCGCGTATGACCTTTACTTTTGCGTTATTAAGGGCTATATTTCGCACAAGATAGGGCAGGGCTTTCGGCGATATTTCCACGGCGGTCATTTCCACATCGCGCTCCTTGGCGATAGTGATTGCGAGCGCGCCGCTTCCGCTGCAAAGGTCGAGCACCTTAGACTTTGGCTTGTTTTCGAGCAGCTTTAGACAGTCTCTAAGCAGTACCTCGGTATCGTCGCGCGGAATGAGCACGCCGTCGCCCACCTTGAGCGGATAGCCGTAGAATTCCCACTGACCGAGCAGGTATTGCAGAGGCTCTCCGCTGAGCCTGCGCCCGACCAGAGTGATGAACTGTACCGCCTTTTCATCGTCTGCAACAGGCGTTCCCGCAATCAGGGCGTTTTTGTCAACACCGAAAACCTTTTCTATAAGGCACATAGAATTAAAGGCAGGATCGTCAATTCCTGCCTTATCAAATTCTGTTTTTGCTTTTTCGTAAAGAAATTTAACAGCAACCATTTTTCACTATATCCGAGCCGTCGTCGGGGATTACGGCGGTAATTGCGGCGATAGCAACCTCGCACATACTCTCGTCCGGCTCTCTTGTCGTAATTCTCTGCGCCCAGAGACCGGGAGCAGCTATAATTCTTGTAATAACATTGTCGTGCTTGCCGCACATTTTGATAAGCTCATAGCCGATTCCCATAGTAAGCGGCAGTAACGCTATTTTTATAACGGGTCTCAGCCACGTTATCCCGAACGGAGCATGCGGAATAAAAAGACCGATGATTATTCCCACGAGAAGCATAAGCAGAATAAAGCTTGTGCCGCAGCGCGGATGAAAACGTCTCTGCTTTTTGACGTTCTCGACCGTGAGCTCAAGCTCGTTTTCGTAGCAGAAAATCGCCTTGTGCTCCGCTCCGTGATACATAAACACGCGTTTCATATCGCTCATCTGCGACACGATTAAAATGTACCCGAGAAAAATCGCGATTTTTAATATTCCCTCGGCTACCGACTGCCAGAATCTCACTTCCTCGCCGCCGTTATTGATTGCGGGAACGAAGAAACCGACCAGGTTAAATATCCAAGTGGGAAGAAAGAAGAAAAGCACTACAGCCAGCGCAACGCCAAACAACGTCGAGATAACCATAAGAATTTTCATAAGCCTGTCGCCTAATTTGTCGTCGAGCCACTTTTCAAGCCTGCTCGGCTCCTCCTCTTCGATTTCTCCCGCCTCAAGAGCTTTGTCAGCCGAAAGCATAAGGCACTTGTAACTCAGACGCATACTGTCAATCATTCCCGACACGCCTCTTATGAACGGAAGTCTCCAGAATTTGTGGGACGCCGAGAGAAACTTCATATGGACGTCTTCTGTATATATGCTATCCTCTCCTGTGCGGACAGCCACGGTCGTTTTTTTTGGACCGCGCATCATAATGCCCTCGATTAGAGCGCTTCCGCCGATAGAGGTGATTTTCTTAGTCTGTGTTTTCCCCAATTATTTCACACCTTCCTGTTTATTTAAATTATATAATCTCGTATTAATTTTCTAAAAGTACCGGAAGCTTGAGCGTTACGGTCGTACCTACGCCTACGCCCGACTCGATGTCGAGAGTACCCTTGTGAAGCTGCATAATCTCGTCCGCAACGGCAAGACCTATGCCCGAACCGTTTACCTTCTGGTTTGCCTTATAGAATTTCTCCTTGACCTTGGGGAGGTCCTCAGCCGAGATGCCACACCCCGTGTCCGTCACGATAATGGTTATGTTTTCGGGGTCGGATTCTTCGTTGTACTTGACTTCTATAGCGACCACTCCGTTCTCGGGAGTGTATTTAAGTGCGTTGTCGATTATGTTAATAAAAACCTGCTTTAGGCGGTTTCTGTCTCCGTAAACGGGGGGAAATACTGCTTCAGGCTCGTCATATATAAGGTGCTTGCCCTCGTTTACCGCTCTGTCCTTGAGCATATATATAACCTCGTCAAGCTCCGCGAGAATATCGAGCTTTTCGTTGAGCAGCACCATTCTGCCCGTCTGTATGCGCGAGAAGTCTAAAAGCTCCTCAACTATTCCCGTAAGCCGTCCGCTCTCTTTTATGATTACATCCATACCCTTGTCGAAAGTACGGCGGTCGAGCTTTCGGCGGCTCGAAATCTGCATTGTTTCTGCCCAGCCCTTAATCGCCGTAAGAGGAGTTCTGAGCTCGTGGGATACGCGAGAGATAAAGTCGTTTTTCATCTGCTCGGTAGCCTCTAAGTCCTTAGCCATATCGGTAATGGCGTCGCACAGCTCGCCGATTTCATCGTCCTTATGCTTTTCTATTTTGGTGGAGAAATCGCCGTGAGCGATTTTATTTGCCGCCTCGCTTAACTCGCGTACGGGAGTGACAATCGAGCGGATAAAGTAGGAACCCGTAAGGAAAACCAGTCCCAGAACCGCCAGCCCTACAAGAATAAGCGCAGCTGAGATGAGAATAATGCGGCTGTTGACGTCCGTAACGGATACCAGATAGCGCACTCCGCCGATAACGTAGCCGTTTTTGTTGGTGATTATACGCGTAATGCTTTCGGCTTGTTCTCCGGAGCCGAGCGTTCCTTTCCAGAACGCGGAACCGTTTTCACCATTTTTAGCGTCCTCAAAATCGGGCATAGCCTCGCTTTCGTCATAGGAAAAGCCTGTTGAGGTGAGCACGATTCTGCCGGTGGAGTTTATTACCATAACCTCCATCTGCTCTTTGTGCGAAAAATCCTCCACGTAGTCCCTCGCCGCCGTAGTAAAGGCGGTGGAGTTGTCCGTCTGATAATCATCAAACACAGCGTTCAGTTCAGCACTGACCGACGTGAGCGTATGCTCGACCTCCTTATTATACAGAAAGGAAACGGCAAATATTAAGCTCGTCACAATCATTGTGATTATCACAAAAATGACAAGCATTGTGCTTAAAATCCACCGTCTGGTGATACCCTTGAACAAACCCGTTTCCTCCTGAAAAAGCTTTTAAAAGCCCTTAATCTGCTCAGCCGTTAGCGTCCCATTTGTAGCCCAGTCCCCATACCGTAACTATGTATCTAGGGTTGCTCGGCTCATCCTCGACCTTCATTCTCAGCCGTCTGATATTAACGTCTACAATCTTTTCCTCTCCGACGTAAGCGTCGCCCCAAACGTGGCTCAGAATGTCGGTTCGGTCAAGCGTCTCGCCGGGATTTGAGAAAAAGTATTCCATAATTTGGAACTCGACCTGTGTGAGCTCGATTGTCTGACCGTTCTTTAAGAGAGCGCGGTTTCTGAGGTTTAAAGTGAAGTCGCCTGAGTGCAGCTCTTCCTTGAAGTTGTTTTCGGCGTTAGCCTGAGCGAGCGAAACACGTCTGTACAGCGAGTCAACCCTCGCGAGCAGCTCGGACGGAGAAAACGGCTTGGAAACATAATCGTCTGCGCCGAGCATAAGACCCGTTACCTTGTCCATTTCCTGAGTTTTTGCGGAGAGCATAATTATTCCCAGCCCGCCGTTTCGGCTTCTCAGCTCCTTGCACACCTGAAATCCGTCTATACCCGGGAGCATAACATCGAGGATAGCAACGTCAAAATCGCCGTTGTTTTCCTCGTACTTAGCGAGTGCGGCCTCGCCGCTGTCAGCCTCGACAACGTCGTATCCCGCGCGCTGCAGGTTGATTACGACAAAGTCGCGAATTGCTGCCTCGTCCTCACAAACAAGTAACTTTTTCATATGAAAAACCTCCGTTAATCAAACTTCTTTACGTTTTAGTTTTTTACGCACTGAAATTAATGAGTGCAAAATTTTCTTTCAGGGTATTGCTGTCTATGTAAATCGGGGAGTTTTCCTCAATTTTATACGTATATGTGTACTGATTGTAGCTCTCAAGGGTAGAGTAGGAGAGAGTCTTGTCGGACGAAGCTCCCACGTCAAATACTCTAAGAGTCATAACGAGCGAGCCCTTTTGCTTGCCGTTAAGAGCGTAAATTTTAAGCTCCTTGTTGTCCTTTGAGAGAATCGCGACGGTTGTGCCGATAAAATTCGAGGGAAGATTGAAGTAGTATCCGTACTCGAAGTTTGTCACGCAGCGGATACCCTCCTTAAGTCTGTTTGACTTCAGATTGAGCGTGCTCCAGTTTATAACGGGAGCTACTGTGCCCTCCTCTGTGCTTGTATCGGAATTCATATCGCTTATTACGGGAATCTCCACGAACCCGTCGTCGTCTATGTCATCGCTGTTTATGAGGTAGGTGCGGATTGTGGGATTGCTCTTTTTGCTCGTGGTGTACGGAAAGTTTACGAGCCTTTTCCTGTCGGAGTTGTAGTAGAGTACCTGAGTGTTGTAGGTGTTGTCGCTTAGTCCGTCGATAACTACCCCCATAGTGCTCTCGTCGAGAAGCCCCGAAATCACGTTTTCAAATTTCGTTACACTTCCGTCCATTGAGCAGGAGGACAGGGTGTAGAGCTTTTTTTTGTCATAATCAATGAGCGTGGCTTTAGCCTGAGCTTCGGTTGAACCGAGGGATAATGTCAGAATTTCACTGCCCGCGTCTTGGTCGTAGTCGCCCGTTGTAAACGCAGAGTATGTGGTCGAAAAATCAACCCTAAAAACCTTTCTGCCGTTCTTGCTCACGTCAAAAATATTAAGCTCGTTTACTCCGCCCGTTTGGGTTACGAAACCCACGAAAATTTCGGGGATACCGTCGTAGTCGTAGTCCGAAAGCTTAATGCAGTCAACGTCAGAGTAGGGGGAGGAATAATCGCAGCTGATTTTCCACTGTCTGCCGTTATCGTACATAACAAGCATATGGGTGCTTGGCTCGTCTCCCTCAGTGCGGTAGAAGGCGATAGCCTCGTCTTTTTTGTCGTTATTTATGTCCTCGGTCACGATTGCCGAGCGGTACTGACCGCTTTGCGGGTATTTTAGCATATAACTGCCGCCCGTGGTACGGTCAATCAACTCTTCAATTTGTGCTTCCTTGCCCGTCGTTTTAGGCGGATGAAGGAGGTTTTCTCCGCTGAAATTCTCGGAGCAACCGCAAAGAAATATACTGCACGCACACGCGCACGACAGCAGTACAGCCCTAAGCTTCATAGGATTATCCTTTCTGTACTTTTTTAGCGACGCAATATTTTATCTTAATACCTTCATCGGAGAACATTTTCTCGTGCTCCGTCATAGGGGTGGTGTTGGGGTCAACGTCGCTGTTGTGCAAATCTCGGGTGAGCGTAACTATCTCAAAGCCCTCGTTTGAAAAGTATCCGAGGCTTTCATCAAACAGCTCGTCGTCGTCCGTTTTGAAGTGGAGTTCCTGACCGTCTTTGAGCAGTTCTCTGTAAAGCTTCAGCTTTCTCGGGTGGGTAAGACGGCGTTTCTTGTGCTTGTCTCGCGGCCAGGGATTGCAGAAGTTTATGTATATCCTCTGTATTTTGTCCTCGGGAGCGAGAACTTCCGTAAGCATATCGACGTTGTAGCGCACCAGAGCGATATTGTTGATTTCGCGGCCGCTGTTGTCAAACAGCTTAACGATATTTCGCCTGCCCACGCCGAGCATATCGAGCTTTATGTCCACGGCAATGAAGTTTATTTCAGGGTGCAAAAGCGCCATCTGCCCGACAAAAGAGCCCTTGCCGCAGCCTACCTCAAGCATAATCGGTTTGTCGTTTCCGAAAAACTGCTTCCAGCGCCCACGAAAGCTTTTCGGCTCGGCAACGTAAAAGTCGCATACCGCAAGCTCGGGCTCAGCCCATTTTTTCTTTCTTATCCTCATTTATACCTCAATGTAGTAATTGTATATACTACCACATATTTAATCATTATACATTATAACAAATTATGTACAAATTTGCAATCGTTATTTTACAGTTTTTACAAGCTGTTTTGCAGGATTACAATAGATGTGTTGCAAATAGGGAAAAGCCGCCCGAAGGCGGCTTTATTATGAAAATATTTTAAGTATTTCTTCCTTATTCGCCATAATAGCGTCGTAACCCTCCTGAATAGTCTCGTCCACATCGTCGATGTTAAACAGCTGGGTGTTTTCGTTTTTAATTTCAACGGCATAATCCGCCATTTCCATTGATTTGCGCGTTCCGTCTATGGAGTATACATCGAGCGCTCGCCAAATTACCTTTATAAGTCCGTCGAGTCCCGCGTCGGGATTGTAGTTCATAATATCAAAGCCGATAGCGAGCACCTTGCCCACGCCCATATCCTTTAGAATTTTTACGGGCAGGTTGTCCTTTGAACCGCCGTCAATAAAGTTGTACTTTCCGTACGGACATGTAGTGTAAATAGCCGGGAACGACATACTCGCGCGGACCGCAATGTCGAGCGGAACGCCCGTAAGATAGTGAATGTGGTCGCTTTCAAGACCTTCGTCCTCTGTGGTGAAAATACATTCGTCCGTCGTCATTGTGTCGACGGTGCATATTGAGAGGTTTATCGGCAAATCGGAAAAACCGCTTATGCCCTTGTTTTCCATAGTCTCTTTGATAACGTTCGAGATAATTTCGCCGTCCTTTATGCCGTCCTTTTGAACGTTCCTGTTTATGATAAAGGTCGCGAGCGCCTTAAAAATCAGACCGTTGTCGATTTCCGCGAGTGACTTCCAGTATTTTTTGACGATTGTCCTAAGCTCCTCAAATTCGTAACCCATAGCGATAATTGCCGCCATAGCCGCGCCCGAACTTGTGCCCGAGACGTACTGAGGGCGTATGCCTAGCTCATATAGAGCCTTAATTGCGCCGATATGTGCGATTCCCTGAAGTCCGCCGCCCGAAAAGGCTATCCCGATTGAATTTTCTCTGTCGCTTATTTCCATATTATCACCCGAGTTTTTTCTTATATGCTAAACAAATACCGTTTTAAAATTATTAATTATGATTTACTTAATCGATAAACGTTACAGTACGACTCCGTTTCTACAAAATAATCATACCAGTTAAAAAATTCATCGAATCCGTAGTCTTTCTGGATAAGCTCAGAGCTTTTAAACGGAGTGTTTTTCTTTATGCAGTCGAGGACATAGTCCTGATCAGCGAGTCGGGAAATATATACCGTAACGCTGTCGAGCGTTTTCAGCTTTTTGTCGGAGTGGATTTTCTCCATACTGCTCGTCAGATTTTTTTCGCCGCCGTTGTTCATATACGCGTTCGCAAGCGATGAAATTTTTCCATTCGTGATAACTCCGCGGCTTTGCGCAAAATCCTCGAGCTCTGCGCCGAGAGAGGGTGAAATCTTGTCGGTCTGTACTATCATAGTGCCGTCGTACTGCATAAGCTTGTCGATGCACTTGTTCCACTCAAGCATGGCTGTCCCGATAAACACGCAGTTTTTGTCCTTAGGCTCGTAGAGATTGGTTTTTCCGTATATATAGTATGGTTTTATTAGATACAGCGCGATCGCGCTGAAAATAACGACCCCAACGGGCACGATAAGCCTGGCCTTATTATTCTTGACAAGGCTCAGAGCTTTAATCGCCGCGAGAGTGAATGCCATTGAAATGAACGGCAGGGACGCCATAACGTATCTGTCGCTGTTGAACGGCGATACTAGCGAAATCCCGAAAAAGAATACAAGAGCTGGAATAACGAAAAACAGAGCTTTTCTGTTTGTCTTCTGTTTTTTGATAAAACGAAGGTAAATCCACATCGCGACCGTTCCGACCGTACAGATAGCGAGAAGCCATACCTGACCCAGAAACATCTCCTTAGCGAGAATATGAAAGTAGGTGCGAAGCTTGTAAATTACATATGTGACGATTGTGACGGTATCAATATTAAAGCTCAGAGAGCCGAAGCCTCGGTTGCCTCCGAGGATATTTTCGATGATGTGCGGATAAATTAACATACTTAACGCAATCCCTGCAACCGCCGTTGCGATTACCGAAAGCAGATCCTTTATCCGTTTATCTTTGAGCATAAATACAAGGAAAACAATGCCCGTAAGTCCTGCAAACAGTATAAAGTAGTACTGGGTGAGCATGCCGAGCGTAATTACAGGCAGTAGAAGAAAACAATCTTTTATGCCTATTCTTTCCTTATCGTACAGGCGAATCATCATATACACGAACACCGTCACGAAGAAGGTGAGAGTAGCGTACATTCTAAGGTATATCGTGGTCGTAAAGCATGCTATACTGAGCGCATATGAGCCTGCCGCAGTAAGCGCGTATAGGTTGTTGTTTGTGACGCGTTTTCCGATTTTATAGAGGAAAATCATTACTCCGATTATCGCCGTCACATTAAAAGAGTACGCGAAATATCGGCTGAACACGTCAGGAAAGAAGGAGCATATTGTATGTACAATCGCGTAGTAGAAAGGCGGGTGCGACGCGTCCGTAATCTGATTTTCGACCACAAGACCGTAGTTAAAGCGGTTATTACCGCTTACTGTCAGGTACTCGTTAAAGTCCTCGGGTGTGTTCCAGCCGCCGTCAATGCTGAGCTGTTTTTGGGAGTTTGAGAGGTTGTACGTCAGAAGCTCGTCCTCGTGATAGCCCTGTTTTGTATACACAAAGAACGTGCTTATTGCAAGGCTTATTACAATTATTATTGCAAGAATAATTTTTGCGGTTTTATCGCTGATTTTCATAGTATCACCAATCCGAATCGAAACAACGCTCTGACTTGCCCGCAAGGGGCAGAGCTTGCGACAGATTTTATCCTGCGCAGGGAGCGTCAGCTCCTCAGAATTTCAGTGGAGATTACAGCCTCCGCTGAAATTCTGAAATGTCCTCCGCCGCCTAAGAGGCGGGGGACATCTGCGCTTACGTTATAAATACTCAACCGTGTCGGTACATTTTTCACTTCTGATGAACGCAACGTCTTTGAACTGCGCTTTAAGCTTTTTGCAAAGCGGGGGTATAACAACGTCCTCGGTCTTGAAGTGGCCGGCGTCAACTACTGCAACGTCGAGCTTTACCGCGTCGAGAATTTCGTGATGTTTGATTTCGCCCGTGAGCAAAACGTCCGCGCCCTGCTCTTTTGCGAGATATACATAATCGCCGCCGCTTCCCGAACAGACTGCCGCCCTTTTAACCCGCTTTTTTGCGAGAGTGTAACGCAGACCCTTGCAGTTAAGAGCCGTTTTCACCAAAGCGGCAAACTCTTCGTTTGTGACTGCCTCGCTTAGCTCGCCTATATATAGACATTCGCCCTCTAAAAAACTGCCTCCCTTAATGCCGACCGCTTTTGCGAGACAGGTGTTTACCCCGAAAATCGGGCTGATGTCGAGATTAGTGTGCAGGCATAAGGCGGAGATGTTTTTTTGCGCGAGTTTATACACGACGTCCTCATCGGAAACGCTCTTTATCGGGTTAAATATAACGGGGTGATGGCTGATTATCAGCTCTGCGCCGTTCTCCGCCGCCTCGTCAATCACTGCGTCCGTGATGTCGAGCGCGACCACCGCCTTAGTGACGGGCTTTTGCGCGCTTCCGACCAAAAGTCCCGCGTTGTCGTACTCTATAGCCGAGCTTAGCGGAGCGAACGTCTCGGTAAAATTTATAATATCCTTTATGTATGTCATAGTATAACCAGCCTTTTCAGTTCATTAAGTATCTGGAGATAATTCTTGTCACCCTTACACTTGTTTTCAAGATGTTTTATGTGATTTTTCAGGAACAATAAGCTGTATTCGTCGCTTAGATCGAGCTTTCCGATATATGGGAAAATCCCGTCAGCCTGTACGGCATTTCCGCTGTAGGACGCCGATATTACGGTGTAGCACTTTCCGTGACTTACTGTGCATTTTTGCTTTTGAATTTCAAAGCCGTTTTCGCAGAGAAACGCTATGAGCTCCTCCGATTTGGTCATAGGCTGTAAAATCAGGTTGAGGTCTTTATCCCGCGCAAGCCCGCTGTCCGAAATAATCTGCGCGATAACCTCTCCGCCCATTCCCGCAATTACCGCGTCCGTGATTTTGTCGTCCGCCAAAATTGTCGAAAGTCCTGCTCCGAGACGGAAAACAATATTTTTTACTCCGTATTTCTGCGCGTTAGCGCGGCCGCTCTCAAGAGGCGCAGAGTTGATATCGGAGGCTATGGCGCAGCTTATTTTTCCGTGCTTTAAAAGCCATATGGGGAGTAATGCGTGGTCCGTTCCAACGTCAACAAGCCTTGCGCTCGGTCGCACAAGGCTTGCACATAGCTGTAGTCTGTTGTCGAGACTGTACAGCTTGTCCATTACTGCGAAATCACTTTGTTGATTTCAGAGATAAGCTCATCAGGGTTCACCCCGTGAACCATACAAGCCTCTTCTATGCTCTCTCCGCGCGACGCCGGACAGCCGAGGCAGTGCATGCCGATAGACATAAATACCGATGCTGTGTCGGGATATGCGTCGAGAATGTCGCCGATAATAGAAGTCTTTTCTACTGTCATTTTAATTACCTCCGTTTTTACTGATTATTGTTGGCGGGAACTACATGGCTCGAACCTGTGACCATCTGCTTGTAAGGCAGATGATCTCCCGGCTGAGCTAAGCTCCCAATGGAAAGCGTATAAAGTACGCTTTCCTGTTTGCTAATTGTATCATATTATTTTATAAGCCGCAAGTACAGCGGGAATGATTGTGCTGCGAAAATTATTTTAGCTCCACGACAGTAACTCCGCTCTCACCCTCTCCGAAGGCGCCGAGTCGGAAGCTCTTTACGAATTTGACCGTTCTCAGGTGTTTCTGAATTTCCGCGCGGAGCACTCCTGTGCCCTTGCCGTGTATTATCGTAAGGTGCTCTACGTTCGAGAGTATAGCGTTGTCGATTGCGGTGTCCACAGCCATAATCGCCTCAATCGCGCTTTGTCCGCGTACGTCTATTTCAGTCGTCGGGTGAATGTTTACGTTCGAGGGGATATTCCTGCGGCGGTTTGCGTAGTTTGTCTCCGTTTTTTTGCTTTCCGGCTTTTTAAGCCGGAGATTTGAAAGAGCAACACGTGTTTTTATTATACCCGCCTGAACAAGCACCATATTGTCCTTGTCGGGCAGGGCGAGTACGACCGCGTCCTTGTCGATGTCGTAAATCAGCACATTGTCGCCGACTTTGAGCGGCCGCGGCAGCTTGTAGTCGTCTTGTGCCTTTTTCTCCTCGACGGGATTTGAGTTATCCTCAATGCTTCGGATTTCACGTCGCAGCTTCGCTCTGAGGTCGGCGTCGTCCTTCTTAGCCTTGCGCGCTTTGTCCATTTCGTCAATAAGAGCATACGCCTGCGCTTTAGTGCGCGACACTATGCGCTCGGCTTCCTCGTGCGCTCTCTCTATTTCAGCCTGCGCCTGTTTTTTAGCGCGTTCAAGCTCATTTTCTGCCTTTTGTTTTTCCGTGTTTGCTTTTTGTGTGAGCCGCTGGGCGTTTTCAAGCTGTTTTTCGAGACTCTGACGGCGGTGTTCGAGAGTTGTTACAACGTCTTCAAACTCGCGGCTGTCGGTGCTCACAAGCTCTCTCGCGCGGTCTACGATATTATGGTCCATACCCAGCCGCCGGCTTATCGCGAACGCATTGCTTTTACCGGGAACTCCGATAAGAAGCCTAAAGGTGGGCTGTAGCGTTTTTATATCAAACTCGCAGCTTCCGTTCTCAATTCCCTCCGTGCGAAGCGCAAATTCCTTTAACTCCGCGTAATGCGTTGTGCTCGCGATTTTTGCTTTGCGCTCCCTGAGCCGCTCCAGTATTGCGATTGCGAGCGCCGCACCCTCGACAGGGTCTGTTCCTGCGCCAAGCTCGTCAATAAGCGCCAAGGTTGAGGCGTTCGCCTTCTTTAGTATGCCAATTATATTAGTAATATGCGCAGAAAAAGTCGAAAGGCTTTGTTCGATACTCTGCTCGTCGCCGATGTCAACGAGCACGCGCCTGAAAACGGAGAGCTCGCTGTTGTCCGCGGCGGGAATCATCATTCCGCACATAGCCATAAGCGTGAGCAGCCCGATTGTTTTGAGCGTGACGGTTTTACCGCCTGTATTCGGTCCCGTAATGACGAGGGTGTCGAAATCCTTGCCCAGCGTTACGTCAACGGGTACGACCTTGTCCCTGTCAATAAGCGGGTGGCGCGCTTGCTTCAGGTCGATAACGCCCTTATCGTTGAGTACGGGAACGGTAGCTTTCATCTTGTATGCAAGGTCGGCTTTTGCGAAAATTATGTCGAGCTCAACAAGGTTTTCGTAGCTTCCGATAATCTGGTCGGCGTATGAGCCCGAAAGGGAAGAAAGCTCGAAAAGTATGCGCTCGATTTCCGCGTCCTCCTTTGACATAAGCACCCTAACGTCGTTGTTCGCCTGAACTACGCCCATAGGCTCGACGAACACCGTCTGTCCGCTCGCGCTCGTGTCGTGCACAAGCCCCGGTACGTTTGCGCGGCATTCCGCCTTTACGGGCACAACATACCTGCCGTCGCGCTGGGTCACAATTGCGTCCTGCAAGTATTTCTGATAGGTACTGCTGTGTATTATCTTGTCGAGAATTTCGCGCGCTTTGGAGGTTGCCGTGCGTATTTTTCTCCTTATATCCGAAAGCGCAGGGGAGGCGTCGTCCGCGATTTCCTCTTCGCTTATTATACACGAGTTGATTTTATCCTCTAAAAACTTATTTGTCACAAGCCCGGAGAAAAGCGGGTCGAGGGTAGTATGTGTGCTCTGAGATTTTATCTGCCACTGCTTTACGCCGCGGATTATCCTCAGGACCTGCGCAATCCTCAGCAGTTCTATCGTTGTGAGCATACCGCCTGCCTCTCCGCGTCTTAACTCGTTTGCAACGCTTTTCAAATTGCCGAATGACGGCGCGCCGAACTTTCCGATAAGCACGTACGCATCGTCGGTCATTTTCAGGTTGTGCTCCGCGCGGATAAGGTTAAATTCGGGCTCGGTTCCGAGCGCTTTTTCGCGGCTCTCCGAGCACGCGGTTCTGTCCGCGAGCATATTTAAAATTTTGTCCAGTTCTAAAGCCTTGTAATGTCTGTTCATATTGTCTGCCTTATGTAATATCTTTTAAAAATTGCAGTGTTTTAAAACTTCTCTCTAAAATAGAATGCATATACTCTTCACTTGAATGATTCAGAAGTTTCAGGTCGCTGTCGGGTAATGTGAAGTTAAAAAGCTTGTCCGAGTCAGAATAACAGCAGTGGCGCATAGCGGTTACTACACTGCGGTTGAGGTTGATTTTTGCGTCGCTCAGCCCCTCTTTTTCACAACAGTCGAGGCACACGAACTGCCCCGTGCGAGGCAAAAAACACATAACGTCCTTTTCGTATTCCCCGCACTCGCGGCACATCATAATATCGGGCATATATCCCGCAAGACACATAAGCCTCAGCTCAACGCACGCCTTCAAAACCAGCGGCTGCCGCTTCTGTTCCGAGAGAAGATAGAGCGCGTTGAGAATAAGGCTGAGGTAAGCTCCCGATTCCTGTTCTTTAGGACACAGGGTGGCGGCAAGCTCGCAGAAATACTGTCCGAGATACATAGACTCTATGCTGTCTCTCAGTCCGCTGAAAATTTTTATTGCACGTGCGTCGCCGATTATGTAGCTGTCCTTGCTTTTATGCAAGGTCAGCCTTGAGTAGCACAGAAGTCCCGTCGCGGCGCATTTTTGGTTTTTAATGTCCTTAGCGCCGTGGGCAAAGCCCTTTACGACGCCGTGACTCTCAGTCAGTGCCGTGACGAGTTTATCCTTTTCACCGATATTCTGTTCTTTGATTATCAGACCGTTCGTTATAAATTTCATCTTTATTATCAGTGCCCTCAAATTCCGTGCGGTCATTGTGAATACTTTTGTACATCAGATAGTCGTAAATCCTGCCGCTGAACCAAAACGCGTTCCACGCGTCTATCTCATTCATATCCATCACCGAGATTATTGTCTGTAAACTGCTCGATAATATAGATAGAAAAAATTGGATTAATGAGTTTTAAATATTTTCAGTTTTTAAGAATCAGTTTTTAAAATCATTTTCGTCATATCCGAAGTTGCGCATAAGCTGAACGCTGTTTCTCCAGTCTTCTTTGACCTTTATCCAAGTCTGAAGATATACCTTGCAGTCGAAAAAGCGTTCCATATCCTGCCTTGCGTAGCTCGAAATTTTTTTGAGCATACTGCCGTTTTTTCCGATAAGTATGCGCTTGTGTGTTTCGCGCTCGCAGTATATCGTAGCGTCCACGTCGAGAATCTCCCTGCCCTCGCGCATACGAAGCTTTTCGATAACGACCGCTATTCCGTGAGGTATTTCCTTGTCGGTTAAGCGGAGAATTTTCTCACGTATAATTTCACTTGCGAGCACACGCTCAGGCTGGTCTGTGAGCGTATCATCTTCAAAGAAGTGGCCGCCCTCCATAGCTTGTTTTTTCAGCTCGTCCTTGAGATCGCGAAGACCGCTGCCGTCCTCGGCGGATACGGGAACAACCGCGTCAAAGTCGTAATACCTGCTGTATTCTAGTATCTGTTTCATAAGAACGTCTTTTTCTTTTAGCATATCAATTTTATTAATTGCGAGAATTGCGGGCATATCCATAGCCTTGAATTTTTCAATGAGGTTTAGTTCCGTTTGTCCCGCTTCTTTGCCCGCCTCGACAACGAGCATACAGCAGTCAACTCCGTTTACGCTCTCGCTTACGGAGCGAACCATATATTTCCCAAGCGAGTTTTTCGGCTTGTGCATACCCGGCGTGTCCAAGAAAACGAGCTGAATATCGTCCTCGGTCAGCACCCCCGTAATTCTCGTTCGCGTAGTCTGCGGCTTGCTCGATACTATTGCGACCTTAGCTTTGAGAATACGGTTTAAAAGCGAGCTTTTTCCCACGTTCGGGCGCCCCACTATAGCGATAAACGCCGATTTTTTTTGATTGGTATTATTTTCCATAATTATCTCCAATATTTATATGATAAAAACAGAGCCTGCCTTTATGAGGCGGCTCTGGAATACTATTTTTTAACTTTAAATCTGTGGTAGATTTTTGTGAAACCCATCGGCCCCATTACGATGAATACCAAAGACATTATAATGGAAACGACGAATAAAATCAATAGCCACGGTGTGGTGAGTATGAGCGTCGCGACAGCGGTGATTTTTTTTATATCCAGGTAGAAAATAACCGCAACAGCCACCGCCGCAAGCGACAGCACGAGCACTGCGCCTGCAGAAACGTCCTTTGCTATGCGCACAAGCGGATCATAGCCTTTGGTATTGAGGTTGCATACCTCCTCTATCGCGGTGTTAAATATCTCCGACGCGATTATTGATGTGATAAGAATAAGTATAACGCCCCACTGAGCCTTAGAAAGTCCGAAAAAGAGACTGAATATTATAACGTAAAGCCCTGCGATAAGGTGAAAGCGCATATGGCTCTCGCTTTTTATCGCATACCATATTCCTTTAAACGCGACCTTAAAGCTGTTTAGCTGACGTTTCATCCCTCTACAATGTAACTCGATGAAGCAGGAAGTCCGAGCTGATCCATAATAAGCTCCTCTTTCTCTCTCATTCTTACTCTGTCCATATTGTCTATGTGGTCGTAGCCGAGAAGGTGCAGAACGCTGTGCGCGGTGAGATACCCCACTTCTCTTTGAAGAGAGTGTCCGAAAGCGGCTGCCTGTTCGACCGCTTTCTCCATAGATATTACTACGTCGCCTAGTATTTTGGCGCCCGTCTCGAGGTTTGTGTCGTATTCTCCGTTCTCACCCATAGGGAAGGAGAGAACGTCTGTAGCGGAGTCGATTCCGCGGTACTGCGAGTTAAACTTGCGTATCTGCTCGTTATCAGAAAATGTAACGCTGATTTCGGCAGGGTCTTTAAACTTTTCAAGCTCAAGCACAGCGTGACAGCAGCGCCTGATGAGCATTCGCAGTCCTGTCGGAATTTTTACCGCTTTCTGATTGTTAGTGATGATGACTCTGATTTTGTTTTCCTTCATTCTTCGTTACCTCACTTCTTTCATAAGCTTTAATGATGTCCTGCACAAGTCTATGCCTTACTACGTCTTTTTCGTTAAATCTGCACTGAGCGATGTCGTCAATTCCTTTTAGTATTCTAAGACAGTCCTTGAGACCGCTTTTCGCTCCGCTCGGAAGGTCAATCTGCGTAATGTCGCCCGTGACAACCATTTTGCTGTTGAACCCGAGTCTGGTAAGAAACATTTTCATCTGTTCTTTAGTGGTATTCTGCGCCTCGTCGAGAATTATAAAGCTGTCGTCAAGAGTTCTTCCCCTCATATATGCCAGCGGAGCTACCTCGATGTTCCCTTTTTCAACATATTTATGGTAAGTTTCCGCTCCCAGCATATCGAACAGCGCGTCGTACAGAGGTCTTAGATACGGGTCAACCTTGCTTTGCAGATCGCCGGGAAGAAAGCCGAGCTTTTCGCCTGCCTCCACAGCGGGTCGGGTCAGAATGATTCTGTTTATCTGCTTGCTGCGAAACGCCGTAACCGCCATAGCGACCGCGAGGTAGGTTTTACCCGTTCCCGCAGGTCCGACTCCGAAGGTGATAACGTTGTCCGAGATAGCTTTGCAGTATTTTTTCTGACCGATGGTTTTGGGCTTAATGGGCTTACCCTTGGCGGTTATACAAATACAGTCGTCCGAAAGCTGTTTAAAGCTGTCCTCGTTTCCGTCCTTAACCATAGAAATACAGTAACGCACATTCTGTTCGCTGAGGTTTTCGCCGCGATTGATGAGGTGCAGAAGACCGTCAAGTACCTTTTCGGCATTAAAAATATTCTCTTCACCGCCGCTGATTTTCAGCTCATCTCCGCGAACTGTCACTCTGACGTCGAACTCGTGCTCAATGAGCTTGATGTTTTCGTCAAAGCTCCCGAACAGCTCCACCGCGTGCTCAGTTCTTCCTATACTCTTAAACTTTTCCGTATCAAAACCTCCTAAGGCAAATTTGTGCTGTTATGTCACTGCAATTATAACATAACTAATGAAAAAAAGCACCTGATAAAAGCAATAAATCTATGAATAAATCAAACTTTGTAAAAAATGCGCAAAGAAAAGCATTTTAGTACATTTTTGCGAGACAATTTGAACATAAAAAACTAGACGTATTTTAAACTTTTGTTGCATTTTACGTAAAATACATAAGCCTATGATAATATTACTTTAAAATTGCACAATTTTAAGCAGGATAAATTGCATTTAAAAAATGAATAAAACTATAATTTGCAGATATTTTTCAAATATAGTATTGACATAATCGGGCGTTTATATTATAATGCGATTGCTGTAAAGAAAAATGCTTTACATCGAAAGAAGGCGGAGCCGGTTTTGGAAAAGAATATGGAAATATCTCTGCTGTTCGATTTCTACGGTCAGCTTTTAAAGCAACAGCAGCAGCAGGCGGTCGCTCTGTATTACAACGACGACCTGTCGCTTTCCGAGATTGCCCTTGAGCTTGGAATCACCCGTCAGGGCGTGCGCGACTGTATAAAGCGCGGCGAATCTCAACTTTTCACATATGAGGAAAAACTCGGACTTATGAAGCGTTTCAGGGAGACCGAGGCTGGACTGTATGAGATAGAAAGTCTTGCTAAAAAACTTATAGAAAAATATGACGAAAAAATTGCGGTTAAAATAATCCAAACTGCGAAATCATTACATGAATAGAGGTAACGGTTATGGCATTTGAGGGCCTTTCCGAGAAGCTTTCGGGCGCGTTTAAACGCCTGAGAAACAAAGGCAAATTAAACGAGTCAGACGTAAAAGAAGCTATGCGAGAGGTTAGACTCGCCCTTCTTGAGGCTGACGTAAACTATAAGGTTGCTAAAGAATTTACGAATAAGGTGACCGAGCGCGCAATCGGCTCGGACGTTATGGAGAGCCTTACTCCCGCGCAGATGGTCGTTAAAATAGTAAACGAGGAGCTTACCGAGCTTATGGGGAGTGAAACCTCCCGACTGGAGTTTTCTTCAAAGCCGCCCACAGTAATTATGATGTGCGGACTTCAGGGTTCGGGTAAAACTACTCACAGCGCAAAGCTTGCCCTTATGCTTAAAAAACAGAATCACAGACCTCTCCTCGTAGCCTGCGACGTATACCGTCCCGCGGCTATTGAACAGCTTAAGGTTGTAGGAAATAAGGCGGGCGTGAGCGTTTTTGAAATGGGCATGGATAAGCCTGTTAAAATTGCCCGTGAAGCTATTAAACACGCGAGGGACTACGGCAACGACATCGTTATACTCGATACTGCGGGCCGTCTCCATATAGACGAAGAGCTGATGAACGAGCTTAAAGAGCTTAAAGCTGAGGTCAACCCTCAGGAAATACTTCTCGTTATCGACTCGATGACAGGTCAGGACGCCGTAAATGTTGCAAAGAGCTTTAATGAACTGCTCGAAATTTCGGGCGTTATAATTACTAAGCTTGACGGCGATACCCGAGGCGGCGCGGCTCTTTCGGTAAAATCCGTTACGGGTTGTCCGATTAAATTTGCGGGAACAGGCGAAAAGCTTGAGGATCTTGAGCAATTCCACCCCGACCGTATGGCGAGCCGCATACTTGGCATGGGAGACGTTCTTACGCTTATCGAGCAGGCTGAGGAAAAACTAGACGAGAAAAAGGCTGAGGAAGTCGCCAAGAAGATGATGCACAATAAAATGGACTTTAACGATCTGCTCGAGCAGTTTAGGCAGATCAAAAAGATGGGTCCGCTTAAAGGCATTCTCTCTAAGCTCCCCGGAGTCGGCAATAAGCTCGACGGTGTTGAGATAAACGACCGGGCAATCGACTGGACCGAGGCGATAATTCTATCAATGACTCCCGCCGAGCGCGAAAAGCCCGACCTGATTAACCCAAGCCGCAAGCGCAGAATTGCCGCCGGTTCAGGCAGGAGCGTTGAGGAGGTTAACCGACTCATAAAGCAGCTTCGTGAAATGCAGAAGATGATGCGTCATATGAACGGAAAGGGTAAGAAGAAGCGGGGTATGAGGCTTCCGCCCGAAATGATGAATATGGGCGGAGGAGGTTTCCCCGGATTTTAAGAGTTATTAACCCAATATAAACATTGGTTAATATATACCGCAGAGAAATGTTCCCCGCCTATAAGGCGGCGAACATCTTCGGTTCAATAGGGGATTTAATCCCCTATGAACCCGTCGTGCTGCGCACGACCTCTGCTTGTTAAAAGCAGAGCTTTGAATTAACTGGTAATAACGGAGGTGAAAAAATGGCAGTTAAAATCAGACTCAGAAGAATGGGCGCTAAGAAGGCACCCTTCTATCGTGTAGTTGTTGCGGACTCAAGATATCCGCGTGACGGTCGCTTCATTGAGGAAATCGGAACATACGATATTCTCAAAAAGCCTTCAGAGTTTAAGGTTGACGCCGAGGCAGTTAAGAAATGGATTGCTAACGGCGCGCAGCCTACGGATACTGTAAAGGCTCTTTTAAAGAAGAACGGTTATATTGATTAATTATTTATGGAAATGGAAAGGATTTAGAAATTATGCAGGATTTACTTACAATTATTGCAAAAGGCTTAGTAGAGAATCCCGACGCTGTAAGCGTTGAGGCTGACGCTCCCGATGAGGAGGGCGTAGTAGTATATCACCTCCATGTTGCTGAGGACGATATGGGTCGTATCATCGGAAAGCAGGGCAGAATTGCCAAGGCTATCCGCACTATCGCGCGTTCTGCCGCGGTAAGAAACGAACAGAAGGTAATGGTTGAAATCGACTGATTTCAGGCAAATAGTCTTAAAAGCCGCCCGAGGGCGGCTTCTGTTCGTTTAGGGTATTTTTTCTCTTTACACAAATTTGCCTTTATGTTAAAATACTTAAATAAAAATCACAGCAGGTGAGAATTATGAAGAAACAGTTTCTCGAGGTCGGCAGAATCGTCGGCACTCACGGTATTCGAGGCGAGCTCCGCGTCGAGCCTTGGTGCGATTCGCCCGAGTTTCTCTCGCAGTTTAAGACACTTTATTATAAAAGCGGAGAAGAGCAAATAAAGGTTTCCTGCCGCCCTCATAAAAATATCGTCCTGATGAAAATAGATGGGATTGAGACTATTGAAGAGGCGGAGGTGCTCCGCGGACGGACACTCTATATCGACCGAAAGGACGTAAAGCTCCCCAAGGGCAAAAACTTTGTCCAGGATTTGCTTGGCTGTAGAGTTATTGACGCCGATGATATGACAGTCGAATACGGTACGATTAAAGACGTTTTTAAAACGGGTGCGAACGACGTATACACAGTGAAGAACGCCGACGGTAAGGAGTACCTTATCCCCGTGATAGACAGCGTTGTAGTTGAGAAGAATGTTGATGACGGTATCGTCCTCGTGAAACCTATGGAGGGACTTTTCGACGATGAAGCTTGATTTGATTACACTTTTCCCCGAGATGTGCGAGGCGGTTCTCGGAGAAAGCATAATCGGCAGGGCGCGAAAGAGCGGAGCGATAGACGTCGAGTGCCACCAGCTCAGGGACTATGCGTTTGATAAGCACAGACGCGTTGACGACACGGTTTACGGCGGCGGAATGGGAATGCTTATGAAGTGCGAGCCGATTGCGCTCTGTTATGAGGCTATCTGCGAAAAACGCGGAACAAAGCCGCGTTTCGTTTATATGTCCCCGCAGGGAAAGGTGCTCACCCAAAAACGGCTAAGAGAGCTTTCCGAGCTTGATAATATTTGTGTTCTCGCGGGACACTACGAGGGCGTTGACCAGCGTATAATTGATGAATTTATTGACGAGGAAATTTCGATAGGCGACTATGTGCTCACGGGCGGAGAGCTTCCTGCCCTTGTGTTTATTGACGCTTTGGCGCGTATGGTTCCGGGCGTGCTCTCGAACAACGAGTGCTTTACCGAGGAGAGCCATTTTAACGGATTGCTTGAGTACCCGCAGTATACGAAACCACAGGTGTGGCGCGGGCTTGAAGTGCCGCCGATTCTATACAGCGGAGATCACGCAAAGGTTGACCGCTGGCGGTACGAGCACAGTCTTATCAGTACAGCGCTGAAACGTCCCGATATGCTGGAAAAAAAGGAGCTTTCACAGGAGGATTTAAAAATTATTGAGGAAAATACGTGACTCTGTGCATAATATTCACATAGATATGCGTGTTCTCCCGTAAAGGATTAAAAAGAGCATCTAATAATATATCTGAGTGAAGCGTATATTCGTGAAGTTGCACAAACGTGATTTGTGTAAAAACATTATAAATGTTATTAAATCCAAAAATTATTTTTTAGTGTTGACGGCAAAAAATAAAGTGATATAATAAGTATGCATTGAATCTCCTGACTGAGGGGTAAAACTTGAAATTTGTTTATTTAGAGAGGTTTTAGTTATGTACGTTAAGGAAGTTCTCGTTAAGAACAAGGCTGGCTTGCATGCACGCCCTGCAACATTTTTCATTCAGAAAGCTAACGAGTATAAAGCTACAATTTGGGTAGAAAAAGAAGAAAGACGCGTGAACGCAAAGAGTCTCCTTGGCGTGCTTTCGCTCGGAATCATTGGCGGAACTACAATAAAGATTCTTGCTGACGGCTCGGACGAGGAAGGGGCTGTTGACGGTCTCGTTGCTCTCGTGGAGTCCGGATTTGCCGACTGATTTACTTGAAAATTTAACGGGCGGAGCATATCCGCCCGTTTTGTTTTATAAAAACAGTTTTCTGTATAACAGATTTTGTCCTCCGCAAGCTCTTAATGTACGCACGCGTGAGGCAACAAAAAGTGAACTTACCACTGAATTTTGTAATTTATTAAAATTTATTTTCGTAATAGCTTAATACCGTCTTTTTTTATTATTATAGGTTATATTAATTTGTATGAATCCTAAAATTAAGGAACTGCGCCGCAGAGCGATGGCTTTGCCTGAATCTCCGGGCGTGTATATAATGCACAATAAAAGCAAAAAAATAATATATATAGGCAAGGCGAAGGCGCTCAAAAACCGCGTATCACAGTATTTCGGCTCGCAGAACAACCACAGCGAAAAGGTGCGCCGAATGGTTGAGAATGTCGATTACTTCGAGTATATAATATGCGACAGCGAGTTTGAGGCGCTTGTGCTCGAGTGCAGTCTTATAAAGCAGCACTCGCCTAAATACAATATTCTTTTAAAGGACGATAAGGGCTACAGCTATATCCGCGTTTCCGACGAAAAGTGGCGGCGGATAACCTACGAACTTCAGAAAAAGGACGACGGTGCGACATATATCGGACCGTATATGACGGGTTTTTACGTAAAGCAGTCGGTAGAGCAGGCGAACAGAGCCTTTAAGCTGCCCGATTGCACCCGAAAATTTCCCGATTGCTTCGGAAAGGAGCGACCGTGTCTCAACTACCATATAAAGCAGTGCCTCGCTCCCTGTACGGGAAAGGTAAGCTTTAAGGAATATAACGAGAATGTAGAGCAGGCGCTCAGGTTTCTGAAGGGCGGCAGCAGCGAGTCGATAAAACAGCTTACCGAGGAGATGGAGACCGCCTCCGAGGCGCTTGATTTTGAGCGTGCGGCGAAAATACGCGACAAAATCAGCGCGATTAAGAAAATGGCGGATAAGCAAAAGGTCGTTTCCGTAAACGTCCCCGACCAAGATGTAATAGCATATTTTACCGACGGCGAGCGCGGCTGTTTTCAGGTATTTAAATTTGTCGGCGGAAGACTTTCGGACCACGAAAATTTTGTCATTAACAATCCTTTGGACGGAGAAAACGAGCTTTCGCAGTTTATAACGAGCTTTTATTCTATGCGGGATATTCCGAAAAATATCACACTAGACCGTATGCCCGAGGACAGAGAGGTCGTCGAAAAGTGGCTCTCACAAAAGCGCGGCAACCGCGTTTATCTAACCTGCCCGCAGCGCGGAGAGCAATATCGGCTCGTGCAGATGTGCCGTAAGAACGCCTCCGAGGTGCTTGCTCAGATAAAGGGCAGAACCTCGCGCGAGTATTCGGTTTTAGAGGAGCTGCGTGAAATTTTGGGACTTTCTAAAATTCCCGAGTATATCGAGTCCTACGACAACTCCAATCTTGCGGGCACGGAGAATGTCGCAGGTATGATAGTATACGAAAACGGAAAGCCGCTCAAATCGGCTTACCGAAAGTTTAAAATAAAGTCCTTTGAGGGTCAGGACGATTACGCGTCAATGGCGGAGGTGCTCGACCGCCGTTTTACGGAGTACGAGAAATTAAAGGATACGGGAGAGGGCTTCGGCAGACTGCCCGACCTTATTCTGCTCGACGGCGGACAGGGACAGGTCTCGGCTGTAATGCCGGTTTTGAAAAAGCACAACCTTGATGTGCCGGTTTTTGGTATGGTTAAGGACGGGAGTCACCGCACGCGAGCCATAACAGGCTCAGGAGGCGAAATCTCGATAAACTCCCGCCGCGCAGTCTTTACTTTCATAAGCAAAATGCAGGACGAGGTTCACCGCTTTGCTATCGGCTACCACCACCAGCGCAGAAAGAACACCACGTTTAAAAGCTCTCTTACAGATATTAAAGGGATAGGAACTGTCCGCGCGAAGGCGCTTTTAAAGCAATTCCGTACCATAACCAATATCCGCAACGCCGACCTCGAGGAGCTGGAGCTGTGCCCCAAAATGAATCACGACGCGGCAGTCAGTGTTTATAATTACTTTCACGACGGAGAGTAATTTTTAATTATTACTATATTACTACATTTCTACGATAAATGATAAAAGGAGCAAAATATGCGAGTAATAACAGGAGAGGCGAGAGGAAGAAAGCTCATAACCCTCGAGGGTGAGGACGTCCGCCCGACCACGTCAAAGGTCAAAGAGGCGATTTTCTCAGCCATACAGTTTGAAATAGAGGGAAGAACTTTTCTCGACCTTTTTGCCGGTTCCGGACAAATGGGTATCGAGGCGCTCAGCCGCGGAGCAAAATCCGCGACCTTTGTCGACGCTTCAAGAAAATCTGTTGATATAGTACGCCAAAATTTAAACAATGTCGGATTTTACAGCCGTGCCAAAGTTATCCATACCGACAGTATCGGCTATCTCGAAATGATTTCCGAGCCGTTCGATATTGTGTTTCTCGATCCTCCTTATAAAACGGGACTTTTGCAGAAAGCTTTGCCTAAAGTGAGCGAAATTGTAAAAAAAACAGGCATAATAATTGCAGAAAATGCAGAAAATGAAGAAATTTTTGAAAAATATGGCGAATTTGTGCTTGACAGACAGAAACACTATGGTAAAATAAAAGTATCTATGTACCGACACAAGGAATATGTTTAGGAAGTTGCTTAATGGAAACAAAGGTTATCTGTCCGGGTAGTTTTGACCCTGTAACGCTCGGTCACGTCGATATAATTACCCGAGCGGCGAGAATGTTTGACCACGTTATCGTCGGGGTTCTCAATAACCCTGCAAAAAATCCGAGCTTCTCAACCGAGGAGAGGATTGCTTTGCTCGAGGAATCGCTTAAAGGTATCGACAACGTCGAAATAGTCGGCTTTGACGGACTTCTCGCGGACTATGCGAGAAGTCAGGGAGTTACCTCAATCGTAAAGGGACTGAGAGCGGTCTCAGACTTTGAGTACGAATTTCAGCAGGCGCTCACCAACAAAAAGCTAAATCCTGACCTGGAGACAGTGTTCCTTACCAGTCAATCGGAGTTTATGTATTTCAGCTCCAGTATGGTTAAGCAGGTCGCGTCTCTCGGCGGGGATATAAGCTCGTTTGTGCCCGAGTGTGTGCATGATAAAATTTTAGCACGTTTAAAACAAATACTATAACTGATAATGGAGTGGGAAAAATGGAACAGAGAATTGACGATTTAATTTTGGAATTACAGGATATGGTCAACAACGCTAAGGCTGTACCTCTAAGCAAGGACAAGAAGGTTCTTCTTTCGGGCGAGAGAATTTTTGAAATTCTCGATGAGATTGAGGAAAATCTTCCCAAGGAGATTCGCCAGGCTAAGGGCATTGTGTCCGACCGCGACGATATTCTTGCAGAGGCTAAGCGCAAGGAAGAAGAAGTTATCCGTCAGGCTGAGGCAAGACGCAAGGTTATGCTTAGCGAGAACGAGATTGTAAAAGCTGCTCAGGCTCAGGCTAAGGAGATTATCGCGGCTGCAAAGAAGAAATCCGATGATATGCATAAGGCTGCAAATTCATATGTGGCTAACATTATGGAGCGCGCTGACGAGACAATCTCGTCTTACGCCAAGGAAATTAAGCACACAAGACAGGAATTCAGAAACGCGATGAAATAAATTCTGCTTAAAATATTATACTAAACCAAAACCCTCCCGATCAAAGTCGGTAGGGTTATTTTTTTGCTCTAAAAAAGACGTTCAAGTTAATATCGAATGTATTAAAAAAGAAAATTTGTCTCCTGCATTTTCCGAAACGGTCGAACAATGTTGTTTTTTGTATAAAATACTGCAAAACGTATTGTAATGTTTGGTTAAATTGCTGTTACTTTTTCCTTGCAATTTAGTGATTGATAGAGTATAATGGTTACAAAGGTGGCATTAGGTGTCACAAAGTGGCTATAGTTATTGCTTTTATGGCAAAATAGGTGTATTGTTTCAAGGAGGTGGCAGGATTGTTATTTACAGGTACTTCGTCTCATACTATCGACGCGAAGGGTCGTATTGTCCTGCCCGCCAGATTTCGCGCTCAGCTCGGCGAGACGTTTTACGTTACAAAGGGTTTTTACGACTGCGTTCAGGTGCTCTCCGCCGAGGAGTTTGAAAAGCTCCGCGAGAACATCAAGGCGCTGCCGGCGCAGCTCGCTCTTGCTCTGCAATACGCCGTTATCTCAACAGCGGTAGAGGTTTCGCCTAACTCTCAGGGCCGTATCCCTATCCCTCAGACGCTCCGTGAAGAGGCGGGACTCGACAAAAACGTCTCCGTGGTCGGTATGGATAACAGGCTCGAGATATGGGACGAGGACAAGCTTGCTCAGTTTAAGCTCAAAAATAAGCCGAACCTTACGGAAGCTCTCAATTTGTTAAAAATGTAAGAGGTGGGTATGGAATTTTCGCATATTCCCGTACTGCTTAACGAGGCGATTGAAGGGCTTAATATCAACCCTAACGGAATTTATGTTGACGGTACCGCAGGCGGAGGCGGTCATTCCGCTGCTATTCTCGAAAAGCTCAGAGACGGAAAGCTTATTTCCATTGACCAAGATCCGGACGCTGTCTGTGCCATTAAGCAGAGATTTAAGAACGAACCCAATTCAATTATTATAAAAGGCAACTTTTCTGATATGAAGTCGCTTTTAAGGCAGAGAGGTATTTACCAGGTAAACGGTGTGCTGCTCGATATAGGAGTATCCTCCCATCAGATCGATACCGCCGAACGCGGCTTTTCCTTTCACGAGGACGCTCCGCTCGATATGCGTATGTCTCAGTCGGGGACAAGCGCCCGGGATTTGGTGAACACCCTTTCGCAGAAAGAGCTTTCGCGGATTATATTCACATACGGAGAGGAGAAGTTTGCCGACTCGATTTCAAGAGCTATAGTAAAGAAAAGGGAAGAAGCTCCGATTAAAACGACCTTTGAACTCGCCGAGATAATCAGGAATTCCGTTCCCGAGCGCGTGAGGCGCAGCGGACACCCTGCCCGCAAAACATTTCAGGCGCTCAGAATTGAGGTAAACCACGAGCTTGACGCTCTCAAGGCGGGACTTGAGGACGCTTTCAGCCTTTTGTGCGGCGGAGGAAGGCTCGCCGTAATCACTTTTCATTCTTTAGAGGACAGAATCGTTAAGCAAACTATCGCAAAATGGTGCGAGGGCTGTACCTGTCCGCCTGATTTTCCCGTGTGCGTATGCGGCAAAAAACCGCAGGCTATGTCAATAACCCGCAAACCTATTGTAGCAAATTCACTAGAATTAGACGAAAATCCGCGCTCAAGAAGTGCAAAACTAAGAATTTGCGAAAAAATTATTGAAAAATCTTAAATACCCCTAGACATTTGTTACAATTTGAGGTAAAATATAACAGGTTTGTAAATAGTTGTAAAACCACAATAGATTGTGTGGAATTCAAATTTTTGACACAATATTCTGTATAATTCCCATAAGGAAAATTAGAATATTCTGTAACAGAAATAAAGAAAAATTAAAAATTTGTAACATTTTGTTATTAAAGAAATATATACTAACGTTTATGATGTAAAATAAATAATCGTTGAAGGTAATAACCTTAGAGGTAATATAAATGGCATATGGAAATAACAGCGCAGCTTACAATCACGACTTTTTCAGAGATAACACCGCTAAAGAGCTGCCGAAAGAAAAACAAAAACAGAATAAAAGTAAAGTCGTCTCTATCCCTCAGGACGCTTTAATAAAAATCCGCAGAAGAAAGCATAACCCTTTTCGCTTGTTTGTAGGCGCTGTTTCGGGCGCGCTGATTACTGTAATCGTCAGTGTTATCATTATCGGACAAGTCCAGCTGACTGAGCTTAACCAGAAAATTATAAATACTAAAGAAGAACTTGAAAACGCGAGAAGTACATATACACAGTCGCAGATGGCTATTCAATCCAAGCTCTCTACTAATCAGATAGAGGAATACGCTCAAGGCAAGCTGGGAATGAGTAAGGCAGAAAATGCCCAGAAGGAGTATGTCTCTCTGTCAGAGGGCGATAAGGCCGAAATCTCCGAAGATGCGAACCAAAACTTTTTCCAAAAAATTATAAACGCATTAACAGGACTTTGGTCATAACATTGCATTTAATTTAATATCATTTACTATGTTATGGAATAAGAGTTGAGATGTGTAATCTTAACTCTTATTCGTGATTTTAGGTAATTTAAAGAAATTGAAAATATTTGTTTTTTGAGTACGGCTTGCTTTTGAAAAGCAACAGTACAAAGAGTGAAAAACGGCGTGAAAGCGCTATTTTTGAAAATTTACGAAAGGGAGTAGGAGTATGGCAAAACCACGCGAAAAACGGACTCAGCGAGGCGCTATGCAGCTTTTGCGTTTTCGTTCGACTATACTTATCATACTCATTCTCGTCATAGGCTTCGGAGCGGTTATGGTGCGCCTCGGTCACCTGACACTGGTTCAGGGAGCAGAGCTTCAGGAGCAGTCGGTAGATCAGATGCTCTACGATACTACCGTGAACGCTAAGCGCGGCACGATTTACGACGCTAAGGGCAAGATACTCGCGCAGAGCGCGTCCGTGTGGAGGGTGGTTTTCGCGCCGCACTACTTCGAGAATAATGCTCAGAGAAAATACGTTTCCAAAAACCTCGCGAAAATCCTTGACCTCGACTACAAGGATTTGTATAAGAAGTCAAAGGAAAATTCTTTCTATATTGTTATCAAGCGCAAAATTGAGTCGGACGAGCGGGAAAAAATTCTCAAATTCCAGCAAAAGCTGAAAGACAGCGACAAATACAAAAAGATAGTAAACGTTATCGCGCTTTTTGACGACTTCCGCCGCTATTATCCCTATAACGACCTCGCCTCCGCCGTAATCGGCTTTACAGGCTCGGACGACCAGGGACTTGAGGGAGTAGAGTATCAGTACAACGATTATCTCACGGGCACGCCGGGACGCATAATTAAAGCCCGAAACGCCAACCAGACCGATATGCCGTTCCAGTACGAGCAGAATGTCGGCGCAAAGGACGGAAACGACATAACCCTCACAATCGACGAGACTGTTCAGTCGATTGCCGAGAAATATATGAAACAGGGACTTGTCAATAACAACGTTCTCAACCGCGGTGTTTGCATTATTATGAACGTAAACACGGGCGCGATACTCGCTATGGTAGTAGCGGACGGTTATGACCTTAATAATCCGTACGATTTGCCGGAAGCCGATCTTGATACTATCCGCCAGCTGCCAAAGAAGGACAGGGCGGAAGCCGAAAGCGCGGCTCTGGGAGCTATGTGGCGTAACAAGGCTATCGCCGACACCTACTATCCGGGCTCGGTATTTAAGATGTGTACTGCGTCAATGGCGCTTAATGAAGGAAAAGTAAACGATAATTCCTCCTTCTACTGTTCGGGTGTTGTTAAGCTCCCCGGCGAAAATATTCACTGCCATAACCGTAACGGTCACGGCTCTCAGAATTTCTTTCAGGCTATTGCAAATTCCTGCAACCCCGCGTTTATCCAGATAGGCAATCTTGTCGGTACAAAGAAGTTCCAAAATTATTATAACGCTTTCGGCTTCTCCAAACCGACGGGTATCGACCTCCCGGGTGAATCAGAGGATATTTGGTTTGACCACGATATGGGAGAGGTAGACCTCGCGGTTTCCTCGTTCGGTCAGGGCTTCTCAATTACGCCGATTCAGATGGTTACGGCGGCGTCCGCCGTTGCGAACGGCGGCAAGGTCGTTCAGCCTTATGTGGTTCAGAAAATCGTTGACGCGGACGGAAATGTCGTCAAAAACACTGAGACTACCGTAAAACGTCAGGTTATCTCAAAGGAAGTTTCCGCTAAGATGTGCGACTATCTCGAGAGGAATACCACTCAGGGCGGTGTGAACAACGGCTATATCGCCGGTTACAGAGTAGGCGGAAAGACAGGTACATCCGAGAAAATCGGTCACTCCACAAACGGTTCGGAGGACTATATCGCCTCTTTCTGCGGTTTTGCTCCCGCCGACGACCCGCAGGTTGCTTGCCTTGTATTCTTCGATACGCCTAAGGGCGCTAACTACTACGGAAGTCTTGTTTCGGCTCCTGTATTCGTAAATATTATGAGCGAGGTTCTTCCGTACCTCGAGATTCAGGCTGAGTACTCCGAGAGCGAGAAGCAGTACATAGATACTGTCGCAGGCTCGTACATAGGGCTTTCAGCAAATAAGGCTGAAGCTCAGGCAAAGCAGGACGGTTTTACAGTTACCGTCAAGGGTGAGGGTAAAAAGGTCGTTTCTCAGATTCCTTACGCGGCGGCTAAAATTCCTAAGGGAGGCAACGTTGTGCTCTATACCGACGAGGAGAGCGCGTCAAACACAGTGACAGTCCCGGATTTAGTCGGCTATTCGGTATCCACCGTTAATTCGCTCGCGTCGTCCTACGGACTGAATGTAAGTATTTCGGGCGTGACCTCCAGCTCCTCAGCAGTTTCTCAGACTCAGAGTATTCCTGCGGGTAAGCAGGTTCCCGAGGGAACGGTGATTTCTGTCAAGTTCGGCGGCTCAACTGTAGTACAAGATTAGTGTTTACCGCAGGCAGTCGGCTGTTATACTAAACGTACAAAAATGAAAGGAACGATAATATGATTTTCCCTGTATGGACATTTCTTACCACGCTTTGCACGTTTGCAATCACTGCGGTGCTCGGAAAACTTCTGATTCCGTTTCTCCATAGGCTAAACTTCGGTCAGACCATCCTCGAGATAGGGCCGTCGTGGCATAAGGAGAAGCAGGGCACGCCGACAATGGGCGGTATTATGTTTATCGTGAGTATCACCATTGTGGCCACTGCAAGCGTATTGCTATACAACACCTTTGGTACTCAGGCGGTAACTGTCTATCAGGCGGACCCGACGCGCTGCGCAATATTCGTTTTCACAGGACTCGCGCTCGCCCTCGGCCACAGCGCAATAGGATTTATCGACGATTATATTAAGGTTGTTAAAAAGCGCAATCTCGGACTTACGGCTATTCAAAAGCTCGTGCTCCAGTTTGCGGTGACGATAGCATATCTCGCCTGCCTCGGATTTCTCGGATACGGCGGCACAACGACTATTCCGTTTGTTGGAACGGTTGACCTCGGCTGGCTTTACTATCCGATTGCGGCGGTCGTAATCGTGGGTGTGGTAAACGCCGTAAACCTTACGGACGGCATTGACGGGCTGGACGGCTCTCTAACTTTCTTTGTTTCGCTGTTTTTTATGCTTATTGCAAATCTTGTCGGATATATGGGGGTTAGCTTTTTGTCCGCGTCTGTCGCGGGAGGCTGCCTGGGCTTCCTTGTTTGGAACTTCCATCCTGCAAAGGTGTTTATGGGAGACACGGGTTCGCTCTTTCTCGGAGGTATCGTTTGCGCGCTTGCATTCTCTTTAGATATGCCGATTTTGCTGCTGCCGCTTGGTATCGTATATCTCTGCGAAATGTTCTCCGTTATACTTCAGGTAAGTTACTTTAAGCTTACTCACGGCAAGCGCCTCTTTAAGATGAGTCCTATACACCATCATTTCGAGATGTGCGGCTGGTCTGAGGTCAAAATTGTCTCAGTATTCAGCTTTGTCGCCGTAATTTTCGGAGTCGCAGCGTTTTTGCTTGTATATTACGGAGTAAAACTTTAGTTTCCGAATAAAAATAATTTCATAAATTTAATTGTAAACCAATAAGCTTTATCACCCTAAAGGGTGTGAACATAAATCCCGAAAGAGAGGAATATTATGGCTCCTAACGTAAGAGTAATGCGGCAGGCAGACCTCAACAAGCTCTATGACGAGAAAGTTGCCGTCCGTCGTCCGAGAACTCAACAGCCAACCTCTGACAACAGAAAAAAAGGTCGCAGGAAACCGAAGATGAAGTGGCTTGAGAGGGGAATGGGTCTTGACCTTCCGTTTCTGCTCTTAGTGCTTACTCTGCTCATCGTCGGAATGGTGATGATGTTTTCCGCAAGCTATCCGACCGCCTACTATAATCACGAGGGCGACAGCTACTTTTTCGTCCGTCGTCAGCTTTTATATGCTGTTGTAGGCGTTGCGGCTATGCTCGGACTTTCGTTCTTTAACTACAATAAGCTGCATAAGCTCGCCGTACCGCTGATGATTATCTCGTATATAACGCTCGTTGTGGTGCTTATAATCCCCGCTAAGGTCCACCGCTGGATTGACATAGGACCTATCAACATTCAGGCGTCCGAGATTACTAAGCTTGCGATAATTGTGTTCTTTGCGCACTGGGCAAGTCTTTACTACGACAAGATGCAGTACGCCCGCTACAGCGTTGTCCCCGGAATTGTCATTTTCGGCTCAACCGCCGCTCTGCTTATGCTGGAGCCGCATTTCTCGGGTATTGTTATTATCGGTATTCTCACAGTAGTAATGCTCTACATAGGCGGTATGAAAATTAAATGGTTTGCTTACGGCTTTGTTCTGCTAATTGCCGTGATAGCTGCCTCGGCGGCGACGGGTCTGCTCGGCTACGCTATGGAGCGAATGGACGGCTGGGGTCAGGCTCTTAATCCTTCCGACGCGAATATGTGGAACCTAACGTGGCAGACAAGAAATTCACTGTACGCGATTGGTTCGGGCGGACTGTTTGGTCTTGGACTCGGGCAGTCGCGGCAAAAATATCTTTATATTCCCGAGCCGCAGAACGATTTTATTTTCGCTGTTGTTATCGAGGAACTGGGTCTTGTCGGAGCTTTGATAATTCTTTTGATTTTTGCTCTGCTCGTGTGGCGCGGCATCACTCTCAGCCTGCGCTCGAAGGACCGCTTCGGACGTATGCTCGGTATCGGGCTTTCGTCTCAGATTGGTATTCAGGTAGTGCTCAACATTCTTGTTATCACCGACTGGCTACCGAACACGGGCATAAGTCTGCCGTTCTTTAGCTACGGAGGCAGCTCGCTGATTATGCTGCTCGCCCAGATGGGACTTATTCTCTCGATTTCACGAACGGCAAATATAGAAAAACAGTAGATTTTATGGAGAAATCCTTTGATAATTATAAAACAGTAAAAAGTAAGGAGGGTGCGTATGAAGCTGCTTTTCGCCTGCGGCGGAACTGCGGGACATATAAATCCCGCGCTTGCTATTGCGGGGTATGTAAAAGGAAAGCATCCCGACGCCGAAATCCTCTTTATCGGCAACCGCGGCGGTATGGAGGAACGGCTTGTTAAAAGCGCGGGATACGAGATGAAGCTTATTACTATCAGCGGATTTAAGCGCAAAATAAGCTTTGACGCTCTAAAGCAGAACATTTTAACGGTAAAACGCACTTTTTCGTCCTCTCGCGAGGCGAAGAAAATAATAGGGGAATTTAAACCCGACCTCTGTATAGGTACAGGCGGCTACGTCAGCGGTCCTGTCCTCAGAACAGCGGCTAAAATGGGAATCCCTACAATTATCCACGAGCAGAACGCCTATCCGGGCGTTACCAATAAAATGCTGTCCAAAACCGCGAAAAAGGTCATGCTCGCGGTCAGCGGAGCGGAAAAATATCTCGACAAAAACTGCAATTACGCCGTAGTCGGCAACCCCGTGCGCAAGGAAATCCTCTCAGCCGATAAGAGCAAAGCGAGAGCAGAGCTCGGACTGGACGAGCGTCCCGTCGTGCTGTCTTTCGGCGGCTCGCTCGGAGCGCGCAGGATTAACGAGGGTATAGCCGCGCTTATCGCGCGCAGCGGCAGGGACGGTCAGTACCAGCACATTCACGGGTACGGAAAGTACGGGAAATGGTTTCCCGATTTGGTCAAAGAAAAGGGAACGGATATAAGCGAGTGCAAAAATCTGGACGTGCGCGAGTACATTGACAATATGGCGACCTGTATGGCAGCCGCCGATTTGGTGATTTCACGCGCGGGCGCTATTACTCTCTCCGAAATTCAGGCGCTCGGAAAACCCGCCATTCTTATACCGTCTCCGAATGTCGCCGAAAATCATCAGTACCACAACGCTATGGCGCTTGTAAACAATAAAGCCGCGGATATTATCGAGGAAAAGGACTTAACCGAGGACCTTCTTACAGAAAAGGCAGACAGCCTGCTTAAAAACCCCGATAAACTCCGCGAATACTCGGAAAACTCGCATAAAATGGCAATTATAGACTCCAACGAGCGTATTTACTCGATTATCCGCCAAGTTCTCGGGAAAAGATAAGCACATTTTTCAGCACAGCCCATATTATAAAGAGGTAAATGTTTTTGGGTGGTGCTTAAGGTGTCAAAATTTGTGATAAACGGGAAAAGACGGCTCTGCGGCGAGGTTGAAGTTCAGGGCGCTAAAAACAGCTCGCTGCCCATTCTTGCGGCAACTCTTCTCACAAAGGGCGAGAACGTTTTGCTTAATTGTCCCACTCTTACAGACGTGGACGCGGCTATGCGTATACTGCGTTATCTGGGCTGCTCTGTCGATAAAGTGGGAAGCGCTGTTCTTGTTAATTCCGACGGTATGAACCGCAGTGATATTCCCGACGACCTTATGCGCGAAATGCGCAGTTCCATCGTGTTTATCGGAGCTGTTCTTGCGCGTTTCAGAAATGCAACTCTGAGCTTCCCCGGAGGCTGTGAGTTGGGACCGCGTCCTATAGATTTGCACCTTAAAGCGCTGAGAAAAATGGGTGTTGATATAACCGAACGCCATGGTATTCTCGAATGCTCTGCTCCAAAAGGACTTCACGGTGCGAAGATTGCGCTTTCGTTTCCGAGCGTAGGAGCTACGGAGAATATTATTCTCGCCGCAGCCACCGCGCAGGGAACCACTACGATAACCAACGCCGCGCGCGAGCCCGAAATCGTCGATTTGTGCGAGTTTCTCTGCGACGCAGGCGCGGAAATTTACGGAGCAGGAGAGGGCACGATTCTTATAGACGGAAAGAGCGAGCTTTACGCCGTATCCCACACGATAATCCCAGACAGAATTGTCGCTGCAAGCCTTATGTCAGCGGCTGCCGTTACAGGCTCCGAAATTACGCTCAGCGGAATTATTCCGAGCCATTTAAGCTCGATAATTCCCGTGTTCGAGGAGGCGGGCTGTTCCGTTTCCTGTAAACATGGAAGAATGAAATTCAGCGCTCCCGAGCATATGCGGGCTCTCTCAATGCTGCGCACGATGCCGTATCCGGGATTTCCGACTGACGCGCAGGCTCCGCTTATGGCGGTAGCTGCGGTGTGCGACGGAACCTCGGTTTTTGTGGAAAACATATTTGAAAATCGCTTTAAGCACGTCGGCGAGATGTGCCGTCTTGGAGCGGATATAAGCGTTCAGGGAAAGGTTGCTGTTGTAAACGGCGCGCGCCCGCTCTACGGAGCTAACGTGGAGGCAGAGGATTTGCGCGGTGCCGCCGGTCTAATTACCGCAGCGCTCGCCGCCGAGGGAACGACGGAAGTCGGTGGCATAAAGTACCTTATGAGGGGATACGAAAGCTACGAGAAGGTGCTAAGCGACCTCGGAGCGGACGTAAGGAAGATATGAAAAAATAGTTGATAACCGAATGTTATCGGTTTCGGATATGCTGTCGGAAATTAACGCATAGGGGAGGGCTTCCTGCCCTCCCGAAAAAGCTATCTTAAATTATAATTTAAGGACAGCGGACAAGCTTAAAAGGATAAGGAAAGGGGGAGATAATATGGACGAAAAAAGACCGCAGCGCAGGCGCGAACTTACGCCGAGAGAGAAAAAGGCGCTTGAAAAACAGCGCCAAAAAGAGCGGGAGCTTGCTCGGAAAAAAGCGCGTATGGACGCTAAATACCGTGAGGAAGCACGCCGCAAGGCGCGCCGCGAGGGCGGAGATTCCCATATAGTTGTGGAAATTCCCGCGCGCCCTGCTCCTCCTAAAAAAAGAAGGAAGAAATCTCTTCCTGATATAATCGAGCGGGAAACGGACAAGCGTGTCCGCGACCTTGACCCGACCGACCACAAGGACGGCTACTATGTTAACGAGGTCGGTATCCGAAAGGAGCAGGCGAGAAAACAACGCAAGCAACGCCAGAAAAGACAGCCTAAGCCTATATCTCCGAAGGTCCGCCGCCGCAGGCGTATTATTGTCTCGCTGTCAATCATCGTGCTTATTATAGCAGTGGGCATTGCGCTTTCGCTTACGGTGCTTTTTAAGACGGAAAATATTGTAATAAGGAATAATAAATATTACGACGACGATACAGTCCTCAAGACCACCAACGTAAGCGTCGGCGAGAACATTTTCATAGCGACGATGTTCGGAGACAGCAACAGTATAAGCGAGAGACTGCCTTACGTCAATAAAGCGAAAATCAGCTTTGAGATACCGAGCACTCTTGTAATTACCCTTAAAAATGAAGAGCCCTATTATACGCTTAAAAGTGACGGAAAGTATTACCTTATAAGCGAAGATAACCGTATTTTGGAGCAGGTGAGCGCGAGACCTAAGAATTTGATGTTTGTAAATGCTCCGTCACTCAAATCTACCCAAACGGGCGAATATGTGGAGTTTGAAAAGGATAACTACACAGCCGCTATGGATGAAATCACAGAAAGTCTTATCAAAAACGGATACGGTGATATTACGGGAATTGGCATTAAGAGTATTTCCAATATAACAATTACATACGACGACCGTATTCTGATTCGTCTCGGGCTTCCCGATGACCTGGACTATAAGATAAGAACGGCGTTTACTATTATAAACAAGAAGCTCGACCCTAACGGAGCGAAAACGATACGCGGAAGTCTTAACGTTTCTAACTGCAATACTACGAAAAAATCGTATTATGACCCCAACGGCTTTGGAGAGGAAAACGTCACCGAGATTACGACAGCTCCCGAAACCACCGCGACCGAAACGGTACGCACAACCTTCGTTTCAACTCAGACTGAGTCCGCGACAGACCCTTACTCTGCCTCGGAGACATACAGCGGATATGGGAATACGGGACAATATTCTACACAGTCTCCGAATGTGACTGAGCCTACAGAGTAAAATTGTTGTATAAAGTGCTGAAAAAACGATAAAAATTGCTGTTTTTGAAAAAAAGTTATTGATTTATATTTACTTTTTAGAAAAAATATGTTAAGTTATTAGAGTAAACGTAATAAAATGCCTAATAGCGGAATTTACAAATAAATACGTTGTGAAATTCACAAGGAGGAAGAAAAATGGCTTTTACATTAGAGTTGGAAAGTGAGTATATGCCGGTCATTAAGGTAATCGGCGTAGGCGGTGGCGGCGGTAACGCCATTAACCGTATGGTTAACTCAGAGGTTAAAAATGTAGAATTTATTGCAATTAACACAGATGATCACGTTTTAAGACGTTCACAGGCTTCGCAGACCGTTCAGATCGGCGAAAAGCTTACACGAGGCAAGGGCGCAGGTTCTCAGCCCGAAATCGGAAGACAGGCTGCCGAGGAGAGCAAGGAAGAAATCGCAGCTCTCTTAAAGGACACGGATATGGTCTTCGTAACCGCAGGTATGGGCGGCGGAACAGGCACGGGCGCTGCTCCCGTAGTTGCTAAAATCGCGAAGGATATGGGTATCCTAACAGCAGCTGTTGTAACTAAGCCCTTTGCTTTTGAGGGAAAGAGAAGAATGGCTCAGGCTGAGCAGGGTATTCAGGAGCTTGCGGCGTGCGTAGACTCACTGATTATCGTTCCAAACGAAAGACTTAAATATGTTTCCGATACTCCTATCACTCTCCAGAACGCGTTTGCAATTGCCGACGATGTTCTTCGCCAGGGCGTGCAGAGTATTTCCGACCTTATTCTTGTGCCCGGCTTCGTAAATCTAGACTTCGCGGACGTTACTTCTGTTATGAAGGACGCAGGCTACGCTCATATGGGTATGGGTTACGCTACAGGCAAGAACAAGGCTACCGAAGCAGCCGACGCTGCTATTTCCAGCCCGCTCCTTGAGACTTCTATCGATGGCGCTAAGGGTGTTATCATTAATATTACAGCTTCTCCCGACATCAGTCTCGATGATATTGACGCCGCTTCCACAATGATTAAGGATAAGGTAAGCGAGGACGCAAACATTATTTGGGGTTCAGTTATCGACGAGAAGATGGAGGACGCTATCAGCGTAACGGTTATAGCTACAGGCTTTAACGCAGACGGAAAGCCTGTTGCAAAGGCTGAAGAAAGCGTTATCGCCGAAAGCGACGATACTAAGGACGATGAAGACGAGGACGATACCTTCTACGACATTATGTCTATCTTTAATAAGTAATTTAGTATGTTTATACATAAAAGGGCTCCCTTACGGGCAATATCATTAAGATAATTTGCCAAGGGAGAAGAAAGAAACACACTTGTGATAAGCAGGTGTGTTTTTCGTATAAAATGGCATAAGGAAAAGACCAACGGAAACGTCAGACAAAAAACATATTGAATTAAAAGCAGAATTATGCTACTCTGTAAGAGAAGCTGGCAGGCGGGATACTACGAAGGTTTCTCGGCTTTGAAAGATTAGGACGATAAGGTAAAATATGTTTACTAATTACAGTTTCAACAGCTTTAGGGGCATATCTGCCAAGCAGGAAATTGCGACAAGCATACACAGCAACAGAAAAGTTAATTTTGTAAATGTGATGTCTTATCTTTTTTCGGATGGCTATGTGGGAAGTAACTAATTCGGAAAAATTGTAAAGAGTAAGTCGAGCAAAGATTTCCTGGAGGATATGCTCCGATTTTTTAGAATGAAAAGCGTATAAACCGACAGTATATTTAAGCTTTCTGAAAGAAGTTTCAATACCCCAGCGCATAGCGTAGAGCTGTTTTAAGGTAGAAAGAGACAAAGTATCAGGACTAAAGCCAAATATTTCGAATAGTTCTTTGTTCAGAGACTTACCGCCAAAACAAAGAACGGCCTTCATAATCGACGAAAAGTCAGATTTTCTATTCCTCGTAAAATCACTATCAGGATTTCGGCAAAACTCTTCCCGGCGAGCAGTAACGTTATCAATACATTTGTTTAAAGACTTTTTTAGCTTAGAACTGTAACTCATTTTTGTTTCTCCTTGTAATTAAGATTAGGAATACATCTAATTACAAGGGCTGATTTTGTTTGCCCAGCGAACAAAATCAGCCGCACACTTCAAGCTGTTTGTCAAGTCTTTTTCGTAAATATTTTAAATTTTTTTAAAAAACAAGGCACCCACTTTTTGTTGAACCGAACCAGTAAAAGTAGCCAATAGTAAAAAAGCACCTCCTATGGTAGAATAAAACCATAGGAGGTTTTACTA